>CAZCAC010000027.1:0-81130 GCA_964496575.1 uncultured Planctomycetaceae bacterium | reverse complement strand
GCGGAGCCTTTTCGAGTCTCACCGCCAGAGGCGGTGGCTTACCGATGGAGTTACCTACCCGTTCCTGAGATTGACGACCGCTTCGTTCCGATAGCGGATCAGGTTCCCCCTTCCATCCGTGCGTCGGAAGAACAGGCGAACCCGCACGCTGCCCAGAGGGATCTGGAATCCTGACGATGCCGCGTCATCAAACACCACCCGCTCCACGTGGCGAGCCAGCGTCCGGGGGGCTCCACCATTGGTGCGTTGCTCGAGGTAGTTGAAGCCGTCCGGCCTGGTGTTGACCACCAGACTCATCTCATCGACGCTCCAGACCAGCGCTCCATTCGCGTCGAGGTCGGGTCGTCGATCTCCGTCGAGGTCCTGAGGGACCAGGTATACGAGCTCCCGGTTCGGCCCGAAATCCGGGTCTCCGGGGTCGGCGTTCTCCTGCGCGGGGGTATGGCCGTGAAGGATGAACTCCGGGTCGGGGACTCCATCGTCGAAGACGTAAGGGAACTCCTTCCCGGCCGACAGAGCGACGCCCGAGGTGCGCAGCTCGTTCATGATCTCCAGCAGAGCCCGGTCCCCCAAGGTCTGGAGATTGGCCTGATCCCCGGAGGTCGTGGTCAGGCCCTGGAGGCCGCGCAGCGCCTGCACCAGCGCCCCGGTCATGAGCAGCATCAAGGAGGCGCTGATGGTCACCTCCAGCAGGGTGAAGCCTCCTCGTCGCGAGCGGTGCTTGGGAGCGTACTTCATTGCGTCTTCATGCAGGCCAGGCGCAGCGTGCGCGGTCTGCCGCCGTGATCTCTCCAGGTGATGGTCAGCACGATCTCCAGCGGATCGGGCACTTCCCCGCCGACCGCGTACCCCGGATAGGTGGGCACGATCCGCTCACCGGTGAGGTGCAGCCCCTCGTAGGCGGCCACTGGCTGGTCCGCCTCGAAGGTGCTGCCGGCGATCGGGATCGTGTCCACGGGCCGGAGCAGGATTCGCTCCATGCAGGCCTGCAGGTCGGCCATCGCGGCACTGGTCTCGGCGCCGGTCGTGGTGAGTCGATGCGAGTAGATCTGGCTGGCCACGGCCCCCGAGACGGCGAAGAGAAGGATGCTGATCGCCACCATCAGCTCCACCATGGTGAAGCCCGCTCGCCGGCCGCAGCGAGTCTGCACCCTCTCCTGACGCGTGTGTCGCTCCTTTCCCATGTGCTCCCCGGAGCCGCTACCCGGACGACCCCGCTCCCCCTCATCAACCGCCTGAAGGGGCCCCCTGATAGGAACTTCCAATTAAGAACAGTCCTCTGCCTTGGCCGGTGTGGTAGCCCTCTCGGGGCCGAAAACGGCGATTTCCGCCCTGGGATCGACCTACTTCAGGAACGGATTCTCCCCTCGCTCCCGCCCGATCATCGTCCGCCCCCCGTGGCCGGGGTAGACGAGGGTCGAGTCGGGCAGCGCCAGGAGCTCTCGCCGGATCCCCTCGACCAGGCGGCGCTTGTTCGCCTCCGCCGAGCCGGCGCCGTCGTCCCAGGTGCGGCCGATCGAGGAGCGAAAGAGGGTGTCGCCGCTGAACAGGAACGAATCGATCAGGTAGCAGACGCTCCCCGGCGTGTGGCCCGGCGTGTGGAGGACGGTGACCTCGAGCGCACCGAAGCGCAGCATCGATTCCTCGGAGAGCCAGGTCGTGGGCACGAGAGCCGAGTCCTCCCCGCGGTAGAGGTGCTCGTCCCCGGCGTGCGCGAGGACCTCCACTCCGAACCGCTCCCGGAGGGCCGCGTTGGCGCCGACGTGATCGAAGTGGCCGTGCGTATTGAGGACGGCGCGAACCGTGAGCTCCTCATCCCCGACGAGCGCCTCCAGCGCCTCGCTCCGGGCCCCCGGATCGATGATCACCGCGTCTCCGCTGCTCAGGTCGCGAACCAGATAGGTGTTCTCGAGGAACTCGCGGCCGGGGGAGCCGACGTTCACCTCGAAGCGGTCGACGGCGAGCTCGAGCTCCGGAGCGGAAGGGGCGATCTCCGGGGACGAGGTGGGAGCCTCGCTCGTCCCGCAGGCGAGGAGGCCGCTCGCTGCCGCGGTGGCCAGGATGAAGCTGCAGACGCGTCCTTGGATCAGCATGAGGCTCTGCCGGCTCAGTCACGCCCGTAGAAGGCCCGCGCTTCCGGCTTGATCCAGAAGATCAGGAGCGGGATCGCGGCCGGCAGCGTGCAGCAGCTGGTCATGCCGAGGCAGATGACCACGATGCCGTACAGCCAGACCCAGGGTTGCGGGCGCACGAACAGGGGCAGGAGCGAGGCGAGCAGGAAGGGCAGCGCCATGAGGATCATGATCCCGCCGGAGAGGTACGCCTCATCCTCGGCCATCTCCAGCTCGTGCGGCGGAATGACGAAGAAGGCGACTCCCAGCAGCAGCAGGAGGAAGTACATCACGGCGAGCAGCCCGCAGTACCCCTTGAACCAGCCGACGACCTTCGGTTGCGACGTGTAGCTCATTCGATCCTACTCCCTGAGATAGGTGCTGAAGTTCTCGGCCAGTCGATCCGCGAGCCGCTCCGCGGTCACGCCGCGCAGCTCGGCCAGTCGTTCGACCACGCGCGCCGCCCAGGCGGGCTCGGCGGGCTCGCCGCCGTAGGGGACCGGGCTGTCGGTCTCGACGAGGAGGAGGTGCTCGGGGATCTCGACGCACACCTCGCGCGCCGGACCGTCGAAGAGCACCGAGGGCCCGACCGAGACGTAGACGCCCTCCGGCCCGCAGAGGCGGATCAGCTTTTTCGAGGCGGTGAACCAGTGCAGGAGCGCCGGGAGGCCGGTCTCCTTCGTGTAGCGGATGGCGATCTCCATCACGCGCCGCTGCGCGCGACGCGAGTGCAGGTTGATCGGCTTCCCCGCGTCCGCCGCGACGACCAGGAGACGCTCGAGCAGCTCCTCCTGGAACCGCTTCTGCTCGTCGTCCTGCGCGTGCTTGTGGTCGAGCCCGACCTCGCCCAGCACGTCCGCCTCGCCGATCCGCTCCTCGACGAAGCGCCGGTTCTCGTCGAGCTCCTCCGCGGAGAGCTCGAACAGGATCGCCGGGTGCAGGCCGACGCCGGCGAGCACGCGCTCGGGGAACTCGCGCTTCAGCTGCAGCGCCGCCCGCCCCGAGGCGGCGTCCTCGCTCACGGCCAGGATGCGCTCGACGCCGGCCTCCACCGCGCGTTCGAGCGCCGCCGCGGGGTCGTCCAGCTGGTCGAGGTGACAGTGGGCGTCGAAGAGGGTCATGGGGCCGCCTGGGTCGGGCAGGCTAGACCCGAAGCCGGCGGGCCGCAAGGACCTCGGTCTCGGCGCCGACCGCGCCGAGGGCATGAAGCTGCACCGAGAGCGGGTTTCCCCACCCCCGGCGCAGGCACGCTCGAACCGGCAGAAGTGCCGGTCGACACGGAGATGTCGCGGAGGGGCCCGACGGTTCGCGCAATCCGGATTTCTGATCGCCGCGATACCCCGCGCTCCGGAGGCGGAGGCACGGGGGCGGGCCGACGCGAGGCGGCGGACTTGCTACCGTACGGCCGCCATGAGCCCTCCGACCCCCTTCCAGCCCGATTACCGGCACTTCGCTGCGGTGATGCGCAACGAGCGGCCGACCCGCCTGCCGCTCTACGAGCACCTCGTCGACGTCTCGATCATGGAGCGGGTTCTCGACCTGCGCTTCGCGGAGCTCGGCGCCGGCGACGAGGCCGACATCCGCGAGTTCCTGCGTCACTACTGCCGCTTCTTCCGGGAGATGACCTACGACGTGGTCTCCTTCGAGATCTGCGTGACGAGCATCCTGCCCGATTCCGGGGCGCTGATGGGCGGCCGCCCGGGGCCGATCCAGAACCGCGCCGACTTCGAGGCGTACCCGTGGGCGGAGCTCTTCGACCGCTTCTGGCAGCGCTCGTCGATCTGGTTCGAGGCGCTGGCCGAGGAGTTGCCCGAGGGAATGATGGCGGTCGGCGGAATCGGCAACGGCGTCTTCGAGATCAGCGAGGACCTGGTCGGACTCGAGTGCCTCCCGTTCATGCAGGTCGACGACCCCGAGCTCTACGCCGATCTGTTCCGGAGGATCGGCGAGCTGCTCGTCTCGTTGTGGGAGCGCTTCCTCGCGCGCCACGCGGACGCCTTCGTCGCCTGTCGCATCGGCGACGATCTCGGGTTCAAGACCTCGCTGCTCACCAACCCTGGCACGGTGCGTGAGCGGATCGTTCCCGAGTATCGACGCGTGATCGATCGGGTGCACGCCGCCGGCAAGCCGTTCCTCTGGCACTCCTGCGGCAACATCTTCACGGTGATGGAGGAGTTCCTGGCGGCGGGGATCGACGCGAAGCACTCGAACGAGGACGCGATCGCGCCGTTTCATCGCTGGATCGAGGAGTACGGCGACCGCATCGGCCTGCTCGGCGGCTTCGACATGGACTTCCTCTGCCGCCGCCCGCCCGCCGAGATCACCGCGGAAGTCGAACGCCTCGGCACGGAGTACCGGGCCGCGGCTCGCGGCTATGCGCTGGGCTCGGGCAACTCGATCCCCGACTACGTGCCGGTGGAGAACTACCTGGCGATGGTCGAGGGGGCGCGGCGGATTCGCGCCGGAGAGGGCTGAAGAGGCCGGGGACCGAGCTGCCGTTCCTCCCGCGGACTGATACCATCTTCGAGCCGAATGGACGCACTGATCCGCTGGCTCTCGACCTCGATTCGCTCCGCCGGCTGGGCGCCCGTCGTGGTGTTCTCGCTCCACGTCGTGCTCTCGCGTGGTTTCGGGGCCTACCTCGCCGTGCCGGGGCTGGACATTCCGATGCACGTGCTCGGAGGGGTGGCGATCGCCTTCTTCATCTGGCGAGCTATCGCCCTCCCCGCCGCGACTCCGGTGCTGGGGCGACCGAGCGACACTGGCCGGCTGCTCCTGGCCTTCACCGCGGTTTGCACCGCGGCCGCCCTCTGGGAGTTCGCGGAGTGGACCACCGATCGACTGGGGCTGACCGAGGCGCAGGTCGGGCTGGACGACACCCTGCTCGACATGGCTCTGGGGATCGCGGGGGGCACGGTCTTCCTGTGGCTCGCCCACAGGCGCCGGTCGAGGAGCGCGAGCTCCTGACCGGAGTGGGCTCCCGTCGCGGCATGGACGCCCCGAGTATGGCTAATCTACACTTATTGATCCGAGTCGCATAGATTCGCGCAGAAGCACTCTCCAGCCGCGCAACCTCCTGCAACCGGACATCCCGGCCAAGGAGAATCGACATGAAGCTACTGGAAAGTGCTCTGGGCCTCGGGGCCCTCCTGATTCCGCTCGCCGGGCTCGCCGGAGCCCAGGACGAGCGACGACCGCTGGACGAGCCGGAGACGCAGCTCGCCGCCGAGCTGGAGACGAAGCCCGGCGAGCTGCACATCCGCTCCCACCACGTCGACGTCGTGCTCAACAACGGCTTCGCCACCACGACGATCGACCAGGTGCTCGACAACCCGACCGATCAGGCGCTCGAGGCGACCTGGTCCTTTCCGCTGCCCGATGAAGCCTCCCTCTCCGAGCTCTCGATGTGGATCGCCGACATCCAGGTGATCGGCGAGGTCGTCGAGAAGCAGGAAGCGAAGCGCATCTACGAGGAAGAGAAGGCCGCCGGCGAGTCGTCCGCACTCGCCGAGCAGAACGGCTACTTCGACTACCGCGTCTCCGTCACTCCGGTTCCGCCGCGCGGTGAGGTGAAGGTCCGCGTGGTCTACTTCCAGCCGCTGGAGATCGATCAGGGCGTCGGTCGGTACCTCTACCCGCTCCAGGAAGGGAACACCGACGACGTGACGATGAACCAGTCCTTCTGGGCGATGGAGAAGAAGGTGCAAGGGGAGATGAAGATCGACGTCACCCTGAAGACCGGCTTCCCCGTCGACGGGTTGCACAGTCCGAGCCACGCCGGCTTCGCCTCCAATCAGGAGAACGAAGAGCTGTGGCGCGGGTCCTGGACCGGTCAGGGGGCGACCCTCGATCGAGACTTCGTGCTCTTCTACCGGCTGGCGGAGAACGTGCCCGCACGCGTCGAGCTCTTGACCAGCCGCTACCAGAACCAGGGCGAGGGCACCTTCATGGCGGTGATCACGCCCGGAGGTGACCTGGAAGAGACCGCCAACGGCACCGACTGGATGTTCGTGCTCGACTCCTCCGGCTCGATGGAAGGGGACAAGATCCGCGCCCTGCGTCGCGGCGTGGTGCAGGCGATCGACGGGCTGCGGCAGATCGACCGCTTCCAGGTCATCGAGTTCGACAACGGCGCCCGGCCGCTGACGCGCGAGTGGCTGCAGCCGGGCACCTCGCGCGCCGAGAACGCCCGGCTCGCGGTCGAGGCGATCTGCGCCGGCGGCGGAACGAACATCTTCGGCGCGCTGGACATGGCCTACGCGAGGCTCGACGCCGACCGCCCCTGCGCGATCATCCTGGTCAGCGACGGCGTGGCGAACACCGGGCCGCACGAGTACCGGGACTTCATCGAGATGGCCAAGAAGCACGACGCACGCCTCTTCACCTTCGTGATGGGCAACGGCGCGAACGAGCGCCTGCTCGGCGACCTCGCCTCCCTCTCTGGCGGCTTCGCCAAGTCCGTCTCGATGCAGGACGAGATCGGCGCCCACCTGATGCTCGCCCGGACGCGCATGTCGCACGAGGCGATGCACGGACTGGAGCTCGAGCTGAAGGGCGCGACGGTGGTCCACCCGAAGCGCCTGCCGAGCCTCTACCTCGGCCAGCAGCTGGTCGTCTTCGGTCGCTACGACCGAATCGGCGAGAGCGAGCTGAGCCTCTCCGCGCGCATCTCCGGCGAGAAGCGGATGTGGAGCGTTCCGGTCGAGCTCCCCGAGTACGACCAGGCGAATCCCGAGCTGGAGCGGCTCTACGCCCTGGCGGCGATCGCCGACCTGGAGCGCGCCGAGTGGCTCGATGGAAAGAGCGAGGGCGAGACGCGTGATGCGATCGTCGACATGGCCGTCGCTTACAGTCTGGTCACCGACCACACCTCGATGGTGGTCGTCCAGGAAGGACGCAAGGCGGCGTACGGGCTGGGCAGCGACAACGCGGACCGGCGCGGTCGTGAGCAGGACGCGGCTCGCCAGCGCGCCCAGCACGGCAACGCGGTGCAGGTTCATACGGGCAGTCAGCCCCTCGGCGGCAACCAGGCCTCGCACGCGCCGAGCCGCGCCGGTCGAAGCGGCGGAGGCGGAGGCTCCGGCGGCGGCGCGATCGGCCCCGTCGAGCTGTTCGGCGCCCTCGGCCTCATCCTCCTGGGTTGCACGGGCTCGCGATCCCGCAGGAAGCGTCAGGGATGAGCCGACCGGAGAAGAAGGGCGGGCGCTGGAAAGGCGCCCGCCTGCTCGGCGCCGCCGCCCTGGTTCTCCTGGCCCTGGCGGCGGGTGCCGTGCCCGGGCTCGCGGTGCTCGATCGCGGCGCGCTGGCCGGCGGCGAGCTCTGGCGCCTGTGGACCGGTCACCTGTACCACGCGAGCCTCGCGCACTTCGCCTTCGACGTGAGCGTCGCCGCGCTGCTGGTGCTCTTCTTCCGCGTGCGCTGGTTGCTCCTCTGGATGCCGCCGGTGATCAGCCTGGGGCTGCTCGCCGCGTATCCGGACCTGGAGCACTACTACGGCCTCTCGGGAGTACTGCACGCCCTGGTCGTGTGGATCGCCGGACAGCTGGCGCTCGAGGGGCGGGGGATCCGGAGAGCCGTCGCCTGGAGCCTGGTCCTGGGAACGCTGGCCAAGGCGATGCTGGAGACGTTCTCGGGAGCCTCGATCTTCACCACCGGAATCGACATGGGCGGCCCGGTGCTGCACGGCGCTCACCTGGTCGGTGCGATCGTCGGAGCGGGCGGCGTGGTCGGTTCCATCCTCCGTGGTTCTACCCTCGGTCTCGGATCGACCACGAGGGGCCTGCCCGCGAGTCGATGAAACCGGCGGCTCCGTCTCCGCAGGAAGCGGGATCGGAGCCGCCGGAGATCGGCGCTCTCCCCCTGGATCAAGGCACCCAGGTCACGGAGTAGCCATTGGAGGCATTGAAGTCGGTCGAGCAGGGCGAGCCGGTCGGGTTGGCGTACCAGCACTGATAGTACTTGGTGTCCCCGGCGAGAACGTTGCCCGCCTTGACCGAGATCGGCAGCGGGTAGCCGGTGGTGTCGGAGAGGCCACTCGCATCGGAGACGCGAACCCCGAGCCGCTTCAGCTGCCCCCCGGCGCACTGCAACCCGTCGCCCCAGACGTTGCCCGGAGAGAGGTCGTTGTTCGCCTGGAAATAGAGGCAAATGCCGTTCGGTTCCAGGCCGGAGCAGGAGAGGACCAGCGAGTCGGCGCTGATGCTGGGCAGGCCGGATCCGGTCAGCCTCGCCCCCGAGGCGAAGACGCCGTTCGCGCACCCCGAACCAGGGACGCTGCCGTCGTTCTCGTTGCCGCACGGGCACGGAGTGCCGCTGCCCGGATCACCGAAGCAGTACGGAATCCCGGAGCCGGCGCCCGAGATCAGGCCCACGTTGTCGACGTGCCAGTACCACTCCCAATTGGCGTTGTAGTAGTGGAAGCGGATCTCGACGTCCATCCCGACGTAGGGATCCATGTCGATGACCTCATGTCCACCGGTGTCGGCGGTGTACTGCAACAGGTTGGTCCAGGCGCCTCCAGCGACCCGGATGTCGACGTCTGCGTACTCGGGGCCGAGCCAGTCGAAGTAGTGATCGAACTCGAGGGTCAATCCCACGGCAGGAACGTCGAACGAGTGGGTGATGAGCTCACCGTCGATGGGAACGGTTCCGTAGTCGTCGCTGTCGATCGCGGCGCACTCTCCCTGGCCAGCCGCATTGCCGTGCGTGAAGGCGGAGCTCGTGTCCCAGCTCTGCCCGTTGCCGATGTTGTCGACGATCGTCCACCCCGCAGGTGGCCACGGGCCACCATCGAAGTCCTCGAACCAGATGTGGACCGGAGGCGGCGGGAGAACGATGACCTCGACGTTGTCGACGTGCCAGTACCACTCGTAGTTGGCGTTGTAGTAGTGGAAACGTACCTGGCAGTTCGTGGCTCCGGCGTAGGCGGAGAGGTCTAGCTCCACGTGTCCGGTAATGTCGCTGGCGTACTGCACCAGGTTCGTCCAGGGACCGCCGCTCACGCTGAGGTCGACATCGGCGAATTCGGGGGACAGGTGCCTGAGATGGTGATCGAAAGCCAGTCCGAGGCCCGCGGCCGGGATGTCGAAGACGGGAGTGTGCAACTCGCCGTCGATCGGGACCGTACCGTAGTCGTCGCTGTCGATCGCCGCGCACTCGCCCGAGCCGGCGAGGTTGCCGTGGCTGAAGGCGGAGCTGGTGTCCCAGCTCTGTCCATTGCCGATATTGTCGATGACCACCCATCCCGCGGGCGGCCACGTTCCGCCGTCGAAATCCTCGAGAGGCATCTGGGCCATGGTCGGGCTGGTCAGGCCCACCAGGGCGGCCAGGGTCAGCAGCGTCCTCATATTGTCTCCTGCAATCCGGGGTCGATTCGCCCCGTAGCGAGTTCTGGCGGTCTCCGGGCTGGGTCGCGAAGGCCGCAGAGTGGCGATAGTACGAGTCGAGTCTAACCTGGATTCGGAGCCGCGTCGTTGACTCGGACGATTTGCGGCCACTTTCCTTACGTGATCGGCCACCCGCCCCCTCCATTCCCGCAGAGCGAGGGGGCTAGCCTCATTGAACGAGCGCCTTCAGGGGATCCAGTAGACCGCCAGACCATTGGAGGCGTTGAACTCATGACCACACGGTGAGCCGGTCGGGTTGCGATACCAGCACTGATAATACTTCGTATCCCCGGCCACGATGTTGCCCACCTTCGCGCTGATGCCGATCGTGGTGGCGGAAGTGCCGAGACCGTCGGCGATGCGCAGCTGCAGCCTCTTGAGGCCGCCGCCCGCGCAGCTCAACCCGTCACCCCAGGGTACGCCGGGGGAGCGGTCGTTGTTGGCCTGGAAGTGCAGACCGGCGTTGCCCGGCTCGAGCCCGGTGCAGGAGAAGACGAGCGTGTCGCCGGCGAGGCTGGCGGTGCCGCTGCCGTCGAGCTTCGCCCCCGAGGCGTGCATGCCATTGGCGCAGCCGGACTCCGGAACACTGCCGTCGTTGTCGTTGCCGCAAGGGCAGGGCGTCCCGCTGCCGGGGTCGCCGAAGCAGTACGGCCAGCTCAGCGAGGGATCATCCAGCTCGAAGACGTAGGCCGCCCCGCTCGCCCCAAGAAAGTTGTTGCTCTGATCGCCGTTGACCCCGGTAGCATTGCTGGCTTCTCCCCACGCTCCCACCACGAGTAGATTACCCGCCAGGGCGACGGAATGGCCGAAGGCGTCGTTCGGATCGGTATTGGACGCCTTGACGTAGTGCACCTGGACCCAGCTCGCGAGGTACCGCTCGAACACGTAGGCAGCCCCCGCCGCGTTGGCGTTGTTGTCGCCTTGATCGCCGTCGATCCCCGTGGCGCTGCTGTCCTCGAGGTATGCCCCGATCGCAACCCGGTGCGCGGACGCGGAGACGGACCCGCCGAAGTAGTCGGAGGCATCGGTATTCGAGGCCTTGAGATAGGCCTTCTGACTCCAGCTCGTACCGCTGCGTTCGAAGAGATAGGCAGCTCCGGCGTGCAGGGCGTTGTTATTGTCCTGGTCGCCGTTCACTCCGGTGGCGTCACTGCGCTCGCTGGAGGCTCCAACCACCAGCAAGTCAGCCGCGATGCCCAGGGGACGCCCGAAGCCGTCGCCGGAATCCGTATTGGAAGCCTTGATGTAGGTGTTCTGGCTCCAGGTGGTCCCGCTCCGACCGAAAACGTAGACGGCTCCGGCGGCGATGGTGCTGTCGTCGCCCTGGTTTCCATTCACGCCGGTCGCGCCGCTCTGCTCACCAGGAGCTCCCACCGCCAACGTGTTACTGGTCAGCGCGACCGCCGCTCCGAAGATATCCGCCTTGTCGGTGTTGGAAGCCTTGAGATAGGCTTGCTGGCTCCACGTCGTCCCGTTGCGCACGAACACGTACACCGCACCGGCATTGTTGGCGCTGTTGTCGCTCTGGTCCCCGTCGACACCAGTGGCGCTGCTGTTCTCGTCGTGAGCTCCGATCACCACCGTGTCGCCCGAGATGGCGGCGGAAGCGCCGAAATGGTCCCAGGGGTCGGTGTTGGAGGCCTTCAAGTAGGCCTCCTGGCTCCAGGTCGTCCCGCTGCGCACGAACACGTAGGCCGCGCCGGCGTAGAAGGTGCTGTTGTCGCTCTGGTCACCATTCACGCCGGTGGCGTTGCTGCGCTCCCCGATCGCGCCGATGACTAGGGTATCGCCGTCGATCGCCACCGAGGTTCCGAAGTAGTCGCTGTGATCGGAGTTCGATGCCTTGAGGTAGGCCTGCTGGCTCCACGCCGTCCCGTCGCGCACGAAGACGTAGGCCGCACCGGCTTCGTCGGCGCTGTTGTTCCCGTCATCTCCGTTCACCCCGTCCGCGTCGCTCTGCTCGTAGATCGCCCCGACCACGACCGTGTCGCCCGAGGCCGCCACGGCTTCCCCGAAGTGATCGAGCCAGTCGGAGTCGGAGGCCTTGAGGTAGGCCTGCTGGGTGATCGTGCGGGAGCCCTGGGCCAGGACGCAGCAGCAGAGCAATGGCAGCGCGGCGATCCGCAGAGAGCTCGAGAGCATGTCATCTACTCCGGGTGAGACGGGTTCGAGCGGGACGTGCCACCTACGATTCTAGGGCGCTTTCGTGTTTTCGGTACCGTCGGCCAGGCCGAAGCTGCTGGCACCGACCCTGCGGGGTGCGAGTCCTCGTGTTGGATTCCTGTCGGCGCTCGATCGTCCCGCATCGATCGCCGGTCAAGGCCGGCTGCCGGTGGTACGATCCGCCCCGGAAGTCGATCCCCGTTTCACGCCCCTTCCGAGGTTCTCATGTCCACGATCCTGTCGCTGGCTCTCGCGCTCTCCCTGCAGTCCACCCCCCCTGATGATCTCGCCACCGTCGCTGAAGCGAGCGAGTTCAAGGCCACCTCGACTTCGGCCCAGGTGCTCGAGCTGCTGCAGCGCATCGAAGAACGCTCGGAGCTCGTGGTCCTCGGGGAGCTGGGCACTTCGCACGAGGGAAAGTCGATCCCGCTGGTGATCCTCGCCGACCCGCCGCTGCGCAGCGCCGGGGAAGCGCACGCCAGCGGTAAGCCGATCGTCTTCGCCTACGGCAACATCCACGCGGGCGAGGTGTGCGGAAAGGAGGCGATCCTGATGCTCATCCGGCAGCTCGCCACCACTCCCGATCACCCACTGCTGGAGAAGCTCGTATTCCTGTTCGCGCCCAACTACAACCCGGACGGGAACGACGAGATGGATCCGAAGAACCGCCGCGGCCAGGTCGGGCCGGAGCAGGGGATGGGGCAGCGGGCCAACGCGCAGGGGCTCGACCTGAATCGCGACTGGGTCAAGCTGGACGCGCCGGAGACGCGGGCGTTCGTCAAGCTCTTGAACGAGTGGGATCCGCACGTGGTGATCGATACGCATACGACCAACGGGTCGCAGCATCGCATGACGCTCACCTACTCGGCACCGAACAATCCTTCGGGGTACGAGCCATCGATCGCGTTCGGGCGCGACGAGCTGCTGCCGACGGTGCGCGGGAGGATGCGCAATCAGACCGGCTACGATTCCTTCTTCTATGGCAACTTCGATCGCGAATACACGACCTGGACCACCTACTCCGCCGATCCGCGGTACGGAGCTCCGTATCGCGGCTTGCGCGGACAGATGTCGATTCTCTCCGAGGCGTACGCGTACGCGACCTACAGGAACCGAGTGATGGCGACGCGGGCCTTCCTGCGGGAGATCTTCGGATGCGTGAGCGAGAACGCCGAGCGTGTGCTGGAGTTGCACGAGAGCGCACGGATTGAGACCACCAGGGCGGGCCTGGCCCCGCAGCCGGATGATGTCGTCGGCCTGCGTCACCAGGTGGCGGCCTATCGGCGGCCGGTGGTGCTGCCCGGCTACGAGCTGGAGGTCGGCGAGAATGGTCGGCGCCGCGCCACCGACCGGCCCAAGGACTACAAGGTCGTGCACTTCGGGCGCTTCGAAGCGACGGTCAGCGTTCGGCGGCCCTACGCCTACCTCATCGAGCCCGGCTGCGAGGCAGTGGTGGAGAAACTCCGGCAACACGGCATCGCGATCGAACCGTTCGCCGGGTCGGCACAGGTCGAGCAGTATCGAGTCACGTCGATCCGCCCCGCCCGCCGCGAGTACCAGGGGCACCGACACACCACCTTCGAGGTGACCGCGTCCACCGAGATGCGCTCGTTCGAGGAAGGCGCAACGCTGGTTCGCACGGCGCAGCCGCTGGGGACACTGGCCGTGTACCTGCTCGAGCCGCAGTCGACCGACGGGCTGGCGGCGTGGAACTTCCTCGACGACTCGATCGCGGAGGGCGGCGTGTATCCGGTTCTGCGGGTGGCCGGGGCCGGGGATCTGCAGTAGTGTGCCGACCTGGTCACGCTCGTCGACGCCCTCGGTACCTCATCCTCGGTGAATGAAGCTCCAGCTCAACGCCAGCCAGTCACCCGTGTGCTCCTCGGCACGCGGCCTCGTCGTCCTTCTCGCCCTGGCGGGTTGCGCCACTCCGGACCGCCGCCCCGCGGTACCCGAAGCACGCCTCGTCGAGGCCACGATCCCCGGCGTGCCGGGTGCTCGGTACTACATGAACGACGACGTCGAGACTCTCTACGACGACTTCGTGGCGGGGAAGAGTCGGCAGGAGCAGCATCTCGCCGCCGTCGGGCACGAAGGGCCCTTGCCGCCGGCGCACTTCCTGGCGCTCTCCGGCGGCGGAGACAACGGCGCGTTCGGCGCCGGGCTGCTCGCGGGGTGGACCGAGGCCGGCGATCGCCCGGAGTTCTCACTGGTCACCGGGATCAGCACCGGGGCGATGATCGCGCCGTTCGCCTTCATCGGTCCTCCAGGTGACGCAGTCCTCGATGAGCTCTTCAACTCGCTGAGCCCCGAGGCCGTGTTCGAAGAGCGCAGTCTGTTCGCCGTGCTCTACGACGATGCGATCACCGACAGCACCCCGCTGCGAGATCTGCTCGAGAAGTACATCACCGAAGAGCTCCTGGCTCGGATCGCCGAGGAGTATGCGAAGGGGCGCTGGTTGCTGATCGCGACCACGAACCTGGACGCCAGCCGGCCGGTGATCTGGAACATGGGGCGCATCGCGTCGAGCGACGACCCCGGGGCGCCTCAGCTGTTCCGCGACGTCATGCTGGCCTCCGCCTCGGTCCCCGGCGTGTTCCCCCCGGTGATGATCGACGTCGAGGTGAACGGTAACACCTACCACGAGATGCACGTGGATGGAGGAACCTGCGCTCAGGTGTTCCTGTTTCCGCTGGCCTTGATCGAGATGGTTCGCGAGCGTGGGATTCGAACGAGTCGCGAGCGCCACGCGTACATCATCCGCAATGCTTCCCTCGACCAGGTGCAGACCGAGATCCCGCGATCCACGATCGACATCTTCGCCCGTTCGGTGGCGTCCCTCATCCAGAACCAGGGAATCGGAGACGTGTTCCGGATCTACCTGAGCCTCCAGGAACAGGAGGTGAGCTTCAACCTCGCCGTCATCGGCGAGGACTTCGAGGCCGAACACCCCGAGGAGTTCGACAGCGGCTACATGCAGGCCCTCTACCGGTACGGCCGAGAACTAGGAAGGCGCGGCTACCCGTGGCTGAAGTCGCCCCGTGAACTGGTCACGCGACTGGATGTTTCCATCGCCTTCGCTGAGAAGGAATGACCAGCGCCCCCGCTTCGAGACCGATCGGGCAGTTTCCAGCAGTGCGGGCCAACACCGGTGATCCTGGTGCCGTAGCGGGTAATACGCGTCCTCACCGCTCGCTCCAGCTCAACCCCGGGTCTCCCATGAACCTCGTCCTGGTCCTCACCGACCGCTGCAATCGCTCGTGCTCCTACTGCTACGCCGACCGGAGCGGAGCCGGCGAGATGACCTTCGAGTTCGCGAAGCGGAGCATCGAGCTCGCCCAGCGCCGGAGTGACACGCTGTTGCGCATCGGCTTCTTCGGCGGTGAGCCGCTGCTGCGCTTTCCGTTGCTGAGAGAGATCGCCGACTACGCGTGGGTGACGAGCGAGCGACCGCTGGGCTTCTACCTGACCACCAACGGCGACGCGCTCACCGACGAGGTCGCCGAGTTCTTCGGTGCGATCGACGTCGACGTCTCACTCAGCGCGCACGACGAGGATCCGTCCACGGTGCGGCGGGCGGCGGCCCGGCTCATCGACGTGGGGATCGCGCCCAAGGGCGTGCTGGTCGCCACGCCGGAGAACGGCGGCGGGCTCGTCGCGCGGGTCGAGGAGCTGCTGGACGCGGGAATCGGTATCGTCGCCGTCAGCCCGAACTTCTACACGCCGTGGCCCGAGGAGGCGCGCGAGCGGCTCGAGGTCGCCTACCGCGGACTGACCGAGCTCTATCTCGAGCGGCAGCGCGCGGGGCGACCCTTCCGGCTGAACCTGCTCGACATGCGCCTCGACGCGCTGCGTAGCGGGATTCCGCTGCGCGAGACGAAGTGCGAGCTGGGGCCCGAGCTCCTCGTCGTCGCGCCCGACGGTTCGCTCTTTCCGTGCGATCGCATGGCGGTCGACTCGCTCTGCGCCGGGACGCGAATCGGGCACGTCGACGAAGGCGTGGAGGAGGAGCTGTGGCAGCGCGTCGCGGCCGCAAGCGCCGGCGTCCCCGAGGGCTGCCGTGATTGCGAGCACTCGCTCACCTGCCTCGGCGGCTGCGCCTGCGTCAACACGCACCACTCCGGGTGTGCGGGCGAGGTCCCGGAGCTCGTCTGCTGGCACGAGCGCCTCGCCGGACGGATCGCCGGCGAGCTGCTGCCAGTGGCGGCGCCCCGGGAGCCGCGGCCGCGCAGGCGTCGCCGCCTCATCCGCCTCACCGCCGGTCTGCTCTTCGCCGGAGGCGTCACCGCGGCCTGTGGGAAGGAGCAGGCGCTCCCCGTGGATTCCCCCACCGAGGAACCGGAACCGGTGACCCTCGAGGCCGCCATCGGAGGCCCTGACTTCCACGGCACCATCACCGACGCCGAAGGGCAGCTGGGCTACTTCACCGTGCGGCTGCAGCTGCGCCTGAGCCCCGAGGACCAGCAGTACTGCTGCACCGAGCACGAGGAGGCGATCCGCGAGTGCCTGGTCCGCAACTTCTCGAAGATCCCGTTCTCCAGGCTGACCCTGCCGGAGGTGGAGAAGGCGGTGGGCCAGGAGCTGCGCCGCGAGCTCCAGGAGATCTTCGGCGAGAATGCGCCGCTGCATGGCGTCCGGCTGGAGGTACTGACGGAGGATGAGCAGAGGGAGCTCCTCCAGCACCTCCAGGGGTACATCGGGTACACCGACGAGTGACCGGAGACCGCGGTCGCCGGGAGGCGGCTCCTGGGCCCCTGGAAGGCGGTTCTCGCCCCCCGAGAGCCAAGTTTTTGGCTTTTTGCTGGACGAACCGGAGAAAGTGCCAAGTATTTGGCTCTTGGCGTCGTCGAAGGGGCGACTACGGGAGGTGAGTCGTGACAGCGGACGAACAACGAGAGCTGAGTCGCCGGGAGCGGGAGATCATGAACATCGTCTTCGGTCGCGGAGAGGCGACCGCCGCGGAGGTCTGGGAGAGGCTGAGTGACCAGCCCTCTCGCACCGCGGTGCGCACGATGCTGCGGATCCTGGAGGACAAGGGGCAGCTCGAGCACGAGAAGCGCGGGCGTCAGCACGTCTACCGCCCCACCGCGCCGCGGGAGCGGGTGGGCCGCAAGGCGTTCCGCGGGGTGCTGCACACCTTCTTCGACGGCTCGCTGGAGGAGGCGGTCGCGGCCCACCTCGCCGACGATCGCGGAAGACTCTCCGCGGAGGAGCTGGACCGGCTGGCGCGGCTGATCGACGAGGCTCGCGCCGCGGAGAAGGAAACGGGGGAAGAGGGATGAACATCATCGAGATCCTGCTGGACGCGTCGATCAAGGCGCTCGTCGTGCTCGCCATCGCGGGGGTGGTGAACCTGGCTCTGCTCCGGCGATCGTCGGCGGCGCGCCGCCACCTGGTCTGGTCGGTCGCGGCCGCGGGGGCGCTGCTGATGCCGCTCCTGTCGCTCTTCTTGCCGGCGTGGCAGGTGCTGCCGGTGTGGGTGAACCTGACGGCGCGGGAGGTCGCGGTCGTCGAGCCGGCGTTCTCTCCCGTCGAACCGATCGTCGAGGAGCGCGCCACTCCCCCACCGACCCCCGTCGAGACGGCGCCCGCGCCGGAGCCCGCTCCGGGGGTCGCGTCCGTGATCGACGCGCCGGTGGTGGGCTCCGCCGGGAGACCCGCGTGGTCCTGGCGGCACTGGGTTCTCCTGGGCTGGCTGGTCGTCGCGGCGCTCGCGCTGGCGCCGGTCCTGCTCGGGCTCCTGAGCCTGCGCCGACTGGAGCGCGCCGCGCGACGCATCGATCGAGGTCCGCTCGCCGAGCGCGCCGGCGAGCTGGCCGAGGCGATCGGTCTGAAGCGGCCGCCGCGCCTGCTCGAGAGTCCCGAGCGCCCGATGCCGATGCACTGGGGGATCCTGCGCTCGCGGTTGCTCTTGCCCGCCGGCGCTGCGGAGTGGCCGCCCGCCCGCCTGCGCCTGGTCCTCCTGCACGAGCTGGCCCACGCGCGGCGCCGCGATTGCCTGACGCACCTCGTGATAGAGCTCTGCTGCGCGTTCTACTGGTTCAACCCGCTCACCTGGCTGGCGCGAGCGAGGATGCGCGAGGAGCGCGAGGTGGCCTGCGACGACCTGGTGTTGCGTTCGGGGCTGGCGGCGAGCGACTACGCCGAAGAGCTGCTGCGCGTGGCCACCGGCCACCAGACCCCGCTCTTCGCCGGAAGGGCCGCGATCGCGATGGCGAGGCCCGGGACGCTCGAGCGGAGGCTGCGAGCGATCCTCGACGCGCGGCGCGACCGTCGCGTGGCGGGGAAGGTGATGCTGGGCGTGGCCGCCGCGTTCTGCGCGCTGGTGCTGCCGCCGCTGGCGATGGTGCGGGCGGGGGAAATGGAGAGCGTCCCGGTCGAGGAGGAGGTTGCGGAGTCAGTCGACACCCCCTCGCAGGATTCCGGATCGCCGGCGGCGGACCCCGCCGAACTGCGGCTCAGAGTCCTGGTCTCCCGGGCCGCCGGGGTGCCGGCGGAGTCCTGCAGTCTCACCTTCTGGCGCGCGCGGGAGGCGGACGGCGAGGCGGCCCTGCCGTGGGAGGAGGATGGGATGACCGGCTGGCGGGAAGGCCTCACCGGACCCTTCTGGGAGCCGATCGAGCACCTCTCGGCGGGCCACCAGACTACGATCCTGGCTCCCGGGCCGGGGACCTACCGAGTGACGGCTTACGACGGCCGCCGGCAACCGTGGCTGCTGGGAGACAGCGGGCCGATCGAGCTCGACGGCTCATCGCCGCTGACCTTCGTCCCCGTCGTCTTCGAGGACGGGCCCCGGCACACGATCGAGGTGTTCGATGCTCGAACCCGCGAGCCGCTCGAGGGTGCCCAGATCTTCGTCGTACGCGCCGACGGCCTGCCCATAGCGCCTTGGCGGAATGGGTGGGGCATCTCGACGGTGGACCGGAACTTCCACCACTTCGATGACCTCGCCCCGGGGAAGTACACGCTGAACGCCCGGATTCGAGCGCAGCGATACGGTCTCCCTGACTATCGCCTCGACGGAGGCCCTCGAAAGCTCGAGATACGCGCGGGCGGCCCGACGCGAACGCTCCTCTTCTTGAGAGAGATCGTGTACGACGGATTCGAGTCTGCGCGCCGCTGGCCTTGGTCCGTCCACGGCACGGTCGGCGACGCCGAGGGAAACCCCCTCGCGAATGTCGAGGTCTCGGTGCACTGCGGGAATGGCACGCTACTGCTCCGGGGTCGGACCAGGACCGATCAGGAGGGGCGCTACACCCTGCGCTTCGACCCGGGGATGCGTACCCTCGACGAGGAGACGGGTGAGTGGGTCGCCGCGCTGCAGGCGGCGACGATCTCGCCCCGGCTGTATGGGTGGTACGAGCGCGACCTGCACCGGGGCGGCGACCTGCTGGTGGCCCAGGAACGACCCGATGCCGAGAACGCCCGGGGCGGGGATCCCGACCGAGTCGTCCTGCCGGATCAGCCGTATCGCCTCGACTTCGTGATGCGACCAGCGGCGAGGATCGTCGGGCATCTGGTCGACGAGCGTGGGACCACTATCGAGGGCGTGAGCCTCTCGCTCGGCGCCGAGGAGCTGTGGCCTTCGAGCAGCGTGCTCCACACCACGAAATCCGACTTCAACGGGCACTTCACCTTCGGCCCCGTTCCGCTTGGCATCGAGCTCTGGTTCGAGGAGGGCGGGCGCAAGAGCACTGTGTTCGGGCTGACCGAAGCCGGAGAGAAACGGGTCCGCGTCCAGCGCACCGCGGACGGAGGGCTCGACGCGGCGCTGGTTCCCCTGAACCCGGGTGCGCTTCCTCCCCAACCCCACCACCCCGATCGCTCCTCCGGCTGGGAGGGGTGGTTCCAGGTGGTCGACTACGAGACCGGGGACCCGGTGGAGGGCGTCACCCTGGAGTGGGGCGATGTGGACGATAGGGACTCCATGTTCATGGTGGGGGGTCGGAGGATTCACGAGGGGAAGGCTATCGAAGGGAGCGTACTGGTCGTCACCTCGGGGGGTGGACTCCTGCGGTTCCGCGTCGTGGCCGAAGGGTATCGACCGGAAGACGTCATCCTGACGGCTCCCGCCGGGAGCCTCGAGGAGCCTTCCGTGCTGCGGCTGAGGCGCCGTGAGCTGGCCGGAGGGCAAGTGGTCGACCACGACGGCCGACCCGTCGCGGGCGCCAAGGTCTACTTCACCGCGAAGGCCCCGCTCTACATCACCAACGGAGAAACCCAGGGCCCGGGGGAAGCACACCAGGTCACCGACGCCGAGGGCCGCTTCACTGTCGATGGCACGGGGGCGGAGACGTGGGACTCGATCGTCGTGCTCGCTCCTCACCTGCATGCCTGCCTCGTCCCATCGTTCCCCGAGGGTCATGTCGCGAAGACCGTCTACCACCTTCCCGAACCGGCCACTCTCGTCCTCCGCTACGACATCCCCGGCGACCTCGACGAGGCCGAGATCCGCGCGCAGCTCGCGACCTGGGACATGCCGGAGTGGCGCGGAAAGGTCGAGTGCACGCAGCGGGTGAGTGTCGGACAAGGTGGCGAGGTGGTGCTCACCAACCTGATGCCGGGCAGTTATGACATCTCCCGCGACAAGACGCTGCGCACCAGCCGCGACCTCGCCCATGGAGAGATGTGCGATCGCCAGACGCTGGTCCTCGGTCCAGGAGAACGTCAGATCGTCGAGTTCGTGCGCAAGCGGGGCGCTCGCGTCTCCGGCCGCGTGCTCGGCCTGGAGAAGACCGATCGGTGGAAGGCGATCGTCACCATCCGCGAGGCGAGCGCGACCGGCGAGCCGATGGGCGAGGACTGGAAGAAGACCACGTTCGACGGACAGGTCGCCGCCGAGGACGGGAAGTTCGAGACCGCGCTGCTCGAGCCGGGAGAGTACCTGGCGGTGGCCCACGTCTACCGGCCGCTCACCGAAGAGGAGCGCTACCGCACCGGCTGGATCCTGCCCAGCCTCATCGGCACCACGCGGTTCGTCATCCCCTCCGAAGGAGACCCCGAGCCGCTCGAGATCGAGATCGTGAAGTTCACGCCGAAGTAGCCGTGCGGGGTATCATGGGCGCCTTCGTCGGTGACCCTCGAGAGGTACTCCCATGTTGAAGCGTGTCCAGTTGATCGGTTGTCTTCTCGCCTTCGCCACGGTGCAGGGCGTCGCCCACGCGCAGAAGCTCCCCTATGCCCCGAACGAGATCGTCCCGCCCACTCCCGAGTGGTCGGCCAAGGTCGAGGCGGCCGCCCCGGCCAAGGCCACGGTGAAGGCGGAGAAGCGCAAGGTGCTCGTCTTCTCGCTCCGGACCGGCTACGACCACAAGGTCATGCCGCACGTCGACCGGGTGATGGAGATCCTCGGTGAGAAGACCGGCGCTTTCGAGCCGACGATCACCGTCGACATCGAGCAACTGATGCCGGAGAGCCTGGCGAAGTACGACGTGCTCGTGTTGAACAACAACTGCTCCAAGGGTCCGCGACGGAACCTCTTCCTGGACGTGCTGGAGGGCAGCTCGAAGTACAAGGACCTGACCGCCGAGCAGCGCCAGGAGAAGTCGGATGCGCTGGAGCGCTCGCTGCTCGACTACGTGGCCGGCGGCAAGGGGCTGGTGGTGATCCACGGCGCCCCGACGCTGCTGAACAACTCGGCGAAGTTCACCGCGATGGTCGGCGGCGCATTCGACTACCACCCGCCCAACCAGGAGGTCACCGTTCGCACCGTCGACGAGAACCACCCACTCGTGGCCGCCTTCCGCGGCAAGGGGCCGTTCATCCATCGCGACGAGCCCTACTGCTTCAAGGGCGCCTACGAGAAGCTGGACTTCCGGCCGCTCCTGTCGATGGACGTGGAGGGGCTGAAGGACCCGCAAGGCCGAGCGAAGGCGATGACCCGCTACGTGGCCTGGATCAGGGCGCACGGCAAGGGCCGGGTGTTCTACTGCTCACCCAGCCACTTTCCGGCGAGCTACGAGAGCGCCACGATGCTGCGCTTCCTGCTCGATGGCATCCAGTACGCGGCGGGAGACCTGAAGTGCGATGATTCGACGCCGGTCGCCTCCGACTCCGGCGGGGAAGAGGAGAAGTGAATTCGAAGCAGGGCGACACCCGTAGCAGGCGCGCAACGGACCGGCCATTGCCGCGACCCCAGGAGGCGCGGGTCATCGGTCCAGCGGATCTCGATCGATGCGGTGTCGCGATGAGGGAGGGTCACCTCACCGGCGGCGCGAAGAGCTGGAACTCCTCGATCGTCGGCACCTCGTTCGCCTCGAGGATGCTCAGCCGGAAGCGCCGCGCAGTGACCGGGGCGAAGTCGCAGGTGCGTCGGCCGGCGATGGTCGTCCCCTCGACCACCGGCTTCCACCCGGTCGCCGTCGCGTACTCGATGACGAACCTCTGGGTGCGTGCGTAACCGATCTCCATGACGATTGCGCGGCCGACCTCCGTCTCCGCTTCGAGGTCCACCTCGAGCCAGCCGCTGCGCGTGTCGGGAGCCGCGCCCCAGCGGGACCTCTCGTCGCCGTCCAGCGCCCGGTCGGCCTCGTAGCCGTCCCCCCAGACGCTCGAGGCCTTCGCCGGTCGACGCTGCGACAGGGGCAACGGCGGAGGATTGCGGATCATCTCGCCTACCCTCCGCAGCGTCGCGACGTCGATCTCGCGCAGCTTCCCCTCGTAGTTCGGGCCGATGTCGATCGAGAAGATGTTCTCGTGCTCTCCGGCGCCGAGGTAGTCCGCGTAGAGTTTCTCGGCGGAGTGGCAGAGGCCGTCGTGTTCCGGCAGGGAGTAGAACCACATGGCGCCGCCCTTGTGCGGCGGGAGGATCGGGTAGGTGAACTCGGCCAGGCGGTAGCCGTCGTACCCCTTCATGTGCTTCTTGTTGAAGCCGGCTCCCGAGGAGTCTCCGAGGGAGGAGGGATGCCCCAGTTCCCCGAGGCGGATGTCGCCCGCAGCGGGGCCGTGGTTGAAACCGATGAAGCAGTTCGGCTGCAGCGACTTGCAAAACTCCACCGTGTCCTCGTGGCTCAGGCCGCCGTCCCCGATGGCGTGGTCCATCCAGATGTACTCGATCGGGCCGTAGCCAGTCAGCAGCTCCCTCAGCTGCGCCTTCTTCATCTCGGGGTTGTATCCGCCGTCGTTGGGAAAGCGCCCGCCGTCCGGCTTGTCCGGCCAGAGCCACTCGCCCTCGGAGAAGTACAGGGCCAGCTTGATCCCGTGCGCGTCGCAGGACTTGCGCAAATCGGCCAGGACATCGCGCTCCAGCGGCGCCTTCGTGACCTTGCGGTCGGTCGTCCCGGTGTCCCAGAGGCAGAACCCGTCGTGGTGCTTCGAGAGGAACAGGATGTATCCCATCTCCGCTTCCTTCGCCGTGCGCGCCCACTGGTCGGTGTCGACGCTCGTGGCGCGGAAGAAGGAGACGTTCTCCACTCCCGGCGTCCACTCCTTGCCGGAGAAGGTGCTGAAGCTCCAGCAGATGAACATGCCCCAGCGAAGGTCCTTCAGCTCCTGGACGCGCTCCTCGGAGACGCGGGGCGTCTGGGCCAGGGTGGAGGAGGCGAGCAGCGCGGCGACGCACAGGCTCGACAGCATTCGGGTTCGCTTCTTCATCGGTCGATGGTTCCTCAGTGGCGTGCTGGCCAGGCTCGGCAGGGGACTCGCCCCGCTTGATCCGGAACGACCATGATGAGGACGACCTTCGTCGAGAGCAATCCTCAGGCGCGATACGGTGTCGCGCACCTTGCCGCGGTCTTGCGACTAGGTGGCGGCACCGTGTCAGCCAATCACCGGCATCCCGCCCGTTGAAGGGAGTTGATGCAATGCGATCCCTCCGGTGCAGCTCGCGACTGGCCAGCTCGCTCTCCTCATCTGTCTCTGCGATGGTGCTCCCCACACCGACGGCTGGTCATGCCGCCCATCACTCGCGCGCCCCTCATCTCCGCCTTCTGCGGAGATGAGGGGCGCACGAATGGCGAAAGGTGGTCCTGCTCCAGATCAGGGCGTCCAGGTCACGGCCAACCCGTTGGAAGCGTTGAAATCGCTGCCGCAGGGCGAGCTCGCCGGGTTGCGGTACCAGCACTGGTAGTACTTGGTGTCGCCGGCGAGGATGTTGCCCGCCTTGACCGAGATCGGCTGCGGGTACCCGGAGGTGTCGGAGTGGCCGGTCGCGTCGGAGAAGCGAACACCGAGCCGCTTCACGTTACCGCCCGCGCACTGCAGGCCGTCACCCCAGACGGTACCGGGTGACAGGTCGTTGTCGGCCTGGAAGTAGAGGCCGCTGTTGGAGGGCTCGAGGCCGGTCGTGGCCAGCTTCAGGGTGTCGGCGGTGAGGCTCGCCACGCCTGTGCCAGTGAGCTGGGCCCCCGAGGCGAAGACCCCGTTGGCGCAGCCCGATCCGGGAGCGCTGCCATCGTTGTCGTTGCTGCACGGGCACGGCGTACCGCTGCCCGGATCTCCGAAGCAATAGGGGACGCCAACCGGGTCGTCCGTGAGACCGAAGAAGTCCGTGATCACTCTCATCAAGTCGATCCCGTTGGTCCCGGCTCCGCTGCCGATGCCGCCGAACTCGAAGGAGACCCCGATCGATCGGTAGGTCCCGGCGTCGTACGACACGCCGTTGCCGTAGGCGGGAGTCAGGTTCCGGAAGATCCGCACCGCGCCAGTGGCCGCCGCGATGTGGTCCATCCAGTTGTTGTCCCCCGTGTACTGCAGAGTGAGGCCTTCGGCGATGGTGCCGTTGATGCCTCTGATGGTCGCCGTGTCCGCAGAGCCGTCCTCCTGCGGAGTGATCCCGAAGGTCGGGCAGTAGACCCCGGCATTGTCGTCATAAGCCCAGCAGTCGCCCCCTTCCATGTAGACGTTCCCGCCGGCCTGCATGAAGGCCACCAGTTCGCTCGCCTGGCTGCCACTGAGGACAGTGTTGTCGCTGAAGATGCCCAGGCAGATCATCAGGTTGCTGTACAGCGAGAGGTCGGTGGGCCAGGAGAGCTTCTTCTGGTAGTTCACCCCCAACGCGGTCAGGCACGCCTCCATGTCCGGCGCGCTGTTGTGGTTCACGTCCAGATCGATGAGCCCGAGCGGGATCTTGCCCGCCACGATGGAGAGCTGGTCGGACGCGCACAGCACGCCCTGGCGATAGACGTCGATGTTGACGACGATCGTCCGCCCCAGGGGGCAGCTCGAGCTGACGTCGGCCAGGAAGGGCACCGTGTTCGTCTCGGTGGCACCCGCGGGGATATCCGCGTAGGTCGAGTCGGCCTGGGTGATGGTGCAGTAGGTATCGGTGGTGTGCACGTTCACCGAGACGTTCTCGGCGAGGTAGTGCCCGGCATTCTCGAGCACGACGTCCATCGTGATCGTCTCGCCGGGATCCGCCTCTCCGTCGCCGTCACCGCCGACGTCGTCGATCGCAGTGGATTCGATGACCAGGACGGGGGCGTTCACCGAGACGTTGAGCGCGGACTGCCAGACGCCGGTGCCGCTGTCGTTGAAGGTGACCGTGAAGGGCAGCACCTGACCATCCTCGCAGAGAGGGGAGACCTGGAACTGGAAGTCGTCCGCTCCCCAGACGATCGCCCCGGCGGCGATGTCGCCGATGGTCGCGCCTCCGTCGGTGATGGTCACCATCGGATCCGTCGAGGTCAGCGTGGCGGTGACGCCGGCGGCAACAGCCGACCCCACGTTCTCGCCCGCGACCGATAGGTCGATGGTCTCACCGATGTCGACCTGGCCGTCGTTGTTCCCGCCCACGAGGTCGTCGACCAGCGTGTCGTTCAAGATCACGTAGGGGCCGCTGGGCACGAAGATCGTGGCTGTCCCCTCGTACCGACTGGCGTTGTGCGCCGTGATCACCACCTCCAGGTTGCCAGGCGTGGTGGAGTTGATCGGCAGTACGGCGCCTCCCGTGGCATCGGTGTACGCCGTCACCTCGACGTCGCCGGTCTTGTACGCGTGGATCAGGGCGTCTTCCACGGGGCTGCCGCCGGCGAGCACCGTGACGTTCAGCTGCGCGGAACCCACGGGAAGCGCGTTCTCGTGGGTCACCGACAGCGCGTACAGATCCGCCGTGCGCAGGAACATCGAGGGCTCACCCAGGATGTTGTACTCCTCGTAGTAGTACTCGGAGAGGCCGCCGCCGCCGTAGTAGGTGTAGACGTCGAGCAGGCCTTCGTTGGTCCATCCGGTGATGAAGTACAGGCCGTCCTGGTAGGCAGCCTCGAAGGCCCCTTTCTCCAGGATGTCGTCCTCGTCCCAGTATGAGTAGGTCGATGCGCCCCAGAACATCACGCCCCCTCCGCTGGCGGCGCGCTGCCAGGTCTCCCCGAAGCAGACGCTGATCTCGAAGTCCCCGGTCAGGCAGGAGTGGCTGCAGACGATCGGGTACATGTCGGAGTTGGTCAGCAAGTTGACATCGCTCTGGCTGAACGAAGGGCCGTCCGCCCAGGAGGTCTCGCTGCCGTGCCCGGAGAAGATGGCCAGGGAACGACCGGCGTTGAGCGAGTTCTTGACGTCCTGCGTGCTCGCGTTGTGAGTGACACAGTAGAGCTTGTCGCTGCTGTAGCCGTCGGGAGTCAGGTGGTTGTTGATGACGTGGTTGTGCGTTCCCTCGCTGATGGTGTAGTTGTCCACCGAGGCCATGAACGCGGCCTTCTTGATCCAGGCCTGCCCGGAGAGATCCAGCTGCTCGTACTGAAGCACCTTGTCGAGTACGTTCTGGAGCTGGGTGGTGTTGGTCACCGAGAAACGACCGACGAAGAGGTCGGGGAAGTAGTTCCCGCCGTCCATCAGGGAGTAGTCCAGGTCGTCGATCGAGCCGGTCTGGCTGCCCTGGAAGCCGGGGAGGTAGGCGGAGTCGCCGACCAGCAGCACGAACTGCGGCGGAACGCTCCAGCTGTTGTACGCGTTCAGGATGTAGTTCCGGATCTGCGTCGTGGTGTTGCCGGTCGTGTTCGTATTGACCACGGTCACGTCGTAGCCGATGTGCGCTTTCCAGTCCGCCAGCGGCTGGATCCCCGCCTCGAAGTTCGGGTGGGTGACGATCAGGTACCCGATCGGAAGAGGGAGAGTGTTGGCGGTGGTGCCACGTGCCGTCGACGAGTCGACCGGAACGTAGTTGGCCACGTTGCTCTCCAGGAGCTGATCGAAGAACGGCGAGCGGTAGCGCTGGTGGATCTTCTCCGTCGCTTCGAGGTCCGCGTTCCGATAGCGCACGACGAGATCGAGGGAGGTGCACAGGCTCAGGGTCCCCATCGCCGGGTTGTAGCGCAGCGGGTGAACGGTGACGCACATCAGGCGGTGCCCGCGCATCAGGCCCGCTTCTTCCACGGTCACGGTCCGCTCCGGCAAGACCTTGTTCGTGTCGTAGACGCCGCGGTCCATCAGGAAGGTCGCTTCCTGCCGTGCCCCGAGGATCTTGGGCAGCGGAGCCTGAACCGGCATGAGGAAGTCGGCTCTTCCGAACTCGGCCAGGTCGTGGTCCACCCACTGCTCACCGAGGATCTCGATGGTCACGTCGGTGGCGCCGAAGGGGACGTCGACCAGGATCCGCTCCGCCGGCAGAGCGGGTTCGCCGATCGCGGTGGTGGTTCCCTCGGTCAGCTCGAGGTCGAGGAACCTCCCTTGCGGGAGCGCGCGAACTCGAGCGTTCAATTCCGCGGGCCGAGCGTGAACGGTCATTCCCCCCGCATCGGTACCGATGACTCGCAGTTCCGGGTTCGACTGTCGAGGACCGACCTCGATCGGGTAGGCGTCCTGCTGGGCCGTCGCGCGAGTCGCGGCCATCCCTATCAGAATGGTGAGAATAAGAAGCGTGGCTTTCAGAACGCTGCGCATGGCGAACTCCTGGGAACCGTATGAGGGTCTGAAGAGAACAAGGGGATCGAGATATCTCCTTCTCGAGGCCAGCATAGCCGAGGGAGGGTGATCCCGCCCGGGTCGGCGGCGGATCCCCCAGCGGGGGCCCTCCACCCTTGCTTCCCGGTGGAGCAGTGCCTCGCCCGAACGCCACCGGGGGTGAGCGTTCACCGGCGAGCTCACATTCGCCGTGACGAGCCCCCTGGCAAATCTACTATCGTGATAGTACTATCACCCTAGCAGCAACGGGAGGAGGTGCCGTGACGAATCGAAACCAGACCCGGATCCTCGGCGAGCTCGAGGCGCTCGTGATGCAGACGATCTGGCAGCGAGGCGAGGTCAGCGTGCCCGAGGTGCACGAGGCGGTTCAAGTGGAGCGCTCGCTCGCGTACACCACGATCCTCACCACGATGCGCAACCTGGTGCGCAAGGGTTACCTCGAGCGGCAGCGGGCCGGGCGCGGGCATACGTATCGTGCCGCGCTCGACGAGGGGGACGTCGCGCGCTCGGCGGTGAAGGAGCTGATGCAGCGCCTCTTCCGCGGCTCGCCGGTTCACTTCGCCAGCGCGCTCTTCGAGGGGCGCGAGCTCAGCCCCGAGGAGTTCGAGAAGCTGCGCCTGCAGATCCTCGAGGTGCGGCGCGAGGACGAGGAGCGATGAACGAGCTGCTCGCCTTCCTCGCCGTGTCGTCGGCCTACCTGGCGGTCCTCGGTGTCGGGGTCTGGCTCTTGCTGCGCTTCGGTCGGGTCCAGGCGCGCGGCGCGTGTCGCCTGTGCACGGTGCTGCTCGCCGTACCGCTCCTCACGCCGCTGCAGTGGTTCCTGCCCGGGACGCGCGCAGCGGACCCGGCGGTGCCGGTGTCGATTACGGAGTCCCTCGGCGATGCCGAGAACACGGTCGACTCGTCGGCAGTCGTGGTGAAGCTGATCCCCTCCCCCGAGATCGAGGACTCCGCGGCGGCGGTGGTCGGTCCCGAGCTCCAACCGGCTCCGGGGTGGCCTGCGCGCCTCGAGACTCTCGCGGAGCGCTGGCAGCTGGTGCTGCTCGTTCTCTGGGCCCTGACTGTCGGTCTCTTCCTGGTGCGCGAGCTGTGGGGCTACCTGCTGCTGCGCCGCCTCGCCCTGCGTGCGTTGCCGGTCGCCGAGCCCGGCGCCCTCGACGAGCTCGCGGGGGCGACCGGGACGATCGGCCTGCGCCAGCAACCCCGCCTGCTTCGCTCTCCGCGAGTCGACGTTCCCCTCGCCGTCGGCCGCGGCCCCGGCACGGTGATCCTGCCCGCGAGCTTCGACACGAGCGATCGGCGCGCGCTGCGCTTCGTCTTCCTCCACGAGCTCGCCCACCTGCGCCGAGCGGACGACCGCTGGCTGCCGTGGACGAGCCTGCTGCGCTGTCTCTACTTCTTCCACCCCGCCGTGCACTGGGCCACGGCCAGGCTCCGCGAGGAGCGCGAAGCCCTGTGCGATCTCGAGGTCGTGCGCGCGCTCGGAGAGCGCGTGCCCTACGCGGAGTTCCTGATGAAGATCCTCTCGAGCGAGCGAACCCGGCCGCGCCCCGTCCACGCGATGGGGCTCTTCTCCACCTCGTCGTCCGCCTATGCGCGGGTCCGGCGGGTCCTCTCCGTCAGCAGCGTGGCGCCAGGGATCGGTTGGCGCGAGCGACTCGCGGTCGGTGGCTCCATCGCCGCCCTCTGCGGACTGCTGCTGTTCGCGCCAGGCCTGCAGCCGGTGGTCGCGGCGGCGCCGGCCATCCAGGACACAGGTGACCAGGAGGAGGTCGATCCGGAACCGGTGAAGCGACGCGGGCAGGAATCCGAGAAGCCCCACGTCGGCTGGTTCGAGACTCCCGACAAGGCGATCGCGGCCGGCGTGTTCTACCTGCTCTCGTTTCAGGAAGAGAACGGCTCTTGGAGTGCCCCGGTCGGCTACAAGTTCAACGTCGGTTACGAGGTGACCGCGCGCGACGTTCCGCACGTCGGCGTGACCGCGCTCTGTGGGATGGCGCTGCTCGAGGCCGGGATCACCCCGGGAGAGGGCGAGCACGGCGGACGGGTCGAGCGGGCCGCCGAGTTCCTGATCTCCGTCCAGGACGGTCGCGGCTACATCGCCGCCGACGGCACGCGGATGTACAGTCACGCCTTCGCGACCCGCTTCCTGGCGGAAGTGCAGCGGCGCAGGCCGACCGAGAAGGTGGGGCAGGCGCTGCGCAAGGCAGTCGAGCTCTCGGCCGGTTGCCAGAACGAGAACGGCGCGTGGTCCTACTACGTCAGTGGCGAGCACTCCATCCCGGCCGGCGTGCTCCGGGAGCGCGGGGACGTCTCGGTCACCAGTTGCCAGGTGCGAGCGCTGCAGACCGCCGCGCTCGCGGGAGTCGAGGTGGACGAGGCGACGATGAAGTCGGCACTGGAGTACGTCCTGAGTTGCCGCCGATGGGGCGCGCCGACGGAAGGGATGACGCCGGGGGGGCCGGACCGGGAGCCGCAGCCCCTGTGCCCCGCGGGATCGTTCGCGTACCAGACGGAGTTGAACGCGCGCAGCAGCTTCTCGCTGAACGCCTGGGGCCTCAGCTCCCTGCTCGCCGCGGGAATGGAGCCCGACCTGTACGAGACCACGGTGACGGCACTGCTCGAGGGCAGTCAGAGCCTGGACCGCCTGCTCGCGATGCACCGCGGCCACTACTTCCACTACTACGGAATCCTCGCGGCCAGCGATGCGCTCCGCCGCGTCGGCGACGAACCCTGGCAGCGCTTCCGGGGGGTGATCGTCCCGGGGCTGCTCCACGACCAGCTGGGCGACGGCTCCTGGCCGAACGAGATCGGTCCGGGCCCGATCTTCGCCACCGCGGTGTCGGTCATCGTCCTGGCGGGCAGCCGGGAGTAACAGTACGGAGTCGCGCTCCGTACTGCGATCACATCGCAAGCGCGTCCTCGATCGCGGCCCGCAGCTCGGGATCGTAGGGTCGGGTACTCGGCGAGAAGCGGGCGAGCACCTTGCCGTCGCGATCGAGGAGGTACTTGGTGAAGTTCCAGGTCGGCTCCTCGAGCTCCACGGTCAGGAGCCGGTAGACCTCGTCCTTCTCCTCGCCCTTCACCTGCCGCTTCTCGAAGATCGGAAAGGTGATCGCGTACTTGTCCGTGCAGAGCTTCCGGATCTCCTCGGCGCTCCCCGGCTCCTGTCCCCAGAAGTCGTTGCTCGGGAAGGCCAGCACCGCGAAGCCGCGCGGTGAGAGCTCCTGATGGAGCGCTTGCAGCTCCCAGTACTGCGAGGTCAATCCGCACTCGCTGGCGACGTTCACCACCAGGGCGACCTGACCCTGGTACGCGTCGAGGTCGACCAGCTCGCCTTCGAGCGTCTTCGTCTGCAAGGTGTACAGCGAACTCGCGCTGGCGATCTCGTCCGCGACCTGGACGGGACCGCCCGTCCGAGGAACGTCGATGCAGGAGAAGAGCAGCGTCGCGGCGCCGAGGACGAGGACGAGGACGGTGCTTGCGATGAGGACGACCTTCATGGCTCTCGGCGGGGCGGGGTGAGGAACGATCGCACGAGGACGATTGTAGCCCTACGCAGCTCGCCCCGCATCGGTGAACCGATACGGTGTGCGCCAAGCCGTGCGACACCGTATCATCCCCGTCATGAAGCTAGAGACGGTGCGGATCGGAGTGATCGGGGTCGGCGGCATGGGCGGAGTCCACGCTCGCGCCCTGGAGAGTGGTGAGTTCCAGCGTGCGAAGCTCTCCGCGATCGCCGACATGAACGACAAGGCGGTGGAGGGCTTCGGCGAGGACGTCGCGAAGTTCTCGGACGGCGTGGCGCTGATCGAATCGGGCGAGGTCGACGCGGTCCTGATCGCCACGCCGCACTTCAGTCACACCGCGCTGGGCATCGAAGCGCTCACCGCCGGCCTGCACGTCCTGGTCGAGAAACCGATCTCGGTGCACAAGGCGGACTGCGAGCGCCTCATCGCCGCGCACCAGGGTCCCGACCAGATCTTCGCCGCGATGTTCAACCAGCGCACCGATCCGCACTACCGAAAGGTCAAGGAGCTGATCGACGACGGCGGGCTCGGCGAGTTGATCCGCGTCAACTGGATCATCACCAACTGGTTCCGCACCCAGCGCTACTACGCCGCCGGCGGGTGGAAGGCGACCTGGAAGGGCGAGGGCGGCGGGGTCTTGCTCAATCAATCTCCCCACCAGCTCGACCTCCTCCAGTGGATGTGCGGGATGCCCACGAAGGTCCGCGCCTTCGGCGGCTTCGGCAAGTACCACGAGATCGAGGTCGAAGACGAGGTCACCGCCTGGCTCGAGTACGAGAACGGTGCGACCGGCGTCTTCATCACCTCGACCGGCGAGGCGCCCGGGACCAACCGGCTGGAGATCACCGGGGAGCTGGGGAGGATCGTCGTGGAGGACGGCGCGGTCCGCTTCAAGCGCAACGCCAGCTCCTGCCGCGAGTTCAGCCGCACCTCGGAGGAGTCCTTCGCGGAGCCGGAGGTGACCGAGGTCGAGATCGAGGCCGAGGGAACCGGTGGGCAGCACGCCGAGGTGCTGCAGAACTTCATCGGCGCGATCACCAACGGCGCGACCCTGATCGCGCCCGCCGCCGAGGGGATCCACTCGGTGGAGCTGGCCAACTCGATGCTCTACTCGGCGCTGCTCGATGCGCCGGTGGAACTGCCGCTCGACGGGGCGGCCTACGAGGCCAAGCTGATGGAGCTGATCGAGACCTCGACCTTCGTCAAGGAGGTGGTCGAGACCGACGGGCCCGAGGATCTCGGCAAGTCCTTCAACGTCGTTTGACTTCTACCAGGAGATTGCTGTGTACCTGACCGGTTTCGCCGACGAAGCGGCCCGTGACATCGACGGGCAGATCCGCGCCACGCTGGAGCTCGGCTGGCAGAACATCGAGTCGCGCAACGTCGACGGAGTGAACATCCACGACCTCTCCGATGAGGCCTTCGAGGTCGTCGCGGGGAAGCTCGAGGCCGCCGGCGTGCGGATCAACTGCTTCGGATCGGCGATCGCCAACTGGGGCAAGCCGATCGACGAGCCCTTCGACTCCTCGCTGGAGGAGGTGGAGCGCGCCATCCCGCGGATGAAGCGGCTGGGCACCGAGCTGGTGCGCATCATGAGCTTCGGGCTGCGTCAGGGGCACGGTCCCGACGACCAGCTGGCCGAAGAGCGCTTCGCCCGTCTCCGCGAGCTGGTCCGCCGCTTCTCCGACGCAGGGGTCACGCCGGTGCACGAGAACTGCATGAACTACGGCGGGATGGGCTGGACCTACACGCTGGAGCTGATCGAGAAGGTCCCCGGCCTGAAGCTTGTCTTCGACACCGGCAATCCGGTGTTCACCGACGACCGCACCAGACCCGCGCCGTATCCCAAGCAGAGCAGCTGGGAGTTCTACGAGCACGTCAAGGATCACGTCGCCTACGTCCACGTCAAGGACTGTCGCTTTCTGCGCGACGTTCCCGGCGCGATCTTCCCCGAGGCGGAGTACACCTGGCCCGGTGAAGGAGACGGCGACGTCGAGCGGGTCCTCGCCGACCTCCTGGCGGGTGGCTATGACGGCGGCATCTCGATCGAGCCGCACCTGTCGGTCGTCTTCCACGACGACGGCGCGGACGGCGCCGCGAAGGAGGCCGCGATGTACGAGAGCTACGTCGAGTACGGCCGCCGCCTGATGGCGCTGCTCGACACCATGGGCGAGTGACGGCCCCCTCCAGATCGACGGTGAGTCCGACCGAGCCCGCCGACACGGCGCGCGGTTCGCAGGCGCGTGCCGACCTCGCCCTCCTCGCCGTCGCGCTGATCTGGGGAATCAACATCCCCGCGATGAAGTACGCGCTGGGGTACTTCGACCCACTCGCCTTCAACGCGATGCGCCTCACGCTGTCGGCGATCGTGCTCTGGTGGCTGGAGCGCCTGGAGCGGCGAGGCGCGAGCCCACCGCCGGTGCCGTGGGTGCGCGTGATCCTCGTCGGGCTGCTCGCCAGTGTCGGCTATCAGATCCTCTTCATCCTCGGCATGGCGAACACGACCGCGGGCAACACGGCGCTGATCATCGCGAGCAGCCCGATCTGGACGGCGGTCGTGGCCGGGCTGACCAGGACGGAGCGTCTGCGGCGCGGCGCCTGGCTCGGTCTGGTCCTGGCGTTCCTCGGGACCTCGCTGGTCACCGTGGGGCCGACCTTCGGTGAGTCCGGGGCCTCCGGCGTCGACTTCGCGGGCACCTACCTGGCCGGCAACCTGCTGGTGCTCGCCGCCGCCATGGCCTGGGCGTGGGGCACCGTGTTGAGCAAGCCGCTCCTGCAGGAGATGTCCCCCACCCGGCTCGCGTTCCTCTTCACGGCGGTCACCCTGCCGGCTCACTTCGTACTCGCCGCGCCTGCGGCCGCCGAGACGGTCCGCGCCGACGCCGGGCTGGGCGGGTGGGCCTGCGTCATCTACGCTGGCGTCCTGTCGACGGGTATCGCCTACGCCTTCTGGAACTACGGCATACGCAAGGTCGGGCCGTCTCACACGGCGGTGATCATGAACCTCGTGCCGCTGGTCGCGTTGTTCCTCGCCTGGCTCGCGCTGCGCGAGACGATCACGCCGGTGCAGCTCGGCGGCGGGGCACTTCTCCTGACCGGGTTGGTCGTCATGCGGCGAGCTCGGTAACCGGGAATGCGAAGTCAGGGCTTCCACACCGTGTGGAAGAACTCGCCCCTCGGACTGTCCAGCCGCTCGTAGGTGTGCGCGCCGAAGTAGTCACGCTGCGCCTGCAACAGATTCGCGGGCAGGCGGGCGGTGCGGTAACCGTCGTAGAAGCTGAGCGCCGCACTCGTCGCCGGAATCGGGATTCCTCGCGCGGTCGCCGTCGCAATGACCAGCCTCCACGACCTTTGTGCCGTGGCCAGCGCTTCACGGAAGGGCGACACCAGCAGCAGGTTGGCCAGCTCGGCGTCGGCCTCGTAGGCGCGACGAATGTGATCCAGGAACACCGAGCGGATGATGCATCCGCCGCGCCAGATCGAGGCGATGCCGCCGTAGTCGAGGTTCCAGCCGTACTCCTCGGCAGCGGCGCGCATCAGCTGGAAGCCCTGCGCGTAAGCGGTGATCTTGGAGGCGTACAGCGCGTGGCGCAGCGCCTTGATCAGCTCGCGCCCCGAAGCGTGGTGAATCCGCGCATCGGGACCCTCCAGGAACTCCGAGGCCGCGACGCGCTCGTTCTTGAGCGCCGAGAGGCAGCGCGCGAACACCGCCTCACCGATCAACGTCACCGGTTGCCCGAGGTTCAGCGCTTCGATCGCCGTCCACTTCCCGGTCCCCTTCTGACCCGCGGTGTCGAGGATCGCATCGATCGTCGCCTCGCCGTGCTCGTCTTCGAAGGCGAGGATGTCGCGGGTGATCTCGATCAGGTACGAGCCGAGCTCGCCTTCGTTCCATTCGCCGAAGATCGCCGAGATGTCGCGGTTCGCCATCCCGAGCCCGCTCTTCAACATCTGGTACACCTCGCAGATCAGCTGCATGTCGGCGTATTCGATGCCGTTGTGCACCATCTTGACGAAATGGCCCGCGCCTTCCTCACCGACCCAGCAGCAACACGGCGCGCCGTCATCCGTCCGTGCACAGATCGCCTCTAAGATCGGCTGGACGTGCGGCCAGGCCTCGGGCGAGCCGCCGGGCATCATCGACGGGCCCTTCAGCGCGCCCTCTTCTCCGCCGGACACGCCGGTGCCGATGTAGCGGAAGCCTCGCTCCTCGAGATACCGCGTGCGCCGCGTCGTATCGGGGAAGTGCGAATTGCCGCCGTCGATCAGGATGTCCTCGACTTCGATCAGCGGGAGCAGCGACTCGATGCAGTCGTCGACCGCGGAACCGGCCGGGACCATCATCAAGATCCGCCGCGGCTTCTGCAGTGCGGCGACGAGCTCCTCGAGCGAGCCCACGCCGCTGATCTCCTTCCCCGCCGCCTTCCCGGCGAGGTAGGCCTCGATCTTCGCCGTGTCGCTGTCGAAGACCGCGACCGAGAAGCCGTTGCGCTCCATGTTCAGCGCGAGGTTCTGCCCCATCACGCCGCAGCCGATCAGTCCGATGTGTCGCTGTTCCATGTGTTCACTTCACCTGACGATGGGCCTGCGGGACGTAGCTGGGCAACTTCGTCTCCGCGCGAATCGGCTCGAATCGGGTGAAGCGCGGCAGCCCATCGATCAGCGGGATCTCCGGCCAGCTCTCGCCGATCAACGGCTTCGCGTAGGCAATGAAGTCGTCGGTCACGTCGATCCTTGAATCCGCGATCCAGCTCGCTGGGAAGTAACGCTCCGAACCCGCGACGACCTCGAGCGGGACCTTGTCATAACGCGCCTGGTACTTCTCGCCCGCCTCGCGCAGGATCGTCCCCATCCAGCCGTTGCCGTCCTCATGCGCGATCGCCGCGCACTTCACGCCGACCTCGTAGGCCTCCTCGAGGTCGACGGTCGAGGCGTGGATGATCGAGTGCCGCTGGTCGGTTCCAGGAATCTGGTAGCGCGCCTTGCCCGGCACCGGCAGCTCGAGCGAGTTGAGGTAGTTGGTCACCACCTGCGCGACCGAGAGCTGCGATGATCCGAACTCGGTGTGGCCGAAGGAGTCGCGCACCTCACCGAGGCTGCCGACGTCGAAGCCTTCGCTGACCACCAAGATCGCCCGGCCACGCTCCTCGAGGCCGGCGAGTACGTTCTCGCCGAGCTGCTCCAGTGAGAGCCCCGACTCGGTCAGATAGATCTGCAGTGGAATCTCGCGCTGCGGATCGGCGAGGCGCGCCGCCGCGGGGATGAAGCCGATCTTGCGCCCCATCGCCTGGATCACCATTACCGGATCTGCTGGCGAGCTGCCGCGGTTCTCCTCCTCGACGCAGCGGATCATCTGCGCGAAGTAGCGCGCCGTCGAGGCGTAGCCCGGCGTGTGGTCGATCAGCTCGAACTCCGAGTCGCCGACGTCGTTGTCGATCGTCTTCGGCCCGCCGACCGCGACCACCTCGACACCCTTCTCGGCAGCGAGCAGGCTCACCTTGTGCGCGGTGTCCATCGAGTCGTTGCCGCCGATGTAGAAGAACCAGCCGATGTCGTGCGCGCGCAGCACGTCGACCACGCGGTCGAAATCCTCGGGGTTCTCCGCCTTCAGCTTGTAGCGGCACGTCCCGATCGCACCGGCGGCGGGCGTGACGCTCAAGAGCTTGATCTCCTCCTCCGGCTGCGCCCCGAGATCCAGGAGCTCTTCCTCGAGCACGCCCTCGATCCCGTGCCAGCCGCCCCAGATCTTCCCGAACGTATTCGGGTGCGCGCGGCAGCCGTCGATGATCCCGCGCAGGGTGCTGTTGATCACCGGAGTGGGTCCGCCCGACTGGGCGATCAGTACGTTCTTCGGCACGTCGTCAAGTCCTCGGGTTCGTCGTTGCTCTAGCGTTCGAAGCGTGCGCGCGGTCCCCACAACCCCAGCGCGGGGTTGGAGATGAAGAAGATCCGCTCGCCGCTCGACATCTCGTTCCACCCCTCGCGCAGCTTGGAGGGATCGTAGCGTAAGCCCATCGAGTCGATGTCCGCCCAGGCGTAGCCGACGCCCTCGATCTCGTTCTTCTCGAGGCCGCCCGGACACCAGGTGATCCGGAAGCGCCCTTCACTCGAGCCGTGGATCAGGTGCGCCGCCGCGGACAGGTTCTGGGCGAGCTCGGGGTTCTCCTCGACGCGCGCCAACGTCGCTTTCGTCCCGCGATAGCCGTAGGCCCGGATCAGCCGGTCGATCCCGGGATCCTCGCCAAAGGTCCTCACCCCCGGCGCGAGGATGATCAGCTCCCCACCGTCCGCCATCGCCATCCGCGTGCGATAGATCGCCTTGTTGCCCAGCCAGGTCGAGGCGTACTCGTAGGAGGGCAGGTACACGACGGCCTTGCCGATCGGCTCGTCGAGCAGGTCGAGGTTGACCTCCTGGCAGAGCTTCGCGCCGCGCTCGAAGCACGCGCGATCGTCGCCGGCGAAGAGGCCGCGGGTCACCAGCTCTCCGCTCTCGTCCTGCGAGCGCACCGTCAGGAGGTAGGAGATCGGCAGATCCGCGGCCAGCTCGGTCCTCGCGTAGTCGAGCGCCGCACGCACCGCCGTGTCCGGCCTGCCCATGAATCGCTCCATGCCGACGACCGCGCCGAGGAAGTGGGTCTTGTCGATCATGTCCTTCCCGCCGGCCCCGACGAAGACGTTCTTGGCGTGCCCGGCGATGCCGATCACCTCGTGCGGCACGAGCTGGCCGATGGAGAGGATGCGATCCCAGTTCCCCTCGACGAGCAGCCGATTGACCTCGCAGTTGATGGAGTAGCCGAGCTTACCGCGACTGAGCTGCTCGATCAGGCGGCTCGGGATCTCACCGAGCGAGACGACACCGTTGCGCCAGTCGTGCACTTCGAAGAGGTCGTGCGGGATCCCCGGGAACATCTTCGTCAGCTCCTCGGCCCTCATCGGCGCGTGCGTGCCGAGGGTCGGGAGAATCCGGAGATGAGTCTTCTGGCACAGCCGCTCGTACAGCGCGACGGTCAGCTCGCCGGCGTAGGAGTGCAGCCTCGTGTGATCGGGCGGCAGCAGCAGCACCCGTTTCATCGACCCGAGCTGCTCGAGCAGGTCGTCGAGCAGCTCGCCGATCCGCGCCTCGTCGAGGACCGCGTCGGGGGCACCGTCGAAGCAGTATTCCACTCGCGACTCCCCCTACTTCGACCAGGGCGGCGTTTCGGGCAGCCCGGCCAGGAACTCGTCGATCAGTCGATCCTGGCAGGAGCCTCGGTAGTCGCCGGCGAGAAAGAGCGCGAGGTACTCCTCGCGCAGCCGCTTCCACGACGCTTCCTCGTCGCCGGGACGGATCGGGTAGAACAGCACGTCGTTCGCTTTCGCCGCGTTCATGTCGCCGGGCGCGTCGCCGATCATCAGCACCCGATCCTTCTCGTACTTGCCGTCGGTGGCGAGCTGCAGGTGCTCCGCCTTCTTGCCCATCTCCTGGCCGGCGATCACCGAGACGTGCGAGGCGATGCCGTGCTCTTTCCACTCGCGCTCGAGCGCTTCGTTGGGCGTCGCCGAGACGACTATCTGGTCCGCGTTGACGGAAGCCTCGGTGAGGAACTCGCGCACGTACGGAAAGGGTGGCACTCCGTGGACGATGTCCGCCACCGTCTCGTTGACCGCCTCGCTCCAGGCGAGCACCAGCTCCAGCTCGGTTCGCGTCGCCCCGGAGCTCGCCTCGATCGCCGTCTTCAGCGCCGGGTTGGCGGGCTTGGCCTCCGCGTCGACCCACTCGCGCATCGCCTCCATCGCGGGCAGCTCGAAGCCGCGCGCCGCGACCTCGCCACGCTCGGCGAGCAGGTCGAGCGTCTTCAGCACCGCCGGGAAGCGATTGACTCCGCGCCAGCGCGAGTAGAGGTTGACGAACTCACAGGCCTCCCGGGCCACCTTCGAGATCGCCTGCAGGCCGAAGAACTTGATCGTGTTCGGGGTGAAGCACTCCTTCTGCTTGATCTCCATCGAGTCGAAGGCACAGCCGTCGGAGTCGATGCCGATGAGGAAGTCCTTCGTGGGCTTCAGGTCGATGAGCGCTTGGGCGGGGTGTTTCGTCATTCGCGAGAGGTTGCTGCTCAGACCCCGCTGAACGCCGAGAAGCCTCCGTCGACGGGAACGACGATCCCGGTGACGAAGGCAGAGGCGTCCGAGCAGAGCCAGACGATGGTGCCGGAGAGGTCCTGCGGATCGCCGAAGCGCGCCATGGGCGTGTGCTCGACGATCTTCCGGCCGCGGGGGGTCCAGTCGCCCGTCTCGCGATCGGTGACGAGAAACCGGTTCTGATCGGTGAGGAAGAACCCTGGCGCGATCGCGTTGACGCGCAGCCGCGGGTTGTACTCCTGGGCGAGGTGGACGGCGAGCCACTGCGTGAAGTTGCTCACTGCAGCCTTTGCGGCCGAGTAGCCGGGGATGCGCGTCAGCGGTCGCAGCGCGTTCATCGAGGAGACGTTCAGGATCACCGCGCCCTCCTCGCGATCGGCCATCGCGCGGGCGAAGACCTGGCTGGGCAGGATCGCGCCACCGAAGAGGTTGAGCGCGAAGACCTTCTCCACCGCGTCCAGCGGCAGGTCGAAGAAGGAGCGCTCGGGCGAGGTGGTCGCCTCGGCGAGGTTGCCGCCGGCACAGTTCACCAGGATGTCCACGGTTCCCGCCGCAGCGAGCGCGGTCTCGAGGGAGGCACGCTCGAGCACGTCGACAGTCGCCGTTTCACTGCTCAGGCCGTCGGCGGTGAGCGCCTCGCTCACCTCTCGCGCCGGTCCCTCGCGCAGGTCGGTCACCCAGACCTTCGCGCCCGCCTCGGCCAGCGCTCGACAGAACGCCGCACCGAGCACGCCGCCGCCGCCGGTGACCAGGGCGGTCTTGCCCTGCAGTCGGAAGAGTTCCAGGGTCCGGGTCATGGCAGCGGGGTGAGGAGGGTCTGCGGGGGTCCGGCCGAGGCCGGGGAGGCGGAATGATATCCGGAGCGCTCGCGGCGGAGAACCCGCACCCGGCGAGAGTCGCTCAATCCTCGGCCGCATCGGGCGCGCCGAGCCCGAAGTACCGCGCCGCGTTGTGGTGGCAGACGTCCTCGACCATCCCGCCGACCAGCTCCAGGTCGCGAGGGATCAAGCCGCGCTCGACCTCGCCCCCGAGGCGATTGCAGAGGATCCGGCGGAAGTACTCGTGCCGCGGATAGGAGAGGAAGGAGCGGGAGTCGGTCAGCATTCCCACGAAACCACTGAGCAGGCCGAGATTGCTCAGCGTGTCGAGCTGCGCCTCCATCCCGTCCTTCTGATCGAGGTACCACCAGGCGCTCCCCCACTGCATCTTGCCCACGCGGCTTCCGTCCTGGAAGTTGCCGACCATCGCCGCCACGAGGTGGTTGTCACGCGGGTTGAGGTTGTAGAGGATCGTCGGGGCGAGCCGCTCCACGCTGTCGAGGCGAGCGAGCATCCGCGCCAGGGGCAATCCCACCTCGGGGTCCCCGATCGAGTCGAACCCGGCATCGGGCCCCACGCGCGCGAACATGCGCGGGTTGAGGTTGCGGATGGCGCCGATGTGGAACTGCTGTACCCAGCCCTTCTCGAAGTCGAGCACGCCGAGCTCGAACAGAATCGCGGACTTGAAGCGTCGCGCCTCCTCCGGGCTCGCCGTTCCGCCGGAGCGGACCTTCTCGAACGTCGCGTGGATCTCACTGTCGGTGTAGTCGTCGGCGTACACCGCGTCGAGGCCGTGGTCGGAGAGGCGACAACCGCACTCGTGGAAGAAGTCGTGGCGCCGGCGAAGCGCTTCCATGAACATGCCGAGCTCGACGATCTCGACATCGGCGGCTTCGGCCAGCGCATCGACCCAGCGATTGAAGTTCACCGGATCGTCGATCGCCATCCCCCGATCGGCGCGCCAGGTCGGATAGACGGAGATGTCGAAGGTCGTGTCCCCCGCCAGCTGTGTGTGCGCCTCGAGCGAGTCAATCGGATCGTCGGTGGTGCAGAGCCACTCCACGCCGGACTGCTTCAACAAACCGCGACAGGAGAACTCCGGTTCGGCCAGACGCTCGCCCGCCTCGCCCCAGATCCGCTCCGCGCTCTCCGGCGAGAGCAGCTCGTCGATCCCGAAGTAGCGTACGAGCTCGAGGTGCGTCCAGTGGTAGAGCGGATTGCGCAGCGTCCTCGGCACCGTCTCCGCCCAGCGCTGGAACTTCTCCCGGCCGGAGGCATTCCCGGTGACGAAGCGCTCGTCGATCCCCGCCGCGCGCATCGCTCGCCACTTGTAGTGGTCCCCTTCCAGCCAGATCCGGCCCAGGTTCTCGAAACGGCGATCCGCGGCGATCTCGGCGGGCGAGACGTGGGAGTGGTAGTCGATGATCGGCTGCTTCTCGGCGTGCCGCCGGTACAGTTCCACCGCGGTGTCGCTTTCGAGCAGGAAGTTCTCGGTGATGAAAGGTGCGGACATTCCAGGGAACCAGCGCCGCGCTGATCCGAATGGTGGTGGGGGGAGAGGCAGGGGGTGATCCGCTTGTTCTAGCAGGTGCCGGTGGATCCAGGCGAGAGTGCACGGGGAATACCGCGAAGCGCACGGGGGCTCCGCGCATTCGGGGGTCGCGGGCCGGGTCTTCAGCAGGGTTTGCGGGAGCGTGCTATCCTGGGCCAGTCCCGCCGATCGCTTCTCGAGCCCACGCCTTCAACCGGTGTCGAACATGAAGTACGGACTCCTCCACCTCCTTGTCGGGCTCGGCGCCCTGCTTCTCGGAAGCACGCCCGCCGCAGCACAGGGCCCGGTCTACAACCCCGCCAACGGACACTTCTACGAGGCGGTGGCGACGCCGGGCGGCCTCCCCTGGGATCAGGCCAAGGTCCAGGCGGAGGGAATGAGCCACCTCGGCGTCCAGGGACACCTCGCCACGATCACGGACGATGCGGAGAACACCTTCGTCTGGACGCAGGTGGTCTCGCCGGACGCGAACCAGTACTGGCTCGGCGGCTACCAGGACCGCAACGCCCCCGACTACTCCGAGCCGGACTGCGGCTGGCGCTGGGTCAGCGGTGAGCCGTGGAACCTCACCGCGTGGTTCACCCCCGGCGAACCGAATAACACCGGCGGCTTCGAGGACTACGTCACCTTCGATCACCAGGTGCCGAACTGGAACGATGCGGTGGTCGACTATTCCTGGAACGCCGGCTTCCTGGTCGAGTACGACACGCAGAGTGGGGTGCCCTACTGCTTCGGCGATCCGGGCAGCGGGACTCCTTGTCCCTGCGTCAACGACAACGACGGCAGCGTCCCCGGTTCCGGGTGCGCCAACGGGGTCTTCGCCTCGGGCGCGAAGCTCACCGGCAGCGGCACGGCGAGCGTATCGGCGGATACGCTGGTCCTGACCACGACGCACCTCGAGCCGAACAACAGCGGTCTCTACTTCCAGGCGAACAACGACCTCTCGCCGGGAATCGCCTGGGGGGACGGGCTGCAGTGCGCGGGCGGTTCCCTGAAGCGGCTGCAGGTGCGCTTCGCCGACGCGGCGGGTACCTCCAGCACCACGATAGGCATCTCGGCGAAGGCGGGGAACGTCAGCCCCGGGGATACGAAGCGCTACCAGTGCTGGTACCGGACGACACAGGACCCGCCGTGTGGACTGGGAGTGTTCGACTTCAACGCGTCGAATGGCCTGGAAGTGGTCTGGGCCCCGTGACAGTACGGTACTGTCACGGAGCCCAGGTCACGGCGTAGCCGTTGGACGCATTGAAGTCACTCAGGCAGGGCGAGTACTGCGGGTTCCGGTACCAGCACTGGTAGTACTTGGTGTCCCCCGCCTGGACGTTGCCAGCCTTGACCGAGATCGGCAGGGCGAAGCCCGAGGTGTCTGAGTTGCCGCTGCCGTCGGAGAAGCGGACGCCGAGACGCTTGAGCTGGCCGCCGGCGCACTGCAGGCCGTCCCCCCAGAGGTTGCCGGGGGAGAGGTCGTTGTTCGCCTGGAAGTAGAGACCGCTGTTGTTCGGCTCGAGGCCGGCAGTGGCCAGGACCAGCGTATCTGCACCGAGGCTGGCGACGCCGCTGCCGGTCAGCTGGGCTCCGGAGGTGAAGACGCCGTTCCCGCAGCCCGAGCCGGGAACGCTGCCGTCGTTGTCGTTGCCGCAGGGACAGGGAGTGTCGGACCCCGGATCACCGAAGCAGTAGGGTACGCCCGCCTCGTAGCGGGAAGTGCCGACGCCGTCGTACCAGGTGCGGTCGTCGTTGCCCGGGTAGTCGTCGACGAAGACGTCGATCGTACCGGCGCCGCTGGCGGTGGTGATCCCGAGGTCGAGCTCGAAGAGCCGCCGATTGCCCTCGGAGACGAGGACGATATCGTCGAACCGTCCGGCATCCGTGACCTCCGTGCCATCGTCCCACTGGTAGGAGGTCAGGCCGCCCAGACTCAGGCCGGCGGCGACGTCCCAACCCTCGTTGCCGGACGGCGCTCCGTCTCCGGAGACCCAGTAGTACGCGTGGACGTTGTACGCCTCCCCCGCGTCCAGGCCCGAGACCGTCGTCCGGATCATCGGGCTGTCCGAGGCGGCGTTCGAGGCCAGCACGTCGCCGTCGTTCGCGTACCCGGTTCGCTCGTGCCAGGTGTTGTCGGCGGGCGCGTCGCTGCCATTCGTCGAGGGCGTGAAGGGCGAACCGTCGGCGTAGGTGGTGTTCGTCGTCGCGGACTGGTTCCCGGTATCGGCGTCGATGTAGGTGATCTCCCCCGAGGGTCCGTTCTCGAAGATCAGCGCGACCGCTTCAGTGCCCCAGCTCGTGTACGTGTTGTAGCTGCCCCGCATCCAGAGGAGCGCGGTATTCTCCGCATCCCAGTCGGGAACGATCGGCCGGACGTTCTCCATCGTCGAGTTCCAGGTGATCGGATCCCAGGCCCAGGTCACCCCGCCGTCACTGGTGAGGCCGCGGAAGATCTCGTAGTGAGCCAGCGGCGTGTCGTCCCGCGGATCGATCTCCGTCGAGATGTACAGGGTGTCGGGATCGTTCGGGTCCAGCGCGACGAGACCCGTGTAGTCGTCCTCGGATCCGTTGGGACTCGCCGCGTAGATGTCCCTCCCCGCGGGGGCCAGGGAATGAACGTTCCACGAGCTCGAGCCGTCGTCGTACCGGGCGTAGAAGTACTGGTGATCCAGGCTGTCCTGCCCGCCGCTGAGGGAGCCGGGGTCGATCCGCGCCTGGAAGGCGACGTACGGGTTTCCGTCGGAGTCGATCTCGATGTCGACGGTCCAGCAGCGGGTCATCGGCGTGCCGTCGACCACCGTGCTCGCCGCGAAGACGGTCGTCAGGCCCGACGGCGGGATGGCCGACGAGTCGAACAGGTTGGAATCGAGCAGCGCGCCGTGGGAGCTGAACAGCTGGCCATCCTGGACGTAGCCGTGGTAGATGCTGTTGTTGACATCTCGGGGATGTCCGTTCGTGACGATGAAGTGGACGCGCTCCTCGTCGCCGCAATACCGAGCGTACGGCCTCGGCCCTCCCGCGTTCAGCAGCGCGCCCGCGTAGGACCACGAACTGCCGTGGTCGTACGACACGACGATGCCCGGGCTCCAGTTCACCAGTCGTGAGAAATCGTAGAGCCTCCCCGCGCCGCCACCCTCGTTCGGGAGGTGATAGACGTTGTTGTAGGTCGCATTGTCGCTGCTGCTGCCGGTGGCGTCGACCAGTTGCTCCGGGCTCCACGCCGTCGGATCGTGCGGGTTCGTGGAGATCCGCCAGCGCATGAAGTCGTCATTCCCGTGCTTGCCGTAGCAGGCGACATAGCGCCCGTCGGGACGAATCCACAGGGCGGCGGAGTCGTGATCGTCCTGCTGCAGACGATCGTGCAGCTCGAACTCTCCCTGAGCACCGGTGTCGACGTTCAGCCAGTGGAGGTCGACGTCGCCATTCTCGGGGCTGGAGCCCGCGGAGATCGTGGAGACCAGGAGGAGTCGGTTGTTCGGATCGTGCTCGTCGATGATCACCCGCTCGTCCTGGAACCAGCACCAGGCGCCGTTCGGAGTCGTCGAGGTATCGGTCAAGGTGATGAGCGATCCGGCGACATCGTCGACGGCGGCAGCGATGGAAGCCAGCAGGCAGGTCGCGGCGGCCAGGGCGAGGATACGGTTCGATCTCGGCGTTCTCATCGGAGGTGTGTCTCTCTGGTGGGCTGACGACAGGACGTCTCTGGTGATCCAGATAGTGTATTGATCGGGAATGACCCACGACGGCTGCCACCTGTGCAGCGGCAGCCGTCGTGGATTCGAAGCGGCTCAGCTGACGATCACGGAGCCCAGGTGATCATGTAGCCGTTCGAGGTGCTGCTCTCGGTGCCGCAAGGCGAGCCGTTCACGTCGCGGAACCACCACTGGTAGTACAGCGTCTCGCCGGCCGTGATGGGGTGGCCGAAGCTCGCCGAGCGGGTGGTGACCACCATCGGGCTCGAGTCGGCGTAGCCGGTCGCGTCGGTCAACTTGACCTTCAGGCGGATCAGGCCACCACCGGCGCAGCGGATGCCGTCGCCGAGGAAGAGGCCGGCGCCGTCCTGGTTGTTGTTGGCCTGGAAGAACATGCTCGAGTTGCTGACCGGACCGCGATGCCCCTCGAAGAGCAGCGTGTCGGCGGTGACGCTGGCCACGCCACTGGCGCCGAGGCGGGCGCCCGCTACCGAGTCGTCGTGCTGACAGCCCGCGCCGAGCGGGTCGGAGCCGTCGTTGTCGTTGCCGCAGGGGCACGGGTTGCCAGCGGCAGTATTGCCGAAGCAGAAGGGCGTGCCGGGTCCGCCCGGGCCGGCCGCCTTGTAGCCAACGCCGTCGTACCAGGTGCGGTCGTCGTTGCCCGCGTAGTCGCCGATGTAGACGTCGATCGTGCCCGTGGCGCTGGCGGTCGTGGTTCCGAGGGAGAGCTCGTACATGTCCCGGTTGCCCTCCACGACCATGACGGTGGGATCTGTGAAGTGAGTCGTCGGATCCGGGATAGCAGAGCCGTCGGTGTACAGGTAGTCGACCATGCCGGCCTCAGTCAGACCGGCGCTGATGTCCCACTCTCCGTTGCCGTAGGTGTCGGCCCACCAGTAGTAGACGAAGACCTCGTAGTCTACGCTCGGGGTCAGTCCCGACATCGTCGTCCGCAAGTTCTCCACGACGTCCGATCCGCCGCTCGCGGCGATGATGTCGGAGTCGTTCGCGTACCCGGTGCGCTCCCAGAACTGGTTGTCGGCGGGCACCGTGCCCGTCGTCGTAGGAGGCGTGAACGCGGAGCCGTCGGCGAAGGTGGTGTTCGTCGTCGCGGGCTGGTTCATGGTGTCGGCGTCGACGTAGGTCACCTGCGCGGCGGCCACACCGGTTCCGATCACGAGGCTCAACGAGGCCAGAAGACCACGTACGGCGAATCTCTGCTGTGTTCTCATTTGCTTGACTGTTTCTCCAACTGACGGTCTGGGGGTGAGTTCTCGAAGCGTGTCGTCTGGATCGCGCCGGGACCCGCAACGGGGTGGCGGGGTGAGGCGCGCGTCCTTCTCCATTGCAGCACCGGAGATCGCGGTCGGCCATCCGCTCTCCCGAAGATCGAGCCCGAAAGGCCCGTTCCCCGAAAAAGTCGTCGGGCTCCCCCGTAGAAGCCGAAGCGCCCGACCCGGTAGAAATACGAGGATCGATCAGCGGGCCTCCACCCTCGCTTCATTCACGGTACCAGCACCAGCTTGCCGACGGTCCGCCCCGATTCCAGATCGGCGTGCGCCCGGGCGACGTCACCCAGTGAATACTCCGAGACCTTCGGCGCCACCAGCCGCCCCGCGGATACGTGACCGAGCAGCTCCCCCATCGCCTCCGACAGAACCTCGCGTTGATCGAAGAGATAGGAGAGGTTGAACGCCAGCACGCTTCGGTTTCGCTGGGACATGTCGAAGGGGTTGAAGCGCGGGGTGCGCAGCCAGCCCCACAAGAGGCGCAGCGGGTTCGTCCGCCCTCCACGTTTCGAGAACATCGAGTGGAAGCCGTACACGACGAGCCGCCCTTCGGGCGCGAGGTGCGCGTAGCTCTGCTTCAAGGTGGAGACGCCGTTCGCATCGAAGATCGCCGCGTATCCTCCGGGGGCGAGAGACTCGGCGGTCCGCCACAGATCGTCCACGCTCTTGTCGATCACCTCGACGGCGCCGAGCGCTCGCGCGCCCTCGACCTTGTGGGAACCACCGACCACGCCGATCGCACGCAGCTCGGCGATCGCCGCGAGCTGCAGTAGCGCTCCCCCCACCCCGCCCGCCGCGGAGTGGACCAGCACCGTCGCCCCGCGCTCCAGCCGGCACAGTCGTGACAGCGCGTACCAGGCGGTGAGAAAGACCACGGAGAAGGCCGCCGCCTCGGTCACGGCGACCCCCCCGGGGATCGGGAATACCTGGTGGACCGGGACGTTGACCTTCTCCGCGTATCCGCCGAAGCGGGTCAGGCCGATCACGGGATCACCGACCTCGACCGAGCCGACTCCTTCCCCGAGCGCGGCGATCCGCCCGGCGACCTCGAAGCCGGGGGTGACCGGCCAACCCACGTACTCCTTCGCCGAGGCGTACAAACCCAGCCGCACCACCACGTCGGCGAAGTTGACGCCGATCCCCTCGACCTCGATCAGGACCTCGCCGGCTCCCGGCGTCGGATCGGGGTGTTCCTCCACCTCCAGGCGATCGTGACCTCCCGCGCGGTGGATGACGACTTTCCTCATCGCCCCGATGGTAGTCCAATGGGTGACGCGAGCGCTTCGTTTTCTCGTTGCCGTCAAGGAGTCCGAGGCGTATCAACCTCCTGGAGGTGAACATGCTGGGCGACGGACAGATTCCGAATCGAGCGATGAAGGAGGCGCGAGGCTACGTCTGCCATCGGGCTCCCGAGCACTTCGAGATCGACGGCCGGATCGACAAGGCGGTCTGGGAGGCGGCGGCCTGGACCGAGGACTTCGTCGACATCCTCGGAGATCGAGGGCCACGGCCCCGCTTCCGTACCCGGGCCAAGATGCTGTGGGACGACGAGTTCTTCTACGTCGCGGCGGAGCTGGAGGAGCCGCAGGTGAGCGCCTCGTTGACCGAGAAGAACTCGATCCTCTTCCACGACAACGACTTCGAGGTCTTCATCGATCCCGACGGCGACAACCTCGACTACTACGAATTCGAGGTGAACGCGCTGAATACGATCTGGGAGCTCAGCCTGCCGCGGCCGTACCGGGCCGGCGGTCCCGCGCGCCTGGGAACCAACCTCGAGGGGTTGAGGAGCGCGGTCTGGATCGACGGCACCCTGAACGACCCGAGCGATACGGATCGGCGCTGGTGCGTGGAGATCGCTTTTCCCTTCGCGGAGCTCGCGGCCTACGCCGGCGATGCGCGCAGCACACCGCCCGACGACGGCGACGAGTGGCGGGTCAGCTTCTCCCGGGTCGAGTGGCTCTACGACATCATCGACGGCACCTACCGGAAGGTCCCTCACCGCGACGAGGACAACTGGCTCTGGACTCCTCAGCCGGCGGTCGACATGCATCGGCCCTGGACCTGGGGACGCGTGATCTTCTCGACGGCACCGGCCGGCTCGGTCGCCGTGCCTCCCGACGGGGCCTGGTCCGTGAAGATGCTGCTGATGGACATCTACGACGCCCAGCGCACACAGAACCTCCCGGCGGACGACCTCGCGACGCTGGGGATCGATCCAGGCGGCACGCGGGGCCTGGTCGGCGACGTCATCGTCGAGCGCACGCCCGAGGGCTGGCGAGCCCGCGCCTCGGCGCGGCTCACCGACGGTCGCGTCCAGCACTGGTGTACGCGCCAGGATTCCCGGCTGTGGCAGGAAGGAGAGGAGTCGCCGGAGCATAGCGCATAGACTGGCGCCCCCTCGATCGATGGACTCCAGCATCCAGACCGCCTTCGCCCTCACGCTCTTCGCCGGGCTGTCCACGGGCTTCGGGAGCCTGATCGTTCTCGTCGCGCGCAAGCCGACCTTGCGCCTGCTCTCCTTCGGCCTCGGCTTCTCCGGCGGAGTGATGGTCTTCATCTCGCTCGCCGAGCTCTTGCCGCAGTCGCGCGAGATCCTCGTCGAAGCGATGGACGGCAAGGCGGGCGAGTGGATCGCCTACGGCTTCTTCTTCGGCGGGATCGGGCTCTCGGCGCTGATCGACGCCCTGGTCCCGAACCCGGAGAACCCGCACGAGGTCGTTCCGGCGGCGGAGCTCGAGCGTGCCCAGGCGGCCTCTCATCCGACGGAAGTGACCGCGACACAGGCGAAGTCCCTCGCTCGCGTCGGCCTGCTCACAGCGATCGCGATCGCCATCCACAACGTCCCCGAGGGAATGGCGACGCTGGTCAGCGCCCTCTCCGACACCTCACTCGGTATCTCCGTCGCCGTCGCCGTCGCGATCCACAACATCCCCGAGGGGATCTCGGTGGCGGTACTGGTCCTCTTCGCCACCCGGAGTCGCAAGAAGGCGTTCGCCTACTCCTTCGCCTCCGGCCTGGCGGAGCCGCTCGGAGCCGCCGCGGTCTACCTCGTGCTGATGCCCTGGATCGACGACTTCGCGGTCGGTGGAATGCTCGCGGCGGTGGCCGGGATCATGGTGTTCATCTCCTTCGACGAGCTCCTCCCGACCGCGCGGGAGTACGGCAAGGGGCACCTGGCGATCAGTGGCGTCGTGATAGGGATGCTGGTGATGGCGGTCAGCCTGGCCTTGATCTGAACGAGGGTCGTCAGTCGATCCCGAATTCCCCGAGCAGGCGCGAGAAGGTGCTTCCATCCCAGCGGGTGAAGAACCGAGAGACGAAGCGGTCGGTCCAGGCCACCGCGCGACCGGGGAGGTAGTGCTGCTCTTCACCGACGAAGCCGATCCGGTTCTTGATCTCCTTCTCCGACTCCGACTCCGACTCCGACTCCGACTCCGAGCAAGAAGCACCGAAGACCCTGATCTCTCCTCCGGAGAGCGACGGGAAGTCCATGATCAGGTGGATCAACGTCGTCTTGCCCGAGCCACCCCGGCCCGCCGCCCGCCTCGTCGCGGCCGGCGGGGAGGAGGAGCGACGCCGCACCCCGCCCGAATTCCTCCCCGGAAAGTCCTGCGGGCCCTCCGGGGGAGTGTCGCATCTCCGGGTGATTCGACCGAGATCGACCCTTCCTGGAACCACGGCCAACACTCTCATGGAACTCCCTCACCTCACCTGGATCGTCCTCCCTCTCACGTCTTGCACCGGCATCCCGCCCGGCGTCGCGGACACCGGTGATGAAGAACCTCGGCCCGCCCTGGTCGAGGAAGCGGATGAGAAGACCGGCCCCATCTGGGGGCTGGAGCTGGTCTCGGAATCCGCCGAGTACGACGAGCTCGAGCTCGAGGATCCCGGATTCACCAGCTCGGTCCTGAAGGACGAACGGCGCGACCGGCTGGAGCTCCGCGCCAGCTTCGGCACCGACTTGATCCGCGGAACGGTGGGCGCCTTCGTGGAGGAGTTCGTCGGCGATTCCCGCGCCGAGGGTTTCACCTTCGGCCTCGAGGGCGAGCCGAGGATCTACACCCTCCCCTGGGGTCCGGCAGGAGTCGGGCTGAAGCTGAAGTACCGCCTCGCCGGCTCCATCACCGGCGCCGTGGACGTCACCGTCGACGGTCAGCAGGCCGAGTTCGCCTACCTGGGAGTCGTCTCGGAGCTGGGTCTCGGCCTCGACCTGGGCAGCTCCTTCGAGCCTTCGTTCGGCGTCGTCAACCAAAGCCTCCGCGGCTCGATCGACTTCGCCGGGGAGACCGACCACGACTGGAGTGACGAGGACGTCAAGGGCGAGTACACGAGCGCCTACGTCGGCCTCGACTACAGTCCCCCTTCGTGCGACGCGAGCCTGAAACTGCGAGCCCTGCTGGGTGAAGTGAAAAGCATCGGCCTCACCCTCGGCTGGGGCTTCTGATGCGGGCGGCGCGCTTCCTCCGCCCGGGAACTGCCGGAGGCGATTGCGTTGGCGGCCGAATGGCCGAGGGGATGATGCGGTCCAGCGAGGTGCTGGAGACCAGATCGCCCCTCGGCCGGGGCAGTGCTCCGGCTCCGCCCGCTCTGGTGCCGCCCTTGGCGCCGTCGGCCGGCCGCGTCATGATGGGGACTCGTGGGCTCACGCGCTTCCCGGCGAGCTCCTCTGCACCGCTCATGTCCAGCCAGGACGAATCACCCGACTCCCCCGGCATCACCGAGCTCCTCGCGCACCTGGGTCGGGGAGACGAGCGGGAAGGGCTGCTCTTCCACCTCGTGTATCAGCGCTTGATGGAAGTCGCCACGCACCTCTTCCGGGGCGAGCGCGGGAGCCACACGCTGCAGCCCACGGCGCTCGTGCACGAGGCCTGGTTGAAGCTCTCCCGGGGAAAGAGCGTCGATTGGCAGAACCGCGAGCAGTTCTTCGCCGTCGGCGCGACCGTGATGCGTCGGATCCTCGTGGACTACGCCCGGTCCAAGGGACGCGTCAAGCGCGGCGTGGGCGTTCGATGGACGCAGCTCGACCCGGATCAGGCGGCTCCCACTCCCCCCATCGGCGACATACTGGATATCGACGCGGCCCTCGACCGTCTCGCCGCGCTCGACGAACGGCAGGCACGCATCATCGAGTTGCGCTTCTTCTCGGGACTGACCGTCCCGGAGGTGGCGAGCTGCCTCGGCGTTTCGACGCGGACGATCGAGGCCGAGTGGACCGTGGCCAAGGCCTGGCTGCGACGCGAGCTGGTCAGGGGCGACGATCGCGGGGGAGCCTGATCTTGACCGGTGTCCCCGATCCCGAGGTGTACCGCCGGGCCAAGGAGATCTGCCTGGAGCTCGCGCACCTGCCCCGTGAAGAGCGTCAGCCGAGGCTCGAGTCGCTCTGCGCCGGCGACGAGAGAGTGCGGCGGGAAGTCGAGTCCCTGCTGGAGTGCTTCGAGACCGAGACGGACCACCTCCTTCCCCTGCTCCAGGTCGACGTTGCGGGCGGTGACGAACCGGACCTGCGCAGTCGTATCCAGAGCGAGGTTCTCTCCGAGGTCGGACGCGCGCTCCACGAGGGCCTGGGGGAAGGCCCCACGCTGGAGGAACGCTTTGCCGAGGGCGAGCTCTTTGCCGATCGTTATCGCATGTTGAAGCGCCTCGGCGTCGGGGGGATGGGCGAGGTGTGGAGTGCTCATGACGAGGTGCTCGGCGAGGTGGTCGCTCTCAAGCGGATCCGCCGTCGAGACTTCAGGGCCCACGGCAGCACGGGGATCAGGCGACTTCTCGCCGAGGCCAGCGCGGCGCGACGCGTGCTGCACCGCGGCGTGTGCCGGATCCACGACGCTGGCCGCATCGGGGAAGAGGTCTTCCTTTCCATGGAGTACGTCCCGGGCGGTGACCTCCGGGACCGGCTCCGCCTGGGGGGGCCCGCTGGACCGGGCGGAGCTCCGCAGGCTGGCCCTGGATCTCGCCTCGGCCCTCGCCGCGATCCACGCCAGCGGGCTGTTGCACCGCGACCTCAAGCCGGCCAACGTGCTCTTCGATCTCGAGGGCGACGCACGCATCTCGGACTTCGGCCTGGCCGTCCCCATCGTGGACATGGGCGACGCGGATCACCGCTCGGGAACCGGCTGCTACATGGCCCCGGAGCTGCTCGACGGCTCGGCTCCATCGGAGCGAAGCGACATCCACGCCTTCGGCCTGCTGCTCTACGAGGCGATGACCGGGCGCAGGTGCTATCAGTCGGCCGGGCAGGTCGTGGTCCGGGCCGCGGGGGGAGATCCGCCTCCCCGGCCGAGCCTGTTCGATCCCGAGGTCGACCCCATCCTGGAGAGGCTCACCCTGCGCTGTCTGTCGGTCGATCCCGAGCAGCGGCCCGCTTCGGCCGCGCGAGTCGAGGAGATGCTCCGGCTGCCCGATCCGATCGACGCGGTGTTCGCGCTCGGCGAGGAGCCCAGTTCGAGGATGATCGCTCGGGCCGACGCTCACGGACTTCTCTCGCGCCGCCAGGCGTGGTTCGCCGTCGGGGTGGTCGTACTCCTCCTGGCCGGCATGCTCTTCGCCGGCCGGCTCGCTCCGACTACCACCGAGGCCTCCTCACCGACCCCGGAGCGAATCGCGCAGGAGGCCCGGGCGGTGATCCGCGCCATCGGGTGGAGGCCCCGCGTCGACGGCCACCGGTACGGCGCTCCTTTCGACGTGGACCAGGCCCTGCCCGGAGCGCCCTGGATCCCGGCCGCCTCGAGGGGAAGTGACGGCCGCTACCCGTGCTGGTACCGCGAGAGCGCGACGCCCCTGGCCCCCGAGCACTGGCTGACCCTGCTCCTCGGAAGAGGTCGCGTCCGCTACCTGGACCCTCCGCTCGCGCGGCCGGACATCACGTCGGTCCTGCTCGGGAGTGACGGCGAGTTGCTCGCGTTCTTCGCCGGCGGGGCCGAATGGACGCCTCGGGATGGGCCCTCGCCTTCACCGGCGAGCCAACCGGACTGGGACCTGATCTTCCGGCTGGCGGGACGGACCAGAGCGGAGTACACCGAGAACGCCGGCGGCGGATCTTCGTCGGTCGGATTCGCGCCGACCTCGGGGGTGCGCGCGGACCTCCGGTCGTACGTCTGGACCGCCGGGAGCCCGCCCTCCCCCGGCGAGGAGGAGGAGCTCCACGCTCTCGCCGCCGGACCACGACTCCTCTCCTTCGAGGTCCTGCGACGAGCCGAGGTCGTCGCGCGAGACGCGCCCCGGTCGGGGCTCATCAACTTCTTCCTCGTCGCGGGCATCCTGGCCCTGATCATCCCCGTCGCGGTCCGCCACTTCCGCACCGGCCGTGGAGATCTGGCGGGGGTCTCCCGACTGGCCGCGTTCACGTTCGTGTGCATCTCCGGATCGTGGCTGCTCGTCGCCGACTACCCCGCCACGACCACGCTCCGCCTCCTGTTCACCCTGGTGGGTCTCCTGGCCGGCCTCGGAGGAATGCTGGCGATCGTCGCGTTCCACCTGGCGCTGGAGCCGTTCTCCCGCCGGCACTGGCCGAGGGTGCTCGTCAGCTGGAGTCGCGTACTTCGTGGGAAGTGGAGTGATCCCCTCGCTCAGAGCCACGCGCTCCTCGGGATCACGCTGGGCCTCCTGGCCGCCCTGGGTCAGAGCGTCCTCCAGACCTCGGGTCTCGGGCGACCGGTCACGGATCTGGCGAGCCCCCTGCTCACCGAGGTCGATCTCCCGGTCTTCCTGTCCGAGGTTCTCGGTGCGCTCCCCGGAGCTCTCCTGCTCGGCTTCGAGTACCTGGTCGCTCTGGTGCTCGCCCGGATTCTCCTTCGCCGCAAGTGGCCCGCGATTCTCGTGGCCGGCCTCGTCGCGGCCACAATCACCTCGATCGACGCCACCTCCCTTCCCCTGGTGCTCTGGGGATGTTGCTTCTCGACCCTGAGCCTCGTCGTGCTCCTTCGCTACGGTCTCCTCGCCACGACCGTGTACTTCGCCACCAACGCGATTCTCGAGGCCTTCCCTCCCCAGGCCGTCGGCTCGAGCGGGATGCCGCCCCACTTCCTCGGGGCAGGCGCCCTGATGATCGTCATCGCAGTCATCCTCGCCGCCCGGTCCTCGAAGGGCAGACCGATTCGTCCACCCTCGCCGCCATCCGGTTACGCCTTCGGCGAGTAGAACCTGAAATGGGGGCGGGCGGCGCCGGGGAGCCGGCGTATTCCGAGAATCGGTGGTTCTCGACGGCTCCCCGCCGAGAGTCGAGGAGCGGTCACCGGCGACCCGGCTGTCAGGAACGGTGGTCAGCTGACCCGGGTCGAACCTAGGATCGTCAGCGATGGCGCTCGAGCACTTCCGCCGGCAGCAGAGTCTCCCGCTCCGCGGCGTGAAAGCGCTCGATCTCGCTCGCCGCGGTCAGATCCCAGAACGAGGTTCCCATCCGGCGCATGGCGAGCACCGAGGTGATCCAGCCCTGCGTCCACCCCGACTCGATCGCCCAGGCCCCCCACCCCGCGTCGGCGTTGGAGCCCCAGGCCTCCCAGCGCCCGAAGTCGAAGGCGCGGAACCAGCCGCCGTCGAGTGAAGGCTGGGCCTCGCTGCGGATCTGGATCCGGCAGAGGAACTCGGCGAGCCGATCCCCGCCGGCCCGCGCGCGCTCGTCCCCCGTCGCGGCCGCCTCGTGCAGAGCGAGGAAGGCGAAGTTCGTGGTGTAGAGCAGGTCCGCCACCGGATCGCCGTTCTGCTGGATCAAGGACGCTTCGTTGCCGCCGTACGCCTCGTTCGAGGCGGGCGGCGGGTACGCGCCGAGGCCGGGCGCCCCGAACTCCTCCCGGATCGCTCCACACTCGTCCTGGAGGCTCAGCAACCCGTCGACCGCCTGCCGCAGCCACTCGCGATGCTCGGTCGTGTCCGCGACGCGTACCAGCCAGGCGAGCGGCAAGAGGATCCGGGCGCGCTCCTGGGCCAGGCCGTTGGTCCAGCGCCAGTCGTCGGGATAGGACTCCATGGTGAGGCGCAACGCGCTCTCCGCGCGCTCGAGGAACAACTCGTCCCCCGTCTCGCGGTACGCCCAGAGAAAGCAGGCCCAGAGGTACGCCTCGTAGTGCGGCCACTTGTTGACGTTCGAGTGCGAGAAGTAGTGCTCCCAGCCATTCTGCGCGAGCGCGGGCACGTCGATCCTCCCCCCGCGGAAGCCGAGCTGCCCGGTGGTGCGCAGGTTGGCCAGCAGGCAACGCATCACCGGCCGGTCCCAGCGATCCTCCTCCAGCAGTGCCGCCGCGGCCATCGTGCCGAGGATCAAGCGCGCGTTGTCGTCGCCGTAGTTCGCCACGTACCAGGCGGGCGTGCTGATCCCCCAGGCGATCAAGCCGTAGGCCGGGTGCTCGGGATCGCCGCGCTCCTTCCTGGTGGCGTCGGAGGTGGAGTACCAGTAGTCGAGCAGGTTGCGAGCGATGCTGGTCAGCTGCCGGTCGTCGAACAGCACACCGCCGAAGGCGATCGCCATCGCCGACTCTCCGGTACAGTCGCCTCGCCGGGCGACGCTCTGCAGCTGGCTGCCGTCGCTCTGGATGATCGAGACCGGGGCTTCGAGGATGCCGAGCGAACCGTCGCCGACCGGCGCGTCGGGTGGTGGCGTGGGCGCGCGGCCGCCGCCGGTGCGCAGCGCTTCGTCGATCTCCTCGAGCCGCGAGGGGTGCACGAGCAGCTTGCTGGCGCGAAACCACCCGATACCCCGGCGCAGGGCGCGTTCCTCGAAGTCGTCGGGAAGTTCCTCGTCACGGCCGTAGCTCGGACCGACGACCGGCCTCCACGACAATGCCGGAGTCACCTCGCCCGGGCGAAGCCAGCCCAGCACGCCGGCGATCACCGCCCGCCACGACGCTTCGGGCGCGTACCGGCCGCGGATGAAGCCGCTGAGCTTCGTGGTCGCCACCAGCCGATCACCGCCCTCCGCCTCGAAGAGGATCGGCCAGCGCTCCGCCGGCAGCCCGTACACCGCCTCGTCGTAGCCGGCGACTCGCGCGGCCACGAGGTGAGCGGTGTCCGCCTCGACGGGAAGGAAGTGCAGGCCGTTCACGGCGAGGATGGCGTTCGGCCGGAGCGACTCGCCGAAGAAATCGGAGACGGCCACACAGCGCTCGACCCCGGCCCGCCGCGGGGCATCGAGCCGCAAACCCGGCAGGGCGGAGGGGTACTCGACGAACAGGCGCAGCCCCTTGCCACGCGCCTCGTCGAAGAGGGTCTCGTCGACCTGCGTGGGCTCTTGCGGATAGCCGGCGGCGAGCAGGAGCACCCCCGAGTCCCGCGGCGCCGCGCGCACGGCCTCACCGGGTGTGTCGTGGCGTACGCAGGGAATGCCGGCGTCCCGCGTCACGCGGTAGAGATCGTTGTCGGCGGAGCAGCAGAAGGTGAGCTGCGCCGTGGCCAGCGGATCGAAGACCGCGCAGATCATCAGCGTGCCCAGCGAGAGGCGTCGGATCGTATTCACGCTCGGATTCTACCGGACGTCGGGAGAGGTCAGGAGCTCCCGGATCCGTTCCAGCGCCGGCTCCAGGTAGTCCGCGGGCAGCCCGAAGCTGATGCGCAGGAAGTGGTCCATCCCGAAGTGATCTCCGGGAACCACCAGCACGCCCTTCTCCTCTCGGAGGCGCCGCGCCAGCTCGGTCGAGTTGATCTCGAGGTCGTAGCGCAGGAAGGCGATCGCCGCGGCGTCGGGCGGGGTGATCCGGAAGGTGTCGCCGTGGGTCTCCATCCACTGCTCGAGGATCGGGTAGCCGCGCCGGATGAAGCCGCGCGTCCGCTGGATCAGCCGGGGGCGCACCCCCGGGGAGAGAGCGACCGTCGCGAGTTCGTTCGAGATTCGAGTGGCCGAGATCGTCGTGTACTCGTGTCGCGCCCAGATCTCCTCCAGCATCTCGGGCGGTCCCATCGACCAGCCGATGCGCAGGCCGGGCAAGCCGTAGGCCTTGCTCAGGCTGCCGTTGGCGATCACGCGGTCGTAGCGCCCGTAGAAGGACGGCGTTTCCTCCTCGACACAGCGTTCCGCGCCGCGGTAGACCTCGTCGGCGAGGATCCACGCACCGACGCGCTCGGCCGCGGCGACGATCGCGTCCATCTCGTCGACGGAGAGCGCGCGACCGGTCGGGTTGTTCGGGTTGCAGACGGCGATCAATCGTGTCTTCCCGGTGACCACCTCGTTCAGCTCCCCACGATCGAGCGCCCAGCCGTTCTCCTCGCGAAGGTGGAACTCCCTCACGGCGTAGTCGTGGTTCTTCGCGATCCCCCAGATCTGCATGTAGTTGGGGAGCATGATCGCGATCTCATCGCCGGGAGCGAGCAAGGTCCGCGTGGTGATGTAGTTCGCCTCCGCCGCACCGACGGTGACGAGAACGTTCTCCTCGCCGGCACCGTCGTACAGCGTGGCGATCTGACTGCGCAGCTCGGGCGGACCGTTCACCCAGGGGTAGTTCAGATCGATATCGAGCAGGGACGCGGCGCGATCGAGATCGTCTTGCAGCAGCTCGCGCAACGTCACCGGAAGCACCCCGCTCTCGGAGAGGTTGAACTCGACGTCTTGTTCGTATTTGGACATCAGCCGCTCCATCAGGAAGGGCTGGAACTCGGCGGAGGCGATCGTGTCGTTCATCGGATCGTGGAGGGGGTGAATCGATGTGGCGTCCGGGGGGTCCCATTGTCCATCCTGGGACGCCGGCGTGCATCCATTGCAGCTCGGCGAGCCGGGGAGCGCCCGTGGCGGCCTTCGCGACGATGTTCCCTGGTGGTATCCTAACGCCGCCTGACTCGGCTTCGAGAGCTTCACTCCATCCAGGAAGAAGAGGTGAGTGCGATGACACGAAGGGTCCCCCGCCGGAATTTCCTCCAGGGCACCGCAGCCGCGGGCCTCGCCTCGATCGTGCTCCCCCGGACGCTCCGGGCTCGATCACCGGGTGAGAAGGTGCAGCACGCTTCGATCGGAACCGGCGGCCAGGGCTGGGGTGACCTGAACCAGATCGCGGCGCATCCGGACGTGGAGATCGTCGCTTTCTGTGACGTGGACCTCTCCCGCACCGCGCAGGCGGTGAAGGCGTTCCCCGACGCGCGCGTCTACCAGGACTGGCGCGAGCTCCTCGACCGGGAGGGGGATCGGATCGACTCGATCAACGTCACCATTCCGGACCACATGCACGCGCCGGTCACGCTGGACGCACTCCGACGTGGCAAGCACGTGTACTGCCAGAAGCCGCTGACCCACGACGTTCACGAGGCGCGCGTGATCGCCGAAGCCGCGGCGAAAGCCGGCACCGTCACGCAGATGGGCGTGCAGGTCACGTCGTCGTACGGAGACCGGGCCACGGTGAAGATGATCCGCGACGGCGCGATCGGGAAGGTCGAGAAGGTCTTCCTCTGGTCCAACAAGGATCCGTGGAAGTACCGCCCCACCGGGCCCCGCCCGACCGCGACCTCGCCAGCACCCGAGAAGCTCGACTGGGACGGGTGGCTCGGCACGGCGCCGGAGCGGCCGTTCGTGCCCGAGGTCTACCACCCCACCTTCTGGCGCGGGTGGCAGGACTTCGGCGTCGGCTGGCTCGGCGACATGGGTTGCCATATCACCGACGCGGCGTTTCGAGCGCTGGAGCTCGGCGCTCCGCTCTCGATCCGCGCGGAGGTCGAGCCGGAGTGGCGCGATACGCCGGGACGCTTCAGCGAGACGTACCCCACGTGGCAGATCGTTCGCTACGTCTACCCGGGGAACGAGCGGACCGTCGGAAGGACGATCGAGGTCACCTGGTCGGACGGCTTCAAGTACCCCGCCGACGAGTACCGCCAGCGGATCGACGGCGCCGAGTACCCGGCGCAGGGCGCGCTGTTCATCGGCGAGGAGGGAGCGCTGCTGCACCCACACGGCGCCGACCCCACGTTGTACCCGCAGGAGAAGTATGCGGAGTATCCGAAGCCGGAGCTGGCCGGGCGCAATCACTACCACCACTACGTCGACGCGATCCTCGGCGGCGAGGAGACCGCGGCGGGCTTCGCCTACTCCGGTCCCTTGACCGAGACGGTGCTGCTCGGTGCGCTCGCCACGCGCCTTCCCGACCGCGAGCTGCGCTGGGATGCGAAGAAGATGGAGCTCTCCGGCGATCCGAAGGCGAGCGCCTTGCTGCGGCGCACCTACCGGCAGGGATGGGAGGTCGAAGGCCTCTGAGGGAACATCGATGAACGGTCGGGAACGATACGAGGCGACGTTGCGGGGCGAGGCGGTCGACTTCCTCCCCCGCGTCCCGATCCTGATGCAGTTCGCCGCCGAGTACATCGACTCGGACTACGGGCGCTACACCGAGGACTTCGAGGTCCTCACAGCAGCACACCTCGCTTGCGCACGCGACTTCGGGCTCGATCAGCTCAGTGTCATCTCCGATCCGTACCGGGAGGCGGCGGGTTTCGGGGCCGAGGTGATCTTCGAGCCCAGCGGCCCTCGATGCGTGCGAGCGCCACTGGAGGAGGCGCGCGATCTCGCCCTCCTCACTCGCCCCGATCCCTTGTCCTCACCACGGATGCGCGATCGGATTCAGGCGGTGCATCGCTTCGCACGGGCGGCAGAGGGCGAGCTATCGATCCTCGGCTGGATCGAAGGCCCTGCCGCCGAGGCCGCCGACCTGCGCGGGGTGCAGAACTTCCTTCTGGATCTCTACGACGCTCCCGCCTTCGTGGGTGAGCTGATGGACCGTTGTGTCGAGGTGGGTATCGAGTTCGCCCAAGCGCAGGTCGCGGCGGGGGTCGACACGGTGGGTGTCGGCGATGCGATCGCCAGCCAGATCTCGCCAACGATGTACGAGGAGCTCGTGTGGCCGCGCCAGCGGACGCTGCTCACCGCGATCCAGGCGATGGGCGCGCGCGTGCGCCTGCACATCTGCGGCGACATCACCCATCTCCTGCCGGGGATCGCCGAGCTGCCGATCGACATCCTCGACGTCGATCACCTCGTCGACCTGGCGCTGGCCCGGCGGACGATCCCGCCGCACGTGGCGCTGGCCGGCAACGTGGACCCCGTTTCGGTCGTCGCACTGGGCACGCCCGACACGATCCGCGCGCGGGTGCTGGAGTGCTACGAGGCGGTGGGCAACCCGTTCCTGGTCAACGCGGGATGCGAGATTCCGCCGTCGACGCCGCGCGAGAACCTCCTGGCGCTCTGCGAGCCGATCGAGTATCGGCGCTGAGCCGAGTCCCTAGCGAAGGTACGAAGCACCGTTGGCGTCGATCACTCCACCGGTGACCCACTCCGATCCCGGGAGCGCCAGGAAGAGCACGACGCTCGCGATCTCCTCGGCCGTGGCGACGCGGCCGAGGGGGCTCTGGGCGCGCACCTCATCACCGCGCTCGCTCGCCAGTGCCTCGCGGGTCATGTCGGTCTCGACCCAGCCTGGCGCGACCGCGGTGACGGCGATGCCGAGCGGTCCGAGGGAGAGCGCCAGCGACTGGCTCATCGCATGCATCCCCGCCTTGCTGGCACCGTAGGCGGGTGCGGTCGGCTCGCCACGGTAGGCACCGCGCGAACCGACGTTGATGATGCGCCCCCCACCGCGCCTGGCCATCAACCGTGCCGCGCAGAACGCCGCGTTCGCCGCACCGACGAGGTTGACGTCGAGGGTTTCCCGCCAGACCTTTTGCCAGGTCGGATAGTCGAGCTCGGCGAGCCCGGGGAGTGAGTGCTCGACGTAGATCCCGGCGTTGTTGACCAGGACGTCGAGCCCCCCCAGTCGCTCGGCGACTTCGGCGACCATCCGCTCGACCTGATCGGGAGCCGCGACGTCGGCCTGAACGACGTCGTGGCCCGTTCCCGCGAGGGAGGCGAGCGTCTCCATCGCCGCCTCGCGATCGGAGCGGTAGTGCACGGCCACGGTCGCTCCGGAAGCGGCCAGCTGAATGGCGACGGCGCGACCGATGCCACGTGACGCCCCGGTGACGAGGGCGATCTTCCCGGTCAGTTCGGCTCGAGACATGCCCTTCGAATACCAGGATCGGCGCCGCCCGGCTACTTCTTCTTCCCGACCCAGTCCGGAAAGCGCAGGTCCTCTCGCGGCTCGTCGGCCCGGATCAGCGGTTTGATGTCCAGTACGGGAGTCTCGTCGAAAGCGTCGATCGTGTCGATGGTGATGACCCCATCGGCCACCGAGAGCACCTTGCACACCGTCATGGCGATCAGGTTCGGCCGCACGGGAGACCGGCAGGCAAAGACGCCGGTGAGGGGATTCTCGCGATTCCCCCGGGGATGGACCTGCAGGATCCGGCGCTTCGCGGGGGTGTCGTTCTTGTCGAACCAGTAGAGCACGTTGATGTGCGACCACGACTCGAGCCCCAGCAAGGCATCGGTGTACTCCTCGAGGATCCTGATCCTGGTCGTACCCTCGGTCTTTTCCACACGACCGACGGGAAAGAGCTCGTACGACATCCCCTTCTTCTCCTGGTCCCATCCACGAAGCGCCGGCGCCCCCGTGGCGACCGTCACGGGGACGATTCCGGTCAGCAGCGTTCTTCTCGACAACGACATGGGCGTCACCTCCTCACGGAAAGGAGACTATCGAGGACGGGGCGCCAGAACCAGATCCTGGCCGCAGGTGATCAGGGCAACCAGTGAATCTCCAGACCGTTCGAGCTGTTGGAGTCGTTGACCCCCGGCCCGCAAGGCGGGTTGCTCGTATCGCGATACCACCACTGATAGCGACGGATATCGCCTGGTGAGAGAGTGTCGCCGAGCTGCGCCGAGCGAACGGAGATCACGGTCCCGGCGGTATCCGCGTCCCCGATGGCGTCGTTCTGCGCGACCTTCAGCCGCTTCAGGAAACCACCGGCGCAGCGGATGCCATCCCCGAGGTAGACGCCCAGACCGTCGAGGCTGTTGAGCGCCTGGAAGAACATGCTCGAGTTGTTCGGCTGGCCTCTAGTGCCGTGAAGGACGACCGTATCATTGGAGAGGCGGGCGCTGCCGGTGCCGTCGAGGGAGGCGCCGGCGGCGTAGGTACCGTTCGCGCAGCCGGACTCCTGGTCACTCTGGTCGTTGTCGTTCGAACAGGGACAGGTGTTGCCCTGGCTGGTGTGGCCGAAGCAGTACTTCTGGGGCGGAGGAGGCGGGCAACAGTCGCCATCCCCCAGGATCTCCATGTGGATCGACATGTAGGGCGCGGTGGCCGAATAGCAGCACCAGTAGCAGCCGTTGTAGACGAAGGTCGAGCCGCCGAGGTAGTCGTCCATCTCGAAGAAGTTCTGGTTGTTCAGTCCCGATCCGTCCGTGGCGGTGCCGGGCACGTTCGAGCCGGCCCAGAAGATGGTATTGCAGCCGACGCAGCAGCCGGTACCACCGGGCCCCGCATCGTCGATGATGCCGTCCGGGTCACCGGTCAGGATCGGTCCGGATATGGCGGCGGGGTCGGGGGTCACCTGCATGTAGGCGTAGCCGAAATTGTCGAGCGCCGGCGAGCCACCCCAGCTCCCATCGCAGTCACCCTTCATGTGGAAGCTGAACGTGGAGCCGAGGAGGTCGATATCGACGACCCAGCAGCCGATGTTGATGCCGGGGGTAGGAGAACCGGGCAGACCCGGGAGCTGCAGGGCCATCGTCGGAGTGAGCCCGCTCGCGTCCGAGCAGGCGCTGTAGCATTCGTAGAAAAGCGTCATCGCGGTCATCGGCGCCGCGACACCGGTGCAATACGCAAACTGGTACGCGCTCACGTCGTAGCCGTACCCGGTGCCAACGAGCGACGTATTCATCCAGTTGCCGCTGCCGAAGGGTTCCTGATCCACCTGCGGCGAGGTGTGGCTGGGGATTCGGCCGTCATCGTGGAAGGTCTGCTGCTCGAGGGCGGTGTACCACTTCCCGGCGCAGCTGTTGTCGTAGATGACATCGTACTCCCCCCTGGCCAGCGGCCGTTCTCCACGGGTCCAGGTCCTGGTCGCCACGTGGTAGGTGCCAGCGTGCTTCACACTCGGCACGGGCAGGATCGAGGAGGTCTTCTGGGCGGAGGCGCCGACGCCGAGACTCACGAGCGTGACGATGATCATGGGGAGGTGACGCATTGTGCTCTCCTGGTTCGCCGATCCGGGGGCAGGGGCTGGTTCGAGAGAGGGAGATCGGAACGGCCGAAGCTACGGCTGCCAGTGAATCTCCAGGCCGTTCGAGGTGTTGGAATCGTTCACGCCGGGACCGCAGGGTGGATTGCCCGTGTCGCGGTACCACCACTGATAGCGCCGTACATCACCTGGCGAGAGAAGGTCTCCCAGCTGCGCCGACCGAACGGAGATCACCGTCCCGCTGGTGTTCGCGTCCCCGTTCGCGTCGTTCGATTGCACCTTCATCCGCTTCAGGAGACCACCCGCGCAGCGGATGCCGTCGCCGAGAAAGGCCCCTCCGCCATCGAGGTCGTTGAGCGCCTGGAAGAACAGCCCCGTGTTGTTCGGCTGGCCCCGAGCTCCATGCAGCACCAGGCTGTCGCCACTGACGCTGGGAAGGCCGCTCGCCCGGAGGCGGGCTCCGGCGGCGAAGGTGCCGTTCGCGCACCCGGCGCCGTTGGAGTCACTCTGGTCGTTGTCGTTGGAGCAGGGACAGGGATTGCCCTGAGCCGTGTGGCCAAAGCAGTACGCAGTGAACGGAGGCCAGGAACCGTCGGCATCGCCGACGATCCTGAAGTGAATGTCTGCGTGCGGTGCGTTGGCCGAGTAGCCGTCGAGAAACCAGAAGCAGCCGTTGTACCGGAAGACCAGTCCACCGAGATGATCGTCGGCCTCGAAGAAGTCATGGGCATTGAGACCGGATCCCTCCACGCTGGTTCCAGGCACGTTCGACCCGGCCCAGAAGACGGTATTGCAGCCGACGCAGCAGCCGGTCGTGCCGGGGCCGTCCAGCAGGAGACCGTCGGGGTCACCCGCCAGGATAGGGCCGGACAGGGCCCAAGGATCGGCGGTCACCTGCATGTGAGCGTAGCCGAAGTTGTCCAGCTCGGGCTGGCCGTCCCAGCTGCCATCGCAGTCGGCGTTCATGGCGAACTCGAGGGTGGTACCGAGCAGGTCGATGTCGACGATCCAGCATCCGATGCCGCCAACACCGTACCCTGAACCCGGAAGACCCGTGATATGGAAACCAGCAGTCGGTGACAGCTGCGTGGCGTCCGAACACGCGACGTAGCACTCGTAGAAGAACTGGACTGCGCTCACCGGTGGCGGCGAGTAGGTGCAGTAGGCGATCTGATACCCATGGATCTCGTAGGTGTCGCGCGTGCCGGGGAAGGAAGTGGCCATCCAGGTGCCGCTGCCGAACGCGCCCTGGTCGATCTGTGGCGAGCTGGTGCTCGGGAGACGACCGTCATCGTGGAAGGTCTGCTGCTCCAGGGCGGTGTACCACGCGCCGGAGCAGGTGTTGTCGTAGAGCACGTCGCTCGCACCCGGGGCGACCGGTCGCGTGCCTCGGGTCCAGGTCCCCGTCGCGAGGTGGAGAGTGCCGGCGTGCTTCACCCCGGGAACGGGGAGGATCCTGGCCCCGCCCTGGGCCAGGGCGGCCGGAGCCATGATCGCGAGGCCGGTGGCGAGGATGAGCAGACGCAGCATGGGCTGTCTTCCTTCCGGCGGGTCTTCCGTGAGACACCGGGGACGAGATGAGTCGGGGAGAGCGATCGGACACCCCCGGAATGTCGCTCGGTGGTGATCTGTCCCAGGATTCCCGGTTTTCCACCGGTTCGCTGCCTCGCGTCGCCTCCCGACAAAGCGAGGCCGGCCACGGTCACCCGTGGCCGGCTCGTCGAGGGCGGAAGGCGTGAACCCGTCAGTCGGAGGTTGACCGGTCCATTCGCGTCAGGGGATCCAGACAATCTGGTAGCCGTTCGAGGTGTTGGAATCGTTGACCCCGAGGCCGCAGGGCGGATTGTTGTTGTCGCGATACCACCACTGGTAGTAGAGCATGTCGCCAGGCTGAATGGTGTAGCCCAGGGCGGCGGACCGCGCCGAGATCACGGTCGGGGTGGTGTCGGCGGAACCGTTCGCGTCGTTCGTCTTGACCTTCAGGCGCTTCAGGTTTCCACCCGCACACTGGATGCCGTCACCGAGGAAGATGCTGAGGCCGTCGAGGTTGTTGATGGCCTGGAAGAACATGCTCGAGTTGTTCGGCTGGCCGAAGGTCCCGTACAGGATCAGGGAATCGCTGGCGAGGGAAGCCACTCCGGAGCCGGCCAGGTTCGCGCCGCCCGGATAAGTGCCGTTGCCGCAGCCGTTCGGGAGATCCGGATTGTCGTTCCCGCAGGGACAGGGGTTGCCCGATGTGGTGTTGCCAAAGCAGTAGGGAATGCCGGGGTGCGGGTGCCAGTGTCTGGAGGCGATCTCCATGTGGATATCGGCATGCGGCGCTGCGGCCGAGTAACCGCCGTACCAGTAGCAGCCGTTGTAGACGAAGCTGTAGCCACCGAGGTGGTCGTCGATCTCGAAGAAGTCCTGGCAGTTCAGACCGGAGCCTTCGGTGCTGGTACCGGGAATGCCAGGTGTACCGATCTGGAGAAAGATGGTGTTGCACCCGACGCAGCAGCCGCTGGTGCCGGGGCCGTCGAGCAGGAGGCCGTCGGGATCACCGGCCAGGATCGGGCCGGAGATGACGGCCGGGTCGGGGGTCGACTGCATGTACATGTAGCCGAAGTTGTCGAGGGCCGGCGTGCCGTCCCAGGTGCCGTCGCAGTCACCCATCATCTGGAAATAGAGGGTGGAACCGACGAGATCGATGCCGACGGTCCAGCAGCCGACTCCGACCCCGGGGCTCGGCGAACCCGGAAGACCCGAGACCTGCACAGCCATGGTGGGGCTGATGAGGGTCGCGTCGGAACACGAGGTATAGCACTCGTAGAAGGCAGTCAGCGCGGTCATCGGCGCCGCGACACCCGTGCAGTACGCGAACTCGTACCAGCCGATGTCGTACGTGTCGTCGGTCCCCTGAAACGAGACGGCGGGCCAGTTGCTGCCCGGCATCGGCGTCTGGGTGACCACCGGCGAGGTGGTGCTGGGGATGCGACCATCATCGTGGAAGGTCTGCTGCTCGAGGGCTACATACCAGGCGCCGGAGCAGGTGTTGTCGTAGATCACGTCGTATCTGGACCTGGCCAGGGACGGCTGCCCCCGAGTCCAGGTTCCCGTCGCCACGTGGTAGGTGCCTGCGTGCTTGACGTCCGGCACGGGCAGGATCGAGGAGGCCCTCTGGGCAAGGGCGCCGGCGCCGAGGAGGAAGAGACCGGTAACGGTGAGAAGGGCGCGGATCATGAGACATCTCCGAGATTCTGATCTGGTGCGAGGGAGCGCGGCACGAGCAGGATAGACGCCGCTGCCGGCTCTACCCTCCGGGGAGGGGTCGGTCACTCCTTCCGACCCTCCCTCATCCAGGTAGGACGCGCGCGAGCCGTTGTGGGTTCCGATTCCAGGCCTGGTTGCTGGCCGGGATCCTGGCCATCCCGGGGTCCGGAAGGCTCGAAGGGGGGCGCCCTGGCCCCTCATTGCCGAGGAGCCCCGTGCACTGCTCGCGGAAGTGGAGGCAGCGGCGAGGCAGGTACCCCCCCGGCACATTTGACTCCCGGTTGACCTGGGGGGCACCACGCGGCGTCTACACTCGGGTCATGGCCTCCCGCGCACGATTCGGGGCCCGGTCCCGACGCTCCGAGCTGCTGGCGCTGCTCCTCGGCGTCGCCTCGGGGCTGGTGATGCTGCTCGCCGCGGCGGAGATCCGGTCGCGCCCGGAGTGGGCGGGGAAGCTGGCGCTCGACGAGGCGGCTCGGGAGCTGGCGGGGGCCGTCGAGGAAGAGTGGGCCGCCATGCTGCGCTCTGCCGGCTTCGGGGCCCGGGCGCAGTCGACGCCCGGTGGACCCAGCTGGATGACGATCCGGACCTCGGCGTGGCAGGAGCATCGCGTCGTCTGGGGCGCGGAGGTCGACGCGGCCAGGCTGGAGCAGGTGCGCGTCGCCATCGGGACCCGGGAGCCCGGTGCGCCGGACGATCCCGACGCGGTCGCGGCTTTCGATGCGCTCCTCACCGAAGCTCGCCACCAGGAGATCGAGCGGCGCGACCTGGAGCGCGCGATCGGAGCGATCACGGCGGCGCTCGATCACGACGTCGATCCCGCGCGGCGGGCGCAGGGGCGGTTACGCGCGGTGCAGCTCGGACTGCGCACGGAGCGGAACGAGCTGGTGCGTGAGCAGTGGACGGCGGCGAAGCGGGAGACGGAGGCCGCCGGCGGTTCGCTCGCCGCGAGCGGGCTCTCGGGCGGCATCTCCTGCGCGTTGCTCACCGGCCTCGCCGTCGCCGAGGTTCTCGACGAGGAAGAGCGCCTCGAGCTGGGCGAGCAGCTCGCCGAGTGGTGGCGCGCGGGGAAGATCGGTGTTCTCGAGGGCGCCGTGGTCGAGCGCCGCGCGACCGGCCTCCTGGAGGCAGAGGTCCAGCCCGAGCTGCGCGTGCTTCTCGAGCAGGTCGTCGAGCTGGCGGGCGGAGCAGCGCCGGGTCTGCGGGAAAGCGTGGAGGCGCGGGCCCGGCTCGAAGCGCACGTGCGCTGGGTGGAAGAGGGTGGCGTCGACGCAGAGGTGCTGCTCGGCCAGGGCGTCGACGGGATTCGCTTCCTCCCCCGCGGCGACGACCTGCTGACGATTCGACCGCGCGGGGCCCTCACCCACTGCTTCTTCCACCGCGAACGGTTCCTCCGCGGCGGGCTGCTGATCCGGCTCGACAAGCTCGCCTCCTTCGGCCGCGGGTTTCACGCCGACCTCACCGGTGACGAGACCGAGCTCGGCGAACAGGTGCGACCGTGGACGGAGCTCGCCGGCGGACAGCTGGGTTTCCTCCTGCGCCACGAGGACCCCGCGGCCTTCATCGAGAGCGAGGAGCGACGCCTCGGGTTCCTGCAGATCGCGCTGGTGGTGATGGGGCTCTTCACCCTGCTCGCCGGAGTCGTCTCGTTCGGCGGCTTGCGGCGCCAGCGTCGGCTGCAGGAGCTGAAGGCGGGATTCATCGCCCGCGTCTCGCACGAGCTGCGCACGCCGGTCACCGGCATCCTGCTCGCGACCGAGAGCCTGGTCGAGGGGCGCGCGCGCACGCCAGAGCGGCAGGAGCGCTACTTCGGCCTGATCCAGGGGGAAGCGCGACGGCTGGAGCGGCTCGTCGCCAACGTGCTCGACTTCTCGCGCCTCGACCGCGGCGAGGGGCCCCGACTCGACCGGGAGCCGGTCGGTGCGGCCGAGCTGGCGGAAGCCCTGCGCAAGGTGGTCGAGGAGCGCCGTGCCGCCGCGCAGCCACGGTTCGAGTCTCGCGTGGAGGTCGCGGAGGTCGAGGTGAACGCCGACGTCGAGGCGCTGCGCCGCGCGCTGGTCAACCTGGTCGAAAACGCCCTTGCGCACGCCGCGGCGAGCCGGATCACCTTCGAGGCGGAGACCAGGGGCGGCGAGCTGATCCTCGCGCTCACCGACGACGGCCGCGGCATCGAGCCCGCGCTGCGGGAGCGGATCTTCGAGCCGTTCCGCCAGGGCCCGCCGGAGGAGGAGCGCGGGAATGGAACGCCCGGCGCGGGACTGGGTCTCGCGATCGTGCGCGAGATCGTGCGCGGGCACGACGGCCGGGTCTCCTGCGAGGCGGGGGCGAATGGTGTCGGCTGTCGCTTCGAGCTACGCTTGCCGCTGGAGGAGGAGCAGGGATGAGCACCGCGAACCACTCGAAACCGAAGCGCATCCTGGTCATCGAGGACGAGGAGTCGATCCGCGTGCCGCTGGTCGACACCCTCGAGGACGAGGGCTTCGAGGTGCTCGCCGCCGCCGACGGCGAGCTGGGGCGGCGACTCGCGCTGACCGAGGACCCCGACCTGATCCTGCTCGACCTGATGCTGCCCAAGGTCGACGGATTCACCATCCTGCGCGACGTGCGTCGCGACCGGGTGACCGCGCCGGTGGTGATCCTCTCCGCGCGCGGCGAGGAGTGGGATCGCGTGCAGGGCTTCGAGTACGGCGCGGACGACTACGTGGTCAAGCCCTTCTCGATGCGCGAGCTGCTCCTGCGGGTGCGCGCGCAGATCGAGCGGATGCGCGGCGCGACGCCGGGGATCGAAGGAGCGGCGACCACCGCGCGCTTCGGTGACGCCGAGGTCGACTTCGCCGGCTACACCCTGATCCGCGGCGGCGAGCGGATCGGACTCTCGCGCCTGGAGCTCGACCTCCTGCGTTTCTTCCTCGACCACGAGGGCCAAGTCTTCGGTCGCGACGCGCTGCTCGATCGCGTCTGGGGGCCGAACGCGGCGTCGGGACCGCGCACCGTCGACACCCACGTGCTCAAGCTGCGCAAGAAGATCGAGCCCGATCCGGAGCACCCGCGGCACCTCCTGACGGTGCGTCACGTCGGCTACAAGTTCCTGTCGTAAAAGGGCTTGCGCTGGTTCACCTGCGGTTGACCGCGGCTCCACGGGTGGATCACTCCCCCGGCGGAAGAGGGTCGCAGGATGACCGTCGAAGCGCGCCGGACCCACGAGGGGTCTCCCATCCGCACGACTCGACCTTGGAGGGAATCACATGTACACGATCGTGAGCACTGCACTGCTCGCCGTCCTCGTTTCGGCTTCCGGGCCCGTCGCCCAGGAGGTGGACGCGCCGCAGGAACAACAGCAGGTCTGGTCCACGGGCCGTCAACTCTGGGGAGGAAGCCTGCGCGACGACCTGGCGCCGCACATCATGCGCGCCTTCTCGATCCCCGACAGCGCCTTCGAGGAGGAGCTGGCGCGCATCCGGCTCGCCGTGCTGTCCCGGGGCGAGCACGAGAAGGCGATCGACGAGAGCACCGCGATGTGGCTCCGCATGGCCTGGCGCGCCACCCCCGAATGCGCGGGGCCGCTGACCCGGTGCGTCTCGTTGCGGGCCTGGGTCTTGTCGGAGGCGGGTCTCTACGAGAAGGCGCTGGTGGCCTCACGCGCGCCGCTGCCCACCCATGGCGAGATCCTGGAGTACTTCAAGCAGGGCTACACGTCGACCGATCTCGGTGCCGGCACCGAGCTCTGGACGGGTCTGGCCGAGGCGCTCGAGGTCGACCCCGAGCTCGTCGAGCTGCGCCAGCGCATCGAGGCCGCGAGCGCCGAGACGGGCATCTTCGTCGGTCGCTGTCGGAAGCTCCTGAGCGAGGACCGCTTCCGCTACCTCGAACGGAACTTCGGTCTGCCGAGCGACGAGGTCGCCGAGCTGATCGTGAACGATCTCGCCACGGGGCACTACAGCCGCCTGAAGAAGCTGGGCTCTCAGGGGGTGGCCGCCATCGCCTTCGTCGCCCTCGCCGATCCCGACGCGAATGGACTCCACGACGTGGGCAGGAGTGCGTCCCGGAGCTCGGTGCTCGCCCTGTTGCGACTGGATCGGATGCGGGCCCTGCAGCTCTTCGCGGAGTGGTTCGAGGCCGGGGGATCGGTGTGGCGCTCCCGGATCCTCGAGGCTTGCCAGGGGGAGTCCGACCTCCAGAACGAGTCGGCCTGGGTCCCCTTCCCCCCGCCCATGAAGGACGTGGAACGAACCGGCGGACGCCCGTGGACCCCGGAGTGGATTCCGGTCATCGCTCGACTGATCACCGACGAGCAGACTCGCGAGGAAGGGCTCCAGCTCGCCCGCCCCTGCGCCGAATGGGATGCCCTCACCCCTGCCCTCCAGGAGGCACTGAGCGGGTGCATCCGCTCCGACAGCCAGCTCCTGGCGTCGAAGGTCCTGGCCGCCCTCGGCGAGAATCTCGGTGAGAAACTGCCTCGGGTCCCTTCCGCCTATCCGATCTACGTCGCCGGCCTGGAGAGCCCCTTCCCCGACATCCGTCACGCCTGCGCCTGGCGGCTCTCCAGCTGCGCCGCGGTCGAGGCACTGCAACCCTTCTTCGGGGATCCCGACCCCCAGGTTCGGCAGGCGGTCGCCCGCGTCTTCGGCGTGGACCTCGTCACCATGCAGCAGGGCAGTGGGGCCCAGGTGAGGACGCGCCCCGAAAGGGTCTACCTGACCCCGGAGCGGATCCCGATCATCGAGGCGCTGCTGGCGGACGAGGTGGAGGCGGTGCGGCAGGAGGCGGAGAAGTCGCTCGGGTCGATGGACTGGGCCCGAGCCACGATCCCGCAGCTCGTCGCCTCCCGGCAGCCGCAGATCCGCTGCTACGCCGTCGCGGCGCTCAGCAAGTATCGCCTGACCCCCGTCGAGCACGAGTTGCTCCGGCGCCTGCTGCAGGATCCCGCAGCGAGCGTGCGCTCCCAGCTCGCCACCAGGTGGCGTCACATCGACACCGCCTCCTGGAAGACGAGCCTGGATGCGCTGACCGGTGACCCCGATCCCGAGGTTCTACGGGCGCTGGACCTCGCGCTTTCGGCAAGCTCCGTCCGGGACATCAACGCGAAGTCAGCCGTGCTGGCCGCTCTCCCCGCGAGGCTGGCCAATCCCGCGGAGCCCTTCACGGCCCGATGCGACGGCGAGGACTTGGGCTTGCTGCGCCTCGTGCAGAAGCTGGACGTCGCCTTCGTGGAGGCCCCGTTCGTCCTCGCCTACGCGCTGGAACACGGCCACGACTGGACGGTCGCCAACCTTCTGGACAGCGTGATCCGGCCCTCGGAGGTCGAGCCGGTGGAATCCGGGACCACCCTCGGCCTGGTCTACCCGATCGTTCCGCGACAGGATCGCCTCATCGACGCCCACCAGCTGCGGGCCCTCGATCCCCCCGCGCGGCGCGCCCTCTACGATTGGCCCGGGACCCCCGATCGGCCCGGCTCGGCCGAGCAGAAGGAGCTGCGCAAGCAGCTGATCGGGCGAGCCATGCTTCGAGGCCCCGGCCCCGATGACGAGGCCGCCATCCTGGCGATCGAGGCCGGTAACACCGACCGGGCGTGGGTCTTGCAGATCCTATCCTCGAGCTCTCAATCGACGCCGGAGCGGCAGGCGCTGCGCTGGCGGGTCTTCAAGGACGAGACCGCTCCGCTGGAGCTGAGGCTCGCCGCGGGGGCGGGGATCGACTTCCTCTTCCGACCGGAGGGGGAGAAGGTCCTGGATTCCCTGCTCGAGGCGGCGCACCGCGCGACGTTGCTGGACGAGCTCGGGGAGGTCGTGAAGGCCTCCGAATGGGGGAACGAGTACATCCTCCGGGTGATGAAGGAGGCGCGGCTCACCGGCTATCCACTCGAGCTCTTCGTCGACTGGGCCTTCGAGCCCGAGGTCGGCCGGCTCGGCACCGACGAAGCGGCTACCGAGGTTCTCGATCGCTTCCTGAGCGCTCCGGGCGACGGGAACACCGCGGTGGAGGACGCGCTCACCTACCTGGGCGATTCGATGCTCGTCTACGAGCACCCCGAGCACGTCCTGAGCGCCGCCCGCGACTGGCGCTACATCGGAACTGCCATCGCGGTGATGGGCCAGCGGAGAAGCCCCGAGTTCTTCGAGGCCCTGTGCAGCATGTTCGATCACGACTGGCCCGGGCTCACCACGCTGAACACCCACGGCGTCCGCCAGGACGCGATTCTGGCCCTGGCCGAGTACGGCGGCCGGGGCACGATGGAGTTCCTCACCGGCCTCCTCTTCGAGGTCGACGAGGATCTGCGGGAGACGATCATCTTCGCCCTGGAGGACCTGAAGAAGGTCGAGGACCTGCGGGCGTCGTGGCGCACTCCCCCGCTCCCCGAGCGCGATGCGGCGCTGATCGAGCTGGTGGAGATGCTGAGCGCCGAGAGCCCCCAGATCCGCGCCGCCGCCGCCCGCGGGCTGGCCGCCTTCGGGGCGCTCGAGGCGATCCCGCAGCTGATTCGACTGCTCGAGGACGACTCCGAGCTGGTCCGCGCGGCGGCGGAGAAGGCGCTGGAGCGGCTGTACGAGTTGCCGGTGGAAGCCGAGACCGGGGCCGAGGCGCAGGAGGAGAAGGACGAGTCCGAAGGGAAGTGAGGTCCGCTCGAGCTCACTCCGGATCGCCGGTCAGCACCCACCCGGCCCACGCCGAGAGCGGGTAGCCCTGATCGCGCAGCCGGCGCTTCGCGGCGCGGAGGGCCTCGGCCTTGCCGAGGCCCTCTTCCCACAGGCCCTGGTAGAAGCCGGTCATCAGCTCCCGGGTCAGCGCGTCGTCGACGCGCCACAGCGAAGTCACGGCGCAGCGCGCGCCGGCCGAGTGGAGGGCGGCCTGTAGCGAGAGGATGCCGCGGCCGGCGCGGCGCAGGCCGACATTGGTCTCGCAGGCGGAGAGGACCGCCAGCTCGCAGGCGCGCAGGTCCGCGGCGCAGAGCTCCTCCGCGGTGAGCATCCCCGGGACGCGACCGTGTCGATCGCGACCGCGGTTCGCGCCGGCCAGACAGAGCCCGCAGAGCGTCATCGGCGCGAGACCGACGATCGTGCGTTCGGGCCCCACCAGCCCCGCGCCCGAGCCGCGCGCTCGGAAGTCCCGCACCGAGAGGATCGACTCCGGCGCGAACCAGCCGTGCGTCGCCAGGTGCACGTAACGCTTGCCCGGCGCCAGCTCGAAGAGGGCCGCCTTGGTGGCTTCGCCGCGCGACAGCTGCACGGGCTCGGACCCCTTCGCCGCCTCGAACTGGCCGGCGATCGCCTGCAGCTCGCCGACCGTGCCCCACAGCCGCGGCCAGGGGGCGAAGGGTCCGCGATCGGTCGCGGCCTCGACCGGCGTCGTCGCGGCGGCCTGCTCCGGACGTTCCTCGTCCGAGAGCTCGGCGTCGAAATCGACGTCCCCCACGGCCAGCAGCCCCTCCCCGCTCAACGCCGCCGGGGCGGCGACGAGGCGGGCGAAGGAAGCCTCGACGTGTACGAGGTGGAGGTCGAGCAGGCGCCGCTCCCCCTCGTCGAGCGGCAAGGCGTCGAAGGGGACGAGGTGCAGGACGTCGTCGAGGCAGACGTGCAGGACCACGCCCGCCTCGTGCGTCCCCGCGGCCGCCAGCACGGGATCGAGCACGGCCTCGCGCAGGGCCCGGCCGAGCTCGAGCTCGTCGAGCTCGTCCTCGGCGATCGCCACGCCGCGCTGGAGCGGCTTGCCGAGCGCCTCGCGCCAGGCGTCGATGAGCCTCTCGATCTCCTTCGCCGGCCCGAGGTCGAGGCGCCGCGGCGCTCCCGCGGCGGGAATCAAGAGGGCGAGGAAGCGGTCGCCGCCAGTCGGTAGACCGTGGCGCAGGTAGCCGATCGCGAAGCCGCTCTCGGGCAGCGCTCGGGCGATCATCCCCGGCTCGACGAGGTCGACGAGCGCGCCCTCCTCGCGCAACCGGGAGCGCAGCTCCCGCAGGTGCTGGTCGCGCTCCCGCGAGACCCGCTCGATGCGGTTCCGCCACGCGATCTCCTCGCCGGCGGTCGGCCCCCCGAGCACGAGGTCGTTCAGCGTGCTGCGCGCGAAGGTGACCTCGCGCCGCAGCGCGGCCCGCTCCGGATCGTCGCCCGGGTGTCCGAGCGCGCTCCCCAGAGTGACAACGTGTCGCCGCGTCTCGATCAGCGTGACGAGCTCGTCGGGCGGCCGCTCTTCCGCGAAGAACAAGAGCAACTCGTCCAGGCGCTCCCCCTCGCTGCCGGCCACCTCGCGCGCCTCCCGCGGAGCGAGTCCGAGAGCCGACTCCAGGCGGATCAGCATCCCCTCCAGCAGCGCGTTCAGGAGCGTCTTCGCCTCCTCCTCCCCGCCCTGCGCCCGCCGGACCTTGTGGAGGCCCGCTTGCACCTCCAGGAGCTGCCGGTGTCCAGCGGAGAGGACCACCTCGCGCTGCGCGAGCACCTCGCGCTGGAGCACCTCGGCACCCCGGAGATCACCCACCTCGAAGCGGGCGGCGGCGAGGTTGAGCTTCACCTCCTGCACCGTCGGATGTTCCGCCGACAGGAAGCGCTCGTAGGCGGCGAGGACGCCTTCGAACTGCGGCAGCGCGCCCTCGTGGTCGCCGCACTGGCACTGCAAGGACGCGAAGTTCCAGCGCGCCGTGATCAGGGTGAGATCATCCACGGCCGCGGCCCGCTCTCGCGCCGCGATCACCGCCTCGAAGATCTCGCGCGCGCCTTCGATCCGCCCGAGCTCGACCATCGTCGTCGCGAGGTTCAGGCGCGCCCCGAGCAGGCCGAGGTGATCCGCCGGCAGCGTGCGCTCGCGCCCCTCGAGCACCGAGCGCTGGAGCGCCAGCGCACCCTCCAGGTCTCCCTGGCTGCGCCTCGCTTGCGCCAGGTTCGTGCGCACGTTGAGCAAGGAGGGGTGATCCTCGGGCAGGCTTCGTTCGCGCACCGCCAGGACACTCTCGAGGAGGGCCACCGCCCGGGGGAAGTCGCCGAGGTCCAGGAGGGTGACGGCGAGGTTCATGCGCGTGGCGAGCAGCCGATCGTTGTCCTCGGGCACGAGACGCTCGTACGTCCGCAAGACCTCCTCGAAGACCGCCCGCGAACCCTCCAGATCGCCGAGCTGATTGCTCACTCCGGCGAGGTTCATACGCGCGGCCAGCAGTTGCGGGTGGTCCTTCGGCAGGAGCTCCTCGCCCAGCTTCACGGCCCGCTCGAGCCCGAACAGCGCGCTCCGGTGGTCGCCGAGCTGGCTCTGGACTGCGGCGATGTTGACGGTGATCAGGAACTGCTTGATGTGGTTCGCGGGCAGCGTGCGCCGGTACGAGTCCTGAACCTCCTCGAAGATCGCCAGGGCACTCTCGTTGTCCTCGAGGCTGGTGAGCACCACGCCGAGGTTCATCTTCGCGTCGATCAGCCTGGTGGAGTCCTCCGGCAAGGTGCGCTCGCAGGTGGCGACCACCTCTTCCAGGATCTCCCGCGCCCGGGGGAGATCGCCGCTCCGTCGCAGGGCGAGGGCGAGAACCTGGCGGGTCGACAGGAGCTTCGGGTCGTCCTCGGGCAGGATGCGCTCGCGCACCTCCAGCACTTGCGTCTGCACCTCCAGTGCTTCCTGGATGCGGCCGAGGCCGAGCAGCGTGCCGGCGAGGTCCGCGCGTGCCTGGAGCAGACCGGGATCCTCCTCGGCCCGCGTTCGCTCCAGCGTCTCGACGACGCGCAGCTCCAGCGCCAGCGTGCCTTCCAGATCGCCGAGCGCATAGCGCGTGCGCGAGAGGTCGATGCAGGCGCGGAGCACGTCGAGGTGATCCTCGGGCAGGCGCTGCTCCAGGATGGCGAGGATCCGGGAGCGGAAGGCGAGCTGCGCCTGGCGCTCGGTCACCTTCTTCGCCAGGGCGTCCAGCTCGCGGAGGAGCTCGAGCTCGCCCTCACGCGCGGCGGCCGTGAGCTCGCCGATCGCTCCGGCGCTCGAGGCGAGGTGCCGTCGGACCGGCTCCACCTCTCCCGCTTCCGCCAGCGTAGCCCAGCCCCGGACTTCCTCCGCGGTGGGCAGCTGCTGCACCACTTTCTGCGCAATCGGCGGCGCGGAGTCGACCGAGGACGTCGGACACGAGGACAATCCCATCGTGAGGAGCAGGCCGAGCATGTTTCTCGGGGCAGGCCGTGAGGCGCTGAACGAGAGTGAGGATAGCAGGTCGAGACGGAATCCGCCGATTCGTGCCGCCAGCGCCTCCGGGAGGCGGCGAAAGCGATCTCGAAAGGAGCGTAACCCGGTGACGGTCACAGGTACTTCAACAGCGGGTTCCCCGGCTTCCCACGCGGCGCCGCCCTCGCTCGGCGCGCCGGTCCGATCCAGAACCGACAGCCCCATCTCCCGCTGACATGGCTCGCCCGCTTCCGCTCCTGGTCCTGCTCTCGATCCTGATCGTCCTCTCCTGTCTGCTCCTGGCGCTGTTCCGGGGCGAGACCGACCACGAGGCACCGTCGACTCCACCGGAGGAGACCGAGCGGGAGACCCGGGCCGAGGCCGATCCGCCGGCGCCGCGAGAGGCACGGCGCGTGGAGGAGACGGCCGTCACGCCCCTGGTGGCGGAGCGCGACTTCGCGGCCCAGCCGGAGAGCGGCGGCATCCTCGTCCGCGTGATCGACGACCGCTCCGGGTTTCCCGTTCCCCGCGGCGAGGTCGCGTTGCTCGGCTGGACGATCTCGAAGCTCGTCGAGCGGGTCACCGAGAACGAGGACTTCCTGGCCGAGGTCTCCGACCGCACGCCCTGGTACCGCGCCGGCGACGACGGCACGGTTCGCGTTCCCATCACCGAGAGCACCTTCGTCCTGGCCTGCGAGCTCCCCGACCCGGACGGTATGCTCCGCGGGATCGCCTGGGTGCGGCGCGAGCTCGAGCGTGAGCAAGGCGAGGTCCTCCTCCCCCTGCGCTTGCCCCGGACCCTCACCACGGTCGTTCAGGACGAGTACGGCACGCCGCAGACCGAGCTCCGTGTCGGCTTCGCCGGGGAGGCGGAAGGGTGGCCCCAGTTCGCCGTTTACGCCCGCCGGCCCGACCCGGAGGGACGCTGCCACTTCCACAACGCCAACCTGCTCCTGCCCGCCTGGTTCGGCGAGCGGGCCCGGGTGTGCGTCGAGGTGCTCGGCCAACCCGTGGAGGCCGTCCTCGACACCCGCTTCATCCCCACCGAGCCGGTCCTCCTGCACGTCACCGCCGGCAGCGAGGTGGAGGTTCGCGTCTTCGACGAGAAGAAGCAGCCGATCGTCGACGTGCCGGTCGCCGTGTTCCTGGCCCAGCCACGCACCGATTGTCCGTTCGTCTCGCCGATGATCGGGACTACCTCGGGTGGCAGCCACACCTTCCGATCGGTTCCCCTGAGCGTCGAGCTCCTGCTCAGCGGCGACCGACCCGGACCCTGGCGAGGAGAGTCCAAGAGGGTGCGGACCTCGGCTCGCACCGGAGGACGAATCGTCGAGGAGCTGGTCTTCAGCCGTCCGTCGTGGACGCTGGCGGGACGGCTCGTCGATCGCGAGGGAGGGCCCCACCGCGAGACCGCGTTCGAAGGGGATCTCTGGTACCAGCACTCGAACCACATCGAGGGCAGCGGCGGGATCACCGAGGTCACCGACGAGGAGGGACGCTTCGAGTTCGAGATGGGCGGCGGCTATGAGTCCGGCGGCGTCGCGCGCGGGTACTTCGAGGTGCGCCTCGAGCTGGAGGACGGATCGACCCTCTCGGGAACGAGCGCCGACTTCCCGGAGGATTACACCGTCGGAAGGCTCGACATAGGAGACATCGTCGTCGACCTGCCCCCCGTGCTGGCGTCGGGGATGGTGATCGACGGTGCGGGCCACCCTCTCGCCGAGGTGGTCGTGGAGGTTCACGCTCCCCGGCGCGATTTCGAGACCGGGGAGCCCGTGTCCTCTTCGGAGGGCGCCCGTGGTTTCGCGCCCTTTCCGATCGACTCCGTCGAGACCGACGCGGACGGGACCTTCGAGCTGCGCGGCCCCGCGCACAGGGCGAAGGTGCGGGTGACGTCCCACATGGCTGGCCACCTTCCCGTGGAGCCGGAGCTGTACGTGGCCGAAGGCGCGGCCGACTTGAGGATCGTCCTCGAGAGCGCCGGAGAGCTGCGCGGGTCGTTCCTGGTGACCGACGCCCGGACCGCGCGACGGCTCTCGGTGGCCCTGGTGCCGGCGGGGACCGGCGGGGACTGGGAGTTCAGAGGATCGAGCAGCAACTCCGCGGGTGTCTACTCGCACCCCGACCCCCGCCTTCGGTTCGCCCCGAACGACGCGGGTCGCTTCACGTTCGAGAGCGTGCGGCCGGGGCTCTACGATCTGGGGGTGATAGACCAGAGCAGCGAGAAGCTCCTCACCGTCATCGACGAGATCGAGGTCGTCGCGGGCGAGCTCTGCGCCGACCCGCGCTTGCGGGAGATCGAGCCGGAGTAGGTACGGCGAGTCAGAGCTCTGGAGAGTCTGCGCCTCTTGTTCCTCCCCCGGCCTGGGCCTGGCGCTTCAGCCTCTCTCTGCTCGGTTCAATCAGGGAACCCTCATCCTCCCGAGGGGGCAGCGGAGCGGCCGACGACCCCTTTCCCGTCGCTCTGCGCCGAAGGTTCTGAGGCCCTCCACTCGGCGGGCACCCCCCAGGAGGTTGTTCCTGGCGGAAAGGTCTCTCCCAGGGTGAGGCGAAGCGGGGTGCCAGGGCGGAGTGGGCAGTCAACGTCGCAGGAGCGAGAGGCGGACTCACCCAGCCCCACCCGACGGAGGCTCGCCTGGAAAACACGAGAGAGATCTCCGCTTTCGGGGTGGAGATGCAGAATGGACAGTGGTCAAGAAGTGGTCTCAAGTGTCCGCCAGCACTAAAGAGATAGCCATGCGCCTAGCCATTGCTCCCATTCTCTTCGCCGTCCTCCCCTCGATCTTCTTCTCGAGCACGATCTGGTTGCCAGGCTACCAAGCCGGGGTGCCTTCCGATGCGGGCCTCGAGCATGCGACTGAGCCACGCCCCACAAAGGGCGCTGTTCCCGCCGGTCTGGCGCAGCCGACTGGGCCAGCATTCGGTATGCGTATGAGGCGGGCCGCCACGCGGCCTATCCGGTCAAGGGCGGCTACCAGGCCCGCAACCCAGGACAGCAGTGGCTGACACGCTTTGACGGTCGCGGCTCCCTTACCGAGCCCGACGCGAGCGGCTGGACGTGGGGGCTGGAACTGATGAGCTACGGCTTTGCCGGCAGCGAGCAGACCGTGACGAAGCCGGAGCGCGTGAGCGCCGAGGGTGGACGTGTGGCCTACGACTGGGACTCGACCTTGGAGGAGTGGTACAAGAACGACGCACGCGGTCTCGAACACGGCTACACCGTTCACCGTCGTCCAACGCGGGGTGGCAGGAGCGAGGAGGGCCCGCTGACCTTCACGCTCGCCGTGCGCGGGGGCCTGCGCCCGGAGGTCACTGCCGACGGAAGTGGCGTCCGCTTCCTGGACAGCCAGGGCGCGGTCGTACTCACCTACGCCGGGCTGAGCGTGGTCGATGCCGCAGGGCAGGAGCTGGAGGCGGGCTTTGACCGCGTTACCGAGGGGCTGCGTCTCAGTGTCGACGAGCGGGAAGCACGCTACCCGCTGACGATCGACCCCATCGCGCAGCAGGCCTATCTCAAGGCCTCGAACCCCGACTCATGTGACTACTTCGGGTTCTCCGTGGCGGTGTCGGCGGACACGGTTGTTGTCGGCGCACCAGGTGAGTCGAGCAACGCCACTGGCGTGAACGGCATCCAGAGCGACAACAGCGCGGAGACCGCCGGCGCGGCCTACGTGTTCGTGCGGAACGGGGCGAGCTGGAGCCAGCAGGCCTATCTGAAGGCCTCCAACACGGATGTGAATGATCTCTTTGGCTGTTCTGTGGCCGTGTCTGGCGACACCGTGGTGGTAGGAGCCTGCAACGAGGACAGCGGCGCCACAGGAGCCAACGGCAGCCAGGGTAATGACCTCCACTATGGTTTGGACAGTGACCCCGGCGCAGTCTATGCGTTTGTGCGAAACGGGACGAGCTGGAGCCAGGAGACCTATCTCAAGGCCTCGAACACCGGCGTGTGGGACCGTTTCGGCTCGTCCGTGGCGGTGTCAAACGACACGCTGGTGGTCGGGGCCTTCTGGGAGGGACAGCAGCGCCAGCGGCGTGAACGGCAACCAGAACGACGACAGCGCCTTCAGATCCGGTGCGGCCTACGTGTTCGCCAGGAACGGCACTGGCTGGAGCCAGCAGGCCTATTTGAAGGCCTCCAATACCGATTGCAGTGACCGCTTCGGCTGCTCAGTGGCGGCATCTGGCGATACCGTGGTGGTGGGAGCGCACAATGAGGCCAGCAGCGCCACCGGTGTGAATGGCAACCAGAGCGAAAACATCGCG
>CAZCAC010000026.1:0-82747 GCA_964496575.1 uncultured Planctomycetaceae bacterium | reverse complement strand
GTTCACGGTGATGGAGTTCGTGAAGTTCTCGGCTCGCGACTGCGTGGTGGGGGACTTCTTGGGAACCTCGGTGGGGATCTCGGGTGGTCGCGTAGTCGTGGGATCGGCCGGTGACGACGACAACGGTTTCGACTCGGGTTCGGCCTACCTGTTCGAGATCCAGACCGGGAGCATGCTCGGAAAGATGATCGCGTCCAACGGCGCCATGAACGATCTGTTCGGCAATGGCGTGGCGATCAGCGGTGACAGGATTCTCATCGGAGCCATGTTTCACGACGTCCCCACGACGGATGCAGGGACGGCCTTCGTGTTCACGGCTCCCCCGGACTGCAACGAGAACGGCATCCCCGACGATCAAGACATCGCCAGCGGTTTCAGCGCCGATGGTGACGGTGACGGCATCCCCGATGAGTGTGGAGGTACGGCGACCTACTGCTTCGGAGACGGCACCGGTCAGCCCTGCCCTTGTGGGAACACCGGGGTGGCCGGAGAGGGCTGCCAGAACTCGAGCAGCCTGGGAGCCGTGGCGCGCGCCGTGGGCACGACCCGGGTCAGCGCGGATGACCTGATGATCACCACGAGTCAGCTCATCCCTGGAAGTGCAGCGCTCCTCTTCTGCGGAATGCGTCCGGAGAATGGGGGCCTGGGCACCCCGCTCGGTGACGGTCTGAAGTGCGTCAACACAGGCCTGATCCGTCTCGGTGTTCGAAGCCCCGACGCAGCGGGTACCGCTCTGTGGGGCCCGGGACTCGCCGGCGCTGGTGGCTGGGGCCCAGGTGATCTGCGCCACGTGCAGTGCTGGTATCGCGACCCGCACGGCCCGTGTGGCAGCACGTTCAATCTGAGCAACGGTCTGGAGATCACGTTTCAGCCCTGACCCTTCTGCCCCTGCCGGTGCATTGTCGTTCTACTCTCGACGCGGAACGACCACGGGCTGACGCCGGAGCAGTACATGCTCGGGGACTTCCACGGCTGTTTCTGACGGGCCCACGCCTCCCTCGGTCCTCGCACCGCTCGGTCGCCGCCCGGGATCCCGGGGAGGCACCCACGACGGTTGAGACCGCGGAGGTCGGCGCGACGCCATCGAGGCGATCCCGTGCGGGCAGCTCCCGGCCCCACGTTCGGGGGGGCCGACCGGCCGGATCGGCGCGCATGCCGTGCCGCCGATTCGCGGTTTTCTCGGAAAAGAGCGAGGACCCCGGCCCGGGGTCTCGTTGCTAATCGAGATTCCTCACTCCCCTTTCCCCCGTCCTTCCAACTCTCACGCCAACGGGAGGTTCTATCTTGAACACTCGAGCTTCAATCCTGTCGATAATCGCTGCAACCGCCCTCTCTGGAGCCCTGCTCGCCCAGACGTCGGAGACGTCGTTCCCCCTGGACCCACGCGGTGTGTCCACCGCCCACGTCCGAACGGGGATCTTCACCCGCACGATCGCGGGGAACGTCGACGGGCGCTCGACGGCGGATCTGGTGGCTCTCAAGGGGGGGACTCCCTACCTGCTGGTGGATCCGATCAACCGCGAGGCCACCTGGGAGATCACCGGCCTGGGGCCGGTCCACGACATCGCCTCGCTGCGCACCGCGGGCAACTACGACGTGCTGTGCGTGGGAGAGGAGGGGCTGTTCCGGCTCGACCTGGATACGAGCACCGGTCATTACACCCGGACCGACCTCGCGGGCAGCGCCTGGGAAGACGCCCTGATGGTCCGGGTCGGCCAGCTGGACCTGGCCGGGAGTCCGGAAAAGGACATCTTCGGCGTCGATCAGAGCGCGACGGCGGTCCTCGTCTGTCTGGAGAGCGGCGGCCAGTTCGTCCCGAGCGCCTCCGTCGTCCCCGGCGGCACCATCTCCGATCTCGTGGCCTGGAACCGAAATGGCCTCGATGCCGACGAGCTGGCGGTCGTCACCGACGTGGGCCTGCGGCTCTACACCTACTCCGCCTTGAACGGCCCGACTCAGATCCACGAGAGCAGCTTCCTCGGTGGGGGGTACGTCGAGACGCTGGAGCACGAGACCAAGTCCGAGCTCGCCGTCGTCTACCCCGCCGATCCCGACCTACCGCAGACCTTGCGCGTGGAGCGCCGGGATGGATCCTGCGCGGAGATCCCGCTGACCTACGACATCGTGGGGGACCTCGAGCCCGCGGAAGTCGTCGGCATCGATTCCGGCGACGTGGATCTGGACGGCCTGGCGGACATCGTGCTCAGCGTGCGGAACGGTTTTGCCTCGGTGCTCCTGATCGGACAGCCGGACCCCCAGGATCCGCTTCGTGCGGTCTACTCCCTCGACGAGGAAGAAGTGGACCACTTCTACATCTCCTGGACTCCTGAATCGGGATCGCCCGAGTCGAACTGTGCGATTCCCCTCCTGTACGACCTCGACGGCGACGAGGACCTGGAGTGCATCCAGCCGATCCAGGGGGACGAGACCGTGCATTACGGGATCAACTACACGGTTCAGAACTGGCTGATGCCCGAGGTGGCCTCCTTCGAGATGACCCCTCTGGAAGGTGACTGGCACGAGGCCAAGGTAGTGCTCGACGTGGACCACGCTCCGACCGACGCCTACGCGGTGGAGTTCACGGTCTGGAAGGAGGAGAACGGCCCGGGGGGGCGCGTCGTGGTGACGCAGGTCGGCACCGCCGAGGTGCGGAATCTCGGGGCTCGCTTCGATCCCGAGTTCCAGGCGGACATCAAGTGGGACCACTACTTCGAGTTCCGATACCTCGCGACGGGAAGGGACTACGCCTCCAAGGTCCTGCCGTTCGAACCGGACCACGACGGACCGGTCGTCGGTCCCATCGGCGATCCCGGGACGATCCTCCCGGACCCCGAGGACGAGCTGACCGAACCGAGCACGCCGTAGCGCCCCCGAGGCGGACCGAGGATCCGATCCTCGCCCGGCCCCTGCCCCGCTCGCGCACGGCGCGCCCGGGTCAGGGGCCGATCAACGAGCGGTGCACGGTCCCCGAGGCGTGCAACATCCCCCAGTCGCGGGGAGCGCGTCCCTTCCCATCGCCGGCGAGAGCGACGCGGGCGCGCCGCAGCGCCTCCGCGATCGTCGCGCCCTCCGCCAGGTGCTGGTGGAACTCGATCATCAGCGCCAGGTTCGCGTGGAACTCGACGTCGCCGCGCGACCACAGGACGGCGCCGGCGCCCTGGCGCAGGAGGGCGCCCTCGAGGGTCGTCGAGGCGGGATCGCCGACCAGGACCGGACCCCGGCCGGCGCCGCACGACGAGAGCACCACGAGGAACGGCACGCGTATCGCGTCGAGCTGTTCGGCCCAGAGCCGGCCGGGATCGTCGCCGTCGGCGGCCAGCTGCAGACCGGCGGGCACGTCTCGCTGGTTGTCCCGCACGCCGTGGGCGATCAGGTGCAGCAGGTGTGCTCCGTCGGCGAGGGCCTCGGTGAGCGCCGCGGGGGTCGCCTTCTCGCCGAGCAGCCCGATCACGGAGCCCTCCTCGTAGCTCTCGGTCAGCTCCTCGAGTTCGTCGCTGCCGAAGGGAATCTCGACCTGCTTCCGGCCCTTCTTCCCCGCGCCCCGGGGCTCGCCGGGTGGAGCCCCCCCGAGGACGACTATTCGCCGCGAGGCGAGGTCCCCGACCTCCGGCTCGGGCAGCACCGGTACCAGCACCAGCGAGGGGACGTAGCCCACCGCGACCTCCAACCCCAGGCGCGAGCCCTCGCCGAAGGGCAGGCACTCGAAGGGGACGTACCCCAGCCGATCGAGCCCGGCGACGGTCAGGGAGTCGAGGCCCGCGATCGGCTCGAGCAGGGAGCCGGGGAGCAGCTCCCGCGCGAGGCGCGCGCCCTCCTCCTCGGCCGCATCGCCTCGGAGCAACGCGGGGAGGAACGAACTGCGGGCCTTCTCGATCTGATCGCGCGTCGCGAGGGGCGCGTAGTGCAGCCCGCCCTCGTCGAGGAGGAAGGCGTGGCTCCTCCTCGCGGCGCGGAAGTAGAAGAGGAACCCTCCCCGCGGTGGGAGGTGCGCGGCCAGATCCTCCAGCGTCGTGGGTCCGACCCCCAGCTCCTTGGCCAGGGTGCCACCGCTCTCGATCTCCAGCATGGCCTCGAAGACCTTCCGCCTCCCCGCCACTCCCGGCTCGGTACGCATCACGAGCTCCATCCAGATGCCGATCGCGGCCCGCGTGCGCGAGAAGGTGAGCCCTCCCGTGCCGGGCTTCCACTGGGCGCGGAGCTCCCCGATCGCGTCCTCGAGGCGGGACAGGTCCTCGCTCGCCTTCAGGCCCTGCTCCACGTCGAGCAGGGTTTCCAGGGCGAGGACGAAGACCTCCACGTCGAGGCGAGTCGGGACGGCCGAACCGGCCCCCGCCTGGCGCCGGCGGTAGGCGCGGATGGAATCCCTGGCTTGCTCGAGCTCCCCCCGGCGCAACAGCTCGAAGGCGCGAAACGTGTCGGCCTCCTGCTTGTCGGACAGCTGTGCGCTCGCATCGGCCAGGACCCGGTCGAAGGTCGAGACCGGATCGAGATCGAGGCCGGGGTTGTAGCTCAGGCGCGTACTCTCGCAGAGTCCGCGGTGCAGCAGGAAGTACGGTCGCAGCCGCGGATAGGCCCCGATGAGCTCCGTGTGCCCGAGGCCGCGATCGATCCAGTGCTCGGCCCGGTCGTAGTTGTCGACGGTGACCGCATGCGTGACCTGGTGGATGTACATGCTGAACTCGCTGGGCAGCGAGCTGGCGCGGGGGTCCGCCGCCGCCTCCTCGACGAGCGCCTCCACCAGCTCCCTCTCCGTCGTGAACCGCCGGCCGGAGTCGGTGAGCCGCCCCTGGAAGAGCTCCGCCTCCCCGGCGATGCCGGCGAGGCGGGCGCGACAACCTCGGTCCGAGATCTTGTGCTTGCGAACCTCGACACCCTCGTCCAGCGCCCGGTCGGCACTCTCCACCGCCTCCAGAGCCCCCGCGTAGTCCCCCAGGAGCACTCGCACCTTGGCGCGCCACGCCTCGACGTGGGGGAAGGTCGCCCCCGCCCGCGTCAGCAGCGGGGCGGTCGCGTCGAGTCGTTTGGCCAGGGGCTGATACTCGAGGGCCGCGACGTACAGCGGCGCGAGCCGGAGCACCACACCGGCGCGGTAGTTCGCGTTGGAGATCTGTTTGGTGACCTCGTAGACCCCTTCGAGGACCTCCCGCGCGTCCACCCCAGCCGTGTTCGCCAGATCGATGCCCTCCTTGTACACCTCCCGGGCCTCGTTTTCGGTCGACACCGCGGCGGCGCGCCGGAGGAACTCCTCGATGTCCTGCGCGGGTCGGGCGAGCGAAGGGCCAGTGAGCAGGCCAGCCAGGATCAATCCCGCGAGGCAGATTTGCGATCGGAATCCACGGGATCGCCCGAGAGGTCCACTACGGTGAGTTGCCATACGATGTTCTCTGGCCATGAGTCCTGAAGTTCTTGCGCCGGTGTCCAGCTCTCCTCGTAGACCTTCACGGGATCCTTCATCAGGGGCTCCCCGTCGCCGTCGAAGACCTGCAGCTCGAAGTAGCCGTACTCGTCGTCGAACGTCCAGGTGAACAGGGAATAGTCCCTTCCCTCTCCCTCGTCACCGGGAGTGAGCAATTCGAGCCCCGAGCCCAGCGGGACGGGTGCCGGGGGCGAGGACGGGAAGTAGTGGACCAGCGCGAAGCAGAGCACGGCCGCGGCCGCGAGGAGACCGATCCACGGACCGAGCCGACGGCGCCCGGGCTCGGCGCCCCCCTTCTCGAGTGACCGCCGGAGAGCGGCCTGGAGCTCCTCCTCGTCCGGCTCGGGCCCCCGATCCCGCGCCTCCGCGTGGAGCTCCTGCTCGAAGGCCCCGGCACGCTGCAGGGCGGCTTCGATCTCCTCGAGCTCGGAGCGATTGAGTTCTTCGGGGTCGCTCATCGAGAATCGTCCTTCCGCAGGGCTTCTTCCAGCTCACGTCGAACGCGCTTCATGCCGCGGTAGTAGCGCGTTTTCACGGTATTCGGCGACATTCCACAAGAGATCCCGATCTCCTCGAAGGTGAGACCGTCGAGGTGTTTCAGGCGAGCGAAGACGGCCAGCTCGGCATCGATCTTCTCGAGGCAGCGCAGGACCTTCTCGTAGTGACCGGCCTCGTCGGACGCCTCGCCGGACCGGTCCTCGACCGTCTCCGCTGCCTCCTCCAGTCCGGTCAGGGAGCGGCGCGCCCGGCCGCGCAGGCGACGGACGAGGTTCATCATCTCGAGGTAGCCGATTCGCCCCACCCACGTCTCTAGCGTCGCGCGCCCCTCGAAGGTTTCGAGTTTCTGGAGAACGAGCGTCGTGACATCCTGAGCGAGATCGGTCAGGTCGTGCGATGAGAGTGGCCTGCCCACCCGCTCGTTCGACGCGGCGAGGAATCGGGGCAGGAACCGCATGCGCTCACAGAAGACGTCGACCGCGTTGCGCTCCCGCCGGACCACCCGCTGCACCAGCTCCCGGTCGGCGCGGTGCTGCTCCACCGAGATCCGTCCCGATTCCGGCTGAGAGGCGGCTGCGGACGGCGGGGAGGGCATGGAGGATAGGTTAGTGCCGGCGTGGGGAAACCGCCATCTCCGCCGCGGTTGGAGCTGGTACAGCTACTCCCAGGAGCTCAGCAGCTCGTAGATCTCATCGGGCCAGGTGCTCTGATCCTCCGAGTACGTCCGTGTCGGGGAACCCTCCTCCCTGGCCAGGCGCTGTTCACTTCGTATGCAGCTCGAAGCGGAAGCCGTCCGGCGTCCGTCGCGTGGTGTGGATCAGATACGTGCCTTCGAAGGGATCGCGGCCCTGCTCCTCTCCTTCGAGGGGCGGCAGGGTTGTGTCACTCTTGAATCCGTAGCCGTGGCGCTTGCGCATCTCGGAGAGGTTCTGGCCCAGGAAGAAGCAGCAACCCTGGTTCTGGTCGAGGGCGCCCTGCAGGTCCGAGCCGTCGAGCAGGTTCGCGCCTTCCGCGCCGGTCACCGCGCGGAGGGTGCGGGTCAGGGTTCCACGGCCGAAGCCGAAGACGAACTCTCGCGGCATGAACGCGATTCCACCGTCGAACGAGTCCTCCTCCCTGGGAACGTAGACATCGACCCCCGCGATGTCGATCAGGTCGAGCTCGTCCTCGAAGGGCTTTCCCCCGATCGCGCGCTCGAACGCGTCGAGGAACGCATCTCCGTCGACCAGCGTGGCCAGGAGGCCGAACTCGCTGAAGTCCAGCCAGTCGTCCTCCTTCTCCTCGTCGGAGAGATCGGTGGTGAAGAAGGCGAAGGTCCCCTCGAGCTGCTCGATCACGTCCACGATCGGGTCGACGCCGCTGAGCGACTTCGCCGCGTTCAGCCCGCCGTCGACCGCCTGCAGGGAATCGGCGCCGTGGCGCTCCTCGAAGGCCGCGCGCGTGCGTTGCCAGAAGAGCTTCAGGTCCCAGCGCAGAGCGTACAGACTCCAGATTCCGGTCGGCAGCTTCGTCGGCAAGTCCGTGGGCAGCGGCTGGAAGGTGTCGGCGAGGCTCGCGGCGAGCGTGCCCTGCGGGATGTTCAGGAACGCGCTGCCGTCGACACGGATTCCGGGGAAGACGTCCGACTGGGCGTGGAGCCAGAGCCCCTCGTCGATGCCGAGCATCCCCGTCGGGTCGGGGAAGATGCCTTCCATCGCGCGCGCCAGCTCCCTCTCCGCCTCGGCGACGAACGGCGAGAAGTCGATGAACGCCTCGATGCCCTGGCAGCGCGGCGCCTTCGCTCGAGCCGCCTCGAACCCCGCCACCACCGGCGCCCGGCGGTCGGTGCCGAAGCCGGCGAGACTCGCCTCGAGTGTCGCCACCAGCGAGTCGACGTCGTCACCGGAGAAGAGCCCCAGCACGTGGGGGTGATCGACGAGGGCGGCGAAGTGACCGCGACGGTCGGCCCAGCCCCACGCTTCCTTCTCGGGCCAGGCCACCAGCTCGACCTGTGCGTTGCCGAGCCGTCGGATCCGCGACACCGCCTCGGGCCCCGCTTCGGGGAGCCAGGCGCGCATCGCCTCGACGAGGGACGTCCGATCGGCCGAAGCGGTGGTGAGGAAGCCGGCGACCGGGCCGTTCAGGAAGAACACGCTCTCGCCGTGCAGCTCCTTCCCCAGGGCGAGCAGCTCGTCGAAGTCGGTGTCCGTCTCCCGGTTGAACTCCCGCGCCCACTCCTCCATGACCGGCGCACCCTTCTTCGAGCCGAGCAGGCGCACCCAGTCGTTGCGCTCGGCGCGCGAGCGCAGCGCCGCGAAGTCCTCGCAGTGGACCAGCATGAAGCTGCTCTCGGGGACCATGGCGAGGATCGAGGCCTCCTGCGTGGTGGGGGGGGGCGGGGGCGTGGCGAAGAGGAAGCCGAGAGCGATCCAGGTCGGGGCGAGGAACATGATTGGAATCTCCTCGAGCGGGCGGCTCGTGGGTCGAGGGGTGTACGAAGCCTCATCGTAGCGCCGGGGGGGTGTGGCGCGACTGAATGTTATTGCATGGATCGATAAGGTGGGCTGATCGATGAGGCCGCTCACGTCCCCGGCCGTCCGGAGTCGATGAGAGGCTCATGGACAGCCAGCCGACCACCTCGCTCCGGGAGGCCCCCCACGCCACCGAGAGCTGGTTCGAGTCCCTCCCCGAGGAGCACCGCCAGCGGATCGTTCGGGAGGACGAGGCCGAGCTGGAGCGCTGGGAGGAGCTGGGACGGCAGGACCGCCTCGCCTGGCGGAAACCGGTGCTCCACGCCGTGCTGCTCCTGACCTCGGTCTCCGCTTTCATCACCGCCTTCAGCTGGGTGGCCACCCTCACCGGCGTCCTCTCCGGCGCCCTGATCGGCTGGATCTGGCACAAGACCGACTCCGGACAGATCGGCTCCCCGCTGATCGCGGTTCCGATCTTCCAGCTGGCGATGCTCGTCACCGGCGAGCTGAACGTCTTCGCCCTCATCTGGGCGCCCTTGCCGATCGGGATCGTCAGCTTGTGGCTGGGGATGCGTCGCCACGAGCTCCCCGGCTCCTGAGCCCGCGATCCGGCCCTCATCCCGGAATGGGATCCGTCGCGTCGGGGAAGCCCTTGGGCCCGAGGAATCGCCGCCCGATAGAAGCGTCGATGAGCCTCTGGCGCTTCCACGCACCTCACCGGCACGGCCTCCACGCCGGGCCCGGTCCGAGGACCTCCCCGAGCGAGGGGATGAAGATGATCAAGCCCCTGATCCTGATGGCGACCGTCATCGTCGGGGGCACGGTCGGGTTCGCCAGCGTCGAGCAGTGGAGCTACTGGCAGTCCCTGTACTTCACCCTGATCACGGTCACCACGGTCGGCTACGGCGACGAGGGACTCTCGGAGGAGGGGCGAAAGTTCGCCACGCTGGTGCTGCTGGGCGGCGTCGCGGCCTTCTCCTATTCCCTGGCGACGATCGTCCAGATCTCGGTTGCGCACCAGCTGGCGTGGAGGAAACGAATGCAGAAGAAGATCGATCGACTGAGCGGACACACGATCATCTGTGGGTACGGCCGGATGGGCATCTCGGTGGTCACCCACCTGGAGGAGCAGGGGGCTCCCTTCGTCCTGATCGAGCGTGACCCGGCCGCGTTCCAGCGGGCCGTCGACCGCGGCTACCTGGCTCTCGAGGGAAAGGGTACCGACGACGAGATGCTGCTCGCCGCCGGGATCGAGCGGGCGAGTCACATCATCGGCGGGGTGGACTCGGTCGCCGACAACATGGTGATCGCGATGAGCGCGCGCGAGCTCAACCCCGACCTGGTGATCATCGCGCGGGCGGAGACCGACGGGGACACCCGCAAGCTCCGGCGCGCGGGTGTCGATCGCCTGCTCTGTCCGTTCCGCAGCGGCGGCCGGGAGGTCGCCGACCTGATCACCAAGCCGAGAGTCGCCGACTTCCTCGCCCGCGCGTCGACGGGGCGGGGGGATCTAGTGCTGGCCGAGGTCGAGGTCGAGGAAGACTCGGGGCTGGTCGGCGTCACGGTCGCCGAGCACGGCCGGCGGGAGGGGAGTCGGATCTCCTACGTCGCCCTGGACCGCGAAGGCGAGGGCACCACGATCCCGCCGCGCGGGGTCGAGGTCCTCCGGGCCGGCGATCGCCTCATCGTCGCGGGAGATCCCGAGCAGATCAACGCGATGATGGTCCGGGCGACCACGGCGGGCCACGCCGGCGAGGCCGCCGCATAGAGGTACCGAGTCAGGGACGATCCACCGCAATTCGGCCGCTCTCCCGGAACCCGTCGACCTACTGCGGGTTCGTGGCTCCTGCCATCGAAGGGCTGCCGTGCTGAACCTCCGAACCGTCCTCGTCGTCGCCCTCCTGCTGCTGTTCGCGGCGCTCCTCTGCCCGAGGAGGCCGTCGGAGAAGGTGGACTCGCCGGTTTCGATCGCCGATCTCGACCTCCCGGTGCTGATCCACGACCGTCACCCCGTGGAGCACTGGATGGACGTGCTTCGCGAGGGAGGGAGCGGCTCGCGGGAGGCCCTCTGGAGCCTCTTCTACCGGAACGACCGCTCCGCCGAGGTGGTCGACTTCCTGAAGGCCGAGCTGGAACAGCGGCGCGTGGGGGCCCGGCGGCACCCCGAGAGCTCCGGACGACGTTTCCTGCACCGGGAGATCGACGTCGTGCTGGGCGACTGGGGTGTCGATCACGACGGGCTGCTGCTGGAGGAGTACTGGGATCCGACCAGGAGGAACGGCCGCTTCGCGACTCCCGAGGAGGTCTTCGCGCCGCCCGCGGAACAGTCCTTCGCGAGCGACGAGGAGCTGCTCGATCGGCTCGACTTTCCCGTACGCCGCACGAGCATCGCCGCCGCCGTGACCCTGATCGCCAGGCAGCGGGAGGTCGAAGCCGCCGTGCGGTCCCTGTTCCACCATCTTCATCGCCACGAGGTGGCTACGGGCAATCCGTTCTGGGGTCTCGGTGAGCTCGACGAATGGGAGGAGGACGACGTTCTCACCATCCGTGCCCTTCGCTGGGCGTGGGAGCACGCCGGCACGGCAGCGGAACGCGCGCTCGCCGGACTGCTCGCCGATACGGCGGAACCGATCGCGGTGAAGGGCTTCCTGCTGGACCGGGTCGGGCTGCGGTCGCTGTCGCGCCGGGAGATCCGGGACGAGCGGGCCCTGCCCGCGGTGCTGGTCGAGCTGGCCCGCGGTGGTCCTCTCGCCGCGAGCGCCCGCCGGGAGCTGTTCCGCATCGGCGAGGTGAGCGGCGAGCCGATGGAGGGGCTCTTCGACGAGTCGTGCAGCCACCTCTGGAGGCGGCCACTGGAGCGCCCCGTCCTCGAGGATCACCTGGCGACGGCCGTGCGAGACCTCCTGGCCTCCGATGAAAGCCTCGAGGTCTCCGATCGGCTCGCCGCCTGGGTTCGAGCTCGCGAGGACGGTGGTGAGCCGTCCGCCGAGATCCTGCTCGACATGCAGAAGCTGTGCTTCATCCAGCGAGCCGTCCAGCGCAGCGAGAGGGTCCTGGAAGCTGCGCGCCCGTGGCTGCTGGAGGCGCTCGAGCGTCCGGGCATCATCGGTCGCGAGGCGCTCCGGCTCCTGTGTCATGCCGGGGAGAGCGGGCCGCCGGTCCGCGAGGCGTACCGGCGGAGGCTCGAGGCGATGGAGCGGTTCGAGCCGGAAGACCTCGTCGAGGTTCCTTGCCTCGTGGAGCACGACGCCCAGACGCTGGAGTCCCTCCTCCGCGTGCTCCGCCGCGCGCGCCGCAAGGAGTGTCTCCACGAGCAGATCGCGTCCGGGGGGCTGCTCGACGTGAATCGCGACGACGGGATCGCGCGGGTCTACGCCGCCTATCTCGATCGAGCCGGAGTGGACGAGTGGTACGAGATGTGGGAGGACGGCTACAACGGCCGTTGCACGATCAGTCCGATCGACAGCCGGATGACTCGCGTCTGCAAGCTCGGCATCGACGCGAGGCGGAAGCGGGCACTCGGTCAGAGCGTGGCCTGGGAGACCGCGAAGCTGTGGGACGTGCTGGAGTGCGGCTACCACCGGTCGGGAGCCGCCCCGACGAACTACTACTCGGAGGCGATGTACATCATCCACGAGCTGGATCTGGACGCGGAGCGCTTCCTGGAGTGGGGGATCTGGTTCCTCTCGCATCCCCGAAACTTGGGCTTTCCTTCCTACCACTGCGCCGCTGTCGCGAAGGTCCTCGAGCGGATGGGCCTGAGCGAGGAGCAGCAGACGGCCCTGACCTGGACGTTCGCCGACGTCCCCATCGAACAGCGGGGTCGGGCTCTCGAGCTCCACGAGATGACCGGCATCGAGCGGGTCGTCGACCTGCGCCACCGGCTGTACCGGGGCGATATGAGCGTGGTACCGAGCATCCAGCAGTACTCGCGTCTGTCGCCACTCGACGAGTGGTGCCTGACCGAGGCGCTGCGCTTCGGCGCAGCGCGAGACCGGGAGGAGGTACTCGTCCTGATCCGCGACCTGGGCCTCTCCTTCCCGGGACTCGACGAAGCGGTCAGGCGGTGTGCGGGCGACTGCGACGACCGGGTGCGCCTTCAGGCACGGGAACTGTGTGCGCTGAGGGGGTGGTGAAGCCGCGGGGTCAAGGCCCACATCACGACTCCTCGAGGCCGGCTCCCTCCGACCCGCACCCCGGTAGCGGAGATTCCTTCCGGTGGGGCAGCCGATATCCAGCACCGACCGCTCGTGCTGATCGACGCTCCTCACCACCTTCTCGCACTGGCTCATCAAACACGTCTTTCTTTTCGGAAGTCATCCCTCGATGGTGGATGAGGCGCGGCCAGTATCTCACCGATCGAAACGGCTCATGAATCTCATCTTTCTTTCCGGTAGTTATCCCTCCATCAAGAGCTAGAGCGCCACGCTTTGATCGCAGATCACTGCCCCCTTTTCCCGGAGATCTGTTCTAGAATACTCGTGCATCGAGGGACCGACACCGAGAGGTCGGACACCTTCCGAGCTCGGGCGAGTAGAGCATGGAGACCACATTCGAATTGCCAGGAGTGGACCGCATACTCGAAGCACCGTCCTCCCGGTCAGTCTCGAGCCGAGAGGAGGTACTCGAGCTGATCAGGATGAAGGCCACCAACCTCCACCAGACGAAGCAGATGCTCTGCGCGGAGGTGGTATTCCTCACCTTCAACAACTCCTTTGGGCACTGGATGAAGGAAGAGCAAGCCATCAGCCTGATGTCGGCCTTCGGTGCGGGAATCGGGGGCGTGGGCTGCCTGTGCGGCAGCGTCAGTGGCGGGCTGGCAGTGCTCGGCCTGGCGCTCGAGGGGAGATGCTCCCGGAGAGAGGTTCGCGCTGCCGCGCGCCTCTTTATCAACAGGTTCAAGGACCAGCACAGGTCCACCTGTTGCCACGTACTGACGAAGCCGGTCAGGCAGGACAAGAAAGGACGCTGTGAGCTGTGCACCCGTCTCTCGGCCAGCGCTGCGGTGATCGCGGGCGAGATCCTGTTCGACCGGTGTCCCGAGTACCTGGATCAAGACTGGAGCTCGACCCTGTCGAATCGGGACAACTGGCTCTCCGCCTTCGCGAAGCGCGTGCTCAGGCGCTTGCTGAGGATGCTGTAGCGGGTGAAGCTCCGACCGCCGGCGCCGACTCGAGGCTTTCGGTTCCGGGTCGGGGCGCATCCCACGGCGCCGGCGAACCTGCTACCCTTGGTCGCTCCCGCCAGGAGTACCGATGAAGAGATCGTTGCACGCAATCCTCGCCGCCAGTTTCGCGCTGGCTTGCCAGGCCGTCGCCTCCCCGCAGGACGTCGAGGAGCAGCCCTTCCGGATTCACTCCGCGACCGACATCGCCCACGAGTTCACCTTCTACTTCGACGGGCGCTTCGCTCGCCAGTACACCGCGGCGAACGGCGGCGTCGACGCGCGAATCTGGTGCACGCTGCACGAGTACGACTTCTCCCGGATCAACCTGTTGATCCTGCCGACCGGGGCGACGCCGTGTCCCTACACGGAGGAGGACCTCGCCACGGTGCGCGGCTTCCTCGAGTCCGGCGGCGGCGTGGTCGTGCTCGGCAGCGAAGGGACCTTCCGGAAGTCGAACGGCTGTCGGGCCAACGAGCTGGCCGAGGCGTTCGGGGCCGAATTCGTCGACGTCCAGGCCAAGGCGCCGTACAGGCCCGCGGCCGAGCTCGGGGTGACGGAGCTCGAGAGCTACGGCGGCAAGACGCTGAAGCTCGCTCGTCCCGGTGAGTGGGAGATCCTGGTCGAGGATGCGAAGGGTGAGACGGTACTGGCTCGCCGAGGAATCGGCGCGGGCCAGCTGCTCGTCGGCTGCTACGGGCTGAACGGAAGGCGGCCCGACGCCAAGGACCCGATCAACGCCGAGATGTGGCAGCCGCTCCTGCTGGACCTGGCGCGCGGCAAGACGGTCGATCCCACGAAGCCGCCGAAGAGCGTGATGCCGGAGAACGTGACCGAGCGGGGGCCGCTGCGCATCCAGCACTCCGATTACCTGGCGCCGATGGCCGACATCATCGTCGAGCAGTACGAGCGCGCGCTGCCGCACCTCAACGAGATCTGCGGCGTGCCGCCGTCGCCGGGGATGCTCTCCACATTGATCCTGTTGCCCACCGGCGGTGGGGGCTTCTCCAGCGGCGCGTCGATCGGGCTCGGTGTCTGGTGGGGGGGCTTTCCCGACGAGCTGTACGGCATGATCGAGCTGATCGGTCACGAGGCGGGCCACTCCTGGGTGTTGCCCTTCGCCGAGCCGATGTGGAACGAGCCGATCGCGACCTACATCGGCGCACAGCTGGGCAAGCGGCTCGGCTACGTTGAAGAAGCGGATCGGGTGATCGCGAGAAACATCGAGGGGGCGCGCAAGCTGGATCCCGAGATGAAGACCTACGACCTCGCCTACGGAGTGGACGTGCCCAACGCGGTGGTGTGGGGCAAGACGATGTGGATCTGGGAAGAGCTGCGCGAGGAGCGGGCCGACGCGCTGGCGCGCTACTTCCAGGCGAAGCGCCGGCTGGTCGACCCGGCGAAGATGGACGAGTTCACTCCCGACGACTGCGCCGCGGTGATGAGCGTGGCGATGGGGCGCGACCTCTTCCCGTGGTTGCAGGAGCTCGGGCTCACGGTCGATCGTTCGCGCACCCAGGTGCCGATGGAGTGGTGAAACGATGGAACCGGAACGAGGTCGAATCACGATGAAGAGAGTCCTGACGGTGGTCCTTCTCGGATTCCTGGCCGAGGCGGCGGTCCTTCAGGAGGAAGCGCCGCGCGAGCCACTCGTCCGCGTGGTCGATCTCGATGTCGGCGAGTCGCAGTCCGTGACGCTGAGTGACGGCTCGGTGAAGCGAGTCGAGCTCACCGGCCTCACCGAGCTCCGCGACTCCATCCGCGGCGCCGTCCGTCACGCCACCGTTCACTTGTTGGTCGACGGCGAGAGTGTCGAGCTCGTATCCGCCACCTACCGTCTGCCGCGAACCGTCGCGGGAGTGCGGATCGACTGCGCGGTGACCGGGGGCTACGTGGAGAACGCGAACGCCAATCGCTGGGCGCTGGAGAAGGACGCCCGCCTGCGCCTGTGGCCGGCCGGTTCGCCGGCGATCGTGCCGGGGACTTTCGGCTACCCCGCGAGGCAGCGCTGGTTCGCGAGCGATACGCAGATGGCCAACGTCCCGGTGTTCGTCGATGCCGGGGAGCGACCCGAGGTCAAGCGGATCTACTACCACTACGGGCTCGACATCGGCGGGGTCGAGGGGATGGTCGACGTCCTCGCGGCGACGGACGGCCTGGTCATCGCCGCGGGCGAGGAGCAGCTGGAGGGCCTCGAGGACGCGCCGGTCAGCCCGCGCTACGACGTGGTCTGCCTGCGCGACGCCCGGGGTTGGTACTACCGCTACAGTCACCTGCAGTCGATCGGCGAGGCCGTCGTGCCCGGAACCCGCGTGCGCCTCGGGCAGAAGATCGGTGTCCTAGGGAAGGAGGGCGGTAGCGGCGGTTGGTCCCACCTGCACTTCGATATCACCTCGCGCCAGCCCTCGGGGAAGTGGGGCATCCAGGAGGGCTACGTCTTCCTCTGGGAGGCGTACCTGCGGGAGCAACAGCCCGCGGTGATCGCGGTCGCGCGCCCTCATCACGTCGCGCGGGCCGGCGAGGCGGTGACGCTGGACGGGGCCCGGTCCTGGTCAGCGGATGATGAGCCGCTGCGCTTCGAATGGTGCTTCCACGACGGCGGAACGGCGAGCACGGCGAAGGTCGAACGCACGTACGAACAACCGGGCGAGTACAGCGAGATCCTGAAGGTGACCGACTCGGAGGGAAAGACCGCCTACGACTTCGCCGTCGTGCAGGTCTTCGATGCGGACGAACCACAACGGCTGTCCACGATTCACGCCGCGTATTCTCCGACCTTCGACATCCGACCCGGCACCGAGGTGACGTTCAAGGTGCGCTCCTTCGGTTCACCAACGGGTGAGACCTGGGACTTCGGCGACGGGACGCCGCCCGTGACGGTGCGCTCCGACGGCAATGCGAAGCACCTCGCCAAGGACGGTTACGCGGTGACGACTCACCGCTTCGCGGCGCCGGGCGACTACCTCGTCAGCGTGGAGCACGTCGATGAGAAAGGAAACCGCGCGACAGCGCGCCTGCACGTGCCGGTCGGGGAGGACCCTTGATTCCAAGGCTGCAGACACGAGACCGCGCAGTTTCTCATCGCGTCTCTTCTGACAAGTGGTTGTTCGGGAGTCGACGGGCATCGGAGCGCCCGAATCTCGTGCGTGGTGCTATCATACCCACGGGCCCGATGCCGTGGACAGTTGGAACTGCGGCCACCGGCTACGTTCAGTAAGACGCTCATCGAGAAGGAGAATCAGATGACCAGTTTCACGTCACTCCTCGCGTTCGCTGCTCCCGCCGCTGTCTTGTTGATGGCCAGCCTTCCGATCACCAGCGATTTCGACTCGGATACTCCCGGGATGCCGCCGGCGACCGGAGGTCCGGATCAACCGAGCAACTCGAGCATGTTCTTCCAGGCCGAGAACAACCTCGACGGCATGAACGTTTTCCTCGGCGACGGCATCCGCTGCGCGGGGGGCAACCTGAAGCGTTTGAAGGTCAAGGTCAACGATCTCAACGGGGACGCCGACACGATCGGCACGATCATCACCGTACGCTCCGCCCAGCTCGGCTACACCATTCAGTCCGGCGACACGCTGCGCTACCAGTGGTGGTACCGCGACACCAACAACCCGCCCTGTGGTCTCGGGGTCAACGACTCCAACACCTCCAATGGGTACGAGATTACCTGGATTCCTTGATCGCGCATGGTGATCACGGTCGCCAGACCTTGTGCCCACGGGGAGACGGACATACAACGAAGTAGGAGCGGCAAGGCCGACCGGGCGATGCGGCCTCATCTCGAACCCGGAGATCTCGATGAATTCGACCCCCTGGATCCTACTCTGCGGCCTATCCCTCCCGATGGCCGCACCTGCACCGGGCGCGCCCATGAGTGGCTCCGGGACCTGGGAGGAGCAGGCGAAGCTCCGCGGGAGCGACACCGACAGGGGCGACTTCTTCGGCAGCTCCGTGGCGCTGTCTGGCTCGATGCTGCTCGTCGGAGCCCACGGACACGGCGACTTCGGGGGCGCGGTGTACGAGTTCGTGGACACTCCTGCGGGATGGATCCAGGGGGCGAAGCTCACCGCCAGCGACGGGCAGTCAGGGGACTGGTTCGGCATCTCCGTCTCGACCTCCGGGGACGATGCCGTGGTCGGTGCGCCGTGCGGCGGCAGCGCGCCACCGGGCTACGCGTACGTCTTCACGCGCTCGGGGACGACCTGGAGCCAGCAGGCGAAGATCATCCCGACGGATCCGGGACCCCTGGAGTTCGGCTACTCCGTGTCGATCCACGGTGACCGGATCCTGATCGGTTGCCCGGTGGGGGGAGCCGGGGTGGGCAGGGCGTGCGTGTTCCGGCGCAGGGGAACCACGTGGCATCAGGAGGCCAGGCTCGAGCCGGCTGGCGCTCCGCACGCCGCGGAGTTCGGATACTCGGTCTCTCTCGGAGAAGACACCGCGATGATCGGGGCCTGGCACGAGGGGTTGCCCGGGATGTCGCTCGCCGGGGCAGCGTACGTGTTCGTGCGCTCGGGGACGACCTGGACCCAAGAGGCGCGGCTCACGCCTCCGGATCCAGGGGCCTACGAGATGTTCGGGCGATCCGTCTCGCTGTCGGGGGACACCGCCTTGATCGGAAAGACGCGATGGTACGGTGGCAGCGTGAAGGGCGCCGCGTACGCGTACGTGCGATCGGGCGCGTCATGGCAGCTGGAGGAGAAGCTCGTCGGAGGAGACACGCTCCCGGGAGACCGGTTCGGCCATGCCGTCTCCCTGCTCGGAGACCGCGCGCTGGTCGGGGCCTCGGACGACGACGACGTGGGCTCCGCCTACGTGTTCGAACGGACGGGGACGCAGTGGACGCAGCAGGCCAAGCTCGTCGGAAGCGGTACCGGCCTCGAGTCGTGGTTCGGGCGCGCGGTGGCTCTCTCGGAGGGCGGGGCGGCCATCGGAGCCGCGCGGTGCTCGTCCGGATACGACTGGCAGAACGCCTACGTCTTTGCGCCAGTCGAGGTGCCGGGCCAGCCCTTCTGCTTCGGACGCACCGCCGACGGGAACCCCTGTCCCTGCAACAACGACAACGACGGGAGTCAGCCCCAGGGCGGCTGCCGGCACGACGCCAGCCCGGCCGGCGCGCGCCTCGACGCCGACGGCGTGGCGAGCGTCTCGGCCGACACCCTCGTTCTCCGCGGAAGTCGCGGGCCGATCAGCAACGCGACGCTCTTCTTCCAGGGCACGCTCGACCTGGACGGCGCCGGTGCCTTCCTCGGTGACGGCGTTCTCTGCACGGGTGGCCTGGCGCGCCTGGTGGTCAGGATGACCGATGCGAGTGGAGCCGCGGACTCCTCTCCGCTGGTGATCTCCACGCTCTCGTCCGCAGCCGGGCACGTGATCCAGCCGGGAGAGACGCTGCACTACCAGTGGTGGATCCGGGACCCGAACGGGTCCCCCTGCTCGCAGGAGTCCAACACCTCGAACGGGTACTCCATTACCTGGATTCCGTGAATCCGACCAGTGGTGTGATTCAAGAATAGTCGCCATAGAGTCTCAGCGCTGGATCGGGGGCGCCCGAATCGTTGTAAACTAGTCGGGCCCGTCACCGAGGACTGCGTTCGTGATTGAGTCCCGCCCAGAAGTCATTGTGTGTCGTGACAGACAGCCTCGATGTTGTGACCGTCGGGATCGAGCACATAGGCACCGTAGTAGTTGGCATGGTAGTGCCGCCTCAAGCGAGGCGCACCGTTATCCCTGCCGCCTGCTGCGATGGCCGCCTCGTAGAAGGCATCGACCGCAGCTCGGGAGGGCACGCGAAATGCGATGTGGATCGGCGGCCTCGTCGCATCGCCCTGCCTGATCCAGAAATCGGATCCGTCGGCATGACAGAAGCCGGCGGTCGGAGCGTCCCCACCGAGCGTGTCGGGCAACTCCACCAACTTTGAGTGGCCGGTCTGCGCCAGTGCCTGCACGTAGAAGGCTCTGCTTTTTGCGAAGTCGCTGACGATAACGCTCATGTGATCGATCATTGGGATTCCGCTCGGCTATATCGTGAATCGTGCGTGCGAATCAAACCGCGAGAGCTTGTTCCGTTGGCTCACTCTAGCCCAGGTTTCGGGAGATTCTAGCGTATACCGCGTCAGTCACTTTCCTCCACCTTCCCAAACCCGGAGGGCTCCGGTGGTCGGGGGAGCCGGCGGAGCGGTGGTGATGAAGGAGCTGTGCGCGGAGCTGGACGGTTTCACGTTGCACGGGGCGGTGCGGGTAGCCGGGGACGATCGTTCGGTGCTGGCGGCAATACCGAACCACAATACCGAACCACCAATACCGAACCAGGTTCACTTTCACACACTTGCGGCTCTTGTCAGATGCTGCCTCGCAAGAGCCGCAAGTGTGTGAAAGTGAACCTGGTTCGGTATTGGTAGGTTCGGTATTGGTACGGTTCGGTATTCCCCTGATCAGCGGACCGTCTTCGGGTTCCTCCTCGACTCCGTGGCTCAATCTTCCAACGACACCACCACCTCGCTACAGAAGATCCCCTTCGGGTCACCGCGCTCGGCGAGGGTGCGGGCCATCACGGCGACGGTGCGGGGGAGGACGCCGCGGAAGAGCTCGCGTTCGCCGTGCTCGACAATCACCTCGCGGTCGAGGTTCAGCATCGAGTCGTCGAGGCGGATGATCAGCTCCTCGAGGCCGTCGGCCTCCAGGATCTCGATCGTCTGGCCTCGCCGCTCGACCACCACCCTTTGGCGGGCTTTCGGCTCCTCGACGGCGAGCCAGTAAAAGCGCGCGTGCGTCACGTCGTCCTGTAGCCAGACGACGCGGGTGGGACGCAGATTGCGCGTGAACTTCGCCATCCACGGCACCGCAACCGCGTCCTCGCGGTCCATCCAGTGGCCCTTGTCCTCGTGAATCTCGACCAGGTGCTCGTAGCCGTCGGGGTCGGACTCCTTGAGCTTCGCCAGCTTCTCCTTCCACTGTCGGCCGATCTCGTTGCGTTTGTAGGCAGAGTCCTTGCCGCCCATGTGCAACGTGAAGCCGATGTTGCGCAGGCCGTCCGGTTGCGTCTCGTTGGGATGCCCCGCCATCATCGCCGCCGCGGCCAGGCGATCGGCGTAGCGCGGCGCGAGCTGGAAGACACCGTCGCCGCCCGCACTGTAGCCCATGATGTAGACGCGATCGGGGTCGACCTCCTCGAGCACGACCAGGTCCTCGATCAGGCGATCGTAGAAACCGTCGATGTGTCCCTGGTGCCACAGGTTCCAGGTGTCGGTCGGCGCGCGCGGCACCAGGTAGATCCCCTCCTCGGGTTCGTACAGGCGCTTCTGGTTCTCGTACTGCTGGTCGTTGACGCGCTTCGGCGCGCCGCCGCCACCGTGCATCGAGATGAAGAGACTGCGGCCGTCGGTCGGTTTCCGGCCGAACGTCTTGTACCAGAACGGCATCTTCAGCTCGCCGATCTCGAGGACACGCGCTTCGAGCTCCGCGGCACGCTCTGCGCGGATCTCCTCGGCGTGGATCTCCCGAAGACGGTTTCCTACCTCCGCCGCGATGTCGGCGGTGAGCGGCACTGAGGCCCAGTGCTTCCCTGCGAGGCCGTCGAGACCATGGTCGGTGAGGTGCCGATCGAATTTGGGAAAGAGGGCGTAGCTGATGGCCCCCAAAGCCGGGAGTTGATCACCGAGCTGGATGGGGACGAAGTCCTCACTGAGCTGCAAGGTGATGAGAGCCTCGTCGCGCTCGACGGTGAACTTGTAGAGCGCCCCCAGCGGACCGAAGGTCGCGCTGACCTGGACATTCTGCCCGGCGGTGAGGTGGGCGGTCAGGTGATCATTGGCGTCGAAGCGGCTGTCGTTGGAGACCCCTTCGAACAGCCTCTCTCCCTCCGGACTGTGTACCTCGATCAACGCCGCGCAGCGCTCGCCCGTATCCTCATCGACGGCGCGGAAACGCACTCGAACCTGGCCCTCGGGCACCGGAGTCGCCGCCGCCGTGTAGCGATCGGTGACGTTGACCGCGTGGTAGGAGGGGTCGCCGGTCCTCCAGACCATCGGGAAGGTGAGCGGCGTCTTGCGCCAGGTGACCGCGTAGATCGCGTGTTGGAGATCGTCGCGATCGGCGCTCGACGCCCGCCCGAGGAACCAGGCGCGGTCGAGCTCCATCCCGCTCGGCTCGGCGGCGCCGGTGAAGTGCCAGCCGTCGTCCCACACCTCGACCCAGGAGTGGTTGCCGCTGCCGTCGGACCACAGCGGCGTGCCCACGAAGCGCGCCGGCACGCCGACCGCGCGGCAGGCGTCGATCAGCATGATCGAGAGGCCGGTGCAGGAGGCCATGCCGGACTCCATGCTCTCCGTCGGACTCTGATCCGCCTTCTTGCGCTTGGTCGAGTACTTGACGCCGTACCGCTTCCAGATCTCGTTGTTGAGGATCGCCGCAGCCTCACCGGGGGACTTCGCCTCGGCGACCACGGGCTTCAGCTCCTCGGAGTACAACGGTCGCCAGCGATCGCGCTTCTCGCTGACGTTCGCGTAAGGCAGGATCGAATCGAAGAAGAGTGCTTCGTCGACGTGTTCGTGCCACGGCGCTTCTCGCCAGGCGCGGTAGGCGAGGGTGACGTTCTCGAGGAGGAACTCAGCGGTGAGCGCCTTCAGGTCCTCCTCGGGCATGTGGGTGATCAGCCACTTCATCCCCACGCGCTGGTCGTCCGGAACCTCCTCCAGCGATTCCTCGAGCTGCGCGCGGTTGTCGCCGGAGCGTTTCAATGCGGCGGTCAGTTCGTCGGTGACTTCCTGCTCGGACGCGACGGGAGTGGCGGTGCTGGCCGGGAGTGGAGAGAGGACGAGGGTGAGAAGCGCTGCGGAGAGGATCATGAAGCGAGGGAAGAGTCTGCAGGAGGACCGCGGGGGGCGGCGGGCGCCGTCGAGATCCTACCGCCTATGCCCGATCCCCGGGGGAGCGCGGTCACGATTCGCACCGGTATTCCCGCTACTTCGCCCTCAGCCTGATCTCCTGAAGGGTCATGCCGTAGCGACTGCCGGGGGGACTCGGCTCGAGATCGGGATTCAACCCACCCTTGCTGAAGTTGGCCGAGTAGCAGAGCCACGCCGTACGGCCGTCCGCACCGATGAACTTCGACGGGAAGTTCACGAAGTAGGCCTGCTCCCCGAAGTGCTCCATGTAGACGATCAGCTTCCACGGCCCCGTGAGCGAGTCGGACTCCAGCAGATACGTGTCGTACTTACCGTGGAGGTCACGTCCGTCGGTCACGCAGCACAAGAACTTCTTCAGCGGCGGGTTGTAGGTGATCGAGGTCGGCCCGACCCTGCCCCGCCAGTCGAGCAGCGGCTTCATCTCCGAGCGCTCGCCGCTCCAGAGCGCGCGAGCCTCCTCGTCGAACCCGGCGAAGAACTCGTACGCGCTCGCCTCGTTCATGTTCTCCGGACTGGGGGTGACCCGCAGCAGGTAGGCCTCGTCGCCCAGCCCCCACGCCGAGGTCTGAAGCCGGGACCGGCCGTGCCGCTCGGTGGCGCCGTGGGCCACCAGGTAGGCCTTGCCGTCGGGCGAGTGCTCCATGTTCTTGCCGAAGTCCACGAAGAACGGCTCGCCGATCTGGATCGGCATCCAGTTGGGCTTGCCCTCCTCGTCCAAGGCCTGTTCGCCGAAAAGCGGCCGGGTGGGATCGTTCGGCTCGTCGGTCCAGGTCTCGCCGAGGTCCCGGGAGATCCGGAACCCCATGAAGGGACCGAGGCCCCCCTCGCCCTCCGCGTGGCTGCCGTGATACCAGATGCCGTCGTGGACGAGACTGCCGGACGGATAACGCTCGGGGTACGGGGCGCTGCGGACGGGCAGGGCACCCAGGCCGATGACGGTGAGGTCCATCGGATCGTCGCCGATGACCTTGCCGTAGCCGACGTCAGTGTCGTCGCGCTGCCACAGCTCCTGGATCTTCGGGCGGTTGCCCAGGGTTCGGATCACCTCGATGCTCCCGTCCGGCTGCAGGTTGTGCACCGAGCCGTCGGAGAAGGGGGAGTACATGTTCCCGTCGGAAGCCCACGACAGATACCAGCAGTCGGCCTGCGTGTACGCGCGGTTCCGTCCGGTGAAGGTGATGCCGACGAAGTCCTCGGAGGGCTCGAACGGACAGTCCGCCGCGGGCGTCGAGGGCCAGTCGATGGGCTCGAACGGCTCCGAGTCGTGGGCCTGAGCCCGGGCGGCGCCAGTGAGGATCAACTCCAGCGCGACCACGAGAGCGAAGGCGATCGTCGTTTCGATTCGTATGCGGGAAATCGGCATGGGTTCCTCCGGGCTGCTCCGGGATCGAGGGACCGCGGACAGAAGTTCCCTCGCAGCATAGCCCGGCCTCCGTCTGTCGGGGCCGGTCGGCCGGGTTCTCGATCAGGGCTCTCTGCGATCCGCGCCCGCTCTCTCGTTCAGAACTCCCGCTCGAACAGGTCCTGCAGCTCCTGCTTGCGCTCGTACTGCTCGCCCAGCGGCAGCTCGTCGATCGGCGGGGCGTCCTGAAGCTCCTGAAGGAGTTGTTCGAGCTCCGACTCGCCGCCGGGAGGCTCCTCGGCCTCCTCTCGCTCCATCGCCTCGAGCACCGCCCGCATCTCCGGCAGGTACGCGTCGATCGTCGCCAGCGCCGACTCGGTCGTCGCAACCTCCTCATCGATGCGCTGCAGGAGCTGCAACTGGTCGAGGAGCTCGGGGTTCGATTGCGCCTCCTCCCAGCCCCCGGTCACCGGGCCGATCTCGGACTTGACCTTTGCGCGCAGCTGCTCGAGCCCCGACAGCCGCCCGGCGTATTCGTCTCGCAGCTCCTCGGCCTCCTCGATCCGTTCCGCCAGCACGCGCTGCTTCGCGGGACGGAAGTCGAGTCCGTGCTCCTGCCACAGCTTCTGCACCTCCGGCCCCGCGATCACCACGGCGAGCACCAGCCCGGCGGCGGCAGCGATGATCGGCGCGCCCCTGGGTCTGGCGATAGCTCGCACCGACGGCAGCACCAGCAGCACACCGATCCCGATCTTGATCGCCCCCGACGCGTCGTCGAGGTAGTGGTCGAGGACGTATATCCAGAGCGCCGCCGCGACGATGGCGAACCCGCAGCCGAGCTTCTGCTGGTCCTTGTTCTCGTCCCCCTTGCTGGAGAGGAAGAGGGTGCGGACGGCGAAGATGAAGAGCAGCAGTGCGGCTGCGGTCAGTCCCCAGTGCAACATCATTTCACCTACGTACTACTTTTCCTTCCCCGGTTCCCGTTCCAATCGCTTCTTCTCGAGAAACTCCACCGCGGCCTCGAAGACCGGGTCGCTCTCCCAGAGGCTCGCCTCGCCAGCCACCACGATCGGGAGCATCGGCGAGACGCCCGTCACCGCGATCGGATTGCCCTCCGGATCCATTTCCAAGGAGCGCGGCACGTAGACCTGTATCCCGCGGGAGAGCTTCACCCAGCGACTGTCAGCGCTGGTGCCCCCAGTGCGATCACCCATCGTGGTCACATCGGGGCACTGGGCGAGCATCAACGCCAGCGACGCGCCGGTACTGATCGTCTCCCGTCCCTGCAGTACGACGACCGGCGCCTCGTAGCGCCACGGACCGCGTGGTCTGATCGTACGCTTCATCATCGATCCGAGCTCGTCGTGCTCGGGGCCACTGCGATACCGACGCAGGCCGTAAACCCGCTGCTCGTCGAGGAAACGCCCCGCCATCCTCCGGGCCGCATCCTCATCGCCACCAGCGTTGGAACGAAGATCCACGATCAGCCCCACCGTGTCGCTCAGTGCCTCCAGCGCCTCATCTAAATCGACATCTACGTCCTCCGTGACCAGGCTCGCCACGTTGATGTACCCCAGGCCATTTCCGGTCCGGGCCCAAGCGAGTCCTTTGCCCCTTTGCAGATCCGAGAGAGAATCCTCGATCGCCTTCCAATTGCTATTGCCAGGCAGAACTCGGCGGTAGCTGGGAACCGGTCCCTCGCCCGCCCATATGGAGAGGTTCGTGTCCTCGAGATGGTTGACGAGCAGGGCGATGACGCCGGCGAGCTCGTAGCTGGATTTCGCCCGCTCGGCCAGCGGCTCGTATCGCTCGTAGAGCACCTCCCAGCTCACCCGCTGCTTGATGGTGAACAGCGGATAGATCTCATCGAAGACGTACCAGGCTTGTCGGAAGATGTCGACCGCCCTCACCCGGTCCAACCCATCATCGGGCACGGGAGTCAAGCCGTGGTCTGCGTAGCTCTCAACGTAGTGGATCTTCTCCAGGTTCGTGTCCAGCGCGTACAGCCGGCGCTTTCCGTCGGCGGTATCGATGTCGATGCTGATCGCGTTCCTCGGCGGCACCATGGGCATCCAGTCCACTTGCCAGTACGCGCTCGACTTGTTCCCGTATTGCCGCCAGGCCCAGACGAGCCAGCTCGGATCGCCCTGTCCTTCGACCGTCGCAGCGGGGAAGAGGTCGGTGAGCAGCGCCGGGTTGAAGCGAATGAAGACGGTGCGAATCTCATCCCCGTTTCCCGCTTGCGAGACCATGAGCTCCGCGGGCTCCTCGGGGAAGAGCGCAGCCCACACCACGCTGTAGCCGGTCTCTTCGGTGCCATGCCTGCCGAAGACGGCGGTCGTGGGCCCCAGATTCAGCTCGAGCTTCCCCGCGAGCTCGAAGCGAAAGAAAGAGAGCTTCCAGACGTCTTCGAAGTCGACCGACCAATCGACGGGGCCGGCGTCTTCGTAGTGATCGAGATCGCCCTGGTAGACCTCGCCCAGATCCTGGTCGGCCAGGACGGGCATGGCGAGCGGCAGCAGCACACCGTGGAGCAAGGCAGCGAAACGGATCCAGGCGAGGCGACGAGCTCTTGTCGGGACCTTCATCAATGGGATGACCTCCTCTGGGCGCCGATCCTATCAGAATCGCCCAGACCAGCAGGCCGCGTAGGGGACGTTGTCACCCGGGCACTCCTCCGTTACCATCGTCTCGACGTCGGAGCCGCGGGGCCGATCGATGCCACCGCCCGACACCTGGATCGGAGATCGACATGACTGTTCATGATCGTTCGAATCTCGGGCACCGGCTCCTTCGCGGTGCTCTTCCCCTGTTCCTGCTGGTTTCCCTGGGCCCCGACTCATTTGCTTCTCGGCAAACCGGGCCACCGGATCTCACCGCGTTGCTCGACTGGCTCGATCGCGATCGCGATGGCCTGCTGGGCCCCTACGAGGGAGCGGAAGCGTTTCTCCTGCTCAGCGTCGAGGCGGACGCCGATGGAGATGGGCGCTGCTCTCCGGAGGAGATCACCGAGTTTCTCGCTGCCGAGAAGGGCCGTGAGGCGAAGGAACTGCAGGACCAGTTCAGCGAGCTCGATCTGGACGGGAGCGGACTGCTGGATGCGGACGAGGTTCCCGAGCCCTTCGCCCCGTTCATACTGGCTCAGGATGCGAACGACGACGGTTGCATCGACTTGTCGGAGCTCGAAGCGGTCGACCTCGATGACCCGGGCGAGCTCTTCCGCCAGGAGGCGCTGGGTTTCCTGGAAGAGGTCGACCAGAACGGAGACGGCTTGATCACCGCCGACGAGCTCGATGCCGGGGACTGGGAAGATGTCTCGAGGTTCGACGCCGACGGTGACGAACAGGTGTCGCGGGAGGAGCTGCTGCTGGCGATCGAAGAAGAGCTGCGCGGGGCGACGTTCGAGGTTTCCGGGGCGGTGGCGGTGATGACCGGGACCATCGGCGCCTCGACTCCCGGTCGCATGCTCGAGCTGCTGCTGGAGCATCCCGAAGTCGAGACGATCCGCATGGAGGACGTGCCCGGGTCGATAGACGACGAAGCCAACCTGCGCGCGGCGCGCTGGGTTCGCCGCTTCGGTCTCACCACGGTGGTCCCCGCGGGTGGCATGGTCGCGTCGGGAGGCACCGACTTCTTCCTGGCCGGCGAACGGCGTCTGGTCGAAGGTGGCGCGCGACTCGGCGTGCACTCCTGGGCCGGCATGGAGGGAGAAGGAGCCGACGTGGAGGAGGATCATCCCGAGCACCAGAAGTACCTCGACTACTACGCCGAGATGGGCATCCCGGCGGAGTTCTACTGGTACACCCTCGAGGCGGCACCGGCGGACGACATCCACTGGATGACCGAGGAGGAGATCGAGCGGTTCGCGGTGGCGACCGAGCGCCCGGCGGAGTCGCTGCCCGGTGGGGAGGGCGCCTACGGGCTCGAAGCGCTCGACCCCTCCGCCGGAACGCGCGGGATCATCGCGCTCCCCGAGAGCGTCGACCCGCTTCTCCGCACGATCTTCGATCGCTACACGCGCGTGACGGCGCCGAATGGGCGGCCGATCCACATCCTCGCCCAGGCGGCCTGGAGCGAGGACGCGATCGTGCGGGCGCGCAAGGTCCTCGAGCATCTCCTGACCGACGTTCCCGGCTCGACGCACGGAGCCGACAAGAGCGCGGTCGCCGACGCGATGGCCGATCGGCGCGCGACGCTGATCCTCTTCGAGGACGAGCCGGCGCTGCGGCGAGCGCTCCGAGGTCCGCTGGGCGAGCTCGAGCTGGGCATGCAGGACCTGCGGGCGAACGAGTGCCCGGTCGAAGGCTCGCCGGACTACCTGGCGCACCGCACGCGAGACGCAGCGTTCGAGGAGATCCTGCACCTGGTGCACGACTACGGCATCCGTCCCGCGCTGCCGGAGTACGACCAGGAGATCCAGCGCACCAGCGACCACGCCGAGGAGGCTGGGCTCTGGGAGCCGTGGCCCGAGGAGGAACCGGATAGTCATCGCAACGAGTACATCGCCGCGATCTACGACAACTACCTCGACCTGTGGACCGTGCCGCCGACCTGCTACGAGGGGATGGCGCTGGAGGGCGACGAGATCCCCGAGGGTACCTCCCACTTCGGGAGATACCTCGCCGGGAGCCGTGCCAGTCTGCGCGAGCGCGACCCCGACGGGTTCGGCTTGGTCGAGGCCTTCCTGCCGCCGGGCCTCGCCTACGTGGCCGAGCTCCCCGAGGCCTTCGAAGGGGAGTTCCGCCTCGACCACGACCCGGCTCTGCGCTACACGACCAAGTCCCAGCACCTGCGCCACGTCACCTTGCGAGGTGAGGCCGATGCCGCGTTGCGGGGAAACGAGCAGGTCAACCGACTCACCGGGAACGACGGCGACAACGTCTTGACCGGTGGTGGGGGGGACGACCTTCTCGTCGGCGGCGCGGGCGCCGACACGGCGGTCTTTCGCGGGCCTCGCACCGAGTACGAGATCGAGCGGGAGAGCGGCGGGGTTCGCGTCCGCGACAAGATCGAGGGCCGCGATGGCGACGACCTCCTGAGGGAGATCGAACGGCTCCGCTTCTCCGACGAGGCGATACCCAGTCCCGGCTCCCCCGGGGAATCAGGGCGTTGACGGCCTCGGTTCTCGCCCCCCGAGGCCGTCGGGCGGCTACTTCCGCTTCCCCGGCTTCCGGTTATTCTTCTTCTTGAGGAACTTCACCGCGGCCTCGAATACCGGGTCGGTCTCCTCGAAGTCGGCCACGGTGGTCGCCTTGATCGGCTTCATCGGGGCGATTCCCACCGCGTCGATCGGCTCACCCGCGGGGTCCATGTCCAGCCAGCGCGGCAGGTTGACGATGATCCCTCGCGGAAGCTCCAGGCGGCGCGGGTTGGCGCTGGAGCCGGCCGTGCGGTCGCCCATCGTGGTCACTTCAGGACACTGAGCGAACATCAGCGCCAGCGACTCGGCGGAGCTCATCGTCTTCTGACCCTGGAGCACGACCACCGGCGCCTCGTAGCGCCACGGGCCGCGCGGCTCGAACTTCCGCTCCAGCTTCTTCCCCAGCTCGTCGTGACCCGCGCCGCTGCGGTACTGATTGAGGCTGTAGGTCCGCTCCCGGTCGAGGAAGCGTGACGCCAGCCGCTGTCCCAGCAGCTCGTCCCCACCTCCGTTGAAGCGCAGGTCGATGATCAGCCCGACCGTGTCACCCAGCCCGTTCAGGGCATCGTCGAACTCATCGTCCAGGTTCGGCTCGCTCAGGTTCCAGACGCAGATGTAGCCCAGCCCGTAGTTGGTGCGCGCCCAGGCGACCCCCTTGCCCTCCTTCAGCTTCTGCAGCGGACCTTTCAACGCGTTCCAGTTGGCGTTGCGCACCCGGAAGCGGTTGTAGGTGGGGATCCAGACATCCCCGGCCTTCACGTAGACGTGCAGGTCCTCCAGGTGGCTGACCAGCAGGCCGATGACGCCGGCGAGCTCGTAGGTCGACTTCGCGTCCTCCGCGAGCGGTTCGTAGAGCTCGTACAGCGCCTCCCAGTCGACGTTCGGCTTGACCACGAACATCGCGTACTCGGCGTCGAACGCCTCCCACGCCTGGCGGAAGATCTCGACCGCTTCCTCGCGCTCCAGGTCGTCCTCGGGCACCGGCGGCAGGACGCGGCCTGCGAAGGCCTGCTCGTATCGAGCGGTCTCGTCCTTGGTGTCGAGCATGTACATCCGCCGCTTTCCCTCGACCGTATCGATGTCGAAGACGACCGACTTCTTCCAGGTGACCACCGGCATGTTGTCCCACTGCCAGCAGGCGTTGATCTTGTGTCCGTACTGGCGCTTGGCCCAGACGAGCCAGCGAGCCTCACCCCGCCCCTCGACCGTCGCGGAAGGGAACAGCTCGGCGAGCAGCGTGGGATTGAAGCGCATGAAGATCGCGCGTGCGTGGTCGCCGTGCCCCGACTCGGAGGTGACGATCTCGCCCGGCTCCTCGGGGAAGAGCGCGGCCCACACCACGCTGTATCCCTTCTTCGCGCCCTTGTGCTTTCCGAACACGACCGTCGAGGGCCCCAGCTCCAGCTCGAACTCTCCGGCGAGCTCGTAGCTGAAGGAAGAGAGCTTCCAGACATCCTCCGGTCCCACGGACCAGTCGACTCCGCCGGCGTTCTCGCGGTAGTCGAGCTTGCCCCTGTAGACCTTGCGCAGGTTCTCTCCCGCCAGCGCAGATCCGGCGAGCAGGAACAACGACGCGAACAGCCCCAGGATTGCGCACCAGGGGGCGCGAGTACGGTTCTCGTGCGAGATGTTCATCGGTTCGTTTGCCTCCAGTGGATGTTGACCGGGAAGTACTCCGCGTCGGGGACGACGAGCTCCCTCGGCTCCAGGATCAGGTCATCGGGAATGGACTTCAATCGGTAGCGGCCGGGGGTCACCCCACGCAGCGAGACGGCGCCGTGCTCGTCGAGGCGATTTCCCCAGTGGCTGAGCCCCATCGCCAGGCTCCGGATCTCGTGATGCACGGACTCATCCGCCCCGCGGACGTCGAAATCGTAGCCGAGGTAGCGGTTGCGGACCCCTTCGACCAGCGGCCACTGCTCCTCGGTCAAGAGGAAGAAGATGTGATCCGCCGGAGTCGGCGAGCCCTCGCCGTGCCACTGCAGGTCGAGCCGCGTTCCGCGCTCGAGCTCCACCCGGCACGGGCTTGCTTCGCTCTCGTCACTCACGACCACGTCGCGCACGATCGTGGCGCGGTAGTTCTGCTCATGCGCGCAGACGCGGAGATCGATCCGACCGACGGGAAGCGGGAGCGCGCCGCCGGGGCGGTCTCCGGTGTGGGCGAGGAAGCTCGGAGAGCCCGCCTCGCGCCAGAACACCTCGCAGTCGTTGACCTCCACGCCACTTCGCCCGTCGACGATCTCCAGCTCGAGCCGCCCCATTCGCGGCAGCGAGAAGTCGGCGCGAGCGCCCGCGGGAAGATCACGGCGGCGGAGACGCAGCGGCGCCCAGCGCAGCTCGACGTCGTAGAGCTGTCCCTCCACCTCGGGCAGCTCGATCGCGTACTCGCCAGCTTCATCGCTCGCCCCGCTCACCAGCTCCCAGCGGCCCGGGCCCTTGCCCAGGACCAGGATCGACGCTCCCTCGACCGGCTCGCCCCGGGCACAGGTGACTCGCCCGGTGATCGTGTGCGGCTGGTAGGAGAGATCGAGCTCCTCGAAGCGCTCCTCGCCTCGATCCAGCTTCAGCGTGCGCTCGTCTCGCAGAAGCCTGAACCGCGGATCCCGGGCGCTGAGGCTCGCCTCACCCGGCGGAACGTTGTCGAAGGAAAAACGTCCCGCGGGGTCGACTTCCATCGAAGCGGAGGTGTCGCCGTCGCTCGACCAGCGTACGACCGCGACCGCCGGCCGACCGTTCTGCATCACGCGCCCTCGAAGCGCCGCGCCGCGCTCCATGACGATCGACGTGCGTACGACCCCCGAGGGCATCTCCAGCTTCAGCACCTCGCTGGAGATCACCGCGTATTTGGGGTGCTCCATGTGCACGCGGACGAAGGTGGCGCCGCCGTTGCTGACACGGCCTTCGATGCGGAAGGACCCTCCCGCGTCGCTCCGACCGACCGACTCGGTCCGGACGTGCTTCTGATCGGGATCGCGGCCGGCGAAGAGCCAGCAGCCGTCGGGCAGGTCGGAGAGCTTGCCCCCGGAGCGATTCGCGGGCGGCGTGAAGTCGAGCGGAACGGGTGCCGGGCGGATCGAGACCGTCGCCCCCTCGACCGGTCGGCCGCCGCGATCGGTGATGCGCCCCTCGATCGACGCGCCCCGGATCAGCGGGACGTCGATCGCCGAGCCCCGCGCCGTTTCGAGGTCGAGGACTCGCCGCAGGCCCGCGTAACCTTCGGCGAGGACCACCAGGCGAACGTCCGAGGGTCCCGCCGACTGAAGCTCGAAACGACCCTCCTCGTCGGACCGCGCCAGCGGCTCGGCGCCAGGATGATACGCCGGCTCCAGGTGCAGCTCCGCCCCGGCGATCGCCGAGCCGTTCTCGAAGTCGAAGACCCGGTCGACGAGCCGCGTCCACCTCCCCTCGTGGAGCTGCTCTTCGAGAGGTGAGCTCGCGTCGCGTCCCCCTGCCGTGGCGTCGAGGGGAATGCGGATCGGTCGATCGTCGTTTCGAGCGATTCGCCCGTCGGAGCCCTCGACGATCACTTCCTCCCCACCGGTCGCGGTCAGGGAGTCGTGATCCGGCTCATCCGAGACCCCCGACCGCAGCGCGATCGCGGTGAAGACCAGTCCTCCGAGCAGGGCCACCACGCCCGCGGCCAGCGCCGCCGAGCCCACCAGCGATCCCGGTGCGACCGCGGGCCCGTCGGCGAGCGCGCCACCCAGGGGGCAGAGCGCCAGGCACCAGGCGCGGCGGTCTCCGTCGTGCTCGCCGTCGAGGCGCGCTCGCAGCTTCTCCAGCCCACGCGCGAGTCGCGTCCGCACCAGCGTTCCCTGGATCCCCTCCTTCGCGGCGATCTCCTCGGCGTCGAGCCCCTCGAAGTACCGCAGCAGGATCGTCGTCCGGTAGGGTTCGCCGAGGGAGCTCACCGCGTCGACCAGGAGGCGATGCAGCTCGACTCGCTCGTCGACCGAACCCGCGGGGGCCGCGCTCTCCAGCTGCGCGACTCGTCGCTCCCGTTCGCGCCGCCGGCCCTCGTGGCGGTCGATCTGCAGCGCCGCGTTGCGCAGGACCCGAGCCAGCCATCCACGCAGGTTCCGGCGGTCGTCCGGCGGGCGGGTCAGCGCGGCGAGCCACGCCTCCTGCACCACGTCGTCCGCGCGACTGGGGTCGAGCACCAGCGCGCGCGCCAGCGATCGCATCCACCCCGCCTGGGCGAGGAGCTCCGCGGTCGGGATCCGGGGGGAGAAAGAGGGATCGGACATGCTGAGAGAGCAATGCCGCCGGGCATCGCGGTGGCACATCGTATCCCGGTTTTTTTCCGAGGGCCGGTCCTCGGGCGATCCACGGCGCTAGGCCGCTACCAGAGCTCGTCGCTCCAGCGATACTCGACCGAATGCGAGGTCTCGATCGAGCCGGCCGACTCGCCATCTCGAGTCTCACTCACCGCTATCCGGAGGGCGAAGGAATACTGCGTGGTACTCAGAAAGTGGCGGGCGCCCTGGTACGAAGGGCCGCCGCGGCCGTCCTCCAGCTTCTCCCAGTTCATGAAGACCGGCATGCTGACGTGGTGGAGCAGGCCCTCCTCGGCGATCTCGTCGGAGGGGTGCACCAGGCCCAGGAGCCAGCGAAAGCAGGGAAGCTCGAGCTGGAACTGCTCCAGCGGCGGCAGCCCTTCGGCTCCCGCGAGCAGCGTCGAGATGTCGTTCCTCACCGAGCCCTCGCCGAGCTCGCCGAAGCGCACCCGGGGCTCGCCCTCGCCCGCCGCGAGGATCACGTCCACGACCGCGTGCCCCTTGCCGTTGCTGCCTTCGCCGATCATCTTCTCGGATGGGGTGAGGCGGACGATGGAGATCAACCGCAGGCCGTCGCCGGTGACCAGCAGCGGGGTCGTGACCCGGATGCCATGGCGATCGTAGGTCTCGCGATCGAGCGCTAGCGTGAACTCCTGGCGATAGCGGAGGATGTACTCCTCGCCCCGCTGGATGTCGACCTCGAGGACCTGGCCCCGGAGCTCGAACGTCTCGTCCTCCTGGTCGAGGACCAGCGGGTCGACCTCGCCCGCGAAGAGAGTCGACGATTCCTCGCTTCCGTCGATCCCCGCCAGTGCTGCGTCGAGGCGCTCGACGTCCACAGGGTTGGATCGGATGTAGGCTTCGAAGTCCGGGGTGTTCGAGAAGTGGATTGCCCCAAGACCGAGGCCGAGGACCAGGCGGAGGACGTAGAGGGCGACCAGGAAACCTGCGGCGACGAGCAATCGCTTCAGCCACCGGGGGGGACGGCGTTCTTCGGACATGGGGGGAGGATACCCGATGATGCGGGTCTTCCTCCCCGGGATCCACGAAGGACATGAATCGGTTACTGTAGACGAACCACGGAGCTCGAGACGAGGAGTTCAAGATGCGCTGGAATCCGCCCCGCTTTCGTTTCGGTTCGGCCCTCGCCCTGCTGGCGATCGGCGCCTGGTCCGCGAACGCCCAGCTGCCCGACCCGATCGCCGAGGACCCCGACGGCGACGGCGACGGTCTCTCCGACTTCCAGGAGCGCCACAAGTACGGGACCGATCCCCAGAACGCCGACAGCGACGGCGACGGCACGCCCGACGGCGACTGGGACGAGCGGCGCGAGTACGCCTACACGGTGCGGACCGTCGTGAGAGTGGTGCGGCCGGCGGATGCCGCTGCCGGCAACGACGACTTCCAGGACGCGCGCCTCGTGGCCGAGCACGAAGGGTGGGTCGAGCTGGAGGTGATCCACTACCCGCTCGGTACCGCGAACGAGGCGATCGAGGCCGACCCGAAGTGGCGCAAGTCGGTCAGGAAGTACGCGCCGTACCTGAAGTCGACGACAACCTCTTCGTGGGATCAGCGGATGCGCAGGGCACTCCTGAAGGAACTCCGCGAGAAGGGAGTCGACATCGAGGCCGCTGACGACCGCACCCTGGCCGTCGCCGCCGCGCGCCAGCTGATGGACCGCTCGGAGTTCGAGGACGGCTTCACCTCGTTTTTGGCGGACTACCGCCGCGGCAAGCCGATCGTGCCGCCGGAGCTGAAGCAGGTCGTACGCAAGTTCGAACAGCAGCGGGGAGTGAAGATCGAGGAGCAGTGGGAGCGAGAGATCTCGGCGAAGGGCATGTTCAAGCACAAGGTGCACGGCTCGTGCACCTCGAGCGCCATCTACCTCTGCGGCGGTCTGCGGGCGGCGGGGGTCCCGACGCGCATCGTGCTGGTGATCCCGATGGTCGACTCCAATGACGCCGAGCAGATGAAGCTGGTCAAGGAGGGGATCCGTCATCATCGGATTCGCGAGACGGCGCTGAAGGGGCTGCGCAAGATCAAGGGATCGTGGGCCTCGCACACCTTCAACGAAGTGCTGATCGGCGGGCGCTGGCGGCGACTCAACTACACCCGTCTCGGTCAGCCGATCCTCGACGAGCGGCTGTACGGCCTGACCACGCATATCCTGACCGTCGTCGACTGGGCGGACGCGCACATGGGGCGGACGGTGGGTCTGCGCCAGGGCTTGCACCGGCGTGACGAGGTGTTCAAGACGGCCAATCCGTACGCGACGATCGAGGTGACCGACGAGTTCGGCGAGCACGCGGAGATCCCCAACCCGCCCTACGAGGAGGACGTGCCGCCGGAGGAGGTGACGCTGGTTCGCGCCTTCTGGGTCGCATCGAGTGAGCGTCCGGCCCATCTGACCGTGACCCGGATCGACCTGGAAACCGACCGACACCACATCATGCTCGCCGCGCGGACCGCGGGGCTGAAGATGGAGGGGGAGCTCCTCAACCCGTTCTGGGAGAAGGTGCCTCGGGAGTTCCAGCTGATCTCCGAGGAGCACGGAACCGTCCCCGCCACGGCGGTGCGCGGTATGTGGTTCGGAGCGGACAACGGCGAGCCGTATCTCTACTTCCTGCTCCGCCTGGAGCCCGAAGCGCGCGAGCAGCTGGTCGAGGGGGCCGCGTACCGGATCGAGCCGAACGCGGTGGAGAGTGGTCCGAGGTTTCTCGCCGCGGAGGGGCTGCAGATCGTCGCGCCGGAGTGAGCCCCGGGCTGCGGATCTGTGCCTCTCGATCTCGCCGAACGGCTCGATGGTGCCGAAGACGAGGTGACGCCGTATCCTGGCTGGCATGTCTGACACCTATCTCATCACCGGCGCGAATCGGGGCCTCGGCCTCGAACTGGCGCGCCAGCTGTGCGCTCGTGGAGAGCGCGTCATCGCCACCGCCCGCCGGGTCAAGGACGCACGGGAGCTGCAGGCGCTCGACGTTCGTCTGGAGACCCTGGATGTGGCCGACCCGCAAAGCGTGCAGGTCTTCGCCGATCGCCTCGCCACCGAGCCGGTGGACGTCCTGATCAACAACGCCGGCTACGGCGTGAAGGACGTCGCCCTCGCGGGCCTCGACGTCGAGAGCCTGGCCCAGTTCTTCCAGATCAACAGCCTCGGTCCGTTGCGGGTGACCCTGGCCCTCCTGCCCAACCTGCGGCTCGGCGGGCGCAAGACGATCGTGCAGATGACCAGCAAGATGGGCAGCATCGCCGACAACACCAGCGGCGGCTGCTACGGCTATCGAGCCAGCAAGGCCGCGCTGAATGCGCTCAACAAGAGCCTCGCGATCGACCTCGCCGGCGAGGGATTGACTTGCGTCGCCCTGCACCCCGGGTGGGTCAAGACCGACATGGGTGGAGCGTCGGCTCCCCTGGAGATTCCGGAGAGCGTGGCGGGGATGATCGGCGTGATCGACGGCCTCGACGCCTCGCGGAACGGCCAGTTCCTCGACTTCGAGGGCAACGAGGTGCCCTGGTAGGAGCTCAGGCGACCTACTTCCACTACATCAACCGCGTCGCCGACGGCGTGCACGTCGATTTCGAGCCGGAGATGACTCCGTACTGCGAACGCTGGTGTGTGGAGGTGAACCGGGTTCGGTATCATCTCGCGGTGACATCTCCCCCTTCAGTCGCCCCCGAGGAGGGTCGATCCCGGACTCTCCTGCTCGCCCTCGCCCTCGCTGCCGTCGCCGCGCTGGTCTTCGTCCGAGCGGTGGGCTACGGCTTCATCGGCTACGACGACCCCACCTACGTCACCCAGAACGAGATGGTCCTCCGCGGCGTGACCGCCGAGGGGCTGTGGTGGTCGCTCGGGACCTTTCATGGCTCGACGTGGCTGCCGCTCACCTGGCTGTCGCACATGCTCGACGTCAGCCTGTTCGGGACGAGCCCCGCGGGACACCATGGCACCAGCGTGGCCCTGCACGCGATCAACGCCGCCCTGGCCTTCCTCGTGCTGCGGAGCCTGACCGGGCGAACGTGGCCCGCGCTCGTCGCGGCCGCGCTCTGGGCCTTGCATCCCCTGCGGGTCGAGTCGGTGGCCTGGGTCGCCTGCCGCAAGGACCTCGTCTCGGGGCTGTTCTTCCTGCTCACCTTATGGACGTGGCAGCGCTGGACGGAGCGGCCGGGTGTGGGGCGCTACGTTCTCTGCGCGCTGTGCCTCGCCTTCGGCCTCATGGCCAAGCAGGTCCTGATCACCGTCCCGTGCGTTCTGCTCCTGCTGGACCTCTGGCCGCTGGCGCGGTACCGCACCAGGCCCTGGTCGAGGTTGGTGATCGAGAAGCTGCCGCTCTTCGCGCTGGTCGTCGTCGCGGCGATCATCGCGCAGCGCTCGCAGTCGGGGAACCTCGACGCGGCCGGCCCGGCGGTGCCCCTCCTCGAGAGGATCTCGATCGCCCTGAGCGCCTACGGTTCCTATCTCTGGCAGACGCTGGTGCCGACCGACCTCATCGTCAGCTACGCGCGGCCCGAGGCGCGCGCCTGGATCCTGCCGGTGGTGGTGCTCGTGATCGTCTCGGCCGTCCTGATCAAGCTCCGGAAACGCGCCCCGGCCCTCCTCGTCGGCTGGTTGTGGTTTCTGGGCATGCTGGTGCCGATGCTGGGCCTGGTTCGCTTCGGCTTCGTTCAGGCCCACGCGGATCGTTTCACCTACCTGGCCCACCTGGGGCTGTTCGCGGGCTTCGCGTTCGGCGTGAGTCAGCTCGTCCAGCTGGGCTCGCGCCGACTCGTCGCCGGCCTCGCCGTCGCCGCATCGCTCGTGCTGGCGGCGGGCACCTGGATCCAGGTCGACGTCTGGCGCGATGACGAGAGCCTCTGGCGCAACTCGCTGGACCACGCGGACACGGTCATGACGCGTTACAACCTCGGCATCCAGCGTCGACTCGCCGGAGACCCGGCCCAGGCGATCGAGCACCTGGAGCAGGCGGTTCGCTTCGAGCCGGGGAACGCCCGATGCGTGGGGATCCTCGTCGGTCTCTACTCGGAGACCGGACGTTCGCGGGACGCCATGACCCTCCTGCTCGAGTCCATCGAGCACATCCCCGACGACTTCACCGCGCGGGTCAACCTCGCGACGCTCCTGGAGCAACATGGCAACCCGGAGGCCGCGCTTCCGCACCTCGCGCACGCCCTGAAGCTCCAGCCCGAGGCCAACCGGTTCCGGCTGAAGTACGCCTCTCTCCTCGGCGCCCACGGTCGTCCCGCCGAAGGGGCGGCGGTCCTGGCTCCTCTCGCCGAGGGTCCCGACCCGACCCCCCGAGCCCGCCTCGAGCGAGGGCGACTCCTGGGCGCTGCCGGTCGCTGGTCGGAAGCGGTCGAGTCGATCCAGGGTGCGCTCGAGCTGCGCCCCGGCTGGGGCGAGGCGCTCGAGCTGCTGGCGACGGCCCGGGAGCGAGCAGGCTCGTGAACGCGTGACGGAGACTTCGTCGATTCCCGCGGTGACAACGCGACGGGGGGCTTCTAGGGAATCGTGTACGGGAATCGGTGCAGCGGAGGCGGCGCGACCAGCCGGAGGCGAGGTGGGAGAGCCAGGGGGCCGGTCGCAAGGGCTCTCCCGGAGTTGCCGGTCCCCACAGCTCGTTCCACCCCCGCTCTGGAGAACTCGCGATGATCCATCGAGTCATGAGAACCTCGGTCACCACGCTGTCCGCGCTCGCCTGCCTCGTCCTGCTGCCGACGCGTGCCGAATCACAGGGTCAGCTCCGCAGGTTGTCGCAGGCCGACGCCGAACCTCAGGAGCTGTTCGGGTACAGTGTCGACATCAGCGGTGACCGAGCCATCGTCGGCGCGCACCAGGATTCTCACGTGGGGATGGCGTCGGGAACCGCATTCTTGTACGAGGTCTCATCGGGCCAGAAGCTGCGCAACCTCCCGGCCTCGAACCGCCACGCGCTGATGATGTTCGGATTCAGCGTCGCGATCGAAGGAGATCGAGCCGTGGTCGGAGCCCCCGCCTACAATCTTTCGGGTTACGAGTTCTTTGGTGGTGCGGCCTACCTCTACGACGTTCCGGCCGGTCAGGAGATTACCCTGATCATCCCGGCCGACAATTTCGCCGGTGACTGGTTCGGAACCAGCGTGTCGATCAGTACCGATCACATCGTCATCGGAGCGCCCGGCGATACCGTCAACGGAACCTGGTCGGGTTCGGCCTACGTCCTCGACGCTTCGACCGGCCAGGAGCTCTTCAAGCTGGTACCCGATGATGGCTACGCGGGTGACAACTTCGGCTGCGACGTGGCGGTCGATGGGGATCATGTGGTCGTCGGCGCCCTCTACGACGACCCGAACGGTTGGACCTTCGGTTCGGCGTACGTGTTCAGCGTCAGCGACGGGAGTCAGCTCCACAAGATCGTCCCCGCGGACGGATCCGTGGAGGACTACTTCGGGTGGAGCGTGGCCCTGGACGACGGCAAGGCCTTGATCGGCGCCCCCCGGGACGACGACTTCAATACGAACTCCGGCTCCGCCTACATCTTCGATGTGTCGAACGGGCAACAGCTGTTCAAGCTCCTCCCGTCCGCCGCTATCTACTACCAGTTCTTCGGGCAGAGCGTGGACATCCGAGATGGTCTGGCCGTGGTCGGGGCACCGAACGGCAAGTGTGGATCGACGGATACCGGATGTGCCTATTCCTTCGACGTGAGCTCGGGAGTCAAGTTCGCCCGCATGTGCGCGGAGGACGGCGCGTCTGGCGACCAGTTCGGAAACTCGGTCGGAGTCAGCCGGATCCGGGCCATTCTGGGGGCACCCGCCGCCGTCGACGGCCGGGGCGCCGCCTACGTGTTCCTCCCGGTTCCCTCCGCGGTGCCCTACTGCTTCGGCGATCCGGGCAGTGGCTGGCCTTGTCCCTGCGCCAACGACAACGATGGATCCGTCCCGGGATCGGGTTGTGCCAACGGCATCAGTACCGCAGGTGCGCAGCTGACCGAGACGGGGACCGCGAGCGTGGGCCAGGACGACCTGATGCTGGTCTCGACGGCGCTGGACCCGAACAACTCGAGTCTCTACTTCCAGGCGAACAACCGTGTGAACGGCGGCGATGGGACCTACTTCGGCGAAGGACTTCGATGTGCGGGTGGAGGTCTCATCCGTCTCGAGGTCCAGAGCTCCAACAGCCTCGGGATATCCGCGACTACCATCAGCATCGCGGCCAAGGGTGCCGTAACCGCGGGTGACACGAAGCGTTACCAGTGCTGGTACCGCGACACCTCTGGCGGACAGTACTGTGGTCCGGGGACGTACGACTTCAACCTGACGAATGGGCTGGAGATCCACTGGCTGCCGTGAGCGGCTGCCTCGATCTGTAGACGGCCCGAGCGCCATCCTCCAGGGCGAGCTGACCTCACAGGCTCCTCGGAGCTCGACACCTCCACCGGACACGACCACCTCGTAGGTTCCCTCCTCGACGAAGCGGAGCTGTCCGAGGAAGTAGGGCTTCGGGCTCTCGCGGCGCTCGAGCACCAGGTCCCAGCGAAACTGGTTGAATCCGCGGCGGGCCTGGATGTGCCGCCGGAAGATCACCTCGTCCTCGTCATCGCGAACGGTCAGGGTCACCGCCGACTCGCTCGTCAGGAAGAAAGTGATCGGAGTCTTCTCCGCGAGTCCGGTTCGGTGGATGGAATGGATGTCGTCTCGAGGGGGGAGCTGGGCCGGTGGGATGTCGAAAAGACGGTTCTCCGAGGGCGGGTCGGCTTCGAAGGCTTCCTGGAGGGGACGGAGGTTCATCCGATAGATGCCCCGGCCGTGAGTGCTCGCCAGGAGGTCCATCTCTCGCTCCTGTATCACCAGATCGGAGACCGCCGCCGCGGGCATGCCCCGACCGAGGAGCGACCAGCTCCGGCCCCGATCGGTGGAGACGTACACTCCGCGGTACATCCCCGCGTAGAGGATGTCTTCGCGCACCGGATCCTCGAGGATCGCGTAGGCGACCTCGTCGGGGAGGTTGCCGAGGATCGACCGCCAGCTCTCTCCGTCATCCTCCGAAGCGTAGAGGTGACCGCGCAGGTCGTCGTCGTTGATCCCCGTCGCCGCGACGTAGACTCTCGTCGGACTGAAGCGGGAAGGGCAGATGCTGCGGATGTAGCGAGGCGGCAACCCCGCCGAGCGTTCGACCCACTCCTCGTCGATCCCCGACCGGACCCAGAAGGCGCCTCGATCCGTCCCGGCGTACAGACGTCCCGGCTGCAGCGGCGATTCGGCGATCGCTCCCGCCGCGGTCGACTCTCGCTCCGTGAATCCGGAGCGAGTGATGTCCGGACTGACCACCTCCCAGCTGTCGCCGCGATCGACACTCCCCATCACGTAGTTGCCGCCGTGATAGAGCGTGCGGTGGTCGTGCGGCGAGATGATGTAGGGCGCGATGAAATTGTGGCGCAGCTCACCTTCGAAATCCCGGGGCAACCGGGGCTGGATCGGGACCGAGCGATTCGTGCGCACGTTCTTGCGCCGGATTCCGTTGTGCTGGCTGGAGAAGTAGACGGTGTCCGGGTCCTCCGGATCGGGGACCGTGTAGCAGCCATCTCCTCCCGACCAGGGATCGAGCCAGACGTAGCGCCAGCGATCCGGCAGCTCGGGGATCCACTCGACCGGCGGCCCGAACACCGACGAGTCGTCCTGGACTCCGCCATAGACGAGGTAGGGCTCCTGGTTGTCGACCGCGATGTCGTAGAACTCGCCCGCCGGGATGTTGTTGTGATGCAGCCAGGTGTGGCCGCGATCCTGACTGACGAAGAGTCCGCCGTCGTTGCCCAGGATCAGGCGGTCGGGACGTTCCGGATCGATCCACAGCTCGCAGTGGTCGAGGTGCAGGGTGCGCGCCGGGTTCGGGAAGAGGTGAAAGACCTTTCCACCGACCAGGGAGAACGTCTCGCCTCCATTCGTGCTGTGCGCGAGGCGGACGCCGAGACCGAAGATCTCCTCGTCGTCCTGTGGATTCACGCAGCAGTCGGCGAAGTACCAGCCGATGCGTCCGAGGAACTGAAGATCCTCCTCGTGGGTCCGTCGCCAGCTCTCGCCGCCGTCGAGGGAGCGGTAGATCTCTGTCGGGTGTTCTCTGCGGTTCAGGTTGTCGATCAGCGCGTAGACCTTGTTCGGGTTCGTCCACGAGACCGCCAGCCCGATCCGGCCGGTCGCGTCCCCCGTGGGCAGCCCGCCCTCGAGACGGGTCCAGTTCGTGCCGCCGTCGGAGCTCCGGTAGACGCCGCTGTTGGGCCCGCTGACCCCCGGGTGGTTGTGCCACAGCGACGCGTAGACCACGTCCGGGTTCGCTGCGCAGATCACCACGTCGTTCGCCCCGGTCCGCTCGTCGACGTGAAGGACGTGCTCCCACGACTCGCCGCCGTCGCGGGTCCGGTAGAGTCCGCGGTTGCGGTTGGTCGACCAGAAGTGGCCCAGCACGGCGACGAAGGCCGTATCCGGATCTTCGGGGTGAACGGCGATCTCCCCGATGTGCCAGGAGTCGTGCAGCCCCACGTTCCGCCAGCTCTCGCCGCCGTCCTCGGAGCGGAAGACCCCGGTCCCGGGCATGGTGAAGTTTCGCGCCTTCTTCAGGCTCTCCCCGGAGCCGAGCCAGATGATCCGCGGGTCGGAGGGCGCGAGGGCGATATCGCCGATGCCCAGCGCAGACTGCTCCTCGAAGATCGCCTTCCAGGTCAGGCCGCCGTCGCCCGTCTTCCACAGGTTTCCCGAGCCGAACGCCGCGTACATCGTCTCCGGGGAGTCGGGATCAGCCTGCACCGCTTCCACCCGGGCAGAGTTCATGACCGGGCCGAGCGAGACCCACTCGAGCCCGAACTCCGACTCCGCCTTCGCTTGCCGGTAGGCCTCGAAGGACTCGAGCAGTGGACTGCCGGGTTCCTGGGCGGCACCTCGAAGGGCGAGGACCGACAGGAAAAAGAGAATGAAGGTGATCTGGCGCATGGAGCTCTCCGACCGCGATGCCGAACCGCTGGCTGATTGCCGACTACTCTACCTCATGTGTCTGCCTGTCCCGCGCAACCACGATCCGCCCCTGATGTAGCTCGCTCGGACGCTTCCGCATCGCTCGCTCATCGACGACCCCGAGACTGAAGGTCTGCGGGCGCCAACCCGCGCCGGGTGACGGCCAGCCGGGATCCGGTTTTTTCCGGGAATGGCGAAAGAACCGGCCTGGTGCTCTCGCTACCTCGGTGTCGGCAAGAACGCCGCACCAAACCACACCGAACCAAGCCACCACGAAAGGACAGCACGATGAAGATCAACAAGCACCACGGCCTCCTTGCCGGCCTCGCCGCCCTCACCCTGACCGGCCTCACCATCGCCGGATCCTCCACGCAGCGCGTGAAGTGGACCTCGCTCGGCAACTGCGGCTTTCCCCGCGCCGGCTACGAGGATGACATCACGAGGGGCACCAGGTACATGACGATGCCCTCCTCGAGCGGCTTCACCAACTTCTACTTCCCGGTCAACGTGGATACTCAGACGTATGGCCCGGACTACGTCAGCCTGCGAGCGAGCATCATCAAGGCCGCGTCCGATGAGAATGTCACTGTGTACCTCAAGGAGTACCGGATGGACACCGGGTTGGTGTACACACGCCTGAGCATGAACAGCTATGGCAAGGGCACCAGCTCCAGCAAGCAGATCATCAGTGATGTCGAGTTTGCGCCCGGTTGGAGTTTCGAAGATCCGGACGCCGTGTTCTTCCTCGACGTGCGGATGTACAACCAGAGTTCCAGCGGCGGTGCGCCGAGGCTCTACGGCCTGTCTTTGACCGGAGACTTCAGCTGAATCGAACCGGAGCAGCCGGCGACCGGAGGGGGTCGCCGGCTGCACTTCCATGGAGACCAGAAAGATGAAGATCCAGACCCGCACCGCCATCGCTGTCCTCGCTGGTCTCGGCGCTCTCTCCGGACTGCTTCTCGCCGATCTTCCCCAGGTCGCGGAGATCCCCGCCCTGATGCCGGCCGAGGAGGTCGCTCCCTCCTCTGCGTCATTGCCGATCGCACTGCAGGAGCTTCTCGATGAACGCCAATCGACGTCCGGTCCAGCGCGAGTCGAGGCCGAGCAGCTGGCCAGCGCGATTGCCGTATCGTCCGAGACCCAGCCGAGCGGAGTACGATCGAGCTCCGCACCCCGGTCCTGCTGGGAGCGGCTGCGCCCAGAGATCGACCGGCGCTTCGCCGCCATGGCCGGTACCGAGCGTCGGGCGAACATCGCCTTCGTCCACTTCCTCGTGCGCAACGGGCTCGAGCCGGAGTCGCTCAGCGACGAGTCGATGGCCGGTGCCTACGACGAGCTCGCCGCGCTTCACGCGCGACGCAACGGAGAGTTGCACGCGATCCAGTACGAGGACACGGGCAATGGTGTTCCGGAGCAGATCATCAGCGAAGAGGTCGACGATCTCTCCATGGAAGTGATGGATCGCTACCAGGAGCTGGAGCGAGAGCTGGGCAGCCGCTACGGGGGAACCGATCAGCGAGCAACTGGTGCGGCAGCCTTTGCCTCGGCTGCCAGGTCGCGGTGACGATCGGCTTCGTCCTGCCGGCCGGCAGCCCCGTACGGCTGGGCTCCTTTGCTCTGATCGGGAGCATATCGTATGGTGCTCTTCCGATCGGCGCGGAAGGCCGGGCTTATCCGTTACGCGCCGCAACCGGCGGATACGACCATGTGGATGGCCCCGGTATGAAACTCATCGTCACTTCACTGCCCCCGGGGATCACGCGGCGCTCGACGAGCAGGTGCATATCCACGCCGGTCGTAACGAGCTCACTTTCTCTCTGCGGCAGACCTGCCGCTTCGTGCTCCTCTTCGTCGATGGGGAGACTCCCGTTCCCGGGTGGCCCATGATCTCCGGATTCGAACCCCTGGACGGCGACGGGACGATCGCAACCGCCCTCTCACGGTCTTGCGCACTGGAGGGAGCCGCCAGTGAGCCGGGGCGCTACTCCCTCGAGCTGTCGGGCATCGCCGGTTTCGAGCCCATCCCCGATGAGATCATCACGGTGCGGCGCGGGGAGATTCCCGAGTACGTGATCCAGCTCGTTCGGGAGAAGTAGCCGGAGCTTGCATTCGTGACCCCAGACAACCCGCTTGCGCTCATGAGCGCAGCGCGGGCGCCCTCCCTAGTCTGGATCGGGCTCGGTACGGCCGGCAAGCTCTCACCAGCGGCGGACGACGCGCGGCGTGTTGAGCACGACACCCGACACCGCGACCCGCGAATCGGGGGCGTGCAGAATGAGGACTCCCGATCCTGAGTCCTGGAGATCTCCGCAATCCACGGTCCGGAGCTCGCCTTCCGGTGGTCTCTGCTGTGCGCAGAAAGGAGAGATCGTCCGGGGTCGGTGTCCTCGGCATCCCGTTCGAGATCGAGATCGAGATCGATGAGAGCTCCGAGCGGCGTCCGCACCCCGCAGTCAAACGCGTGCTGGAGGTGCATCAACGTGCGGCGGCTGTTCCATCTCACCGGAGGAGTTCGTCATCTTCCGGATCCAGCACAAGACCCTCGAGCTCTCGGCCTGAGTCGACTGCTCGCGAGCGCGCTAGCCAAGGGCTCGGTCGCGCTCTTGGACCAAGACTGCCTCGGTGTAGAGCGATCGGGGTAACCACCACCGGGGTCGCGGCTACGATAGGATCCAGGTCGATCCCTCCGGGAGACGCTCCCGGCTCGATCGACTCAAGGCCCACCAGCGCGTCGGCAGCGGCCGCTCCGACGCGAGGAGCTCGAAGATGATCTGGATCCCCGTCGCCTTCTTCCTCGCCTCGTCCCCCTTCAGCGGCGGAACACCGAGAATCCTGCAGCCCACCGAGTACACCTCCCCCTCGGGCGAGTTCGTGCTCGACGTGAATCCGAGCACTCGCATGGGCGCCGGTCCCGGCACCTACCGGATGACGAGGGGCGGCGCCCTGGTGTGGGCGAAGGAGCTCCCGGTCACCCTCTGGCACGCCGACGTCACCGACCGTGGGTACGCCGGCGGCTTCGGGTACTCGGAGGGCGTCGACGGCCACCGCGCGAGGGGGACCTTCAACATCCTGATCTTCTCTCCGTCCGGCGAGGTCTTGCTGAACGAGGAGACGAAGCGCGTCGGGAGCGGTGACGGCCACCTCGCACCCGATCCGCAGGCCCGCCGCGCGCTCACCAGCGACACCCTCGATCGGTTGGTGATCTGGACTCTCGGCCCCCGCCTCAGCCTGGATGCGATCTGGAAGAGCTATCGCCTCTCGACGGCGGAATTCCTGGGTACGTATCGCCCGGAGCGTCCGGAGCTCTCCCACGAGGACGACTTCATGGTCCTGTCCGAGGCCCGGGTCGTGCCGGGGACGCCGCTGTCGCTGGCGTGGTGGTGGAGCCTCGAGTTCTCGAACCCGGTCGCGTCCGGGCACTACACGGAGGGGGGCGTGTTCACCCTGCACGATCCCGAGGGAGAGACGGTCTGGTCCCTCGAGCTGCGGGGTGACTACACGGTGCCGGAGGATGAGAAGGCTCAGGGTCGACTCAAGCGCTTCCTGCGACAGAATCCCCCGATCCTCGACGTCTCCCGGGGGCGCTTCTCGCTGTGGTTCGTCGAGGACGAGCAGCGGGTCGAGTTCGAGGTTTCCCCCGGTGAGGACGCTTCGAGCTGGATCGTCGAGCGTGGGGCAGCCGTGGATCACCTGCTGCCCGCCGAGGAGAAAGCGGTCTCCCCACCGGTGATCGAGCTGCGGCGCCTCGCTAGCGTAGAGCTGAAGCCACAGGCGCCGACGGTCGAGAATCCAATCCGAGACGTCGTCGCCCTGGGCTTCGCCGACACCGGCGCGGTCAAGTTCATCCGCCGCGAGGAGGAGCAGCGCGTCTTCAGCTGTGTCCGGATCCGGAAAGACGGAGAGATGGTCGAGGTGCGCCTTCCTCCGATCGCGCCCGAGCTCGAGGGCGCACTGAAGTGGTTCGACCCGGGAGGGGAGACCTGGCTGGCGGCACTCTGCAAGTGGGGTCCCGGTCAGAAGACCCGGCTCTTCCGCGCGGATCCGGCGACGGCTTCGGTGGAAGAGATCGAAGGCTTCGACTGCCCATCCATCGACTCCTTCGCCGCCACCGGCGACGGGGGCTTCGTCGCTGTCACGACCACCAGGACCGAGTACACCCTTCGCCAGGCGCTGATGCGCTTCAATGCCGACGGCGCCTTGTTGTGGAGGATCGATGCCGACGGCCGAGACGAGACGAAGGTCCTCTCTCCGGAGGGCGTCGCCTTTACCCGAGAGGGGAGAATCGCCGTGGTCGACAAGATCAGGGATGCGCTGCAGGTCCTCGACTCGGACGGCTCACACGTCCGGAGCATCGACCTGACCGAGTCGTGGTCGATTGAACCGCGCTACCCGACCGGCGCATGGGCGGATCGGTCCGGGAACGTGCTCGTCGACGACGACGACAAGCTGTGGCGAATGGACCTCGACGGGACGCTGCTCGAGACGATCGCCCCACGGCGGAGCGCGGAGGAGCCGCCCACCGACTTCGCTCGCCGCTTCGCGGTCGCTCCCGACGGCGCGATCTGGTGTACCGACGGCACGGCGATCTACCGGCTCGGCGCGGACGGGATCGTGGATCGGGTCCTCGGCGCGGCTCCCTCCGCCGACGTCCTCCGCAATCCGGACTCGTCCTTCATCGATCGATGTGGCCGGATCCTGGTGAAAGACGCACGGAGCGGAGCGGTCCACGCGTTCGACGAAACAGGCGCGAGTCTCTTCGTCTGCACTCCTGAACCGGGAGAGCTGCAGCGGGTGACGCTCGGTTGCCTGGCAGTCGACGAGCGGGGCCACATCTACGTGGCCAACAAACTTCACCACGGTTGGCAGACCAAACCGCAGATCTTCCTGCGCTTCGACGAAGAGGGTCGACGAATCGGAATGGTCGACCTCGGGTTCAAGGAAGTGGTCTTCGATCCGAGCCGCCCGGCGCGCTGGGCGGAGCACCCCATGAGCTTTCTTTCCCTGATCGACGAGAAAGGGGAGATCCTCGCCGAGGCCCGGCGCCGGCCGGATCGCCGCTGGTTCCGCCAGGTGGACGCTTTCGACGTGCTCAACGACGGGACCCTCGTCGTCGTCGACGGGCCGGACATCGGGACCAGGGATCAGGAGGGAACCTCTATCGTCATCTGCGATCGGTCCGGGAGCCCGCTCCGGATGCTACCCGTTCCCGTGGATCGCTGGTTCCACCTCGTGGCCGCCTCCAGCCGCTGGATCGCCCTGGGTGCCCACGGCTCCCGCCAGCTCCTGGTTCGCGTCGCGGATGGTGCGGTCTTCGACTTCGATCCCTGCCGGGGAGAGGAGAACAAGAACGCCTGGCGCTACGGCTTCTCTCCCGACGAGGGCGAGCTGTGGGGGGTCGAGGTGGGCGCGTTGAAGCTGCACCGCTTCGCCCTGCCCGACTGACTCCGTATCACAGCAGCGACATCACCGCCTGCTCCAGCTTCTCGCCACCCAGGGCTTCCTCATTGCCCCGGAAACGAATGACACCTTCCCGATCGAGGACGAAGGTGGTCGGCCACTCATTGATGCCCCACTGCAGCGACAGCGGGTTGCGGGTCTCGAAGGGCATGAACATGTGCGGCCAGTCGATGCCGTGACGGTCGAGCCGGGCGCGGGTCTCCTCGACGCTGCCGTCGCTGATCAGCCACAGGAAGGTGAAGGGCTCACCTTGGAGCTTCTCGGCGAGCGCCTTCTCGACGGGGACGAGATCCCGGCAGTAGATGCACCAGAAGCCGAAGAAGGTCATCACCACGACTTTTCCCCGCAGATCACCGAGCGCGACCGGGTTGCCGTCGAGGTCGTACCCGGCGAGGTCGGGAGGCGTCGAGCCGACCTGCAGCAGCGACTCGGCGAACGGCGGCATCAGGCACTCCTCCGCCAGCTCGCCACAGGGCGTGTTCTGGTACGAAACTTCGGCGTAGGACTCCATCAAGAGCTCGGCGCACTCGACCTGCTCGTCGAACTGGCCGATGCTCATGAAGACCAGCATCTTCGCCGCGATCGCCCTGGCCTGGACCGTACGGTGAGGGCTCTTGGCGATGAACAGGTCCATCGTCATCAGGAAGTCATCGCGGTCCTCGTGGAGGCTCCCGTGGTAGCACACCTCGCCGAGACCCTCGAGGTGCGTGTAGTGATCGACGAGCAGGTCGTAGATCGCCGGCGGCTTCAGGTGATCGAACTCCCCGGAGTGGTAGTCCAGACGGCGAAGATGCCCGAGCGCTGCGTCGAGCGCGTCGAGGCCGGCCTGGGTACCGCGGTGCTCCGCCTCGAGCTCGACGAGCCAGTCGATCGCTTCCGCGCGGGGGTTGAGCTCGGGGTCGGCGACGCGCTCGTAGTAGTCCCGCATCGTGAGCCCGTTCTGCTCGCTCGGCTCCTGCGCCTTCTCGAAGGCGAGGTACTCGTCGAGCACGCGTCGCTCGAAGGCCTCGAGCTCCTCCGGCGCCGGACTCGTCTGGCAGCCATTCAACAGCGAGCAGACGACGAGGAGAGTCGTCGCTCCGTGGAACCGGTTCATCGTGCTGGGTCTCATCGTTCCTCCAGGTCGGTTTCGCGAGGCCGCATTCTGGCCTGTCGGGGGGGAAGCGGGAACTGAATAACGCTGGTAGCATGAAACCGACCCCGAGGAGGATCCCATGAACGTCACCGTCTGCAGTTCTCTCGCTCCCCTGTTCCTGTTCACCGCGCTCGCGGCGACTCCGGCACCTGTGCCGGCGTCTGCTCCGAGCCCGCCGATGGCCACGTCCGGGAATCGAATCGCCACCTGGGTGTTCTTCAGCGACAAGGGCCCGGTGAACCTACCGCGGGCGATCGCCGAGCTGGAGGTGAGCTATCCGCCGCGCGCGATCGAGCGCCGTCGGCTGCGGCGCAGTGCACCGGGCCTGTTCGACGCGCGGGATGTTCCTGTCTGTGAAGACTACGTCGATGCCGTGCGCGCGAGCGGCGCTCGAGTGCGTACGGTCAGCTCCTGGCTGAATGCGGTCAGCATCGAGGCGCGGGCGGACACGCTCGCGACCGTGGTGCAACTCCCCTTCGTGGATCGGACCCAACCGGTGCGGTGCTACCGAACGGACCATGCACAGCTCGGCTCTCCCGCCGCGCCCGGCAGCCGCGCCTTCTACGGCGTCGCCGAGGCCCAGCTCGACCAGATCGGGCTGATCGACCTGCACTCGCGTGGCTACACCGGTGATGGCGTGATCATCGGCGTGCTCGACACCGGCTTCCGCCGCACCCACGATGCGTTCGTCCAGCCCGGCCACCCCCTGCAGGTCATCGCCGAGTGGGACTTCGTCGACAACGACCCCGAGACCGGGCCCGAATCGGGCGACCTTCCGAACCAGCACGAGCACGGCACGCTGATCCTGGGCACGATGGGCGCCTACCTGCCCGATACGATCGTCGGCGGCGCCTACGACGCGTCGTTCGTGCTGGCCAAGGTCGAGGATGTCGCCAGCGAGTACTCACTGGAGGAGGACTTCTTCGTCGCCGGCCTGCAGCTCATCGAAGCGAATGGCGGTGACGTCGCCACTTCCTCGTTGATCATCCGCGACATCTACGGCGCGGACGACCTGGATGGCATGACCTCGGTGATGACGGTCGGCTTCAACACGGCGACGGAGAATGGCGTGCACTGCTTCCAGGGAGCGGGAAACGAGGGATACGACTCGAACCCGACCACCAATCACCTGATGTTCCCCGCGGACGCCATCCAGACCTTGACCGTCGGCGCGGTCGACGCCGGCGGACAGATCGCCTGGTTCAGCTCCGACGGTCCGACGGTCGATGGCCGGATCAAGCCCGAGATCCTGGCGCGCGGCGTGAGCACTCATACGGTCTCGCACAGCAGCGACACGTCCACGGCGACGGCGAGCGGCACGTCCCTGGCCACTCCGCTGGCCGCGGCCGCCGCCGCCTGCCTGGTCTCGGCGCATCCTGATTGGACCGTCGACCAGATGCGGGCCGCGCTGACCCACACCGCGGACCTCTACGTGGCCAGCGGGACGCACGATCCTCTCTTCGTGCTCGGCTACGGCATCCTCGACGCCGACTCGGCCGAAGGTGAGACGGACCCGAAGATCTACTGCGACGCCAAGCGCGGTTCCGCCGGTTGCCTGCCGATGGTCTCCTTCACCGGACTGCCGAGCGCTTCCAGCGCGGAGCCGTTCGAGGTTCTCGCCTCGATGGTCCCCCATGACCAGTTCGGGATCCTCTTCTACGGGACGAGCGGGACGAACGACGTGCCCTTCAAGGGGGGCACGCTCTGCGTCAAGGGGCCCTTCCAGCGGACGCCGGTTCAGTCGAGTGGCGGTAGCGCGACCCCTCACGCGTGCACGGGGCAGCTCACCATCGACTTCAACGCGAGGATCCAGTCGGGCGTCGATGCTGCGTTGCAGCCGGGTGCCCAGGTGTACGGCCAGTACTGGTTCCGCGATCCGCCCGACACCTTCGGCGTTGGCCTGAGCGACGCGATTCAGTTCACCATCGCGCCGTGAGAGCAGTCCCGCGGATCAATCGATGACGTGCACCACCTCGAGCGGATTGCCCCACGGGTCCGCGAAGAACACCGCGTAGTAGGTGGCGGTGTACTCGGGCATCTCCTTGGGGCCCGATACGTCGAGAGCGCCCGCCCCGCGGAGAAGCTCCGCGATGCGGTCCACCTCGCTCCGGCTCTCGACCCAGAACGCCACGCGGTTGGCGTTTGGCCGGTGATCCGGATCCTCGGTGATGCCGAACCACGGCTGCGACGGGCCCTGGCCGCCCTCGATCGTCCAGACCCGGAATGCCTGGCCGCCGAGGTAGCGCGGGAACCCGACCTCCGGGAGCAGGATGCCGTAGAACTCCACCCCCGCTTCGAGGTGCGGGACTCGCTGGTCGATGTGGCTGAACGGGTTCTTCATCGTCGATCTCCGTAGACCTTGACTCGGTAGAGGTGCAGGTAGCCGAGCTCCTCATCGGTCAAACCCAGCTTGAGGTAGCGGGCGCGAGCGCCGAGCTGTTCGTCGCCAGAAGTCATTCGCGTCACCGGCACCTCCCAGATCTCCTTTCCCTCCTTCGCGCTCCAGACTTCGCGCCACTGCCTGCCGTCGCTGGAAAGCCACAGCGTCAGCGTGGCCGCTCGCTCCCAGAAGGAGCGATCCTGGCGGTTCTCGATCTCGAGGCCCTTGACCAGAGCCTCCTCACCCAGATCGATCACGATGTAGGGGCGGACTTCCTTCTGGGTGTGGAAGCAGAAGTCCCCTTCGTACGGCTCGCCGGTGAGCAGCTTCTCCTCGTCGTGGCTCCACTTCTCCGCGGTCGAGCTGGCCCGATAGGTCGCGTCCTTGGAGATCCACTCGCCGTGCCCTCCGAGCTCGAAGAGGGACGGCGCTCGTTTCGAGCGAGCCATCCCCCCCACGGGACCTTCGAGGGTCAGCTCGACGATCGTATCGATGTCGTCGGCTCGGGTATTGGTGAGCTTCAGCTGGATGCGCTCCGCCTCCTGCTCGAAGGTGACCGATCCGCCGGTCAGCATTCTGGCCGAGACGATTCGCTGATCGAGGCCGGGCAGGTACACCTCGTCGCCGCGACGCTCGAGCAGGTGGACGAACACCTTCTCGCCGCGGTGTGTGCTGCACCCCCAGCGATCAGGATAGAAGGGACCGCCTCGCGTCGCGTAGATCGTCTCGCCGTGACGCCGCAGCCACTCGCCCATCTCGTGGAGCCGTTCGACCTGCCGCGACTCGATGCGGCCGTTGGGCATCGGACCGACGTTGAAGAGCAGGTTGCCGTCACCGCCGGCGGTGCGGATCAGCGTGTGCAGGCATTGTTCCACCGTCTTCAGCGCGTCGTCTGGTTTCCAGGCCCACTGCCGGCAGATGGTCATGCACGTCTCCCAGGGGCGCTCGTTCTGGAAGGCGCCGATTCGCTGCTCGGGCGTGTCGTAGTCCCCGGGGTTGGTGGAGCTCTGAGCCGTGGTCCCGGCCATCCCCTGGCGCGCCTTGCCCACCCGGTTGTTGATCAGCGCGTCGGGCTGGAGCTCGCGGCAGAACTCGAAGAGTCGCACTCCCCGATCGACGGTCCACGGCTTCTCCCACTCGCCGTCGAACCAGAAGGTCAGCAGGGGGCCGTACTTCGTCACCAGCTCGCGCAGCTGCGAGTGGATGTACTGCTCGTAACGATCCATGTTCGGCTGCTCACCCGCCGGCAGCGCGTACCCCGCTCCCCCCTGGTTGCCGGTCGTGTTGTAGTCGGGCTGATACCAGTCGAGGATCGAGTAGTAGGTGCCGAAGGCGAGCCCCGCGCGCTGGCACGCCTCGCTGAGCTCCTTGACCACGTCCCGACCGAATGGCGTGTTCATCACGTCGTACTCGGTCTGATCGGAGTCCCACAAACAGAAGCCGTCGTGGTGCTTGGTGGTCAGGATGACGTAGCGCATCCCCGCGTCCTTGGCGATGCGCACCCACTCGTCCGCGTCGAAGAGCTCGGGGTTGAAGCGGCGGTACAGCTCGTCGTACTTCTCGCTCGGAACCTGCCTCCCACGGCTCCAGCCGATCTCCGTGCCTTCGAGCGCGACGGGACCCCAGTGGATGAACATCCCGAAGCGCATCTGGCGCCACTCCTCCAGAGCGGCCTGGGGTGATCGCTGGGTCGCGGCTGTGCTCTGCGCCTGCGCACGCAAGTCGTTGCCGAGGGAAGCAGCGAGGATCAGGAGGCCGGCGGTGAGGATCGAGCTCATGGGTCGGTGGGGTCCGAGGTTGCGAAGCCTGGTAGGTGTGTTCATAGATGTTGCGGGTCAACCCAGCACCGTGTTCGAGGAGTGGTGCGCCTCGCGGTTGCGCGAGAAGAACCCGACGTCCAGCTCGAAGCCGGTCCGCGACAGCCCGACCCGCAGCGGATCGCGGTCGTGGTCCCTTCCCGCCTCGCAGGCTCCGATCAGCTCGGCCATCACCTGACCGATCACCGGCGCGGTCTTGAAGGACGAACCGCTGGTGCCGATGGCGACGTAGTACCCGGGCTCATCGGTCCGGTCGAGCACCGGGTTCCAGTCGCAGAGCGTGACGTCGTAGAGCGAGGCCAGCCCGCGGCGCTTCTCGAACAGGACCTCCGGGAAGCGCTTCATCAAGCGCAGGAGGTGCCGCTCGTGAATCGGCGGCGTGCAGTCGACGTTCAGCTGGTCGGGATCGTCGAGCCACTCGTGTGGATCGCACTCGGGATCGAGTGAGCCGACGATCAGCTCGCGACCGCCGGACTCCGGACGGAAATAGACCCCCGAGTTGAGGTCGCCGACCGGCGGGAGCGACGAACCCTTCCCGTCGACGAACTCCGGGTTGCGCACCGCGTTGATCTCCTTGCGCAACGCCCGGATCTCGAGCGGCAGCTCCACCCCGGCCATCCGGTTGACCGGGACCGAGTGGGGGCCCGCGGCGTTGACCAGGATGTCCGCGTCGAGGGTCGAATCGTCCTCGAGAGTCATGCGGTAACGCTGCGGCCCGACTCCCTTCTCGATGCGTCGCACTCCGCGCCCGAGCAGGAAGGTCGCCCCCTCCCGCTCCGCCGCTGCGCGCAGGTTCGAGGTGGCCAGGAGCGGCGAGATCACGTACCCGGCGTCCTGCTCGAAGACCGCGCCCTCGAGATTCCGACCCGTGTCCTCGAGAAAGTCCTCGTCCCCGGGCGAGCGGACCGGGAAGTGCGAGCGCGTGTTCAGGAAGGGGAAGCGCGCCGCCAGCTCCTCGCACGAGAGGAGGTCGGCGTTCACGCCGTGGCGGCTCATCCGCTCCATCGTCGCCCGAACCTCGTCGTCGATCGCCGGCGGAATGAACAGCATGCCGCTGCGCACGAACTGCGCGACCTGCTCGCCTTCTTCCGCCCGGCAGTACTCGCCCCACGCATCCCAGATCGCCGCGCTCTCCACCGTCATCGCGACCAGCGTATCGGTCGAGTAGTAGTGCCGGACCAGACCACAGCACGCGGCGGTCGTCCCGTGCCCCGCCTCGCCGAGGCGATCGACGACCCGGGGCCGCTCGCCCCGGCGAGCCAGCTCCAGGGCCACCGAGCATCCGACGATGCCCGCTCCGATGATGACGATGTCGCTCATGAGAACCTCCGCCGAGCGCAGCGACGCTCCGAGGCCGTCAATCTACTCGCGGAGCGCGCCACCGGCTCGACGTTTCTCTCTTACTCCGGCTCGACCACCTCGTCGTGATCGAAGATCTCGTGGAAGTCGACCGTCACGAGGAGCAGCCGGACGAGGAGGGCATGATGCCGGATTCGCCCGGCGAGCGCGGTCACCAAGGGTCGGGTCGCCCTCAGGCAGCTCCAGGTGCACCCCGCGTTCACCTTCGCCTCAACCCGTCATGGCAGCCACGTCACCGAGTACCCGTTGGTGGTGTTGAATCCCGCACCGCAAGGCGAGTTCTGGGGGTTTCTGTACCAGCACTGGTAGTAACGGGTCTCACCTGCACTCACACCACCCTTGGTCGCGAGGGAGATGGTGGTGTTCGAGGAGCCCGCTGCATCGGCGAAGCGCACCTGGAGTCGCGTGATTCCTCCTCCGGTGCAGCGCAGGCCGTCTCCCCAGAGCATCCCAGGACCGAGGTCGGTGGCTCCCTGGAAGTAGAGGCCGGAGTTGGACGGCTCCTGGTAATCCGTGTGCAGGGCGAGAGTGTCGCTACTCACGCTTGGTACTCCGCTACCGGTGAGTTGGGCGCCCGAGGTAAAGACGCCGTTGGCGCAGCCGAAGCCGGGTTGGCCTCCGTCGTTGTCGTTGCCGCAGGGGCAGGGGTTGCCGGAGCCCGGGTCCCCGAAGCAATGCCCGGTACCGGGCGGGGTGGCGTCGAAGACATAGGCCGAACCCGCATTGTATCCGTTGTCGTCGTCATCGGGCGCGCCGGCCAACGCGCCACCCTCGTGAATCGATACACTGTAGCCGAAGTGGTCGTCGGTAGCCCCATCGCTCGGCAGCAGCTTGCGGAGCCGCTGGCCCGTGGTGGCGACGAACACGTAGGCTGAGCCCGAGCCGCTGCCGTTGTCGTCATCCCACCACGCCCCGACCAGCGCAAGCCCCCCGTCGAGCGATACACTGTAGCCGAAGAAGTAGGAAGGCCCATCGCTCGCCAGCAGCTTGCGGAGCTGCTGACCCGTGGAGGCATCATACACGTAGGCTGAGCCCGAGTAGCTGTAGTTGACGTAGTCCCCATACGCTCCCACTAGCGCGAGATGCCCGTCGAGGGATACGCTGCAACCGAATTCGGCCCAGGCAACCCCATCCGCTGGAAGCAGCTTGTGGAGCTGCTGGCCCGTAGTTGCGTCGAAGACGTAGGCCGAGCCTGAGTTCTTGCCGTTGTCGTCGTCCGTGCCCGCTCCGATCAGTGCAAGATCTCCACTGAGCGATACGCTGCTGCCGAAGCGGTCCTCGATGCTCCCATCCGTTGGCAGTAGCTTGTGGAGCTGCTGACCCGTAGCGGTGTCGAAGAGGTACGCTGATCCAGAGGTGAGGCCGTTGTCGTCGTCCCCCCGCGCCCCGACCAGCGCAAGTCCCCCGTCGAGCGAAACGCTGCAGCCGAACTCGTCGCCTTGGGCCCCATCGCCAGCCAGCAGCTTGTGAAGCTGCTGGCCCGTGGTTGCATCGAAGACGTAGGCCGATCCCGTGAAGCCGTTGTCGTCGTCGTTCTTCGCACCCACCAGGGCCAGGGTGCCGGAAAGGGAGACGCTGTTTCCGAAATCGTCGTCCGAATCGCCATCCAGGGGAAGCAACTTGACTTCTTGTGGCGTGGCGGAGAGTTGGTCGACGCAAATGAGCCAAACGAGAACGGTCCAGAGAACCGAGCACAGCTTCGGCAAGTGCATTGGTATCCCCCTCGTACGGGTTTCAGGGGCATGGAGCTTCGTGCCCCCCCGGCATGGCCGATCCTCAGGATAGCACTGTCAGCGAGGATCGCCGCAGCTGCCCTCCTTCGAGGCGGAGGGAGGTATCTGGGCATCGGCCGTGAAAATTGTGTGGAACGCGCTCAAATTTCATGGCAATGTGCTCCGATGATCTCGCGCGACCGCCACTCCGAGGAGCTCCGCCGCCGTCTCGGCCTGTACCCGATCGTGGCCATCGTGGGTGCCCGACAGGTGGGCAAGACCACGCTCGCCCGGCAGCTCGGGGAGAGCTGGTCAGGGCCCGTGACCCACTTCGATCTCGAGAAGCCCTCCGACCTGGCCCAGCTGGGCGATCCGCAGTTGATGCTCGAGGGACTGGAGGGGCTCGTCATCCTCGACGAGATCCGGCGTCTGCCCGATCTGTTCCCGATCCTGCGCGTCCTGGCCGACCGCGAGGGAACTCAGGCGCGATTCCTCGTCTTGGGCAGCGCCTCGCCTCGGCTCCTGCGCCAGAGCTCGGAGAGCCTCGCTGGACGCATCAGCTACTACGAGCTGCCGGGCTTCGGAATCGATGAGGTCGGGCATTCGAACGCAGACCGCCTGTGGACCCGCGGGGGATTCCCACGATCCTTCCTCGCCCCGGACGATTCCGCGAGCGACCTCTGGCGACTGGACTTCACCCAGACCTACCTCGAGCGCGATCTCCCCGGGCTCGGCATCAATCTGCCGCCCGGCTTGCTGCGACGCTTCTGGACGATGCTGGCGCACAGCCACGGTCAGCTATGGAACGGCTCACGGCTGGGCGGGTCCCTGGGGGTGGCTCACACGACAGTGCGTTCCTACCTCGACGTGCTGCGCGACACCTACATGGTCAGGGTACTGCCACCCTTTCTCGCGAACACGAAGAAGCGTCAGGTCAAGTCACCGAAGGTCTACCTGCGGGACACCGGGCTACTGCACACCTTGCTCGGCATCGAGAGTCTCGAAGCGCTGGCCGCTCACCCGGTGGTCGGGGCTTCCTGGGAAGGCTTCGCCCTGGAACAGGTGCTGCGCAAGCTGGAGGTGGACAATCGACACGCCTACTTCTGGGCCGTACATACGGGAGCCGAGCTCGATCTGGTCGTCGAGCACGACGGCAAGCGGCTCGGGTTCGAGTTCAAGCGGACGCTCTCGCCCAGGACGACCCAATCGATGCGGAGCGCGCTCGAGGTCCTCGAGCTCGCCGAGCTGACGATCGTGTACCCCGGGCAGGAAGCGTTCCCCCTCACCGAGGCGATCACCGCGCGGCCGCTCTCGGACTTCTGCTGATCGGTGCAACGAAGCGATACAGGATCGCACACTCCTCGCCTTGCACGAATCGAGAACCGCGCAGCAAGCCCAGTCAGGCGAGTTCAGCGTGGCGCGCAGAAACCGACTTCGAGTAGATCCGGCTCGACCACCTCGTCGTGATCGAAGATCTGGTGGAAGTCGACCGTGACCAGGAAGAGCTGGACGAGGTCGGGGCCCACTCCGGGCACCGCGCCGATCACCAGCGCCTGCTCGGCGGAGAGGTCCGCAGCCACGTGTAGCCGCTGCGTCGCGAAGAGAGGCAGCTGCACGGTGACCGGGGTCGCCGTCCCGGGCAGGCGGCCCTCCGTCTCGATCATCGGTTTCTGCAGCTCCGAGGTGTGGAGCACGAGGTCCACGGGAATCGCCTCGCCCGCCTCGCGGTCGCCGATGACGAGGTCCATCGAGATCCCGTCACGAGCCACGCCGATCACCGGATCCGCGATGAACACCTCACCGTCGCCGCTGACCTCGAGCTTGAAGGAGTCGATGTAGGCGACCTGGTTGGACGTGGTCAGGTTGCCACGCTGTCCGTGGTAGAGCGAGAGGCGTGGGCAGTGCATCGTGTCGACCCGCGGATGCTCGCGCAGGGCTTCGAAGCGCTCTTCGGCCACCGAGCGCTCGATCAGGTTGGCGCCGAGGCGCGACTCGCACCGGCTCAACATCTGCCGCGCGGATTCTCGCGGCAGCTGGACCACCAGGCAACCGACCTCGACCAGCTCGTCCAGCTCGCCCTCCTCGGGCCTCTCGGTGAGCTGACCGTACGGATCGCGCACGTCATCAGTCACGTCGACCAATTCGATCCCGAAGTCCTCCTCCTCGAAGTGCGGCAAGGCTTCGCTAGAGAGGTGGGCGACGTACTCGACCGGCAGGCTCGCTTCCGGTTCGATCGGCTCGACGACGATCTGCGGGGTCGAGGAACAGGCGGCGAGCAGGGAGAGGGCGACGAGGGCGGGGGTCTTCTTCACGGGGCCTCCAGGCGCGGTGGGGGGGTGGGGAAGGGGGCGGAGACGCTACCCGCTGTGGCCCTCGAGGCAACGGTTTTGTCCGGCGTGGGGTCTCCGGAGCCCCTCCGCCCGGCTCCAGAAGGGGTGCTATCGAGCGCCGGCCGGAGAAGGTCACCGGAAACGCAAGGTGACCTTGCGCTCCGCATCCGCCTTCACGCTCACCCGCTTCGTCTCACTCGACCCGTCGGGGGTGAGCGCCGTGACCCGGTACCGGTCCGGCGGCAGCGGGCCGACGCGGTATTCACCGGTCGCAGCGGAGTACACGTAGGTGTCGATCTCGATCTCCCCCAGGAGATTCGCGTGCTCCCGGCCCTCGGAGTCGGTGATGCTCAGCGCCGAGCCGACGGGGTTTCCCGCGCCGTCACGAGTGCGCACGACCAGCCAACCCGCCGAGTCGACCTCGAGCTCGACGCGGGTCGTCTCGTCGGCCTCGATCCGGATCCCCTCGACCTCCTCGCTGGCCAGCTCACCTCTTCGCGCGCAGATGGTGTACTCACCCGGAGCGAGTCCCGCGTAGGTCGCTCTTCCCGACGCGTCGGTCTTGCACAGCCCGAGGACCTCCAGCACGTTGCCGCCGGCGTCCCACACGTAGATCGAGGCGTCGCCGGCCGGCCCGCCATCGAGGAAGGTGACGTGCACCTCGATCCGGCCCGGTGCCGGCAGCAAGAAGTCCGCGTCGCGCTTCCACTCGTCGCGGCCGAGCGAGATCTCGCGCCTGACTCGTGCGTAGCGAGCCCGGGAGGACGACTCGTGGTAGAGCGCGCCACCCGCCGAGAGGAAGTAGCTGCCCGGATCGAGGTCGGGGATCTCGTAGCGACCCGAGATATCCGTCGAGGTCTCCACGTAGCGCGGCGTGAAGAGCTGCTCGACGCCGGCCTCGCGACCGGGCAGCAAGGTGATCCGCGCTCCCGCCGCGGGCTCGCCGTCGGGTCCCACGACCACGCCGGCGATTCCGCCGCCGGGCACCTCGAAGTCGAGCCGAACCTCTCTGCGCTCGGGGATCTCGCGCGGATACGAGAGCGAGCTGATCTCCCCCGCGGCGCCCTTCATCCGCTGAAGGGAGACCAGGTACCCGCCGCCTCCGTCGAGCGTCGCCTCGTACTCCCCGTCCTTCGAGACGCTGGCCAGCGCGTGGCCCGCGGTGCTCTCGGGATCGACGGAAAGGAAGGAGATCATGACGCCCGGGCACGGCTCTCCGGCGCGCGTCACCCGGCCGTGGACGCGAACCGGCTCGCGCGGCGGCGCGCCGAGCACGACATGGTGCTCACCGCCCTCTTCCACCTGCACCAGCGCGAACTGGATCGCGTCCATCATGCCGTTCATCGCCGGCTCGCCATCCTCGCCGCCCCAGTCCGCCGCGGCGTCGGAGGAGACGACTTGCCACTGTCCCGGGACGACGTGTTCGAAGGCGAAGCGACCCTCCTCATCGGTGTGCGCGATCAGCGTGTCGAAGGCGCCGCGCCCCCACTGCATCAGGTTCACCATCTGCCCGGACGCGGCCCGGCCGTCGAGGTAAACCTCGCCGGTGACGCGACCACCGCGGGTCAGGACCAGCATCGCCCCGCCCCGCTCCTCGCCGGGAACCAGCTCCAGGGACAGCGCCTCGCTCCTCGCGAATCCGTCCGCGCCGGCGACGATCTCGACCTCGCCGGGGGGCAGGCCGGTGAGCGTGAAGAAGCCGGTCGCCTCGGTCCTCGCCGAAGGACGACGTGGCCCACCGGCCATCAGCGTCTGCCAGCTCGAGCGCCCGCTGTCGACCTCGACCGTCGCCCCTTCGACCGGCGTCCCCTCGGGCGTGACCACCACACCGGCGATCGTCGCCGCGGGGTGGAGGGTGAAGACCGGCGGGGCTCCCTCCTGCGGCAGCCTCACCGACTGCAACTCGCTGGCCGCGCAGCCTTGCGCCGTGACGACCACCTGCCAGCTTCCTTCGGTCAAGTCTTCGAGCGTGAAGTGACCGTCGGGAGATTCGAAGCGGGCAAAACTCTCCTCCGTGGCGACCTCGCCGATCGCGCCGTCGCTCACCCGCGTGGCGTGCACCTCGAAGAGCGTCATCGGCTCGCCCCGCGCGTCGACCACTCGCCCGCGCAGCGCTTGCGGAGGCAAGAGGGTCAGCCGCAGCCCGCTCTCTCCGCCGCCGACGCCGTCGAGACGGGCGCGGTGGAGCAGCTCTTCGTCGCCGGGCGGCGTGGCGGAGGCCCTGACCACGAACGGCCCCGCGCCGAGCCCGGTGACGAGGAAGCGGCCGTCATCGCCGGAGCGAGCCTCGCCGTTCGCGCCGCGCAGCGCGTTGAACGCGGCCGGGCCGAACTGGAAGCCCTCGTCGAAGGACACCTCGACGGCCACGTCCGCGGCGGGAGAGCCGTCGCTCCAGACCACCGTACCCTCCAGCGATCGACCCGAAGACAGCTCGATCACCACCCCGGACGTGGCCTGTCGGTCGGCGACGGAGGCGACGACTTCCTTGCTGTCGAGGAAACCGGGCCGGCGCGCGCTCACCCGCACTTCGCCGGGCGGGAGGGCGAGGAGCTCGAAGGTCCCGTCGTCGGCGGTGGTCGCCTCGCGCACGCGGGAGTCGTCGAAGCCGAAGTAACGCCCACGAAGCTCGGCGAAGACCCGGGCTCCCTGGACCGACGCGCCCTCGCGATCGACCACCACTCCCTGCACCGAACCGCCGGCGCGAAGCTGGATCGCGAGGTGGCGCTCTTCGCCGGGGACGAGCTCGCCGAGGTCACTCCGATGAGCCGCGCACCGCTCCGGCAGGATGAGCACGGTCCCGGTCGAGGTGGGCGGGACGGCGCGGAAGTCGAAGCTCCGACTCTCGTCGAGCTCCAGCTGCGAGCTGAAGTTGGAGGCTTCGGCGCTCTGGACGAGCAGGTCGAGGGTCCAGAAGCGGATCGAGGTGCCGGCGAGCTCGATCGCCGGTTGCACCTCGGGGGCAGTGATCGTGCCGTGGAGCCAGGCACCGCAGGAAGCGTCGAGGACGAGCGGGCCGTCCACCTCGTCCAGGACGACCTCCACGCTCTGTTCGAGGTACAGGTACCGACCGCGCACCATCAGGTGGGCGCGTTCGACTCCGGCGGGCCAGGCCATCGCGAAGTCGCCCTCGGCGCTCACCTCCGCCCGCGAGAGCGGCCCCCCGTCCTCGGTCTCCCGGGCGACGAGCTCCCGGTAGTCGTGCGGCTCGCTCAGGACGAGAACCTCGAGCGTCTCGTCGGTGACCCGGTACTCGACCGGCCAGGTCACCCGACCTTCGAAGCGGGAGCGCGCGACCCCGGCGGTCGGCGCGAGGGCCTCCCGCCGCGCGACTTCCTCTCCGGGCTCGACGGTCGGAGATGTCGCGTCGACTTCATCGCGCTCGACGGGCTCGCCGGCCAGCTCCGCGGCGGCGGGTTCCACCGGTGCTTCTCCCGGCGTCAGGGCTTCGCGCAGCGCGAGGAACGCGCCGCCGATCAGGACGAGGGCGGCACAGGCGAACAGGATCTTCTTCACGACGATGGCTCCTCCGAGGGCGGTCCCCGCGGCCGGTCCCGGCCCGCTTCCGATCGGGGGAAGCGGGGCCAGGGGAATGAGGGCGGAGAGCCATGTCTGGTGGTCGCCGAAGCGCTCGTCGAGATCCTCGCGTAGGGTGTCCAGGCCTCGCTTCAACCGCTGGCGCACGGTCCCGGGCTTCTCGCCCAGTCGGCGCGCGATCTCCGCGGCGGAGAGTCCCTCGTAGTAGCGCAGGATGACCGCGGTGCGGAACGGCTCGCGCAATCGAGTCACCGCCTCGACGAGCAGCCGCTGCCGCTCCATCCGCTCGAGCAGCTCCTCTTGCGGGGGAACGAGCTCGTCGCGCGCGGACTCCCGCTCGCGCCGGGCCCGCGCGCTCTCGCTGCGGATCCGCTGGCGAGCGAAGTTGTGAACGATCGCCGCCAGCCAGGAACGCGTCGACCCGTCCCGCCGGCGGGGGTGAGCGAGCGCCGCGATCCAGGTCTCCTGCACCACGTCGTCGGCGGACGAGGAATCGCGCATCAGGCTCCGCGCCAGCGACTGGATCCAGCCGGCGTGGGCCAGGAGCTCCTCGTGGCTCGACGATCGGGACGGGGGATTCATGGCTCTGGACGGGAGATGCAGGCCTCGAGGCGAGTGTTACCGGAATCCGGCGAATCCGCGAGGGATCCCCTGACCGGGAGCGCATGGCCACCGGTCACGGGCGGCTTGCTACCCTCGTATTCGATGCGGAGCCGGATCGTTCCCTCCCAGCCCGACAAACCGACCAATTCATCTGGATCTCCCATGCGCATCACTCACCGCCTCGCCCTGCTGCCGCTCTGTCTCGCCTCGCTCGTCGTCACCGCCTCCGCCCAGTGCGACCGGCAGGAGTGGTACGCCTCGGACGCTTCCGCGGTCGACCAGTTCGGCTTCTCGATCGCCGCCGAACGCGACACCGTGCTGGTCGGAGCGCCCTCCGCCACCGGGGCGATCTTCGGCAACGCCGGCGCGGTCTACGTCTTCGAGCGCCAGGCCGGCGGTACCTTCGTCGAAACGCAGAAGCTCTTCGCCTCCGACGGCGGGCTCAACGAGGAGTTCGGCTGGGCGGCCGCTCTCGACGGCGACCGCGCCGCGATCGGCGCCTACCGCATCGGCGCGCCGATGGGCAGCGGCGGAGTCTACGTCTTCGACCGCACGCCCGCGGGTTGGGTCGAGAGCGCCAAGCTCATCCCCGCGCACCCCGCCGCCGAGATCGGTTTTGCCGTGGCTCTCGACGGCGACCGGCTCGTCGCGAGCTCTCGCGGCATCTCGACCTCGTGGGTCTTCGAGTTCGACGGGACGGACTGGACCGAGGTCGCCGAGCTCAGCGGGAGTTTCGGCCAGAGCCTCGCGCTCGAGGGCGACACGCTGATGATCGGTGACTTCGAGAACAACGACCTCCTCGAGCTGGCCGGAGCCGTCCAGGTCTTCGACCGCCTCGGCGGAGTCTGGACCGAGGGCCAGACTCTGTACCCCTCGGTGGCCATCGAGCCCCTCACTCACTTCGGCAGCAGCCTCGCCTTCGAGGGCGATCGCCTGGTGGTCGGCGCACCGGGCAGCAACGGCGTCAGCCCGGGCGGAGGCGCGGCCTTCGTCTTCGATCGTCAGGGCGGGGTCTGGACCGAGACGGCGGTGCTGTTCCCTCACGAGGCCACCGCGAACGGCGTGTTCGGAACTTCCGTCGCCCTGTCGGGCGACCGCATCCTGATCGGCGCGAGCAACACCGACGGCGTGGTGCCCGGGACCGGCGCGGCGTTCCTCTTCGAGCTCGTCGGAGGAGTCTGGACGCAGACCGCGCGTCTCGACGCCGTAGAAGGAACCACGGGTCAGAGCCTCGGCTTCTCCGTCGGGTTCGCCGGGGACACGCTCCTGGCCGGATCGATGCGCGACGAGGACGTCGGGATCCGCCCCGGCTCGGTCTACGCGTTCGACCTCTCGCCAGACGTCGCCACCTTCTGCCACTGCGACTCGGCCGCGCCGTGCGGGAACGAGGATGCCTTCGGGGGCTGCACCTCCGGCAGCGGGAAGGGCGCCAGCCTGATCGCTTTCGGCAGCACCAGCGTGGCGAGCGACGACCTCTTCTTCCAGGCGTCCTTTCTGCCGCCCGCGAGTGCCGCGCTGCTCTTCATGAGCTCCGGCACCCGCGCGCCGCTGCCTTTCGGGAACGGCCAGCTGTGCCTGGGCGGCCCCGGCGCGGGGCTCGTCCGCTTCCCCGCGCACTTCGGTGATCTGCTGGGTTGCTTCCAGGAAGGCCCTGGGGTCGTGGCGCACGCGGGAGTGATCACCGCCGGCAGCACCTGGAACTTCCAGACCTGGTATCGCGATCCCACCGGGCCGTGCGGTACCCCCTCGAACACCTCGAACGCGGTCGAGGTGACGTTCCGGCCGTAAGGACGGGGCAAACGTGACGAGTCCTCGCTGACGTAGCGAGCGCGTGAGGGTCCACCGGGGCCCCGGCCGCGCTATACTCGCTCGCCTTCCTCCGCCCCAATCGAGAATGTTCAATCTGTTTCCGCTCATCGTCGGTCTGACCCTCCTTCCCCGTGCCGCGAGCGATGTCGATCTGCTCGTCGGTCCCTACCTCCAGAACGTCGAGCCCACGGCCATCACGGTGATGTGGGAGACCGCCGAGCCTTGCGTGGGGGCAGTGCGCTTCACGGGAGGGCCGGCGGAGTCGGTGACCGTGAGCGAGGAAGAGCCTGGCCGGGTCCACGAGCTTCGACTCACCGGGCTGGAGCCGGCGACGAGCTACTCCTACGAGATCCTCTGGGAGAGGAAGGAGCTCGGCCCCTGGCCCTTCCGGACCGCGCCGCCCACCGGCAAGACCCCGGTGCGGATCGCCTTCTACGGGGACTCGCGCACCAACTCCGAGGTTCACCGCCGCTGCGTGGCGGTGATGATGGAGTACGAGCCGCAGCTGGTGGTCAACGCCGGAGACCTGGTCAACGCCGGCAAGGTGTACGAGCAGTGGAAGCCGCAGTTCTTCGATCCGCTGGCTCCGCTGATCCGTTCCGTGCCGATCTTCACCGTGCTCGGCAACCACGAGCAGAACTCCCATCACTACTACCAGTACTTCGATCTGCCGGGCAACGAAGCCTGGTACACGGCGGACTTCGGGGTGGTCCACCTGATCGCGCTGGACAGCTGCCAGAAGACATCGCCGGACAGCGAGCAGACGAAGTGGCTGCGGGAAGCGCTCGAGAACGCGCCGCAGGACCGCTGGGTGGTGGTGGTCCTGCACAGCCCGCTCTTCTCCGCGCATCCTACCCGTGGTGTAGCGACCTGCCGCTGGAGCTGGCAACCGATCTTCCAGGAGTACGGCGTCGACCTGGTCATCACCGGGCACGATCACCACTACCAGCGCTGTCACCCCGTGGGCAGCCTCGTCGACGAACGAGAGCACGGAGTGATGCACTTCACCACCGGCGGCGGCGGCGCGGGGCTCTACCCGGTGCACGACTTCCCCTGGACCGACGTCGCCGTTTCGCTGCACAACGTCACCATTCTCGATTTCGACGAGGAGCGGGTGAAGGGGCGAGCCTTCACGGAACACGGTGAGAGGATCGATGAGTACGAGATCGAACGTAAACGCGCCGTTCCCGTCGAGGACCGGGTCGCCTGGGAGGCGTTGATCTGGGAGCGCGAGCTGCTCGGCGTGGCGAAGGACCATCGACACGTCGAGGTCGACGGCGAGGCCGTCGAGGTCGAGCTGCAGCTGCCGATCATGGCGAGCTTGCCGCTGGACCTCGAGACCGAGCTCTCCTGGACGGCGTCACCGGCCTGGAGCATCGAGACCGAGCCGCCGATCCTGAAGGCCGACCAGGAGAGCGAGTTGCGCTTCCGCGCGAGCTCGTCCTGGCCGGAGTGCTATCCGCCGCCGAAGCTGGAGATCACCCTGAAGGCCCCGGGAGGGGCGCGGCCGTTCCTGAACGATCGGGTGGAGGTCTGGCCGCTGCGCGTCTGGCCTCGCCGCAGCGTGATGATCCCCGACGTCCAGGGACCGATCACCATCGACGCCGAGCCGACCGACTGGGAGGGTGTTCCCGAGCACGGCACGTTCGTCCAGGCCAGGGGCGAGGGCGTGGCCGAGCACCAGACCCTCGTGCGCCTTGCGCGCGACGCGGAGAACCTCTACCTCTTCGCCTACCTCGATCTCGCCGAGAACGACCTGTTCGGCCGCGGCGACGAGCAACGCGACGACAAGCACGTGCGCGACCGCGACGAGAGCTTCACCCTGAATCTGGCTGCGGAAGGCAAGGCCTACACCTTCTCGGTCAACACCCTCGGCACGCAGTTCGACGCGAGAGTCAGCAGTCACGGCTGGAACGCAGACTTCGAATCCGCCGTGCAGAAGGCGGCCAGCACCTGGTACTGCGAGATGCGCGTGCCGCTCACCGCACTCGACGCCGAGATCGAGCGGCTGAACTTCACCCACACCGACGGCCGCTCGGGAGCGAAGAGCCAGTGGGTGCCCACGTTCGGGCGCTGGATCGACGACGACCTCTACGGGTTCATCGAGTAGGAAGGCGGAGGCACGAATGAAGGGCCGCCTCGAGATGATCGAGGCGGCCCTTCGGACATCGGCGGTTCGTGCCTCCTCGGACGCCGAACCCCGGACTACGGAACGAAGACGATCTCGACTCCGTTGGTCGTGTTGAATTCGGAGCTGCAGGGACCACCGACCGGATCGCGGTACCACCCCTGGAAGTTGACCGTATCGCCGGCGACCCAGCCGCCCTTGACGCCCAGACCCGGCCCCCAGAGTGCGAACCCCGTGCCGCCGGGGATCTTCACGCCGAGACGAGTGATCCCGCCGCCGGCGCAGCGAAGGCCGTCCCCGAAGGTCACCCCCGAGAGCTGATTAGGGCCGCAGAAGAGCAGGGCGCCCTGTCCCGGCAGCAGGTTCGTTCCGCTGAAGAGGAGGTCGTCGGCCGCCGCGCTCGCCGTGCCGCCCGCCGTGAGCAGCGCACCGGATCCGGTCGAGTTCGCGCAACCCGCGGTGGGGTCGTCGTTCCCACAGGGGCAGCCGGTGCCAAAGCAGTAGGGCGTGCCGAGGCCGCCGGCGCCGAGGGTGCCGTCGGGGTTGACGTTCTGGGCGAGGATGTCGCCGCTGTCGACCCGATCGTCGCTCCAGGCCAGGATCATCTGCCCGGTGACTCCCCTCTCGACGTCGAGGCGCGACTTTCCACTCGGCGTCGAACCGATGTCGAAGGGACCGATGTCGAAGGCGCCGGCCGTGTCGACGTGGGCGCCGTGCAGCGTGTCGGTGCCGTAGCTGGGGATGTGCGTCCAGAAGACGAAGGCGCCCGCCCCGCTGACCACCGTCTTGACCTGCCGGATCTCGGGAGTGCCGACCGGGATGAACATCTGGCCGTCATTGCCCCACTGCCGGTTGCCCGCGGCGTCGAAGCGCTGGCCGTAGAGGCCGCACTGCGACTGGAGCGAGTTCTGCTCGGTCCAGAACATGTAGGTGGAACCGGTGGCCGCGTCGTAGCTGACCGAGGGGTCGACCCGGACCCGCGCGCCGTTCGTCGAGGGGACCGAGCCGTTGTGCGGGAAGGCCTCGGTGCCGTTCGCCAGGACGTGCTGCACGTAGCTCTGCAGCGGGCTGACGCCGTACCAGGTGAAGAGCGCCCCGCCCAGACCGTCGGGCACGAAGTCGGGGAAGGCGCCGATCTGGAGGGAGCCCGAGTCGAAGATGCTGAGCGGGCTCGCGCCCCAGAGCGGCGCGCCGGTGCTGTCGAACTTCTGGGCGACGATGTGCCGCGGCGAGCCCCAGCCGCCGGTCTGGTGGGTGATCGAGAGGATCACGTCGGTGCCGGCGTCGTGCAGGTCGTTGACCGAGTACGTCCCGGCGCCCGGCGTCAGGGTCACGCCGGCGCCCCAGAGCGGTGCGCCTGCGACGTTCAGCTTCTGCAGCTTCGACGAGTTGTCCTCGGTCCAGGCGACGACCACGCCGCCGTCGGAGGTGCCCGCGATCTTCGGCGAGGCGACGAAGCCGGTGGTATTGGTCACGGTTACTCCCCCCGCTCCCCAGAGCAGGGTCCCGGTGGGGGAGACCATCGACGCCGTGATCTGCTCGACCGCGCCGCTGTCGTCGCGGAAGACTAGCAGCGCGTTCCCGGCCGCGTCGACGTCGAGCCCGTAGTCCATCGTCCAGCTGAGGTTGCGATCGAAGACGAGGACGCCGTTGTGCGCCCAGAGCTCGTTGCCCCCCGCGTCGAGCTTCTGCACGCGGACGTCGAAGCCGTTGCTGATGCTGTCGTACCAGCTGATGTAGCAGCCGCCGTCGGCGGTCGCGGCGACCTTGGGCTGGACCTGGTCACCGCTCGCGTCGGCGATCGCCAGGTTGACGGCCGGGTCGGTGGACCACTGCGCGGAGGCCAGCGGGGAGAGGATCAGGAGGAGGAGGGGAGTCGTGGAGAGCTTCATGGAGCAAGAGGTCCTCGTCCGGGACGTCGGGGTTGAAGAAGAGGGGCCAGTCGGATCGTACCCATTCCGACCCTCCGTGGGTTTTGTTTCTGGTGAAAACACCACAAATCTCATTGTAGTGGTTGTGTTCCCTCCGAATCGCCTCTAGGATGGTCGGAAAGGACGATGAGCCCCCAGTCCCGACTCTGATCCGAGCCTGATCCGACCCGGCCTGCGAAGATGACCCCGACCGAAGCCCCTCCCTTCGAAGAGCACTGCACGAGCGCCCTGGAAGGGCTGCGCAGCGCCCTGGTCGAGCTGTACCACGCCGCGGGCGCCGATCCCGACGCGCCGCAGGAGGTCTCGAGGAGCTTTGGCCTCAACCGCAATCTGACCTGGAAGATCTCGCGGATCATCCGCGCCGAGCACCCGCAGCAGATCTTCCAGCACCTGCCCGGCGCGTCGGGCTTGCAGATCCTGATCGACGGCTTCGGCCGGACGGGAGTGCCGGAGGAGCGGGGCGCCGCGGTGCTGGCGGCCGCGGAGGAGTACGAGCGGATGGTCGCGGTGCACGCCGGCGATCGGGCGACGCTGGAGCTGATGCTCGACAGCCTCGACCCCGAGGGGGCGCCGGCCGAGTCTCTCGAGGTGAGCCGCAAGCTCGCGTTCCGCGGCAACAGCGGGGTGTGGGGGATCCAGGCCAGGGTCCGGCTGCGGACCGTCTTCATCGCGCCCGACCCCGAGCGCCCCGAGTGGCTCGACACCGCGCAGATCAGCGGTCTCGTCGACCTGCGCCGCTTCCGTCACGGCGCGGTCTGGCCGCTCTTCGAGCGCGAGGTCTTCGACGACGACGGTGCGCCGCGGGGCACCAGCGAGGAGGCGATCGATCCGAAGCACGGCGGTGAGGGGGGCTCGATGCTGATCGAGGAATTCTGCTCGAAGCCGCTGCCCGAGATGCGGGTCGTGCCGATCGCGCTGGGCAAGCGCTACGAGCTGGTCGGCGGCTCGCTGGGCAACCGCGGCCGGACCACCTGCGTCTACGGCAGCTACCAGCGCCGCTTCGCCCCGCGCCACCGCGACGACCACAACGTGCGCGGCGAGTTCTTCACCTCGATCAACGCGCCGTCGGAGACGCTGCTTTTCGATCTGATCCTGCACGAGGACGTGTTCGCGGAGATGAACCTCGAGGTGCGCGTGCTGCACGCCGGCTCGGACGGTCCCTACCTCGGGCGCTCGGGGGTGGAGATCCCCTGCCCGGAGCGGCTGCGCGTCCTGGGCACGAGCCCGCCGAACGTGGTGACCCCGCTGGTGCCGCGCTACGGGGAGATCGTCGGGCGGGTGTACGAGCGCCTCGGCTGGGATCCGCGGAAGTTCAAGGGCGTGCGGCTGGAGATGAAGTACCCGCCGCTGAGCTCGAGCGTGGTGCTGAGCTCTCCGCTGCCGGAGGGATCCTAGCAGCTGGTGACCCGGTCGCTGGCCGAGGGTAGATTCGAGGTGAAGTGCCCCGGCTGGCGGATTTCGCCGGTTTGCCCGGTCCGATCCGCCCCCCGCGGCGTGCTCGTGGGTAGCCATGCCCGACCCTTCGAACCCGGAGCTCCCCGCCAACCTGCTGGCGAACACCACCTGGATGCACGCGCTCGCGCGGCAGCTGGTGGGGGGGGAGGAGGGTGCCGAGGACCTGGTGCAGGAGACCTGGCTGCGGGTCCTGCGGCGCGGGCCACGGGATCCGGGGCGGGCGCAGGGGTGGCTGGCGACGGTGCTGCGCAACGTCTCGAGGTCGAAGGCGAGGACCGAAGGCCGGCGCGTGGCGCGTGAGCGTGACGTGGCGCCGAGCGAGCGAGTCGAGTCCACCGCCGACGTGATCGAGCGCGTGGCGAGCCATCAAGAGGTGGTCGACGCGGTGATGGCGCTCGAGGAGCCGTGTCGCCGGACGATCCTGATGCGCTACTTCGACGGGCTTCCACCCCGCGAGATCGCGCGGCGCGAAGGCACGCCGGTCGATACGGTCAAGGGGCGGCTGGCGCGCGGGCTCGAGTTGCTGCGCCGGGCGCTCGATGCCTCGCACGGCGGGGATCGTCGCGCGTGGGTCGGGCTGCTCGTGCCGCTGGCGCGCGGCGGGGAGGTCGGAGGGGCCGGCTGGCCGACCGGGCTGGGGCTGGGACTGAAGGTGATCGCCGCCGTCGCCGTGCCGACCCTCGCCGTGACCGCAGTCTTTCACTTCAACGCGGCGCCGGAGTCGACGGGGGTTCCCGAGGCCGGCGAGGCGTGGAAGGAGGCACCGCCGGAGGACGAGGTCCGCGTGCCCGTCGAGGTCGAGGCGATCCCTCCCGCGGAGGATCCTCCCCCGATCGGACCCGGCGTGGTCGAGGACGCGGACTCGGGAGCGACCGAGAGCGAGCCGCGCGTGGCCCGACGGGATCCGCCGCTGCTGGAGAGCGAGTGGTGGCTCGCCGAAGGGCCGCCCGGGTTGGTGCGGATCCCCGGCGGCAGGACGCAGGTCGGCACGGACGCCCAGGACCTGCTGAAGATGTTCGAGGAGAACCCGCAGCTCGTGAAGAACGACGCGGGGTTCCTGGCCGAGGTTCCCCGGCACGAGGTCGACGTCGACGACTTCTACCTGATGGTGACCGAGGTCACCAACGAGCAGTACGAGGTGTACGTCCGGGCGATGGGCGTTCGACCGCCGCACTCCTGGGGGGAGAGGGCGATTCGCGAGGCCCGCGAGAGCTACCTGAAGGTACAGGGAGAGCGACGACAGGAAGCCATCGCGCGGGGTGAGAGCATTCCTGTCCGGGTTCCCTTCGACGGGCCGGACTGGTGGGCCGCGAACTGGAAGGACGCCGACTGGGAGGTCACCGAGGAGCTGAAGATGCGGCCGGTGGTCTTCGTCGACTACCAGGACACTCGAGGCTACGCCGAATGGGCCGGGTTGCGGCTCGTCGACGAGAACGAGTTCGAGCGCGCCGTTCGCGGTGGCACCGATCGCCCCTTCCCGTGGGGAGCGAACTGGGTCGCCGGCCAGTTCGCCGCCACCAGCGGGATGCGCGGGGTCAGCGAGATCCTCCCCGTCGGCTCCTTCCCCGCCGGCGCCAGCGAGCAGGGTGTCTTCGACCTGGCCGGCAACGTCTGGGAGTGGACCCGCTCGAAGTTCATGCCCTACCCTGGCTGGAGGCACAAGAGGTACAGCATCGGCCAGGGGAATCGGAGGATAGAGATCGACGCCATCCCCTCTTGGGACCCCAACCGTCGCGTGGTCAAGGGCGGCTCGCAGCAGAACAGCTACTTCTACGCGCGCTGCACGACCCGCGGGGGATTCGATCGTTACCAGAAGGCGAGCGCCCTGGGCTTCCGCTGCGCGGCCTCGATCCGGCCCGGCCTCGACTTCGCCCGCACCTGCCTCGAGGAGATCCCCCGCGAGCTTCGCCCGCAGGCCGAGGATGGGCCAGTTGTCTTCGACACCCGACAGACGGCCGCAGTGCAGCGATGGAACCGCATGCGCTGGCCCGACGGGCCCCCCGGCTACGAGGTGATCACCGGCTACGACTACGCGCTCTTCACCCCCGCGGAGGAGATCCCGGCCAGCGGCCTCGACGACATCCGCCAGGCGACCCGGACCGACGACCTCATCTACCTCGGTTTCCTTTCCACCAGCAAGGAGATCGTCGAGCCGGAGATGCCGCCCGGCACCTACCTCGTCGCTCTACGCGGTCAGGGTCCGGTGCCCGAGCGACCGCGCTCCGACGAGAACGAAACGACGAAGCTCCTCGTCGACCAGCACCTCGAGCTCGACGTGGCCGTCGACAACCTCGTCCTGATTGACATGACCGGCAAGCCGATCGCCGTTCTTCCCGCCGATCGCATCAGCTACGAAAACCCCACTCCCTCCACGCTGACCGTAGTCGACAGGACGGGCTTGGTTCCCGCCGAAGGAGAGGGGGGTGGGGGGCCCCCGAGACAGGTCGTCCGGACTCAGCAGTGGCTGGATCTCGACCTGTTCGTCCGGGGCAGCTCCCGCAAAGGTCTGCGGGTGCTCGTGAGCCTGAGGCTCGAGGAGTAGCGATACGGTATCCTGGGGCCGGCCCCGACCCGGATCCCCATGCTTCGACTCATCGCTCTCTCGCTGTCCGTCGCCCCTTCACTCACCTCGATCGCCGGAGCGCAAGAACGCGTCCCGCTCACCTCGCTCGACCTGACCCACCTGCGGCAGGGTTGGGGGGAGCCGCAGATCGACAAGTCGATCGAAGGCAAGCCGCTCACGATCGGCGGGCGGACCTTCGAACACGGCCTCGGCTCGCACGCAGCCAGCGTCCTGCGACTGCAGCTCGACGGCGGCACCGAGCGCTTCACCGCCTGGGTCGGCGTCGACGACGAGACGGAAGGGAGAGGGAGCGTCGTCTTCAAGGTCTACGGCGACGGTGAGCTGGTCTTCGACAGCGGCACGATGCGCGGCGGCGACGAGGCGCGCGAGCTCGACGTCGACCTGCGCGGCGTCCAGCAGGCGATGCTGGTCACCACCGGAGCCACCGACGGGATCGACTACGACCACGCGAACTGGGCGGAGGCGACTCTTCACGTCACCGGTGCCAAGCCGCGCGCGGTGGGGGCGCCGGTGGAGGCGAAGGTGATCCTGACGCCGCCCCCCGGACCCGAGCCGAGGATCAACGGGCCAATCGTCTGGGGCGTGCGCCCCGGCCGGCCTGTGATCTACCGCATTCCTTGTACCGGCGACCGGCCGATCGTCTTCTCGACCGAGGGGCTGCCCGGTTCGCTGACCCTCGATCCAGCGAAGGGAATCATCGAAGGTGTGGCGCCGGAGCGGCCGGGTCCGATCGAGATCGTCCTGCGCGCGATGAACACGTACGGAAGCGACGAGCGCCCCTTCGAGCTGCGCGTCGGCGACGAGCTCGCGCTGACCCCGCCGATGGGCTGGAACAGCTGGTACATCCACTACAACCGCGTGACCGACGTGGACATGCGCGCCGCGGCCGACGCGATGGTCGCGAGCGGGATGGCGAACTTCGGCTACCGCTACGTGAACATCGACGACTGCTGGATGAAGAAGAAAGGGGACGAGCCCTATCGCGACGAAGGCGGAGCCGTCCTCTGCAATGCGAAGTTCCCCGACATGTTCGGGATGACCGACTACATCCACTCGAAGGGGCTGCTCGCCGGGCTCTACACCTCGCCGGGGCCGTGGACCTGCGCGGGCTACGTCGGGGCGTACGAGCACGAGAAGAAGGACGCGGCCAAGTTCGCCGAATGGAGGTACGACTTCCTCAAGTACGACTGGTGCTCCTACAACGGAGTGGCCGGCGAGGGAGCCGATCGCTTGCAGCGACCCTACACGAAGATCAGCGCGATCCTGGGCGAGCTCGATCGCGACATCGTGCTCAACCTCTGCCAGTACGGCATGGGCGAGGTGTGGAAGTGGGGCGGCGACGTTGGCGGGCACTGCTGGCGGACGACCGGGGACCTCGGGCTCGCGCGCGGCGGCCTGCTGCCGGGCTTCTACGCGATCGGCATGTCGAACGCGCGGCACTTCGAATACGCCGGCCCCGGACGCTGGAACGACCCCGACTACCTCCTGATCGGCTGGGTGGGCAACGCACACGGGATGGGCGAGGGGAAACCGACCACGCTGACCGGCAACGAGCAGTACAGCTACATGTCGATGTGGAGTCTGATGGCCGCACCGCTGATCTTCTCCGGCGACATGACCAAGCTCGATCCGTTCACGCTGAACGTGCTCTGCAACCACGAGGTGATCGAGGTCAACCAGGACCCACTCGGCAAGCAGGCGAGGATCGATGTCGAACTCGAGGACACACTCATCCTGGCCAAGGAGCTGCACGACGGCTCCATCGCGGTGGGGATCTTCAACCTCGCCGAGACCGAGCGGGCGATCGCGTTTCCGTGGGGCATCGTCGATCGCCACGGGCAATCAAATGGATGGGGAGTGCTCCGGATTCGCGACCTCTGGCGCCAACAGGACCTCGACCACGTGACCCAGGAGCTGCGCGACCTCACCGTGCCCCGGCACGGAGTGGCCCTGCTCCGGATGTGGGGGCACAAGTGATGTCGGTTTCACTGCGACCCCTTTCCGGTGGAGGCAGACGATGGAACTGAACCTCGCCGACATCACCGTCTTCCTCGTTTTCTTCGCCGTGGTCATCGCGGTCAGCCTCCTCAAGGGGCGTCGAATCGCCGACTCCGAAGGGTTCTTCCTCGCCGGCCGCAGCCTGACCTGGCCGCTGATCGGACTGTCGATCGTCGCGGCGAACCTCTCCACCGAGCAGTTCGTCGGCATGGCGGGGCAAGGCGCGGGCGACGTAGGGCTCGCCGTATCGGCGTGGCAGCTGACCGGATCGGTCGGCATCGTGCTGGTCGCCTTCACCCTGCTGCCGCGCTTCCTGCGCGCGGGCATCTACACGATGCCGGAGTACCTCGAGTTCCGGTTCAACCCGGCCGCACGCGCGATCATGGCGCTCTTCACCGTCTTGATCTACGCGACGGTGACGATCACGGCGGTCCTGTACTCGGGTGGGCTGACCCTGGCGACGATCTTCGGCTTCGACCTCGTCTGGGCGGTGTGGATCGTCGGCGCGATCGCGACCCTCTACACCGCGTGGGGTGGCCTGCGCGCGGTCGCGTGGGCGGACTTGCTGCTCGGCACCGGCTTGCTGGTCGGCGGTCTGCTGACGATGTTCCTCGTCTTCCGGGCGAGCGGCGGAGTGGGGACCTTCTTCGCCGAGAACGAGGAGCGGCTCCACATGGTGCTGCCCGCCGATCACCCGAGCCTGCCGTGGACCGGGATCCTGCTGGGGATGTGGATCCCGATCGTCTACTACTGCGGTCTGAACCAGTTCATCGTCCAGCGCACGCTCGCGGCGAGGAGCCTGCGCCAGGGGCAGATGGGGATCATCTTCGCGGCGGGGCTGTGGCTGCTGGTCCCCTTCGCGATCGTCATCCCCGGGATCGCGGCCAAGCAGCTGTACGGGCCGGAGCTCGAGGCGGAGGCGGACAAGGCGAATGCGGAGGTCCTGGCCGAGTTCGAGGCGAACCGCGACGACGGGTGCGTCCCCGGCGAGGAGCTGGTGTTCGAGATGGACACCGACTGGAGAGCGCGCGAGCCGGAGCGGGCGGCCGAGATCGACGCCCACAACGAGATCGCTCTCGCGCAGACCGAGGCCGCCGGCGTGGAGCCCGAGACCCGCTCCCTCGTCGGCTACCGCGCCGACGCGGCCTATCCCGTCCTGATCCGACAGCTGATTCCCGCCGGCATCCGCGGCTTCCTCTTCGCCGCCATCGCCGGCGCGGTGATCAGCTCGCTGGCCTCGATGCTGAACTCGGCATCGACGATCTTCACCATCGATCTCTTCAAGCGGCACATCCGGGCGGCCGCCTCCGAGCAGACGCTGGTGCGCCTCGGTCGGGTGATGACGGTCGTCTTCGTGGTGATCGGCTGCCTCCTCGCCCCGGCGCTGACCCAGCCGCGCTTCAAGGGCGTGTTCAACTTCATACAGGAGTTCCAGGGCTACATCTCGCCCGGAATCGTCGCCGCGTTCCTGATCGGGATCTCCCTGCCCAGAGCGCCGCGAGCGACGGGCGCGGTGGCGCTGCTCGCCAGCGCGCCGATCTACGGGCTGCTGCACCTCTTCCAGGGCGACATTCACTTCCTGATCCGGATGCTGATCACCTTCGGTGCTGTCTGTGCGATCGCCGTGGTGATGACTGTTCTCCGACCGATGCCAGAGCCGCGGACGATGCCCGTGAACGCGGGCTTCGACATGACTCCGTCGCGGCTTGCCCCTGTTCTGGGCGCGCTGATCATTCTCGCGGTCGTCGCCTTCTTCGCGGTCTTCCGGTAGGAGCCCCACGCAGCCGCCGACACAACTCCCTCGGCTTGACTCCGGCGAGGGTAACGACACGCGTTGAAGGCGAGGGAGAGCCCTGACTCTCCCGTAGGAGTGCGGACCGGCCAATCATGAGGGGGGATGGCTTCAGTCTCCTCGCGGTGAGAACAGATAGTAACCATGGACCCATCCCCGGGGCCGCTGAACGTGAATGGTTTCATCCCTGCTCTCTCAAGGCCGATCTGAACGGCCAGCGGAGACCTGTCGCGGAAGCACAACGAGGTTGTGAGGCCGCGGCCCGGAAGGGAGGCACGAGTCGGTGATCTCGACCGAGGTCCATTCAAGACCAACCGGAACCGAACGAGGTGATGTCACCCCAGAGGGCATCAACTATGCAGGTACACTGGCCGAACACCGATTCGCTCGAGAACAACCCACGCAGGGGTGACACTCCCAGGCGAGGGACAGGAGCGTGGGAGACCTGCATGATGGTCTCGCTCCTGCTCGCTGCAGTGGTCGCAGCATATCAGTACACCGCTTGCCAGGTTCATGGGGCGGCTGACGCGGGCCCCGATACGGCTTCAGGTGGGTACTTGTGGGGCGGATTCCTTCAGCTCGCGTCGATACTGCTGGTGGCGATCCCCGGATGCTGGTGGTTCATCAGCATCCGCCGGCGCCAGAACGAAGCCCTGGCCCGCCTGATCGGCTCGGAAGAGCGCTACGGCCTCCTCACGGAGTCCATCCGTGACGCGATCATCGCCCTTGACTCGAATGGGCAGATTCTCACCTGGAACCGTGCGGCATCGGAGATCTTCATGCGAGACGCCGCCGACGTGGTCGGGGCACCGCTGTCCGGCCTGATCGTTGGGACGGGCGAGCTGGAGGAGCAGAGCCTCGATCAGGCGCTGCTCGATGAGCTGGTTGGGCGGACCGTGGAGATGGTGGGAATCGACAGCGACGGGGAGCACATCCCGATCGAGGTACTCGTCGGAGACTGGATGGAGGATGAGGACCGCTTCTACAGCCTGGTAGCGCGCGACGTCAGCGCGCGGCAGCAGTCGGACACGGAACGAGAGATCCTCCAGAGTCAGCTGGATCAGGCCCGCAAGCTCGAGGCCGTCGGGCAGCTGGCCGCCGGCATCGCGCACGAGATCAACACGCCGACCCAGTACGTCGGCGACAACACTCGATTCCTCCAGGAGGCGTTCGAGGACCTCGGAGACGTTCTGACGAAGTCGATGGCTGTCGCCGAGGGCCCGGCCGACGACTCCAGCTACGACGACCTCTCGGGAGAGCTCAAGGAGGCGATGGAGGACGCGGACGTCGAGTTCCTGGCCGAGGAGATCCCCAAGGCGATCGAGCAGTCCCTCATCGGCTTGCGGCGTGTGTCCAAGATCGTCGGTGCGATGAAGGAGTTCTCCCACCCCAGCCAGGGCGAGATGGTCCCGACGGACCTCAACCAGGCCATCGAGAGCACGGTCACCGTGGCCACCAACGAATGGAAGTACGTCGCCGAGCTGGAGACCGAGTTCGATCCCGATCTGGAGGCCGTGCAGTGCATGCCCGGCGAGCTCAACCAGGTCGTGCTCAACATGGTCGTCAACGCCGCGCACGCCATCGGTGAGTTCCTCGGCGAGGATTCGGCGGAGCGCGGGAAGATAACGGTGAGTACCAGAAAGCTCGAAGGGCTCGCCGAGATCCGCATCACGGATACAGGGGCGGGCATTCCGGAGGAGGTGAAGGCCCGGGTCTTCGATCCCTTCTTCACCACCAAGGAGGTCGGGAAGGGAACCGGGCAAGGCCTTTCCATCGGCCACGACATCATCGTCAACAAGCACGGCGGATCGATCGACATCGAGTCGGAGGTCGGCCAGGGCACCACCTTCATCATCAGGATTCCGCTGACTCAGGAAGCAGCGGTGGAGGAGTAGTACAGCAATGGAGAAGAAGAAGATCCTGTTCGTCGACGACGAACCGAAGATTCTCGACGGTATCCGCCGGATGCTGCGGGGCATGAGGAAGGAATGGGACATGTCCTTCGCCAATGGGGGAGAGCCGGCGCTGGAGATGCTGGCGAAGCAACCCGCCGACGTGATCGTCAGCGACATGCGGATGCCCGGTATGGACGGTGCGGCACTGCTGAACAGGGTGCAGGAGGACTATCCCGGCACCGTGCGCATCGTGCTCTCCGGCCACACCGAGATGGAGCAATCGATCAAGGCGGTCAACGTCGCCCATCAGTTCCTCAGCAAGCCGTGCGAGTCCGATGCGCTACGCGAGGTGGTCAATCGCGCGCTCGGGCTACGCGAGGTTCTTGCCAACGAGCCGTTGAAGGACGCCGTCGGGCAGATCGACAGCCTCCCGGCGGTACCCCGGGTGTACACCGAGCTGTGCGCGGCACTGGCCGACCCCGAGGTCGACCTGGAGCGCGTCGCCGCGATCGTCGAGCAGGACACCGGCCTGACCGCCAAGCTGCTCCAGCTGGTCAACTCGACCCTGTTCGGGGTCGCCCGAGAGGTCACCAGCATCCGTCAGGCGACCACCTTCTTGGGCACGCAGCTGATCAAGAACCTCACCCTGTCGATGGCGGTCTTCGAGGACTTTCTCAAGGGGGATCGGCCCAAGGGCTTCTCCCTGGACAGAGAGCAGACGCACGCCATGGTGGCGGCCGGCATCGCCCGGAAGATCGTCGACGACCGGGTCAAGGCCGACGAGGCGTTCCTCGCCTCGATGCTCCACGACATCGGGAAGCTGGTCATGGTGTCCAAGCTCAGGTCCTTCTACGACCAGGCGGCCGACGCCGCGGAAGCACAGGGCAAGCTGTTTTGCGAGGTCGATCGTGAGGCCATCGGCATCTCACATGCCGAGATCGGCTCCTATCTGCTGGGGATCTGGGGCCTGCCCGACCCCATCGTCGAGGCCGTCGCGTATCACCACAACCCGGCGGCGGTTCCGCACAGCACTTTCGACGTGCTCGATGCGGTTCACGTGGCCGATGCGATCGCACACGAGCTGGCTCTCGAGGAGCCGGACCTGAACGGCCCGCTCCCGATCCCCGTGAACCTGGAGCACCTCGAAGCGATCGGGGTCCTGGGCGAGCTCCCCAGCTGGCGCAGGATGGCGCAGGAGGAGCTGGGCGGAGCCTCTGACAAAGCTGCCTGACTCCAGCGAGTACGGAACAACGAGTATCCAACGAACAGAAACGACAAGGACCATGGGCACAGACACTTCCGAACGAATCCTGCTGGTGGACGACGATCAGGAGCTCCTGGATGGGATGCGACGGATCCATCGCAAGCAGTACAAGCTGCACACCGCGAACAGTGGACCGGCCGGCCTGAGCGCCCTCAGCCAGGAGGGCCCCTTCGCGCTCGTCGTGTCCGACTACCAGATGCCGGGGATGGACGGGGTCACCTTCCTCGGGAAGGTCAGCAAGCTCGCCCCGGAAACCGTCCGTCTCATGTTGACCGGGAAGGCGGACCTGACCACCGCGATCGAGGCGGTCAACCAGGGCAGCATCTTCCGCTTCCTGACCAAGCCCTGCTCTCCGGAGAGCTTCGTGCAGGGCGTCGAGGCCGCGCTGGAGCAGTACCGCCTGAGGCAGGCCGAGCAGATCCTGCTGGAGCAGACGCTGCGTCGAAGCGTGGAGGTGATGGCGGACATCCTGTCCCTCTCGAACCCGGCGGCCGACGCCGGGAGCGGGACGACCTACGAGGAGGTGATGGCGCGGCACCCCGCCGTGGCCAAGGAGCTCCTGGGCAAGATCCCGCGGCTCGAGAAGATCGCCGAGATCATCGCCAACCAGCGCCTCCGCTACTGCGACGCGGAGAAGTCGGGGATGGACGCGACCATCCTGCGAGGCAGCCAGGTGCTCAGTGCGGCCCTCGATTTCGACGAATTGGTCACGCTCGGTGCCCGGCGGAAGGACGCGATCGGCGCCCTCAACGCGCGGCCGGGGTGCTACGCGCCCAAGGTCCTGGAGGCGCTCGAGCAGATCAACTTGCCCGGAGCGCGTTCCGTCGAGCGGTCCCTGAAGGTCGACGAGCTGCGCATCGGGATGATCCTGGATCAAGACGTGGTCGCCTTGAATGGAGCGAAGGTCGTGCCGGGTGGGCACACCATCTCTCAAAGTCTCCTGGCGCGCCTGCGCAGCTACAAGGAGCTCCAGGGAATCGTCGAGCCGATCCGCGTGCACATCCCCAACGACAAGGCGGCGCGGGTCCAGGGGGCGTAGGGCTCGTTCTCCGGCAGCGCGACTCACCCCGTTCCCGGGGGGTGGGTCGCTGGCTCAGGCGGCGGCGGCGTCCGTCGCCTCGATGTCACCGGCGTGCGGGATCCGGACGATGAAGGTCGCTCCCGAGCCGACCTCCGATTCGATCTCGATCGATCCACCGGACTGCTGCACGACGACGTCGTGAACGATCGACAGGCCCTGCCCCGTGCCGCTGCCGACCTCGTTGGTGGTGAAGAAGGGCTCGAAGATCCGTTCCCGGATCTCCGGCGGGATGCCGGTCCCCGTATCACCGAGCCGGAGCTCCGCCTGGTCGTCCACCCGACGCGTGGCGACGGTGATCCGACCCTTCTCGGCCGGGGAGTCGCCGATCTGGCGAGAGATCGCCTGAGCGGCGTTGACGAACATGTTGATCAGCACCTGGATCAGCTCACCGGGCCGACCCTGGATCCGGGGCAGAACGGCGTCGAGGTCCAGCTCGAGCTCGGCGACGTCCTCCCACTGATTGTGGGTCATCGTCGCTGCCGTGTGTACCGTCTCGTTGAGATCGACCGGAACGATGTCGCCGGACTCGCAGTGAGTCAGGTGCTTCATGGCGGCGACGATCTTGGTGACCTGCTGCAGCCCGTCGCGGGACTGCTCGAGGGCGCGGGGGATCTCCTCCTCGAGGAACTCGATGTCCGCGTCCTCCATCGCCTCGCGCACCTTCGCCAGGCCGTCCGCCTCCGTCTCGCCGAGGCTCTCGAGGAACGTGTTGGTCTCCGCCAGCACGGTGCTCACGTCCTCGAAGGACTCCCGGAGGAACTGCAGGTTGTCCTGGACGAACTGCGCGGGCGTGTTGAGCTCGTGGGCGATCCCCGCGGCGAGGCGACCGATCGCGTCCATCCGCTGCATGCGCTGGACCTGGGTCTGCAGGTTGAGCAGCCTCTCGCCGGCGTGCAATCGCGCTCGGAGCTCGGTCGGATTGAAGGGCTTCTCGACGTAGTCGCTCGCCCCCGAGTCCATCGCCTGCGCCAGCGCCTCGTTTCCTCCTCGCCCGGTGAGCAGCACCGCGTAGACGAGGTGACCCTCGTCGAGGACCGCCTTGCACACTTCGGGGCCAGTTAGACCCGGCATCTCCCAGTCGAGGACGGCGAGCTTGATGTCTCGTTCGGCGAGCAGCGTCTGGAGCGCCTCCTCGCCATCCTTGACCTCGACGACCTCATAGCCCCACCGCTGCACGGAGCGGCAGAGGATCATGCGAGTGGTATTGCAGTCGTCCGCGATCAGGATGCGCATGGGCAGTTCTGGCTAGTCACAATGCAGGGCTCCTGACCTACGCGGAGTCATTCCTGCAACCTCGGGGCCTCGA
>CAZCAC010000025.1:0-82776 GCA_964496575.1 uncultured Planctomycetaceae bacterium | reverse complement strand
CCGCGGCGATGACGACCGTCGTCAGAATCCCGCGGATTCACGTCGTCGCCAACAGGTGGGTCCCTTCTGCGGCGTCGTCGCCGATGCGCTCGAGTTCGGCTTCACCCTGGTCGCCGGTCACCACGGGATGGAAGGAGCAGTCCTCGATCTGAGACTGCTCGAAGCCGAGGCCACCTGCCCCGCCTGTCGCGAGGCGTTTTCGGTAGACTCGATGTGGGACCGGTGTCCCCGCTGCGACCACGCCCCGGTGACGGTGCGCGAAGGACGAGAGCTCCGGATCGTGGAATTCGAGGTGAACGATGTGTGACCATTGCGGATGCGGGCAGACGGAAGCCCAGACGGGTGCACCGGGAAGGACGATTCAGGTGGAGCAGGACGTCCTGGCCCACGATCGCGCTCACGCCGAGCGCGTTCGCGGCCGGATGGACGAGCTGGGTGGGATGCTGGTGAACGTCGTCGGCAGCCCGGGCTGCGGCAAGACCGAGTTGCTAGCCAAACTAATTCCCCTCCTGCAGGGGCAACGGCCCTGCGTGGTCGTCGAAGGGGACCTGGCGACCGACAACGACGCGAGGCGCATCCAGGCCGTCGGCGCCCCGGTGCATCAGATTCAGACCGGCACGGCCTGCCACCTGACCGCTCACCAGATCGAGCACGCACTGGGGCATTTGCCCCTCGAGCCCCGCGTCCTGGTGCTGGTCGAGAACGTCGGCAACCTGGTGTGCCCTTCGATGTTCCCGCTCGGCGAATCGCTGCGGATCCTGTGCCTCTCCGTCACCGAGGGCACCGACAAACCTCAGAAGTACCCCGTTTGCTTCCGCGAGGCGGATCTCGTCCTGATCACCAAGAACGATCTACTTCCACACGTCGACTTCGACGTGGAGGAAGCTCTCCGCCTGATCGAGGAGATCTCGCCGGGCCTGTCCACTCTGGTGACCTCGGCGAAAAGCGGTGAAGGTTTGACGGAACTCGCTAAGCACTTCTGCTGACCGCGTCATGTCGGAAGCGAGGAGTGCGAGCTCCACTCCGGAATTCAAACAGCTTTCGCAATTCTGCGACTCACCTTTTCCTCCTCCGGCAGGTTGGCGGGATCTCTGCTAGATTGGGGACCAACGGATCGACAGGTCGCTCCAGGTGGTCACCAGCAAGAGGACGAAGTCAATGCTGATTTCAAGGCGAAGTTTCCTAAAGTACTGCAGTGGATCCGCGGCGATGCTGGGGTTCTCCACGGCGACGCTCGAGGCGCTCACGACCGCCGTGAGCAATCCGGGCGGCCCCACGGTGCTGTGGGTACAGGGCGCGAGTTGTTCGGGATGCTCGGTGTCCTTCCTCAACTACGTTTCCGACGATCCCAACCTGCCGCCGGATGCCGCCGACATTCTGATCAACGTCATCAACCTGGCCTACCACCCGACGCTGATGACGGGCGCGGGCGAGACGGCCGTGGACGCATTGACGGCCGCCTTCCAGGCCGGCGGTTACGTGCTGGTCGTCGAGGGAGGTGTGCCGACCGCTTTCGGCGGCAACACCTGCTGGACCTGGAGCGAAGGCGGGCAACACGTCACCTTCCTCCAGGCGGTGCAGATGCTCGCGGGCCGTGCGGCGGCGATCATCTGCGCGGGAACCTGCAGCGCGTTTGGCGGGATCCCCGCGGCTCCTCCGAACCCCACCGGGATCCAGACCGTCTCCCAGGCCACGGGGCTCCCGACGATCAACGTTCCGGGTTGCCCACCGCACCCCGACTGGCTGGTCTACGTGATCGCCGAGTACCTTGCAGGGAACACCATCCCCCTGGACGTGCACGGGCGACCGACGGCCCTGTTCTACCGGACCGTTCACCAGGACTGCCCCCGGCGGCACAGTCAGGAGGCCGACCACTGGGGCCAGTTCAATCGCTGCAAGGAGGACCTGGGGTGCCGCGGCGAGGACACGGTCGGCCCCTGCGTCTTCCAGTACTTCAATGAAGGAGCGAACTGGTGCATAGGGGCCGGCTCCAACTGCATCGGTTGTACCGAGCCGGACTTCCCCACCTCTGATCCCCTATTCGTTCACGACTGAGCCGACCGAGGAGCCTGAAGATGCCGAGTCCCATGCAACCCTCCCCCGCGCCCCAGCTCCCGTCGCAGAAGTCCGCGACCCGCCTGAACCCTCGCTCCATCTCCATCGATCCGGTGTCGCGGATCGAAGGACACCTCAGGATCGACGTTCAGGTGGAGCAGGACCCCGGTAGCGCCTGGCGCGTCTACCGGGCCGAGGCCGTTGGCGCACTCTTCCGCGGCTTCGAGATGGTCCTGCAGAATCGCCACCCCTGGGATGCCGTGGCCATCACGCAGCGCATCTGCGGCGTCTGCCCCGTCTCCCACGCCCAGGCCGCGGTGGAAACCCTCGACGCCGCCGCTGGCGTGACTCCGCCAGCCAACGCCCGCGTACAGCGCAACCTGGCGCTCGGGGCGAATTTCCTCCAGAGCCACATCCTGCACTTCTACCACCTCGCGGTTCTCGACTTCGTCGACGGTCCGGACATCCCGCCGTGGGAGCCGGACTGGCAGGTGGACCGGCGCTTCGACCAGGCGACCAGTGATCTCCTGGTCCAGCACTACCTCCAGGCGCTGGAGATGCGGCGCAAGGCCCACACGCTCGGGGCGATCTTCGGCGGCAAGCTTCCGCACCTGGCGGCGTTCATGCCCGGGGGATTCACCAACAAGCCGACCTCTGCTCAACTCGCCGAAGCGCACGTCCTTCTCGACGAGCTCATCGACTTCATCGACAACGTCTACGTTCCCGACGTCCAGCTGCTGGGCAGCGTCTACAGCGACTACTACGAGATCGGTGGCGGACCGACCGAGCTCCTGGCCTACGGGGTGTTCGACCTCGACTCGAGCGGAAGCAACAAGCTGCTCGGCCGCGGTCGCGCCCTGCTGGGCACCCCGGGCGTGCTACCCGTGGACGTCGGCGCGATCACCGAGGACGTGACACGATCCTGGTACGCGGACAGCACGAGTGGCCTGCCGCCGGGCGCCGGATCCACCGTGCCGCAGTACCCGAAGGATGGAGCCTACTCCTGGTGCAAGGCGCCGCGCTACGACGGAACGCCGCAGGAGGTCGGCCCGCTGGCGCGCATGTGGGTCAACGGGGACTACCAGAACGGCATCTCGGTCATCGACCGGCACCTGGCACGAGCGCTGGAGAGCTCCAAGATCGCCCACGCGATGGACGGCTGGATCGACCAGGTGAACGTCGGCAGCACTTCTTTCGCCCAGCACACGATCCCGACCAACGCGCTCGCCTACGGCTTGACCGAGGCGCCGCGCGGTGCGCTCGGACACTGGGTGAAGATCACCGCAGGCGTGATCGAACGATACCAGGTCGTCACCCCCACTTGCTGGAATGCTTCGCCGCGCTGCCGCAACAAGCTCCCCGGTCCGATCGAGCAGGCCCTGCACGGGACCCACGTTCAGGACCAGCAGTACCCGATCGAGCTCCTGCGGGTGGTGCACTCTTTCGACCCGTGTCTCGCGTGCGCCGTGCACGTCTCGCGCCCGACCGGCGAGCTCGAGGTGGTGGTGCCCAGCCGCTGGGGCGGGACCTCCTTACCGTCGAAGCGGTAGCGCCGGACAACGGCGCCGCTCTCGAGGACGATCTGGTCCGTGTCTCCGCGGACGACAGTGCTGGTCGCCGGGCTGGGCAACCTGCTCATGCGTGACGACGGGCTGGGCGTGCACGCCGTTCGCGCCCTGGAGGCCGATCCGCCTCCAGGGGCGAGGCTACTCGAGGTCGGGACCGCGGTGCTGGATGCACTCGACGACCTGGAGGAGAGCGAGATGATCATCGCCCTGGACGCGATGCAGGCCGGCGGGACACCCGGCACGATCTATCGGCAGGACCCGGCGAGAGCGCCTGCTCGTCCAGTGGGCTCGTCGCACGAGATCGGCCTGTTCGACGCGCTGGCGATGATCGAGGAGGACCAGCGACCGTCGGTGATCGCCCTCGGCGTGGAGCCGGCCTGCATCGACTACGGAATGGAGTTGTCGGAGCCCGTGCGTGCCGCCCTCCCCGAGCTCCTCCGCATCGTCCGTGAGACCATCGCCGCGGTCCACGGAGAACGCCGGAGGTAGGCCTCGGCCCTTGGTCAGGAAGGCGGGCCGCCCGGACCCGCCTAGGACCCGCGAGGAGGAATCGACCCGCGGTATCTCTCCCCCGCGATCTCGCCCGATCGCGTCAGCCGATGCCCTCCACGGGCGGCGGAGGCTCTCCGGGCTCGGTCGTGGGTCGGGGCTCGATCGGGAGCAGGATGCGGAAGAGCTTGCCACCACCTTCCCTCGGAAGCAGATCGATCTGCCCGCCGTGCTTCTTGACGACCTCGCTGGCCACGAACAGCGCGAGGTTCGGCTCCGACTCCTCCCCGCTCGCCGCGCTGGGCGTGAAGAGCCCCTCCCGGACGTTCTCGTCCGGGAGGGGCCCATCGTCCTCGAAGCGAAACTCCATCCAGGGATCGGCGCGGTGAGCGGAGGCGCGCAGGCGGTGGTGCCGCTGGTCGGGGTCGGCGCGGCAGGATTCGAGTGAGTACTCGACGACATTGGCCAGCGCCGCCCGGATCGCTTCCCGGTCTCCGGAGAAGACGACGGCGTCGCACGGCGCCTCGAGTTCGACGGCGACATCCACCTCTCCGGCTCGCTTGCCGAGCAGCGCCACGACATCCTCGAGGAGCTCGGTGGCCTCGATCTCCTCCAGATCCAGATCGCGGTCCTTCGCGTGGTGGAGGATGTCCAGCACCGTGGCGCGAATGCGCGAGACGTTCCGCTCGACCATCTTCCAGCCGCGCTCCACGCGATCGGAATCCCCCCGCGAGAAGCCCGAGTTGACCAGGTAGAGGCCTCCATCCAGCCCGGTCAGGTGGCCCTTGATCCGGTGAGAGAGCGAGGCCACCAGGAGACCGATCGAGGTGAGCTTCGCGCGCAGCCGTCGGACCTGCGAGATGTCAGTCGCCATCTCGAGCACGGCGACCACGTTGCCCTCGCGGTCGTGGATCGGCGCGGTGGTGCAGAGGACATCGATCCTGCCCTTGTCCGAGGTCGTGAGCACCTCCTCGTGCTCGCGCGTCTTGCCGTCTCGAAAGGTCGCCATGGCAGGACAGATCTGACACGGAGTCTCGCGCCCCTTGAAGACCCGGTAGCACGACTCTCCGATGGCCGGGCCGAAGACGTCGGTGAAGGCGCGGTTGGCGTCCTGAATCACCAGGTCCGGGCCCTGGATGGAGAGGTAGCACGGCACGATGTCGAAGAGTCGCGCCAGCCGCCCCCGGCTCGTCTCGAGCTTCTGCTGGAGCTCCTTGACCACACCGAAGTCGGTGTGCATCTCCATCACCGCTTCGACCTCTCCCCGCTCGTCGCGGATGGGCGCGATGTGAACGAGCGCGTGGGTCTCGCCACCCTCGCGATTCAGGAGCGTCCGCTGGCTGATGCGGCTCTGCCCGTCCTCGAAGGTCTTCTTCACGGGACAATCTTCGCAGATCTCGTCCCGGCCCATGTACACGCGATAGCAGGGCTCACCGATGCGATTGCCGAAGATCTCGCGGAAACGGTCGTTCCCATCGATGATGATCAGGTCGCGATCGTGAATCGAAGCGCAGCAAGGTACTTCGTCGAAGTACTGCTTGAACTGCCTGTCCATGTCCGACACCTGTGCGCGCCCGGTTGAACGCTCCCCTCAATCTCGGTGATGTGCGCCCGTCTCCAGGATGCGCCGAACGCTCTGAAGCAGGAGATTCGGATCCAGGGGCTTGTCCATGTACCCCTCCGGCGGCCGGACGGTGCCCTGGTAGATCACCTGGCGAAACTCGGGGTGCCCGGTGATGATGCAGATCGGGATCTGCTCGAGAGCCGGATCCTGGCGGATCGTCTTGAAGGCCTCCGTACCGTCCATGCCCGGCATCGACAGGTCGAGCGTGATGAGGTCCGGCTGCTCCGAGCGCGCGACCGTGATCGCCTCCGCTCCGTCACCGGCCTCCAGCGTCTCCGCGCCGTGATCCTCGAGCAGGGTCGTGATGTAGATCCGCACGTCCTCCTCGTCGTCCACCACGAGGATGCGCCGGCCGGCGAGGGGTTCTGCGCTATCAGCTTCGGTAGGCATGGCGGTAGTGTAATCTCCCGGGTCCGGACCGTAGAACGAGTCCTCCGGGATTCGAGGTGACGGATCGCGGGCCGCCCCCTCCGGCCCTCGACCCCGGTTTCCTCGACACGATCGGCCGGGGCTCCACATTTGAGCGCGAAGTCCGATCACCGGTCTCCGGCGGTCGGGTAGAGCACCCCGGCCCCCCGTTGCCCATCCGTGACCCCCGCTCCTCACTTGAGCCGATTCCCGATACTCGCCCTGGCGATCCTCCTCCTCGCGCCGCTCGGCTCGCCGCAGGGCCGGCCCACCGCCGACCTTCTCGACGAGGTCCTCGACGACCCGAATTCCGCGACCGCCGAGCTGTTCGAGGCGATCGCCGAGCCCGCCGACGTCGAGGCGATGGCCGCGTTGAAGCGCTGCCTGCGGGCGGTGACGCGGCCGACCGTGACCGAGCACATCGTCTGGGCGCTCCGACACTTCGACGAGGACAAGGTCCGGCGACTGGAGGCGCTGATGGAGCTGGAGAACCTCGTCTGGGGGCGCTCCGACGCACACGTCGAGGTCGATCCGCGGAAGCGGACGGAGCGGATGCGGTTCGAGGCGATGGAGGGGAGCCATCGCGTTCCGCGGACGGCGACCCGTACCCTCCGGACCTTCGGCGAACACGCCGTCTCGATCCTCGACGAGCTCCTCCGCGACCACCGCGACGCCGTCGTCCGGCAGCTCGCGATCGGCGGGCTGCTGGCGAAGCTGGAGAAGGAGGGGACGAAGGAGGCGTTCGAGCTCCTGCTCGCGCACTACCGCCCCGACGTGTCGGGGAGCTTCGAGGAGGGTGTCCGAGTCCTGCGGACCTTTCCGGAGGCGATCGCCGCGAAGCCCCTGGCCAGGGTCGTCGAGGACCGTCGCGTGGAGGAGGACGTGCGGGCGATGGCGCTCCAGGCGCTGTGGATCCACCCGGGAAAGAAGGTGAACGAGCTGCTCGAGAGGCAGCTCGGCAGCGACTCGCCGCGCCTCCAGCGAATCGCCGTGGAGGGTCTCGACACCCGCGGCGTGACCGGGCACGAACGAGAGCTCGCGAGGATCGTCCGGAGCAAGAAGAAGAACCGCCGGGCGGTGCGGCACGCAGCGCTGGTGGCGCTGGCTCGCGCGCTGCGCGCCGCGGGAGAGACCGACGAGCTGCGGAAGCTCGCCTTCGAGGCGGGAGAGGACGATCGATTCGAGCTGCGCGTCGGGGCGACGACCGTCCTCGCCTGGCTGCACGAGGTGGAAGCGCGCGGGCGACTCGTCGAGATGCTCCGGGACGTCCACCCCGAGGTGCGCCACGCCGCGATCGGCGCGGTCCTGGAGCTGCGCCTCCCCGAGGCGATCCCCGCGCTGATCGATCGGCTCGAGAGTGACAGCCGCCGGCTGCGCACCCGCGCGCACGAGGCCCTGGTGCTCCTGACCGGCCTCGACCACGGTATGGGCACGCGGTGGCGCCGGTGGTGGGAAGCGGAGGGGGAGGGTTTCGACCTGCCGACGCTCGCCGAGGCGAAGGCGGCTCGCGACGCGCGCGCGACGTCGAGCGCGGAGGGCCCGACACACGCGGAGTTCTGCGGCGTCCCGATCCGCAGCGATCGGGTGGTGTTCGTGCTCGACCGGAGCGGGTCGATGGACGAGTCGTACCGAGGCGGCGCGACCCGCTTCCAGTGGGTCCGCGACGAGCTGGCGCAGTCCCTCGGCGACCTGCCCGACGGCACGCTCCTGAACCTCGTCGTGTTCGCGGAGTCCGCCCGCGCGTGGAGCCGGCAGCTCGCGCCCCTGGAGGGCGACGCGCGGAAGCGCCTGCTCCGCTCCCTCGGCAGGCGCCCGTACTCCGGCGCGGGAACGAACCTCCACGCCGGGTTGATGATGGCCCTTCGCGACCCGAACGTCGAGATGGTGGTGCTCCTCACCGACGGCCGGCCGACGGTCGGGCCGGTGACCAGCACCCGCGCGGTCCTCGACTCGCTCCGGGTCGAGCTCGAGATGCGAACGGTCGTCGTCCACACCGTCTCGGTGATCGGCTACTCGAAGCTGCTCGAGCGGATCGCGGCGGAGACCGGCGGGGAGTACCGGCAGCTCTGATCTACTCGGAGTCGGTTTCTGCGCGCTGCGCGCAGAAAGCAGGCCGGGAGGGCATCGAAGCTCTCAAGAATCGTGATCCGAACGGTCTATTGACCGGTTGGGTTGCGGGCGCCAGCCCGCGCTACGGTCGGCGGCGGGGCGCAGAAGCCGGCCTCGAGTGGATCAGGGATCCTCGCGGAAGGCTTCCCAGGCGTTCCTCGAGCGCTCCTGGAGCTCGGCCGCTTCCTTCTCGATCGTCGCCCAGACCTCCTGGCTGGCGTCCATCGCCTCTTCGAGCTTCGCGCGAAGCTTCTCCTCGTAGGGTTCCAGCTCCTCCAGCTTGTGCTGCAACTTCTCGCGAGCCTCTCCGGTCTCGCGCGTCGCGGCCTCGCGTAGCTCGCCGGTCCGCTGCTGCAGCTCCTCGAGCGATTGCCGGAGCGACTCGGTCACCTCTTCTTGCTGCTCCTCGAACAGCTCGAATCCCTGGTCGACCAGCTCCTGCGTCTTCTCGCGGGCGGCGTCGACCCCTTCGTCGCTGCACGAGGCCAGGAGGCCCGCGAGCAGGAGAACCGTCGTGTTGAGAGTCTTCATCTTCACCGACCTCCTCGGTCGTCTGGGTCCGCCGGTACCCTCCTCCCGGATCCTATCCGCCCTGGCGCCCTGAACGATACCGAACCATGCGATTACCGGCACCAGCAGGACGGTGCCCAGGAAGTTGTTGAGGGACTGATGGAGCCAGATGCTCCACATCTCTTCCGACTCGACGGGATAGTAGTAGAAGACGGGCATCAGCATGACCACGATCGTCGCCGCCACGGGGGCGGCGGCCAGGAGGGCGACGAGCATCCTCACCTTTCCGCCTCGTGACGAGACCCGCGCGCGGGGGCTCCTCCGCGTGAGGTGACGGACGACCCAGCAGGTGAGCAGGACCTCGGCCAGCAGCCTGCAGGAGATGACGAAGGCGATGGCGACCACTTCTATCCACGGGCCGCTCGGCTCTTCCTCGATCCAGCTCGGGTCGGTGAGGAGCCACCAGGTCACACGAAACAACCCCGCGAGAGCGATCCCCGGCCATTAGCGCAACCCGCCGATCAGCAGCACGCCGACCCCGATACCGAGCGCGAGGTGTGCGGTGATCGGAGCTCCCGCCTCCCGGGTCAGCCGCAGGATCGTCGAGCCCAGCTCGGCGGCGCCGGCCAGCACGATGCCCAGCGCGATCAGCTTCGCGATGAATGCCGGCTGGATCCGACTCCTGGCCACTCTTCTCGTCATCGTTGGTTCCCCCCGGGCGCCCGATACTCCCGGCTCCGGATTCATTCGGCGCGAATCGGGACGCTCGAATCGGCGGCACCGATACGGCGTCGTACACCCGTCCGAGCTACTTCGACCGACCGGCCACCGCCGAGCTCTTGGAAACCACGTGGTCGAGGGGGTTCCCGGTCCCGGGGGAGAGTGTCCCACCAGGCTTGAATCGCGGTTTTCTACCCCAAAATCCGCCGTCAGAGGGTCTCCTGGGGTAGTCCGCCTCCGGCTCGATGATCCCGATTTAGGAAGTTGCAATGAGGATTCCCGGCAACCTGCACCTCTTCCCTCTCGCGCTCCTCCTGCTGTCGCTCTCTGCGGCGGCGACCGAGGACGAGCTCCTCAAGCTCACCCCGGCCGGGGGTGCCCCGGTCGACTGGGCCGGCACGAGCGTCGCGCTCGAGGGCGGGGTGGCGCTCGTCGGATCGCCGGGGGACGACGAGCAGGGAGCGATTTCGGGATCCGCCGCGATCATCGACGCGACCAGCGGGGAGACGATGTTCGTGCTCGTCGCCGCCGACGGAGCGGCCGGGGACCAGTTCGGGGGCAGCGTCGCCCTCGACGGAGGTCTGGCGCTCGTCGGCGCGGCCTTCGCCGACGGGGGCGGGGTCGAATCGGGCGCGGCGTACCTCTTCGACGCGGTGACGGGGCTGCCGCTCGCCAAGCTCCTCCCCTCCGATGGTCAGGCGGGTGACCGCTTCGGTTTCAGCGTCGCGATCGACGGGCCTCTCGCGCTCATCGGCGCCACCTACGACTCCGACCACGGCACGCACTCCGGTGCCGCGTATCTCTTCAACGCGAATACCGGCCAGGAGCTCGTCAAGCTCGTCGCCACCGACGGAACGCACCACGACGAGTTCGGCTGCAGCGTCGCGCTCTCGGCCGATCAGCGCCTCGCGCTGGTGGGCGCGCTGGAGGATGACATCTACGGCCTGGGCTCCGGCTCTGCCTATCTGTTCGATGTGACGACCGGGCAGCAGCTCGCGAAGCTCGTCCCCTCCAGCGGGAGCGCGGACGCCGAGTTCGGCGCTTCGGTCGCGCTCGCCGGCGACCTCGCGCTCGTCGGGGCCCCGAGAGACGACACCGTGTTCGTGTTCAGCGCGGCGACCTTCCAGGAGCTGCGACAGCTCACCCCCTCCGACGGGCCGGGCAAGGACTTCGGCTGCAGCGTCTCGCTCGACGGTCACCTGGCGATCCTCGGCGCGTTCCGCGACCCCCTGAACGGACCGGTTGCCGGTTCCGCCTACCTCTTCGACGCTCAGACCGGAGCCGAGCTCGCCAAGCTCGTCCCCTCGGACGTGGCGGGCTGGAACAAGTTCGGCTCGAGCGTCGCGATCGACAGCGGCCTCGTGGTCGCCGGCTCGCCCTTCGCGGATGCCCTGGGCACCGACTCGGGCGCCGCGTACGTCTTCCTCGCCGCCGAGCCGGGGACGAGCGTCGGGAACGGGGACAGCGGCTGCCCCTGCGGCAACGACAACGACGGCAGCAACGGGATCGCGGGGTGCGCGAGCGGGGTCAGCTCCGGTGGGGCGCTGTTGCGCGCGAGCGGCAGCGCGAGCGTCGCGGCGGACGATCTCGTCCTCACCGCCTGCGATCAGGAAGCGGGCAACTTCATGCTCTGGTACCAGGCGCCGAACGTGGCCGGCACTCCCGCCACGTTCGGAGACGGCCTGCGCGTCGCGGTTGGATCGCCGGCGGTGTACCTCCACGTCGAGCAGCTGTCCGGAGCGCACGGAACGACCGGGTGCGCATCCACCAGAGGCGTTTCACTGGTCACCGGGGGCGGCATCATCCCCGGGCAGACGGTCTGCTATCAGACCTGGTACCGCGACTCGACCGGCCTGCCCTGCGGCAACGGATTCAACACCTCCAACGGGTACACCGTGACGTGGACGCCGTGATCTGGATGGACCTTCCATGAGAAGGCCCCCAACGGTCAAGGGAAGTTCTGATTGTCTTCACAGCCCGGGTCCGCACCAGCGAGCCCGGGCGTTTGTACGTTCCAGCCCGAAATCAGCTCTCCGGTCGGTTCGGACCGACCGGTCCCAGGGCATCCCCGGGCCCGTTCACGCAGCTCGCGTCCTGGCCCGTCTTCGAGCAGTCGAGATCCGGCCGCGGACTTCTCGGTCGGAATCCGGGAAAGCCCGCTTCGCGAGAGCCTCAGCGAGATTCGCCCTGCTCGACGGGCAGCGCACGCAGCTCCCGTCGAGCGAGCGGGACGTCCCCCGCGGCCAGCGCGGCGTTCGCCGCCGAGAGGCGCGACCTCATCGCCGACCACCTCGCGTCGTCCACCTCGCGCCGGACCTGTGCGCCGAGGCACCAGCCGAGTCCCGCTCCCGTCGAGGTGGCGAAAAGAAACAGCAGGACGAGGCAGAGCACCGTTCGGTGCTGCCACAGGTACCGTCGCAGGCGATGGAAGACGGTGGTCACCCGTCGCGCCAGCACCGGCTCGCGGGCGAGGTATCGCGAGAGGTCCCTCCCCAGCTCCGAGACCGTCTCGTAGCGCCGCTCCGGGTCCTTCTCCAGGCACTTCAAGATCACGGCCTCGAGGTCGGCGGAGAGCCTCGGATTCGCGGCGCGCGGCAGGACGGGAGGTTCGTCGCGCAGGACGCGCAGGATGTCGCTCGCCAGGTGCCCGGAGAGCTCGAACGGAGCGCGGCGGCAGAGCAGCTCGTAGAGCACCACCCCCAGGGCGTACACGTCGCTCTGCACCGACGCCAGCCCCGGCTCGCCGGAGAGCTGCTCGGGGCTCATGTAGCGCAGCGTCCCGAGCAGCTGCCCCGGCTCGGTGATCGGCGCGGTGAGATCCTCCAGCCCCTCCTGCAGGTGCGAGGCGCCGAAGTCGATCACCTTCAGCTTCTCCTCGAGACCGACCAGCAGGTTGGCCGGCTTCAGGTCGCGGTGGATGACGCCGCGCTGGTGACCGTAATGCACCGCCGAGCAGGCCTCGAGGAACAGCCGGACCCGGGCGTCGATCGCGAGCTTCGCACGCTCCGCGAACTCGGTCAGCGGCAACGCCCCCTCGATGTACTCCATCGCGAACCACGGCGTGCCTTCGGTGCTCGCCCGATCGGGCGATCCGACGTGGATGCCGGCCTCGAAGATCCGTGCGATCCCGTCGTGATTCAGCCTGCCGAGGATCTCCGACTCGTAGCGGAAGCGTCGCAGTGCGTTCTCCGAGTCGAAACCCCGCCGCATCAGCTTGATCGCGACCTCGCGCTCGGGCTGATCCTGACGCGCCAGCCAGACCACGCCCATGCCACCGACGCTGATGACGCGCTGCAGGGTGAAGGGACCGAGTCGGCTCGGGGAGCCCAGCAGCGAGTCGCCTTCCAGCGCGACGATCAGGTCTCCGGGTGAGGGTGGGGTGATGTGTCGGGCGGCTTCGCGGTCACGCGTCAGGAAGCGAGAGACGGCGCGGTGGAGCTCCTCGTCCATCGCGCGGAGCTCGGCGAGCCGCTCTCGACGCTCCTCCGCGGGGAGGACGACGATCTCCTCGAAGAGCTCGAGGGCGTGCCGCTGCACCCGCTCATGCTGTTCGTCGAGCGGGGTCATTCCGCCGGGGACAGTCTTTCCGCCAGCCAGGCGCGAGCGGCCCGCCATCGGCGCTCGACTCGCTGGCGGGAGATGTTGAGGACCCGCGCCGTCTCCACGAGCGTCATGCCGGCGAAGTAGCGCAGCTCGACGATGCGACCGAGCTCGGCGTCGAGGCAGGAGAGATCGTCCACGGCCTCGTTCAGGGAGAGGACCTCGGCGGGGTGGGCCTGGGGGTCGCAGATCACCTCGTGCAGCGGCACGCGATTGCCGTTCAGCTTTCGCTTGCCGGCCGCGCGGCTGCGGGCGTGATCGACGAGGATCTGGCGCATCGCCCTCGCCGCGGCGCGCAGGAAGTGCCGCTCGTCGTGCCAGCGCTCGGGATTTCGACCGACCTTGATCCAGGCCTCATGGATCAGCGCGGTCGGCTGCAGGGTGTGTCCGGCTCGTTGCCGGGCCATCAGGTGCCCCGCCAGGCCTCGCAGTAGCTCGTAGAGCTCGCGATCGTCGCCCGGACGCTCCACTTCATTCACTGACATCATCGATCTTTCACCACGTCTCGCGCCGGGTCCCGGAGTATTCCGAGAGGCGCCCCTGGGTCGCCCGGTCGTGAGGGGAATGCCGAGCTGTCCGTTAGCGTCTGGAGATTCCCCGCGGTTTCCGATCAATCGGTGGATTTGGAGAGAATACGGAAGACACGGAGCCAGGTTTCCTCTCACGCACTTGCGCGCCTCTCCGTGGCCGACGAAGCGCGCAGGTGCGTGAGAGGAAACCTGGTTCCGTATTCCGCGGTTCCGTATTCCGCGGAAGGTCCCTCCGGCGCGATCAGTCCATCGTGCGAACGATGAGGTTGGTCACGTCGCAGGTGGAGAGATCCACCGCCTGGAAGAAGAGCCTCTGCCCGCTGTGGCTCTCGGGGACGTACAGGTGGGCTGTGGCACGACCGGCGCCGTCGGCGTAGACCACGACTTCGCGCGGCTCGGCGATGTCCACTGCGGCCCCCGTGCAACCGTCGATCGAGCTCCTGCCGGATCCCGTTCCGTACAGCACGCGGACCTCGGCGCCCGGTGAGCACTCGATGACCTCGATCTCGTTCAAGGCACCGGCTCGCCCCGGCGTCGGACCGATGACTGTAGTCATCGGAGTGTCCACCGGGGTGGCGAGGTAGGCCACGTGTGTCCCGTCACGCCGGCCCGCTCCGACGATCTGGCCGAGCTCGTTGATCCCGTTGGCATCCCAGAGCTCCCAACCCTCGCCATTGACCAGGAGCGTGTTCAGGTCGAACAGCACGAAGTCGTGCCAGACCGCTCCGACGGTTCCGCTGGCTCCGTAGGCGTACCCGACGATGACGCCGGCGTCGTTGATGTCATTGGCGGATGCCCCGTAGGCGAATCCGAGGTTTCCCAGATCGATCATCCCGGTCCTCCGCGACCAGAAAAAGCCGTGGTCGTCGAGGGGGGATCCCGAGTAGCCCACGACCTCGTTGTAGTTGTTGATGGCGTACGCGCGCGCGAAGTGGGTGCCGGGGAGTGCGCCGAAGTCGTGCATCACGCCGTGCTCCCAGAGGAACGCGTCGGTCTGCAGGGGGGTCACCTCGCTCGCGCCGACGATGAAGTCCCACCCATTGGCGTCGTAGGCGAGGCCGAGGCCCTGGCCGAGCGCTCCGAGGTCGTGGTCGTTCAGATCCGGATCCCACATCGTGGCGCTCGTCTGGAAGTGCTCGTGCATGGCGCGTCCGAGGATGAAGCCGCGCTCGCTGACGCCATATCCCCGCTGGAAGCCCGGAGCGAAGGTCGGGAGGACCTCGAAAACGCCCTCGCGCCACCGGAATCCGCCGTTGGAGTAGGTGCCGTCCGTCGTGTAGAAACCCGTGATCACGCCTCGGTCGTTGACGCTCCGCGCGCTGCCATGGACGATGGCGTCGTCGGGAGTGAGGTCGAGCCTCCGGCCGCCCCTCCAGGCGACGGCGTGTCGCACGCCGAACGTGTCGCCCCAGTCGAGCTCACCGACGATGACGCCTCGGTTGTTGATGTCGTTGGCAATGGCCAGCCCCCACTGGGAGCGGTCGATCTCTCGCACCACGTAGTGAGGCGGCGCCACGCCGGAGGCCGGAACTGAAGATGAAAGCGCTGCGAGGGCCGGTACGGGCGCGCGCTGGGCGCAGACTGTGCCCGCAAGGACGAACGACAGAACAGATAGCAGTCGGTGCATTCCCGAGGATGGTGGAGGTGGAAAGGGTCGGGGCCACGGCCCGTGGACCTGGACGGCCTGCAATCAAGTTCCGTGCCGCGCTCGGGACGTTGCCGCGGACCAAGCGTGGCTGACGCATGACCGCGGGCGTGGTATCTGCTCCTCCGACCACCCACGCCCGGTCCACGAGCGCATCCGCACGCCGTGCGGTCAGATGCGCCCGGGCCACTCCGACGCTCGCCGTCCACGGCGGACCCGAGAGCATGTCCTTTGACCTGCAAAGAAGTCTGCTGGTCACCATCCGGCCAGGCGCGCTCGAGATGGACTCGTCGATGCAATTCCTGATCGATGAGCGGAGACCCGAAGAGAACGGCTACCCCGGTCGCTGGAGAGGGCGTGATGTGACGACTCTGGTCCACTCTTCGGAGCGCGGAGTCCGAAATGCGGAGCTCGGCAAGACTCGAACCGGGCGTGCGCTGTCGCCCCTGCGGAGCTCCAGCAGGAAAACCGGCGGTCCGCATCATGAAAGTCGACGGGGTTCCATCTCCCTTGCTGGAACCCTGGCTTCCGTTTCTAATCGAACGTCAGCTGGGATCCGAGCCGCAGGGACTTCCAAGCACAACTGGAGCAAGGAGAAGAGGACATGTTTCCGAGCCGCACGCTGCTTTCTCTCGCCATGGTCACCTGTTCGTCTACCGCGGCCACCGGGCAGACCATCCTCCACACCTACGTCGAAACGGAGCCGGAGGCGGGAGCGGGGATGTCCGTGGCTATCTGGGACGATCTCGACGGCGATGGATACCTGGAGTGGGTCGTCGGCGCGCCCTACAAGGACGGCCTCGGGACGTCGTCCGGTCAGGTGACCGTCTTCTCGGGGTCCGATCACTCCGTGCAGTTCACCTTGAGTGGAGCGAGTGCCGGATCGCGCCTGGGACGTTCGCTCGCCAACGTGGGCGATCTCGACGCGGACGGACACGACGAGCTGGCCATCACGGCTGATGGGGAGCAGAAGCTCTACGTCTACTCGGGAGCCACCGCGACGCTCCTCTGGGAGGTGCACGAGGCGGGCGATGCCAACTTCGGAAGGTGCGTGGCGGCGGCGGGGGACGTCGACGGTGACGGTGGTCTCGACGTGGTCGCCAGCGCCACGGGCACATCGGTGATCACCTACTCGGGGGATACCGGAGCGCAGATCTGGCGGCGAGCCGTGGACCAGGACTACGGCTGGTCACTCGCCGGCGTTGGTGACATCGATGCGGACGGGCATGGCGATATCCTCGTCGGGGAATGGGCCTACTTCGGAGACTGGGCCCAGGAGGCGATCATCCTCGGCGGCGCCGACGGCTCCACGATCCGCTCCATTCCCACGGGCGCCTCGCACTTCAACTCCCAGTTCGGCTGGGCGGTGGCGGCACTCGGTGACCAGGACGGCGATGGAGTCGGTGAGTACGCGATCGGCGATCCCACCGACGCCTCCTTCGGCGGAGGGGACGGCTTCGTGAACGTCTACTCCGGAGCCTCCGGCGCCCTGCTCGCCACGATCACTCCCAATGAATGGGGCGAGTTCGGAGCCTCCGTGGCGAACGCCGGCGACGTGGACGCCGATGGCCTCGACGACCTCCTGATCGGAGATCCTCTCGGCGGTCCGGGTGCCGGCTACGCCTACGTCTACTCGGTCGACCGGAACGAGCAGATCTACCAGTACACCGACTCACCTCTCGAGCTGCTCGGCGCCAGCGCGGCCGGTGTCGCCGACGTGAACGGCGACGGCTGGCCGGAGGCCCTGGTCGGCGGGGGAGCGGCGACCATCGGTGGCCCCATCGAGGAAGGCGGTGCGGTGCTCATGACCCTCGGCTGCCCGGAGAACGCCGTCTACAACTACTGCACGGCGGCACCCAACTCCACCGGGCAGTCGGCGACGATGGGCTGGCAGAACACGACCTCGATCGCGAACAACGACCTTCGGATCTTCGCCGAGGCCTGTCCGCAGAATCAGTTCGCGATGTTCTTCTACGGGCCTGGTGAAGCGTACGCGCCGCTGGGAGACGGGTTCCGCTGCGTCAAGGGACCGCTCTACCGCCTCGGTGTCGTCCAGACGGGACCGGGCGGCCTGCCGAGCTGGTCGCTCGACGTCACCGCTCCCCCTCAGCCGTCGGGGCAGATCTCCGCCGGGGAGACGTGGTTCTTCCAGACCTGGTTCCGCGACCCGAGCGGGGGGCCGGCGGGGAGCAACCTCTCCGACGCCTTGCGCATCACCTTCTGTCCGTGACGCTCACGGCATGAGCCGGAGCGATTCCATGAACCAGCGAGCCCGTCATTCGTTCCCGGACCAGGAGAGCCTGTGACTGAGTGAGGGGGTACCCCGCTCGCGCGTGTCGACAGGTGCGCGTGAGTGGGGTCATTTTCGTGCTGGACGTATCACGGGCTCGGGGAGACGATCAGATGCGCCGCGTAGCAACGGCCAATGAAGGAGGCACCGGACGATTCCGAGCTCGGTTCGCGCTCGCTGCACTGGTTGCGGTGTGCGGGGTCGGTGATCGCGTCCTCGCGCAGAACTCGCCGGAGGGACCGGCGGAACCCGCTGCCGCGGAGAACGTGCTGCAGCAGCTCTTGAAGCCCGCCCCGTCGGCGGCCTTCGCGAGTGGCTCGGTATTCCTCTGGAACGGGCGTATCGGCGTCGCCTTCGACGTCGAGTCCGAGCTGTGGTCACAGCTGCCGGACGGCCCTGGCACCGAGAGCGCGGTGGACGCGAAGCTCCTGGCGCTCTCGAACGGCCACGTCGTCGCCGCTTGCTTCGCCGACGACCGCTTCGGGGAGCTCCGCGTCGACGAGTACGCTCCGGAGAAGAGGGAGTGGAGCGTCCGCGCCCGGATCCCGCGCTTCGTCCCCGGTGGGGCGCGCCCGAAGGACTGGAGCTCCCTCGACGCCGTCGTCGAGGTCGAGGGCGACCTGCTCTTCTTCATCGGCGGTCTTTCCTCCCAGGACGCCGCGAAGGGGCTCTTGCTGCGGCGGTCGGGTGACTGGAGGTTCATCTCGAGCGAAGAGGCTCCCGAAGGCAGTGATCGGAGGTCGCTCGCCTACTGCCGAGGAGAGCAGGTCCTGTACGCCACGTACAGGCTGTTCGGAGGTTCGTGGGGCGTCTGGAACCACCGGAGCAACGAGTGGAGCGAATCGGGAACCACGCGCTATGCCTACGACCGCGGACAGTGCTTCACCGGGGTAGATCACACACTCCCTTGCCGGGAATGTGCGGCAGAGTGTCCGACTCCGTATCGCCACCGTATCAAGGACTCCAGACCACGGCTAGCCCGTTGGTGGCGTTGAAGTCGCTGACGCAAGGCGAGCCCAGCGGATTGCGATACCAGAGCTGGTAGTACTTCGTGTCCCCCCCATTGATGTTCCCGGCCCTGGCCGAGATCGTGTAACCGTAGCCGCTGGTGTCGGAATAGCCGGTGCCGTCGGACATGACAGTGCCAAGGTGCCTCAGGGCGCCCCCGGCGCAGCGCAACCCGTCGCCCCAGACGATGCCCGGAGAGAGATCGTTGTCCGCCTGGAAGAACAGGCCGAACTGGTTGTTCTCGGTGTTCCGACCGTGCAGGACCAGAGTATCCGCGGCAAGGCTGGCCGTGCCACTTCCCATGAGCCGCGCGCCGGACGCGTGCTGCCCGTTCGCGCAGCCGGCCTCGGGCAGTGAACCGTCATTGTCGTTGCTGCAGGGGCAGAGGGCGCCAGTGCCGTCGCCGAGGCAGTACGGAGTTCCGACTCTCTGCGTCTCGAGCTTCAGCCGAATCCAGTCGCCCGCCCCGGCTGCGCTCACGCCCGCAAAGTTCGCCCAGAACTCGTTTTCGTTGAACCCCGTCACGATCGCCGCTGTGTTCGTGATTCCAGCACTGAAGGAGTCCAGGCTGTAGTTCGTGATGGGCGGTAAGTTGTCCACCGCGTCGCGGAAGAGCCAGCCATTGAAGGGCTTGTGGTAGCAATACGTAGGCTGATTGAATCGGAACTCGATCCAGTCATCCCCCATATCGATATCGTAGTTGTCGTCACTCAAGATGGTCGTACTCGGCAACTCGACCTCCGTGGTCACGACCACTGAGTGGAGCTCGAGGACGGTGCCGAAATCCGGGTAATCCCACTCCGCTTCCATCGTCGCGCCCATCATTTGCGCCTGGGCAGTGGGGACGAGGGCGAGCAGCGAGAACAGGGCACTGCGGAGCTTGAGAATGGCCATGAAAGCGTTTGGGGTGCGGACGGTGACAGGGAACTGGTGAACGCACAGCCGCAGATGGAGGAAGCCGGTGCTCCCTTCATTCGCTGTTGCTACGCGGCGCATCTGAACATCTCTCCCCATCCCTGATACCCGGCTCGCCCCGATCGGACAACGACAAAACGAGAAGGAACGATCCGGGCCGTGAAAGCGCCGGTGAACGAGGGGAAACTGACCATTCTCCGCCCCGCGTTTCGGCGGACGCCTCCGTGGTCGCTACAGGGGGCACGGTGCGGCTGGGCGAGCGGTGAGCCGCGTCGCGCGCCGATTCGATTGCCGAGCCCTTGGCCGCCGTTCGCCGAAGCCGTACCTTGACCCCATGATGTTCGGCGGCATGCGACTCACGGCTCGACACTCTCTCGTCCCCGGTCTGCTCCTCCTCGGCGGCCTCTGGGGGCCACTCCAGAGCTCTTCCAAAGGAAACCAGGACGAGCTGGCCGAGGTCCCCGGCGACTCCGACGAGGGCCTCTCCGAGCTGATCCGCGAGCAGCTCGGCGCGGTCGATCCGCTGGCGGTGGGCTGGGGCAGCGAGTACCTGAACAGCGCCTGCGGCGCGCGGCTCAAGGAGCTCGCGCACCTGCTCGAGGAAAGCCCCGGACCCGACGCGGCCGCGCTCGCCGAGCTGGTGGTCGAGGAATACTCCGGCGGGCTGCTGCGCCCCGAGGCGCTGGGCGTCGTGTTCGAGGACGCTGCACTGGTCGTCCGCCGGGCGGCGGACGCGCCCGCCGAGAAGGGTAGAGAGCTCGACTCCGGCGAACGGCCCGTGCAAGGGCGGGCGGGGCTCGCCACCGAGCTCGCCCGGCTGATCGCGCCGCTCTGGGGATCGGACGAGGAGGCGGGGCACGAGGCGCACCCGCACTTCCACTACAAGTTCAAGATCATCCGCGTCGAGGAGCACGAGGAAGGAGTGCGCACCGACGCCTACTACGCCGCCGACGGCGAGTCCGATCATCACCTCGTCGAGCAGTCCGCCACGTGGCGCGTCGAATGGACGCCGGACGCCGAGGAAGGTGGGCTGCGCATCCGCTCGATCGTCGTCTGGGACTTCGAGGAGGTGACCGCGCGCGAGCGCCGGTCCCTCTACACCGACTGCACCGGTTCGGTCTTCGCGAACACGTCGAGCTTCGAGACGCAGCTCCTGCCGGGGATCGACCACTGGCGCGCCCGGATGATCCGCACCATGGGGCAGCCGCTGATGGGACACTCCGCCGGGATCGCGATCGGAGACGTCGACGGCGACGGGCTCGAGGACTTCTTCCTCTGCCAGCCCGGCGGATTGCCCAACCGGCTCTACCTCAACGCCGGGGACGGGACCGTGCGCCCGGGACCGGAGGACAGCGGGGCCAACATCCTCGACTTCACCCGCAGCGCGCTCTTGATCGACTGGGACGGCGACGGCGATCGCGACCTGGTCGCGGTGATCGGGGAGGAGATCGGCGTCTTCGAGGGCGACGGCGAGGGGCGTTTCCGGGTGAGAATCCTCGCGCCGGCGGTGGCCATCACCATGATCACCGCCGCCGACTACGACCTCGACGGCGACCTCGACCTCTACGCCACCGGCTACGCGACTCCGTACGACGGTGAGTCCTGGCCGGTGCCCTACCACGACGCGGAGAATGGGCAGCGCAACTTCCTCCTCGAGAACCGGGGGAAGTGGGTCATCGCGGATGTGACCGACGACGTCGGGCTCGACGTCCACAACTCGCGCTTCAGCTTCGCGTCTGCGTGGGAGGACTACGACAACGACGGCGACCAGGACCTCTACGTCGCCAACGACTTCGGGCGCAACTGCCTGTATCGCAACGACGGGGGCCACTTCACCGACGTCGCGCCCGAGGCTGCGGTCGAGGACATCGCGGCGGGCATGGGCGCGGAGTGGGGCGACTTCGACGGCGACGGCTGGATGGACATCCTGGTCACGAGCATGTTCTCGTCGGCGGGGAACCGCGTCACGTATCACCGGCGCTTCAAGCCCGGCACGTCCGGAGAGGTCCGCGGCCAGTACCAGCACCACGCGCGCGGGAATGCGCTGTTCGCCAACGCCGGCGACGGCACCTTCCGCGACGTCAGCGTGGAGACCGGAATCACCATGGGGCGCTGGGGCTGGGGCTCGATCTTCACCGACCTCAACAACGACGGTCGCCTCGACATGGTGGTGCCGAACGGCTTCCTCACCTCGACTCGAACGAAGGACTTGTGAAGCTTCTTCTGGCGGCAGGTCGTGTCGCAATCCCCCACCGAGGCCAGCGAGACCGGTGACGCGGGCGACGTGTACGCGTCGGCCTGGACCGCGATCAACAAGCTGATGCGCCGCGGCTACTCCTGGAGCGGCCGGGAGCGCAATTGCGCGTTCCTCAACGTCGGCGACGGGACCTACGCGCGCATCGACGCGGTCTCGGGCTTCGGCTTCTACGACGACGCTCGCGCGGCGTCGCGGATCGACTGGGACCTCGACGGCGACCTCGATCTCTTCGTCACCAACCGCAACGGTCCCCGCGTGCGCTTCCTGCGCAACGACGCGCCGCGCACGGCCGGCGACGACTTCGTGGCGTTCCGGCTGAAGGGCGTGACGTGCAACCGCGACGCGATCGGCGCGCGCGTCGACCTCTTCCTCGCGAGCGGGCGCAAGCTGGTTCGTAGTCTCCGCGCAGGCGAGGGCTACCTCGCGCAGTCGAGCTCGTGGATGCACTTCGGCCTCGGTGCGGAGCGCGAGCTCGACCGCGTCGTCGTGCGGTGGCCCGGAGGCGAGGCGGAGAGCTTCGGCGAGCTCGAGGCGGGGCTCCGCTACGACCTGATTCAGGGTTCGGGGCGCGCCGTACCCTGGGATCCGCCGCGCACGGCCAGCGCGCTGGAGCCGTCGCCGCGCACGCCCCCCGATCCGACGAGTCGCACCCGCGTGGTGCTGCCGGTCCCGCTGCCGATGCCCAGGCTGGTGACGGAGACTCCGGCGGGTCGGACGGTGGAGGTCTACGGCATCCAGCCCGGGCAGCGCTCGACGCCCACCGGGAGCCCCGCGCTGCTGACGCTCTGGGCGAGCTGGTGCACGCCGTGCCTCGAGGAGCTCACCGCGCTGGCGGCGCGCCACGAACAGCTCGCCGCTGCGGGCGTGGCGCTGGTCGCGATCGGCGTCGAGCCGGAGGAGGAGCGTGTGCAGGCGGAGGCCCGGCTGAAGGACCTCGGCTGGCCGCGACCCGTGGTCTTCGCGCCCGCGGCGACGATCGACGTGCTCGACACGCTCCAGGGTCTCCTGATGGATCGCGACACGCGCATTCCACTGCCAACCAGCATGCTGGTCGATGGCGACGGCAACCTGGTGGTGATGTACTTCGGCCCGGTGGACGTGGACGTCCTGCTCGCGGACCTCGCCCTGCTGGAGGCCGCCCCCAAGGTGCTGCGCGCGGCGGCGAGCCCCTTCGAGGGGGACTGGGGACGTGTTCCGGCCCAGCTCGACTTCGCGCTGATCGAGGCGCGCTTCGCCTCCCGCGGCCTCGAAGATACCGCGCGCGAGTACCAGCTCGGCAACATGGAGGTGCGCGCGCAGCGCCGCCCGCAACTCCTCTACGAGCGGGGGTGCCGGGCGGGCAAGGAGGGCCGTCTCGACGAGGCGGTCGCGTATCTGCGCCAGGCGATCGAGGCAGACCCGCGCTTCGCCGCCGCCTGGCGGGAGCTCGGCGTCACCCTGTACCGCCAGGGAGAATTCCGCGCGGCGATCGTGGCCTACGAGAAGGTGCTGGCGCTGGAGCCCGATCACCTGGACACACACCTGTACCTCGGCCTGGCCCACGTAGCGGTGGGCGAGAAGGAGAAGGCCGAAGGGGAGCTCGAGCGTCTGATCGAGGCGGGGTATCCCCGGGCGAGCCTGCTCGCCGAGTACATCGGGAAGATGAAGAAGGAGGAGGGCGACTGAGCAGCGCTCAGTCGCCGGCGTCCATCACGCACCGGAAGCCGACGTCGTCGTGCCAGTAGGTGGGGTTGCTCCACGTCCTGGTCGTCGTCCGGGTGTTGAACGGCGACTGGTGTGGAGGGCCCGCCCAGCCACCGCCGCGGATCACCTTGCGGGTGTCGCTCGCGCGACCCTGGCTCGGGTCGCGGAGCCGCGCGTCCTCCGACTCCGGCCCGGGGAGGCGCGCGTCCGGCAGCCCAGCGGGGCCCGTCGGGTCGATCGCATCCCGGCTTTCGAGATAGTAGCGCTCGCCGTACCAGTCGGCGGTCCACTCCCAGACGTTGCCCGCCAGGTCCAGCACGCCGTAGGGGCTGGCGCCCGCGGGAAAGCTGCCCACCGGCGACGGCCCCGGCGGCGAGCCGTCCGCGCTTCGCTCGCCGCGGACCCGGAACCGGTGCGGATCGAAGATCGCGCCCTGCGCTGGTGTGTTCCCAGTGCAGCAGCGCTCCTCGGACCAGTCGTTCCCCCAGGGGAAGCGCCGCCCGTCGATCCCCCGCGCCGCCTTCTCCCACTCGGCCTCCGTCGGCAAGCGCTTTCCCGCCCACCGCGCGTAACGCGCCGCGTCGCGCCAGGTGACGTAGCGCACAGGAAGAGCCGCCTGTTCCGCGACCCGCCGCTGCACCTCGGGCCGTGCCGCGAGCTCATCGAGGTCGCTCTCGACGAGCGGCGAGTCCTCGACGAGCAGGTCCCCGAGCGCCAGGATCGCCGCGCGGCAGCGCGTCGCGTCGTCGCGCAGTCTCACGCGCGCCTCTTCTGTCGAACCGGCGGGCACCCAGGTCCCGGGATCGATCGAACCGTAGCGGCTCCGGTAGTACGCCAGGACGTCGAGACACCCCTCCACGCTGCGCCGGAACCAGGGCCCCTCGACGGCGTCGAAGCTGCCCGCATCGCGCACGAACCGCGCGAACTGCGCGTTGGTCACCTCGTGCCGATCGATGTAGAAGGCCGAGAGCCGGACCCAGTGCGGGGGCTGCGAGTCGAAGTTGCCGTCCACGCTCCCCATGACGAACTCGCCCGCCGGGACCAGCACCATGCCCTCGGGGTCCTCGTTCGACGCGGACGTCGCGGTCGAGAACAGGCAGAGGATCGAGAGGAGGGTGAGCATCGCCTTCTAGAGGTCCTTCGCGCAGCGGAAGCCGAGGGTGAAGTTGCGGAACTCCGGCTCGTAGGACGCCCGCTTCGCGCAGCGGACCCCGTTCGCGCCGCGCTGCGAGCTGCCGCCGCGCACCACGCGATGAGCCCCGTCGGTCGGGCCACGGGGGTCCTTCGTCTCGCCTTGCGAGTACCAGTCCTCCCGATACCAGTCCGCGCACCACTCCGCGACGTTGCCGGCCATGTCGCAAACTCCCCACCGGCTGTTCCCTTCCGGATAGGATCCGACGGGCGCGGCGTAGATGTACCCGTCCTTCTCCTCACCGCGCGTGCTGATGTCGAGCCCCTTCTTCTCGCCGCCGATGTTGCAGTAGCCCCAGTGCCACTCGTTTCCCCACGGCCAGCGCCGGCCGCCGGCGCCGCGGGCGGCGAGCTCCCACTCCGCTTCGGTGGGCAGGCGCTTCCCGGCCCACGCGGCGTAGGCCCAGGCGTCGAACCAGTCGACGCCGACCACTGGCTTGTCGTCCGCGGTGAAGGTCTCGTGATCGAACGGCACGAGCTTCAGGTAGCCCGGCGACTTCATCAACGGGTTGTACTCGCGCCAGTAGCGAGGCGTGTGGTCCTTCCCCTCTGGCTGCTCCGGGTGGCGCCAAGCCGCGTCGCCATCGCGTTCGACCGCCTCGAGGAAGCGACGGTACCGGGCATTGGTCACCTCGTGGGCGTCGATGGCGAACGCGCGCACGCTCACCGCTCGCTGGGGTCGTTCGTCGGCGTGGCGCCAGCCGTGCTCGGCGCGGGCGATCGGGACGTCGGAGGGGCGCAGCGGCGCGGCTCCCAGCGGTTCTTCCGGCAGGTCGGGGTGCGATTCTGCGGTGCCCATGATGAACGTCATGTCGGGGATGACCACCATCGTCGAGCTGTCCGCTTCGTGCAGGAGCTGTTGCGGAGCGGTGGGAGCTTCGAGGGTCCCGGCGTCCTTCCCGCACGCCACCAGCGCCAAGGTGAGCAACCCCACGGCCATCGCGTTGTGTCCCGAGCCGCTCATTCGATCGAGTTGAGGAAGGCGGCGAGGTCCTCGATCTGTCGCCGGGTCAGCTGGGAGGTGCCGCCGTGGGTGTCGAAGCCGATGCGGGCGCCGGAGTAGAGGTGCAGCTTCACCTGGTCGGGCTCGCGCGTGGCGGCGACCATCGTGAAGTTGAAGCCCACCTCGCGCAGACCTGGCCGCTCGGGCACGCCGCCGATGCGCGGCTCGTACTTGAAGTAACCGAGCCCGGGGTGGCCGGGGGGCGCGAGGACCTCGCGCATGGTGCGGGCCATGCCGTTGTGCAGGAAGATCGGCGGCCGGTCCCAGATGCCGCGCAGCGGGAAGACGGTGAAGTGCCCTTGCTCCTCCTCGGCGCGGCCGAGGTCCCATGGCTCGAGGTCGCGGCGGGCGCCGTTGATCCAGTCCTCGCGGTTCTTGCTCATCAGCGTGAACGAGCCGTCGCGCACGGTGAAGGTCACTCTCGCGGGCATCGCCTGATTGCGCAGGCCGGGGAAGTCCTTCTTGGCGAAGTGCGGCGGCGGGTGGCAGGAGACGCACCCGACCTGCGGATCCTCGAACAGGAGCCGACCGCGGACGATCGCCGGGTTGCTCTGATCGTAGGGGTTGGGCAGGAGACGCGGCTCGTGCGCCTGCCACTCCCCGGTCAGGCGCTGGAAGTCGCGCATCTTGAACGCCTTCCCGAAGAGCCGCATCGACATCTGGCGGAACATCTCGTCGCGCCGCTCCTCGTTCGAGGAGTCGTACTGCACCTGCGTCTCCATCTTCGACTGCACGTCGTCCACGCCCTCCACGACGTAGTGTGCGCCGATGTGCGTGAAGTCGCCGTGCGGCGTCGGTCGCAGGAAGTCGTCGGAGGGGCAGTGCTCCATGATCATCGAGCGGGGCTCGTACACGGAGATCACGCCCTCGAAGAAGAAGGGCTGGATGCCGAACAGCCCGCGCATCTGGGGCACGCCCATGGTGCCGCCGACCACCAGCGTGCCCTGCTCGTCGTCCTCGGCGACGAACTCCTGGCCGAGCACCTGGCTGACGCCCCAGGCGCGGCTGTCGCCGAGGTCGCCCGAGTGGCAGTGGAAGCACGAGGTGTCCTGATCGGAGGAGAAGAGCGCGGTGTGCGACAAGAGCTCGCCGCGCTCGGCGCTGGTCGCGGGCACGGGCAGCCGCCGGACGGATGGATCGACGGTCACCTCGCGGGAGATTCTCGCGTCCGGGTCGATGATCGAGAGGGAGCCGCCGAGGAAGTTGGCCACGAAGAGCTGGCCTTCGGCCGGCGTCCCCGCGGGGCCCGCCGCGATGCCGATCGGCTGGTAGCCGGTCTCGTGGATCGCCACGGGCACCAGGTAGTCGATCGGGTCGGAGGCTTCCGCGTCGATGAGCCACTCCTGGACCTGGTTGCTGCACTGCATGGTGACGAACAGCCGTTTCCCGACGATCGCCATCTTCTCGGGAAAGGCGCCGACCACGCGCATCAGGTCGGGCGGGATGTCGCCCTTGATGTCTCCGTAGGTCGCCTCGGCGGTGTCGGAGGTGTACCGCACCCACGCGCGGTGCGCCTCGTAGCGGTTGGCGAAGAGCACGTAGTCGAGGTGCTCCCGCGGAGGCTCGGCAGGCAGGTCGAGCGCCCCGACGTCGATGAAGAGCAGGTCGTTCTGGAGGTCGCGGAACTTGATCTCCGCGGTGCCGTCGACGGCGTCGAAGGGGCCGAGCACCACCTGCTCCTCGCGGGGCAGCCGCTGCATCGTATCGGTGTCGCGCCACAGCGAGTAGTGCGCGCCGGCGTTGTCGCGATCCCAGGACTCGCCGGTGTAGGGCGCGCGCTCCTTCGCCGTTCCGAAGCCGATCCCCATGGTGGTGACCAGCAGCGCGTCACGCCCGGTCTCCGGCGAGCGGTACACCAGGAGGTCGTTGACGCCGTTCTGGAGGTAGATCCCGCCGATCTCCCGACCCAGCTCGAGGTCGACGATGCCGAGGTCCTGCGTGCCGAAGTTGCCGACGAAGAGGTAGCGCCCGTCGGAGGAGAGCGCGCTGACCTTCGGCTTGCTGCGCGGGTTGCCGACGGGGATGCCGGGGCCCGGACCACCGGCGTCGATCCAGCTCGCCAGGCGCCGGTAGCGCGGGTCGGTGTCGGGGCGCTGGAAGACGACCACGCCGGTGTCGTGGCTCTGGTATCTCGGCTCGCGGTCGGCGTAGCCGCCGTAGCGCGTGCGGATCGTCGCGCGCAAGAGCCGGCTCCGCGTCGAGTTTCCGGGGGTGACGTGCTCGAGCACCGAGTGGTAGGTCGCGAGCGCATCGTGGCTGGCGAGAAGGTCCCCGCGACGTTGATCGTGACAGCCGGCGGTGCCGCAGCTCTCGACCAGGAGCCCGTGGATACCGCCGTCCTCTCCACTCCCGAAGAAGGCCTCGTCGTCGAGTCCGCCGAGCACGCGCATCGAGGCGGCGAAGCGCTCCGCCGACGCCTCGACGTCGAAGACGAAGACCTGGTCGAGGTAGCGGTTGCAGACGTACGCGGTGTTCCCCGTCGCGTCGAAGGTGATCCCCTGGCAGTAGAAGTCGGCCGGGACCTCGGTGACGACCTCGTCGCGCACGGTGTCGATCACGCTGAGGAAGTTGGAGAAGCGGCTGGTGACCAGGAGGTGCCGGCCGGCGGGGTGCAGCGCCATCCGGTAGGGGCTCGAGCCCGCGGCTCCCGCCTCGTCCGCCGGCTTCAGCTCGATCCGCCCGACGACCGCCTCCTCCAGCAGGTCGTAGACCGCGACCTCGCTGCCCGGCTCCAGCTCCGAGCCCTGCAGCGCGATGTACACCTTCGTTCCGTCGGGATGGACGACGACGTCGTAGGGGTGATCGCGCCGCGGCTGCGGCTCGGGCGCGGGGTGCGGGTTGGGGACGGGGTCGAGAGTCGTGCGCTCGTACGGTACCCCGTGGGCCCAGCGGCGGCTGGTGACCAGCCCGAAGGGAGACGGCGGCGTGACGTGCCCGAGCGCACCCTCGGGGTCGAGCCGCGCGCCTTCGTTGCTGGCGGGAAAGCGGTCCCCCTCGACGCCCGGGAAGCGATCCTGCGCCGGGGCGTGCGGGGCCAGCGCGAGGGTCACCGCGGCCGCTGACAGCTGGCAGAGAGAAGAGCGGGAGATCCGACCGTCGCGCGACATCGCTACAGGCTCCTCAGGAAAGCGACGAGCTCGTCGAGCTCCACCTCGGAGAGCCCCCGCGTCAGGCCGTGCGCGTTGCCCGGGTCGTGCACGGTGAAAAGCTCGCGCAGCGTCTCCGCGCGCCCGTCGTGCAGGTAGGGCCCGGTGCGGTAGCACTCGATCAGCGACGGCGTGTCGAAGCGGGCACGGAAGTCGACGCGGCTGGTGAAGCCGGAGAGGCCGATGTCGTGGCGCACCCGGTCGGTGTAGGACGGCGGCGGGTGACAGATGTCACAGCGCGCGCGGTGGAAGATCCGCCGCCCTCGCTCGAGCCGCTCGGGGTCGACGTTTCGAAACGGGTTGGGCGCGCGCCGGGGTCTGGCGACGAACTCCATCAGCGCCCGCTGCACCTCTTCGTCGGGCAGGAAACCGAGGAAGCGCTGCCCCGCCATCACCCCAACGTCCTGATCGGCGCGCACCCCCGACCACATCGCCGGCGGCGAGAAGATGCCGTTGTGCATCGACTTGGCGTTCTTGGGGTTGCCCATCCCGTCGTTGATCAGGTCCCAGTTGAGCGAGTCGACCGTGCCGTTCTCCTGGTGACAGCTCGCGCAGCTGAGCCAGTTCTCGAAGCAGATGCGCCCGTCGTTGAAGTACATCTCCCCCTGGCGCCAGAGCGACCGCTCCCGCTCGGGCGCGAGAGGGATCTGCGCCTTCGGCTCGCCGGAGACGGCATCGAGCACCGAGACCGACTCGCTGAAGTAGTTGGTGACGAGGAGCTCGCCGACCTCGTCGGCGATCGCGACGCTCCGCGGGCCGATCCCTCCGGTCTCGACGCGGCGGGCGATCCCGCGTTGCTCGAGGATCTCCACGTCCTGCGAGAGCCGCTGCACTTCGTCGGGGCTCGTCTCCTGGACGAGGCGCAGCGCGGCGGGCCAGTCGACGACGGCGACCTGGTGAATGCCGGCGAGGGTCACGTACAGGCGCTCCTCGTCGGCGGAGAGGGCCAGCCCCCAGGGATTCGTCGCGCCGGTCAGGACGCGATCGAGCAGCAGCGTGACGTAGTGCTCCCGCGTGTCGAGATCGACCACGGTGAAGCCGTTGGAGTTGATCCACCCGCGGTCCATCTGGGTGGTGATCATCTCGTCGTGGCCGACCAGGGTAGCGACGATCGCCCAGCGGCCGTCAGCGGTGCAGAGCACCTCGCGCATCTGCGCGCCCCGATCGAGGGAGCGGGTCTCGAGCAGCTCGCCGGTGCGGGCGTCGAGGATCGAGAGGTCCCGAGAGTGGGCGTTGGCGACGACGAGGCGCTCACCGGTGTCGGCGACGTAGCGGGGCATTCGCCCGACCGCCGCGGTGAAGTGCCGCTCACCGCCTGGCAGCGAGTGGACGGACACGGTGCCGGCCAGCGACTCGACGACGGTGAGGCGCTCGCCGTCGGGCGAGAGGGCGAGGCCGAGCGGCTCGTGGCCGACGGGGATTCGCCGCTCGACACGGCGCTCTTCGAGATCGATCACATCGACCGTGTAGTCGTAGGTGCAGGCGACGAAGAGCCGGCGCTGGTCGGGGGCGAGGAGCGCGAAGGAGGGCCTCTCCCCCACCGCGATCTCGTGGAGGACCTCGCGCTCCCGGGGAGCCAGCACCGAGACGCTGTTCGCCGTCTGGTTCACGACGTAGGCGCGGTGCCCGTCGGTCGAGAGGCACACGTGCGCAGGCGAGGGGTGGTCGACCTCGTCGGGCGCGGGGGCCACGGACAGGGTCCCCTCCAGGAGCTCGTCCATCGACCCGACCTCGACCGCGGGCGCGGCCGTCTCCTCGGCCACGGGGGCCGCCGGCGGCGCCTCGCCGGAGCCTCCGCACGACGAACCGAGGATCGACCCGAACAGGACGAAGGAGAAGAGCTGTGAGTGCGGCGCCTGCATCGATCCTCGCGCCTCCTCAGCGCAACCGCGAGAGCGGGCGCGGCGGTTCGAGGGCGCCGATCACCTCCGCCGCGTCGTTGTCGGAGGTGACCGCCGGGGCCGAGGTCGGCTGCAGCGACTCGAGGTAGGCGATCAGCTTCGCCAGCTCGGCGTCGGACAGGTGGTCGTGGTAGGCGGGCATCCGGGTCTTGTGCTTGGAGCGCCGCTCACGGAGTCGCTCGATTCGGCCCTCGAGGATCCAGTCGCGGAGCTCGTCCCGGTCGCACACGAGGTCCGCGTACTCGGATCCGGTCCAGGCCGGGACGTGGCCGGTGGCGCTGCCCGGGTTGGGCACGCCGCCGATCCCCGAGGGACCGTGACAACCGAAGCAGCCGAGCCGCGCGGCGAGCTGTCGTCCCTGGTACACGTCCTCGGAGTAGGTCGGCCGCCACCCCGACACGGCGAGGAAGTAGGCGACCAGGTCGTCCAGGTCCCGATCCGAGAGGAGGGTCTGGTAGCCGGGCATCGGCGCGATCGAGGTGTGTCGACCGGCCTTGTCGCGGCGCTCGTCGAGCGGCGCGCGCCCGTGGAGGATCCAGCTGCGCAGGTCCTCCTCGGAGGAGAGGAACAGCCGAGCGGTGTCGTAGCTCCAGTCGGGAACCTCCCCCCCGGGAGCGAGGGGATCGGCGACGCCGCCCCGCCCTTCGGGACCGTGGCAGGCGAAGCAACCGAGCTCGCTCGCGAGGCGCTGTCCGCGCAGGGCCGGCGACGGCTCCTCCGGGGCTCGCAGGCAACCGCCCACGAGGCCCACTGCCGCCAGGAGCGGCGGCATCCACCAGGTTGAGCTCGGCTTCAAGGCTCGAGACCTCTCACGGTTCAGCGACGGAGGATCGGGAACGTACAGCTGCCGATCGTAGACAGTGTAAACGGCTCGGGTACGGATCCAGGGCAAAAAGCGCCGCCTCACCGGGCGGTTCGGCTTCACCGCACCGCCCAGCGGGGCGGCGCTTTCCGCCCTGGATCCGCGGCACTCGTGTACCATGGAATCCTCGCGGCTACGTCCCCGCCGAATCGGAGTCACCGGGCCTCGCGCCCACATCCAGAGGAGACGAAGATGATCACTCCCGTGCAGGCAACTCGCACCGTGGCTTTCCTGCTGCTCGCCACCGCTCCTGCCTACTCGCAATTCAGCATCCCGGAGAACTGGATCGAAGAGACCAAGCTGACCGCCTACGACGCGGCAGCGAATGACTACTACGGAGGAGCCGTCGCGATCGACGGAGACACGGCCCTCGTGGGGGCCTGGGGCGACGAGGACTGGGGAGCTCGAACGGGTTCCGCGTACGTCTACGTCAGAACGGGCTCCACCTGGAACTTGCAGGCGAAGCTCTTCGGAATCTCCGCCACCGTCGGAGACAAGTTCGGCGAAGCGGTCGCGCTCTCGGGCGACGTCGCCGTGATCGGCGCCTGGGGCGACGACACCGGAGGGATACAGGCCGGGGCGGCGTACGTCTTCGAACGGGTCGGCACGGCCTGGATCCAGCGCGAGAAGCTTCTCGCGGGCGACCCGGCCGAGACGGACTTCTTCGGCGGCGAGGTCGCGATCGGCGGCGACTGGATCCTGGTCGGAGCCACGGGTGCCGCCGAGCCGTACTACCGCTCCGGAGCCGTGTACACTTACGAGCGCAACGGCGCGAGCTGGGACTTCAAGGGCAAGTTCTCCCAGAGCAACCCGGGGAACTCGGCCTACTTCGGCACATCCATCTCCATCGATGGCGATCAGGCGCTGATCGGCGCGTCCGGCCAGGGCACCGGGGGCAGGGCGTACATCTTCCAGCGCGCCGGAGACGTCTGGACACAGCAGGCCATCCTCGGCGCGGGCGACCTGACGCCGTGGTCGTGGTTCGGGGTGGGGGTCGCCCTCTCGGGAGACATCGCGCTCGTCGGAGCCTTCGGCGACATGACCGCGGGCTCTCAGTCCGGTGCGGCCTACGTCTTCACCGGCTCCGGCGCCAGCTGGACTCCGCAGGAGAAACTCATGCCGAGTGATGGCGCCGCGTACGACTACTTCGGTCTCCGCGTGGCTCTCGACGGCGAGAGGGCCGTCATCGGGTCCGACGGCGACACCGACTCGTGCCCGGGAGGCGACTGCCGGTCGGGTTCCGCGTACGTCTACACGCGCTCGGGCACGAGATGGTCCGAGGTCGCCAAGCTCAGGCCCGGCGATGCAGTCGCCGACGCGGAGTTCGGTTCTTCGGTCGCCATCGACGACGAGACGATCCTGATCGGTGCCACCGGGGATCCGCACGCGGGCCCGAAAGCGGGTTCGGCCTACGTTTTCGGCCTGCTGCCGCCTCCCGGCGTGGGCTACTGCTTCGGCGATCCGGGAGTCGACACGCCGTGCCCCTGCGACAACGACAACGACGGCAGCGTGCCCGGATCGGGTTGCGACAACGGGGTCTTCGCGTCGGGTGCGCGGCTCACCGGCCTCGGCGTGGCCAGCGTCAGTGACGACTCGCTCGTCCTGACCACGACCGGCCTGGAGCCGAACAACTCGGGCCTGTACTTCCAGGGCGAAGTCGCAACCAACGGTGGCCTGGGCGTGACGTTCGGAGACGGCCTGCGTTGCGCGGGCGGCAGCGTGACTCGCCTGCAGGTTCGCTTCTGCGATGCCGAGGGTGTCTCCAGCACCACCATCCCGATCGGCACCAAGGGCGGCGTCGCCGCCGGGGACACGCGCTTCTACCAGTGCTGGTACCGCAACCAGAGCACTCCGGCGTGTGGTCTGGGAGTCAACGAGTTCAACCTGTCGAATGGGTACGAGGTGATCTGGGGGCCTTGATTCCGCACCCGCGACGATCTCGTAGAAGTCTCGGCGTGTAGCCCGGGAAGATCGGTCCCGGGTCGATGTCGCCGGGTCGCGCGCAGTGGACCGGAACGGCTGCGCGCGGACGCCCTTCGAATCGCTCGTACCCCGAGCGGCTCGAGAGGGACCGGGTGCCATCGATCGCCGGGCCTGGTGCGGTGCTTCGAGGTGGCCGAACCGGAATCGGCTCCGTATCATGCGCCCCGCACCGGGGTGAGCAGGAAGCTCGGGCGAGTCCACGACATCGATGAACGATACGAAGACGATCTCCAGGCCCGGCATCCTCTCGATCGCGGCGATGTTGCTGCTGACGGCCGTCTGCTTCGCGATCTACGCGAACGGTCTACACGGCCCCTTCTTCTTCGACGACCTCATCGCGATCCGGGACGACCCGAGCATCCGCAGCCTCACTCCCCTCTCGGATGCGCTCGGGGCCCGCCCCGGATCGGGAGCGAGCGGCCGGCCGCTGGTCGCCCTCTCGCTGGCCGTCAACTACGCGATCGGCGGCCTCGACGTCTTCGGCTACCACCTCTTCAACGTCTGCGTGCACGCGTTGACCGCCCTCGTGCTCTTCGGACTGGTGCGTCGGGTGCTGGCGGTGACGGCAATCGGAGCGCGCGCGCTGCCCCTCGCTTTCGGGACGGCGCTCCTGTGGGCGGTTCACCCGCTGCACACCGATGCCCTCGATCAGGTCGTCTACCGCAACGAGGCGATGGCGGCCTTCTTCTTCCTGGGAACGCTGTACGGAGCGGTGCGCGGCTTCGGGAGTGACCGGCCGATCCCGTGGTATCTCCTCTCCGTGGTCAGCTGCGCCCTGGCGATGGGCAGCAAGGAGATCGCCATCTCCGCACCGCTTGCCGTCCTGGCTCTCGATCGGACCCTGTTCGCGCGCGGCTTCCTGCCCGCCCTCCGCAAGCGCCCCTTCTTCTACCTGGGTCTGGTCGTGACCTGGGTGGTGCTGGCTCTGTCGATCGCCTCGGGGTACCGCGGGGAGTCGGTGGGTTTCGATCAGGAGTGCGCCAACGGGTTCGAGTACCTCACCATCCAGTGCTGGGCGATCATCCACTACCTGCGCCTGGCGGTGTGGCCCGACCCATTGCTGGTCGACTATTTCGCCTGGCCCCTCCCTGACACCTGGGTGGCCGCCCTGCCTCAGGGGTTGACGCTGCTGGCACTCCTCGCGACGAGCACCTGGCTCTTCGTCCGTCGCCGGCTCGCTGGCTTTCTGGGTCTGCTCTTCTTCGCGGTCCTGGCTCCCAGCTCCAGCATCTATCCGCTCTCCGGAGAGCTTGCCGCCGAACACCGAACCTACCTGCCGCTGGCACCGGTGATCTTGCTCCTGGTGCTGGGAGTCGACCGCCTGTGTGATCTCGCGCGGGTCCGGGGCGTGGGCCGGTCGGCGAGCCTCGCGTGTGCCGTGCTCCTGATCCTGGCCAGCAGTGCCCTCGCCTGGCGTACCGTCGCGCGCAACGAGCAGTACCGGGACGTCGAGACGATCTGGGGCACGGTTCTCGAGGCCTATCCCGAACACGCTCGGGCCCACCGTCAGCTCGCGGCGTACCACCTGGGCGAGGGGCGAGCCGAGGAGGCGCTCCGGCACGCTCGCGAGGCCGCGCGGATCGAACCAGGCCTGGGCAACGTGCAGCGGATCCTGGCCAAGACCCTGGTGAGTCTCGGACGGGCCGACGAAGCGATGCCGCACTACCGCAGCGCGGTGGAACTGCGCCCGAACAGCGCCAAGGTGTACGCGGAGATGGCCCTCGGGTTGAAACAGCTCGGTCGACTGGAGCAGGCGGAGGGCGCCTTCCGCCGGGCGATCGAGCTCGATCCGAACGAGAAGGTCACCCTGCACAACCTGGCGGCACTCCTGATCGAGCGCCGCAAGTACCCCGGCGCGGAGCGGGTGGCGAAACAGGCCCTGGGACTCGATCCGAACTACGTCGCAGCGACTCACGACCTCGGTGCCGCGCTGCTCAACCAGGGGCGCTCGGCGGAGGCTGTTCAGCACTTCCGCCGGGCGCTCGAGCTGGACCCGGGGGACGCCCGCCGGGAAGAAGCGCTGGCCATCGCCATGGAGTACGCCGGCGATGCGGCCGGCGCGATCGAGCACTACCGCAAGTCGCTTCGGCTCGCCGCGCGCCGCGCCACCGCCTGCAAGCTGGCGAGGCTGCTCAGCGCGCACCCCGATCCCGCGCTGCGCAACGGCCAGGAGGCCCTGCGGCTGATCGAGGATCGGATCTCCCGCGCCGGCCGGGAGGATCCTCAGCTGCTCGACATCCTCTCGATGGCCCAGGCGGAGCTGGGACGTTTCGACGCCGCGCTGGTCTCCGCTCGCAGGGCCCTGGATCTCTTCGAGAAGTCCGGAGCGACCGCGGCCGCGACTCAGGTGAGATCCCGCATCGCGCGGTACGAAGCTCGTCAGCCGCACCGCCTCTGAGGCTCGCCGCAGGCTCGGCATGAGCGAGACCTTCGAAACGTACCTCGAATTCCCTATTCGGCCGTCGCCAGGATGTCATCATGGTCAGAACGTGACCAGGAGCCATCGAGCACGTCTCCTGTGGATCCTCCGCACGGGCACTGCCGGGTGAGAAGGGGAAACGAGATGATGGGAGCAGAACGATGACGACACCCTCGGACTCCGATCTCGATCGCCATTCACCATGCCGGGAGTGCTGGGTGAATTGCGGCGTCGAGACCGACCAGGAGATGCTGCAGATCGACAGGCAGGAGGATGAGCTCTCGCCGCTGGGCGAAGGTGTGACCCGCATCAGGCGGCTCATCTCGACTCTGGAGATGTGCCATCACAAGGCCGAACGCTGGGTCGAGAGCATCATCGAGGCGATCGGGGCGGGGGACACGGCCAGGGGGCTCGGCACGCGATCTCCCGGGGAGCTCCATCCCGCGGAGCGTGACTGGATGAACGCCTGCACGGCGCTCTCGACCTGGTGCGCTGGAGGTCCGGCGTCCTCCGTCGAGCTCACCATTGGGGATCGATCGGCGGGCTCCCTGTTGAGCAGGCTCGGACAGCGCACGGCTCTCAAGGAGTGGCAGGTTCAGCGGGCCATCGGCCGCATTCGTGAGTTCATCGGCTGGCCCCGTTCGATGCAGCACGGGGACTCGCCGTATGTCTTCATGGAGGAGTGCGGCGCCGACTTCGAAGCTCCGCGCGGTGCGGGATGTCCCGAGCACTATCGAGAGCACGAGGACTTCTGGAGGCGGACCATGCAGGCACGTATCCACGACACCGTCGATGGTGAGGCCGGCGACATCTCCCTGGCCGTGGCCATCGACTTGATGTTCCCCTGCAACTGGAACTTCGTCGACAACCTCGACATCGTCCTCGGCGCCATCGGTGGCGATACGCACTCCGCTCGACCGCTCGCCGTCTGCGCGCGGAACATACGACACTCCCCGATCCGCGAGCGCATGCGGGCCATCTGCCGCACGCTGCAGTCATCGCTCCAGGATCAGCATCCGGAGAGTGACGTCGATGATGCGGTGCTGGAGGCGCTGGGAGACCTCACCGGTCCCGGGAGGTGGCTCGTGGCCTCGCTCGACAAGACGATTCGATTGCAGCTGGGGCTGTGAGTACCCTTGATCCGCACTACCCGCCGAGGAGGTCCTTCAGCCCCTTCTTGATGTTCTTCTCCAGCTCGTTCTCGAGAGCTTTGCGCCCGGCGTCCTCCACGGCGCGCTCCAGGAAGCCAGGGGCGAGGGAGACGCGCGGGCTCTTCACCGTCCCACCGAGGAGCACCGGAACGGCGTAGTCGTCACCGAGCGCCTTGCGCACCGAGCGCAGGGCCCTCCCGACCTCGCCGCCGATGTCGCCGAGCTTCAGATCGGTGGAGAGATCGAGCGCGCCGCTCGTGAGGTCGTAGCCGCCGGCGAAGACCACCGGCCGACCGTCGATCCGTACCGGCAAGCGGTCGTAGCGCACGACGCCCTTCTCGATGGTGAGGTCGATCGGCTGGATGAGCGTGTTCTGCACCGCCTTCGAGGCGAAGCCGGGCAGCTCGGAGGCGAGCCCGGGGAGCAGGGAGCAGGTGACCTGGCCGAGCTCGAGTCGCAGCTTGCCGTCGAGGCCGGAGAGGTCTCCGTCGAGGGGCAACCGGAGATCGCGCCCCTTCAGGAGGACCGGCGCGTCGTCCCCCTTCTGGAGGTTCACCAGCAGGGGAACCAGCGGGCCGACGACCCGCTCGCCGAGGAGCGGACTCAACAAGGCAGTGACCTGGAGCTCACCGGTCTCGCCGCTCTCGAGCACGCCGTCGCGGTAGACCCCGTTCCACTCGAAGGTGCCGAGGTCGGAGGAGGCGTGCGCGGCGATCGGTCCGCCGGAGGGAGTCAGCGCCGCGCTCTCCACGGTGACGGCGAGGCGCGGGCCGAGCACGTCGACGAGGAGCCCGTCCTGATCGGTGTACAGGTCGACGACCTTCGTGGGAAAGCCGATCGCGCGAGCGCGCAGCGCCAGCGGGTGCTGTTCCGGGTCGCCGCTGCTCAGGAGGTCGACGCCACGGGCGCTCTCGAGGTGCACCAGGAGGGATCCACCCGCCTTGTCGTCGAGAGTCGACTGGAGCCTCGCGGAGAGGCGCCCCTCGGGAAACAGCTCGGCGTACAGCGTGCTCTTCTCGAGGGCGATCTGCTGTCCCTTGCTCGCCAGCAGCTCGTCGGTGTAGTCGATGGCACCGAGCTCGACGTCGACGCGGAGGCTCGAACCGAGCAGCGACTCGTCCTTCTCCAGCGCGGCGAGGTCGACGTCCAGCTCTTCTATCCTCACCCCCAGCGGCAGGACCGCCTTGCGGGAGGAGAGCAGGTACTTCTCCGGCATTCGCTCCCGCAGGAGGTCGGCGAAGACCATCTTGGGCACCCGCAGCTCTCCGGTGAGGCCGTCGCCGGTGAGCTGCAGCCGCTCCGGCTCGAGGACTCCCTCGAGCTGCAGGTCGGCGTTGTCGGTGTGCAGCTCGAGGCTCAGCGGAACCGGCTGCCCCTCGGCCACACGGGTGGTGGCGTGGAGCGCGAGTCGCCCTCCCCACAGCTCCTCCCAGGCGTCCTCGGCACCCGCCAGCCTACGCAGGCGGTCGATCGGGATCTCCACCGCCTCGACGTCGACGTCGAGCGCGTACGGCTCGGCGCCCTCCTCGAGCCGGGCCGCGGAGAGCGGCCCCTCCCCGCGCACGTCGAGCACCAGCGAGCTCCCCGGCCGATCGGCGAACCCCGTGGAGAGCCGCGCGACCGGCGCCTCGCCGGGGACGAGCCCCAGGGAGAGCTCCAGCCCCGCCAGGGACAGCACGTCGTCGCTCCCCTGACGGAAGGGGTCGCCCACCCCGAACGGGCCCAGCGCCAGGGAGATCCCGAGCTTCGCCTCGCGCAGCGGATCCTCGCTGTCGACGGGCATCGCGAAGGAGAGCTCACGCACCTCGAGCGGCAGCCCCTCCGGAGGGACCTCGATCGACATCCCCTCGGGGAGCACCTCCTCGCTCCAGGAGCGGACCCGCTCCGCGGCGACGAGCGGGGCGAGCTCGATCACCGTCGACTCGTCGACCAGGGCGAAGGTCCCGCCCGAGAGCTCCCCCACCGCGGCGAGGCGTAGCGCTTCCGAGCGCAGCTCGAAGTCCGCACGCTGCGGCTCCTTGAAGGCGCCGACCATCGCCGCCTCGACGGCGAACGTGTCGCCGAGCAGCGTGCCCACCTCTCCCTCCAGATCGGAGAGGCGATCGACCAGCGCGCCGGAGAGATTCGCGGCCGAGAGCTGCAGCTGCCACGTCGACGGCAAGAGGTCGTGCGCGGCGCTGAACCCGGCCATCCCCATCTCGAGGGAGAAGGGGCCGCGCGTCTCGCACTCCTGCTCCCCGGCGACCTCGAGCGTCATCGTGCCTCCCTCGGCGAGCCGCAGCTCGCCGAGCACGTCGTGCAGGGCGACCTGTTGCCCTTCCACGTCGAGCCGCGGGTCGGTCCAGGTCAGCCGCGAGCAGTCGAGCTCGACGACCAGCTCGATCCGTCGCAGAAGGTCCTCGGTCTCGCGGTCGTTCGGCTCCTCGCGCCGCGGGCGGTTGATGATCACGTCGCTCTCGAAGTGGCGCTGCTTCGGCGCGAGCGCGGCCTCGAGGTTGGTGCGCCCCTGTTCGTCGACGACCACGTCCGCCTCCAGCGACACCTGGTAGTGGCCGAGGTCGACCACCCCGCCGTTCTGCGTCCGTGACCAGGCCTCGACGAGGTCGGCGATCGAGGGCAGCTCGAGGGAGAGCTCGGCCACCTCGCGCCCCTCCGGATCGAAGAGGCGCGCGCCCTCCAGCCGCTGTCGGCTGGTCCAGCGCAGCTCGGTGCCGGGGATCTCGAGCGATCCCGCCTGCTGCTCCCCGAACTCCGCCTCGACGACCCGGGCCACCAGCCCGCCCGCGATCCGGGGAGCGAGGGCCACCAGCACCACCACCCCGCCGAGGAAGAAGGCCCCGCAGCCGCAGGAGCGCTTCAGGCACCCTCCGCGAGGTCGAGGGTCGCCCGAGTCCGTGTTCACCACGTCGTTTCCGTCCGCCATCTGTTCGCTCCGGTCCGTCCGCCTCCGCGGATCCTCGCCTCTTCTCCCCGCGGGTCAAGGATCGCCGCCCCTCCTGCGTCGCCGGAGGGCGTTCCTTTCGCCCCGTTCCCGGGAAACCGCGCCGGGGCTCGGACCACAATACCTGGGGGGTGATGAAATCTACATACACATCAGTTAGAGTGTCGGGCGGCGATTCTGCCCCCGGCCCACCACGCTCCCCGCCATGAAGAACCCGCTTCACGTCTACCTCGTCGGCGCCCACTCCACCGGCAAGACCACCCTGGCGCGCTGGATCCGCGACACCTACGGCATGCCGATGATCTCCGAGGTGGCTCGCGGGGTGCTGGCGGAGATGGAGGCGCAGCTCGACTCGCTGCGCACCGACGTCGCGCTGGTCGACCGCTACCAGGCGGAGGTGTTCCAGCGGCAGATCGAGGCCGAGGAGGCCCAGCAGGGGAGCTTCGTCTCCGATCGCGCCTTCTGCAACCTGGCCTACGCCGCCCAGCACTCGACGATCATGGCCGGGGTGGCCCGCGATTCGCGCCTGCAGACCTACATGGGTCGGGTCCGGAAGGGGCTCGTCTTCTTCCTCCGCCCGCACCAGGCGCTGCTCGCCGAGGACGGCGTCCGCGCCGGGGTCGAGTGGGAGGAGGTGCTGCGCATCGACGGCATGGTGAAGATCATGCTGGAGATGTTCGACGTGCCCTACATCCCGGTGCAGTCCCTCCCGATGCAGGAGCGGATCCGCCTGGTGCAGCGGGTGCTCGAGCTCGCCGGCGCCCACCCGAAGAGCACCGCGCCCGAGGAGTTCGACGACCTCATCCCGCGTGCCGAGACCTACCGTGAGGTTCTGCCGGGTGAGGCACGGGTCAAGAGCAAGAGCAACGGCAACCGCGAGCCGGTCGCGTAGGTCGGTATCGGGCGGAGGTGCGACGACCGGCCAGAACCCATCCTAGTTCCAGCGAATATCCGGCGGTAGATCCGCCAGCTCACCCCCATCGGTGCCGAGGCTGCGCACCGCCTCCTGCCAGGTCGCTTCCTGATCGTCGCGGAAGGCGAGGTCGGTGTTCAGCGCCAGCGGCACCCAGGACCCGGTGCGCAGCTCCATCTCCAGCTGCCCCTCACCCCACCCCGCGTAGCCCAGCAGGAAGCGGGCGCGATAGGTGAGCTCCGCCGGAGGAGTCCGCTCGACGTAGCCGGCGAAGTCGTCGAGGTCGCCGCCGATGAAGAGCCCCCCGCCGATCTCGTGCCCGCCGGGCAGGTCGCCCGGAACACGGTGGAGGATCTGCAGGGCGTTGGTCCCCACCGGCCCCCCCCACCACACCGGGATCGGCAGCTCGCGGAAGAGCGGGTGGTCGATCAAGAGCCGATCGACGGTCAGCGTGGACTGCTTGTTGATCACCAGCCCGTAGGCGCCCGCCTCGCTGTGCTCGCAGATCACCGAGACGGTGTGCATGAAGTTCGGGTCCCGCAGGCTCGGGGCGGAGGCGAGCAGCGTCCCGCCGGCGACTCTCAGCGTCTCGCTCATCGCCTAGACTGTATCGCCCCGCACCAGGGTCAGCACGCACTCGACGTGCGGGGTGTGCGGAAAGATGTCCACGGGGCGCGCCCGCTCGACGCGATACCCCCCCTCGCCCAGCACCTGCAGGTCGCCCGCCGCGGCGGTGACGTTGCAGGAGACGTAGACGATTCGGCGCGGCGAGAGGGCGAGCAGCTTTCCCGGGACCTTCGGATGCAGGCCGGCCCGGGGCGGGTCGACGACGCAGACGTCGGGACGCGGCAGCGCCGAACCCTCCTCGATCGCCCGATCGAGGAGGTGGAGCACGTCCCCCTCCAGGAAGCGGATCCCCTGGATGCCGTTACGTTCCGCGTTGCGCCGGGCGTCCTCCACCGCCTCGGGCACCTGCTCGAAGGCGAGCACCTCGCGGACGCGCGGCGCGCAGAGGAGCGCGATCGTGCCGGCGCCGGAGTAGAGGTCGTAGAGGACCGTCTCGCTCTCCTCGCCGCGGGGTGCCGCCTCCTCGACGACGATCTCGAAGAGCCGCTCCGCCTGGAGGGTGTTCACCTGGAAGAAGGAGCGCGCGGAGATGCGGAAGCTGCAGCCGCCGAGCTCCTCGGTGATCCAGCCGGGACCGAACACGACCCGTTCCGCCTCCCCGTAGGAGACCGACGCGGGGCCGGAATGGATCGTCTGCACCAGGGTGGTGATCGCGCCGTTCCGCGCGAGCAGCGCTTCGGCGAAGGGGTCGAAGAGCTCGCGCGACTCGGAGGACGTGACCACGTTGACCATCACCTCGCCGCGCTGCACTCCCGCGCGCAGGACCAGGTGCCGGAGGAACCCGCGATGCTCGCGTACGTCCCACGGTTCGAGGCCGTGCTCGCGCACCAGCTCGCGCACCTGGCCGAGGATCCGCTCGCCCTCCTCGAAGACGATCCGGCACTCGGAGAGGTCGAGTACCTTGTCGAAACGGCCGGGCGCGTGGAGCCCGAGGGCGAAGTCGGTCGAGACCCCCTCGGGCTCGCCGGGCTCGATCCAGCGCCGGTTGCCGAACGTGTACTCCATCTTGTTGCGGTAGGCCCACGGCTGCTCGCAGCCGAGCACCGGGTCGACGTCCACCGCGCCGAGCGCCTCTCGCACCAGAGCTCGCTTCTGCCGCAGCTGCTCCTCGTAGTCGCACTCCTGGAAGGAGCACCCACCGCAATGCTCGCTGTGCGCGCAACGCGCGGGGACCCGATGGGGCCCCGGCTCGAGCAGCAGGACGCCGCGCGCCTCGATGCGGTTCCGCCGCCGCTTGCCGACGTCGATCCGCCAGCGATCGCCGGGCACGGCGCCGCGCATTCGCACCTGGTACTCCCCGCTCCGCCCCAGCGAGAAGCCCCGGCGATCGTAGGAGCCGATCGAGGCCTCGAGCAGGTCGCCGCGGCGCGGCTTGCGGGCGGGGGAAGGGGTCGGATCGGAGGGCGGCATGGGCTTTGTGGGCGGCGGAGTGTAGCGGCCCCTCCCGGGCGCCGGTACCCTCGCGCGGATGAGTGATCGCGCGAAATGGCTGTCGTACGCGTGGATCGTGGTCCTGCTGCCGTTCGGGTGGCTGGTCCACCGCTTCCACCACCTGATCGACGACGCGTACATCTCCTTCCGCTACGCGCACAACTGGGCGGAGGGCCTCGGTCTGCGCTACAACCTGGGCGGCGACCCGGTCGAGGGGTTCAGCAATCCCCTCTGGGTGGCGCTGCTCGCCGCGGCGGACGTCCTCGGGATCCCGCCGGAAAGCTCGTCGGTCGGCCTCGGGGTGCTCTGCAGCGTCGCGCTCATCCTCGTGTTCCACCGCTTCGCGGCGCGGGTCCTGGGCCTCTCGCCGCTGGCCACCTTCGGCGGGGTGCTGTTCCTGGCCACCTTTCCCCCCTTCGCGGTCTGGACCACCAGCGGGCTGGAGACCGCCGCCTTCACCCTGGCGCTCTTCCTCACCTGGACCGAGCTGGTCCGCCCCGAGGGCTTCCGTCCCCGGCGCGCGGCCCTCTTCGCGGTGACGCTGACCGCGCTGCGACCGGAGGGCTTCCTCTGGGCCCTGGGCCTCCTCGTCGCCACCTGGCTCGCCATTCCCGATCGGGGCGCGCGAGTGAGGCGCCTCAAGGGGTACCTCTTGCCGATCGTGGTGGCGCTGGGGCTCCTGCTCCTCGTGCGCTACCTCTACTTCCACGAGCTCCTGCCCAACACGGTGCGGGCGAAGAGCGCGGTGACCGGCGAGGTCCTGCTGCGCGGCGCGAAGTGCGTGACCAGCTACTTCCTGGTCCTGCTCTCGCCGGCGCTGATCGTCCTGCTCACCCCCCTCGGCCTGCGCGGCGGGCGCCAGCGGGTCGGTCTCTCGGCGCTGGTGGTCCTCTTCGCTGGACTCCTCTGGTGCGTGGTCGTGGGCGGGGACTGGATGGCCTTCTTCCGATTCCTCGCGCCCTTCACGCCGTTCCTCGCCCTCCTGCTGGCGGGGGCGCTCCACACGATGCCTCGCCCGGTCGCCGCGGGGCTCGGCGTGGCGGCGGCAGCCCTCTCCCTCCTTCCCGCGTTCGACTACCACCTGGTCCCCCATGGGGTACGAGTGGCGTGCGACTTCCGCGCCTTCAAGTCGGGGTTCACCACCGAGCTGAAGCGCTTCGACCTGAGTGAGCAGAACCAGCAGCAGTTCCTCCGGACCGGGCGCGCCCTGGGCGAGATCGCCAGCCCGGGGGACAGCCTGACCTTCGGCGCGATCGGCGCGATCGGCTACTACTCGGGTTTGACCATCCACGACCGCAACGGACTGATCGATCGGGAAGTCGCGGGTCTGCCCGTCACCGAGTTCCGCAGCGCCGGGCACGACAAGCGGGTGCCGCGGGCGTTCTTCGCCCCGCGCAAGCCCACCTACTACGACGCGGTCTTCATCGACGGCCGGGCCGGGGAGCGAGGTGCCCGCCAGATCGTCGGCAACCGGATGAGGCGAGCCGTCGGGGAGACGGAGGACGAGCGCGCCCTCTACGAGTGCAGCACCCCCCTCCTGATCGAGATCCGCGGCGACGGGGAACACCTCCCTCCCGGCTACCTCGGGGTCTGGCGCGGGACCGATTCGCTCGCGGAGGCGTACGAGGGCTGGGACGAGCTCGGGTTGCCCTGAGCCGACGCCGGCGAGACGGAATCCCGTCGTGGACGGTATCCGCCCGGCCCCATTCCGCTAGGGCTTCGCGGAGCGCGGGGAACCTCGCGCGCTCCGGCCGAGCGAACGCTACGATCCAGACGTGCCCGTCCTCCCGAACCTCTGCCTCGTCGCGCTGTCGCTTCTCGTCCCCCCGGGGCAGGAGGGCGGCGACGACAATCTGCTGCGCGTCCGCGCCCTGGGGGACTCGACCCCCTCCAAGGTGTTCTACGCGATCGCCGAGCCGGCGAGCTTCGCGGCGTTCGAGACGCTGAAGCTCGCGCTGGACGAGGTCTCCGACCGGAGCTCCACGGAGGCGGCGTACGGCGCGACCGCGCTGTTCCGGCGCTCGGCCGCGGAGGTGCAGGTCGTCGACTGGCTCTCCCGGCGCGCCTTCCAGGCGCAGGAGGCCTCGCACCAGATCGCCGCCACCCGGGCGCTGACCTACTTCTGGCGACGCTACGAGAACCGCCTCCTGCGCATCCTCCGCGACCACGCGACGAGGGAGTGCCGCGAGACCGCCCTGATGCCGCTGCTGCCGGAGCTGATCGCCAGGGGAGACCGCCCTTCCTGCGAGCTGGTCTTCGAGAACGGGAGCCTCCTCGGGAGCGACCGGAACGTGATCCTGGGGGCGCTGCGCTGCTTCACCTCGAGGCCCGCCGAGCTCTACCTGGTCCGCAAGCTGCGCGAGCCGGAGACCGGGGAGAAGCACAAGCTCCTCCTGCTCGACGTGCTCGACGGGCGCGAGGGCCGGGTCGTGGAAGCGGCGATCGAACAGCGACTGGAGGACGCGTCGGACGCGGTGCGCCTGCGCGCCCTGGAGATCCTCGGCCGCCAGCAGGAGGGCGCGACGATGGAGCGCCTGCGCGCGGTGGCCCGGAAGGGCAGCCCGGAGTTCGTCGTCGACGCGATCCTGGTCCTGGCCGAGCAGCGCGAGGGGGATCCGCGCTGGATCGAGGAGCTGTACGGCTTCACCCTCAGTCAGGCGCCCGAGGTGCGGCGCGGCGCGGCGCACGCGCTCGGTCGATTGCCCACGCACGACGCCCTGACGCTCCTGCACCGGATGATGCTCGACCCCGATCGGCAGGTGCAGCGGATCGCACTCGAGCGGATCGGTGCCCGGCGACAGCACCGTTCGATCCCGCCGCTGATCAGCGGTCTCTCACGCTCGAAGGGACTGCTCGCGGCGGAGATCGCCCGCACCCTGCGGCTCCTGACCGGTCTCGATCACGGCAGCTCGGCGCAGCGCTGGAGGAGCTGGTTCGACGCGGAAGCGGCCACTTTCCAGCTGCCCACCGGGGAGGAAGCGATCGCCCTGGAGCAAGAGCGGCAGAAGCGACGCAACGCCGCGGGTGAGTTCCGCACCGCCACGTTCTACGGCCTGGCGATCGAGAGCGAGCGCGTGTGCTTCGTGCTCGACACTTCCGGGTCGATGGCCGATCCGGCCGGGGGCCGCTTCTCCCGCGCGACAGAGAAGACACGGACCCGGCTGTCGGTGGCCAAGGAGGAGCTCAACCGCGCGCTGCGTCAGCTGCTCGACGGCGTGTTCTTCAACATCATCGTCTTCTCCAGCGACGTCTCGAGCTTCCGGCCGAAGCTGGTCCAGCTGGGCGACCGAACGCGTGTGGAGGCCACCGAGGTGATCGGGAGCTGGACCTCCGCGGGCGCGACGGCGATCTACGACGCGCTGCGCCGCGCGCTGGAGGATCGCAGCGTCGAGGCGATCTACCTGCTCACCGACGGCGACCCGACGGCGGGGGCGGTGCAGGAGCCGGGGGAGATTCGGAGGAGGATCGGGGAGCTGACGCGGCTGCGCAAGGTGAAGATCCACGGCATCGCGATCGGGCGGGAGTCGCAGCTGTTGCGCTGGTTGGCCGGGGACTCGGGGGGGCAGTACGTGCAGATCTTGTAGGGGAGATTGGGGGCCGGCGTGGTGGGGTCGCCTCCGGGGCTCGCCGCACCCAATCCCCGAAGGGCCTAATCCTCCTCGTAGAGAAACCCCTTCCAGTTCTCCTTCCACCACTTCCGCCAGAGCACCACCACCCGCAGGCGCTCCTCCCGCGTCCCCAGCGGGTCGAAGAGAAACAGCTCGCCGGTGATCGTACGCAAGGCACTGACCGCGCACTCGCGCACCGTCGACTCGGGGTCCTCGAGCGCGGTGATCAACGAGGGCACCGCCGAGCGCGCCTCCAGTCTCTCCAGCGTGCGGGCGGCCAGGGCGCGGATGTAGCGGTCGCGGTCCTCGAGGCGCTCGATCACGTGGCGCACGATTCCCGGATCGTCGACGGTGGCCAGCCGGAATAGGGCGGTCACCCGCTCGATCGGATCGTCGTGGTCCAGCCGCTCCACCAGCGCACCGATGTCGCCGGCAGGGAGCGCGGCGGGCGGCGCGCCGCCGGAGGGGGCCGGGGAAGAGTCCTGCGCCTCGGCGAGATCGAAGAGCCGGGTCTGGAGAAAGAGGAGCTGCTCCTCCAGCTCTCCGATCCGCTCCATCGCGTCCCCCGCCGTCAACAGCCCCGAATCGATCGCTCCCGCCGTCCCCTCCGCGGAATCGGGTGCCTCCGCGGGAGGAGAGACGAAGATCGCCTGCCGCAGCTCCTCCACCTGGCGCTGGAGGGTGTCGAAGCGCGCCAGCTCGTCGTGGAGCACCTCCTCGGTGACCTCGCCCGCGCGGGCGACCATGTGCTCGCGAGTCCCCCGCTCACGCTCCTGCAGGTCGGCCAGCTCCGCGGCGTTCTCGTCGAAGCGGTCGCTCCAGTCGCGCGAGGCCTTCTCGCCGCGGATCAGGAGGAAGACCACCGCCACCAGGGTCAGGAGGGTCGAGGCGAGAGCCAGCGCGACGGCGACACCCACTCCGGCCCGGGCGTGCGTCTTGGGAGCGATCTGCTGACGCGAGCCGGCGCCGCCGCCTGGCGGCGCGTCCGCGCTCTTCGGAGGCACCGCTCCGCCCATCGCCTGGTCGCACGCCCGGCAGATCACGCGGTCGCCGACCTGGACCGCCAGGGAGGCCGCGAGGTCCGCGCTCGGCACGGTCTCTTGGCAGAGGTCGCAGTGGTACGGTTCCATGTTCGAATCGGCGTCAGCGCGGACGCCATTGTAGAGCGGGAGCCGCCGGCAGTTTCGCTTCCTTCTCGCGCATCCCTCAGAACTCCACCGAACGGGCGCGGTGGCGAAGCCACAGAGCCTGGACCAGCGAGCCGGCACTGAACGCCAGCAGCGCGACGGGCAGCCCGGGCCAGCGCTGCCAGAGGATCCCCGCGGAGAGGATCGCGGCGACGACTAGGAGCAGGAGTGCCACCGCCTCGGTGACCCCGCGAGTGCGGTGCTCGTGCACCAGGAAACCCTGGTAGAGGCTGTGAAAGACGGTCAATCCGGGCATCAGGATCCCGAACCAGAGGCCGAGGTGCGCCAGCTCGGCGAGCTCCGGCTCGAGGGCCGCGATCGTCCCGAACCAGAAGGGCGCAAGGGGAGTCGTGGCGACGAGGAGGAGCAGGAGCACCGTGCCGAGGCCGAGGCGCCAGCCGAAGCGAAACAGCGCCGGCGCCGCCCCCGGATCGCCGGCGTGGCGGACGACCACCTCGGTGTAGGCGATCCCGACCGAGCGGCAGATGAAGATCAGGCCGAAGACCACCTGCGAGGCGGCGAGCGAATTGAGGGCCGCGGGCATCCGGGACATCGCCGCGCTGCTGATCGGCTGCGCGGCCAGGGTGATCAGCGGCGTCAGCGCCAGCGGGACGTAGAAGGAGAGGAGCCGCGGCAGGGTGAGCGGCTCGGCGTCGGGTCGCGGCTCCGGCAGGTCCCGGCGCACGACCGGCGCGGCCAGCCGGCGTGCGAAGATCATCTCCGCGGTGACCCCGACGGTCAGCGCCGCCGCCGCCACCGCGCAGCCGTTCCAGGTCCCGACCAGGAGGCCGGTGGCGAGGACCGAGCTGGTCGAGAACAGCCGTACCAGCGAGCCGAGCCCCACCGCCCGCGAGTGGCCGTACTTGATCAGGACCCCCTGGTGGAAGCGCCGGTCGGAGATCGCCGCGGTCCACGGGGTGATGATCTGGAAGCCGAGGCGAGCGGGCTCGACGATCTCCGGCGGAGGATCGAGGACGCCGATCACCAGGAGATCGAAGAGCGGGGTGAAGGCGATCAGGCCGTGTAGCACCGAGAGCAGCACCCCGCTGCCGACGGCGAAGCGCTTGAGACGCGCGAAGGAGGCGCGGTCGACGCACAGGGCGGTCGACGCGGCGAGCATCATGATGATCGGCGCCTCGATCAGGAGCGCGACGGGGAAGACCACCCCGCCGAACGCCGCCAGGTTGAGCTCTGGCTCGAGGAGCCGCGCGGTCACCGCCGCGAGCAGCGGTAGCTCGACTCCCATCAGCAGCCAGCTCGCGGCCAGCGGCCACCAGGTGCGGTAGATGGTGCCGGAGGTGAGCTCCTGCCGCGGGGCGCTCATCACCGGGGGCGGACCCGCTCGGCGGGCCAGACGTCGTCGGCCGCTCGCGGGTGGGCCTCGTACGTCCCGTCGTTGTCGGGCAGCGACACCCCGGCGGAGACGAGCGCGGTGTAGACGCCGAGGCAGACGGTGTTGGCCAGGTTGAGGCTACGGATGCCGGGGCGGATCGGGACGTAGACGCGGCTTCCGGCGAAGCTCTCGAGCAGGTGGGCGGGCAGCCCCCCGCTCTCGCTGCCGAAGAGCAGGACGTCGTCGGGGCCGAAGCTCGTCTCGAAGAGAGAGGTCCCCCCGCGGGCGGTGAAGAGCCGCAGCCGCGATTCCAGGGGACTCGAGGAGGTCTCGGCGAGCGCGGCGGCGGCCCGCTCCCAGTCCTCGTGCACGTGGAGCTCCACCATCGGCCAGTAGTCGAGCCCCGCTCGCTTGAGGTAGCGATCGGCGAGGGAGAAGCCGAGCGGCTCGACCAGGTGCAGGGGCACGCCGGTGGCGGCGGCCAGGCGCGCGGCGCAGCCGGTGTTGTGCGGGATCTCGGGGTGGACGAGGACGATCTGCATCGGCGAGGGAGTGTAGCGGGGGGGTGGGAGAACGGACATGGACACCGGAGGCAATCGGGGCGCTGGAGCCGCTTCTCGGCGCGGGCTGACGCCCGCAACCCAACCGGTCAACCGACTGTTCGGATCACGATTCTCGAGAGCTTCAATGCCCTGGCGCGGGCTGACGGGTCAATCGACCGATCCGATCACGATTCTCGAGAGCTTCAATGCCCTCCCAGCCTGCTTTCTGCGCGCAGCGCGCAGAAACCGACTCCGACTGGATCAGCCTGCTTTCTGCGCGCAGCGCGCAGACACCGACTACGAGTAGATCCGTATGCTCTGTGTCACCCCACTCCGTCCCCTCCCCACTCCGGTCCGCACCCCGCTGCTCCCGATGCACCTCGATCCCCTGGTCACCACCGCTTCCGTCGCCGTGGTGGCCGGCGTCGGCGGGCAGGCGATCGCCCGGCACCTGCGGCTCCCGGCGATCCTGGTATTGCTCGGCGGCGGGGTGTTGCTCGGTCCCGGCGTTCTCGGGGTGATCGATCCGAGATCGCTCGGCGAGGGGCTGCGCGTCCTGGTCGGCTTCGCCGTGGCGATCATCCTCTTCGAGGGTGGGCTGTCGCTGAAGGCGGAGAACTTTCGGCTCGCCGGGCGCTGCATCCGGAACCTGGTCAGCGTGGGGGCGCTCCTCACCTGGGCCGGCGCTTCGGTCCTCGCGTGGCTCTTCTTCCCCGAGCTGGGGGCGGGGCTCTCGATCCTGTTCGGGTCGCTGGTGATCGTCACCGGGCCGACGGTGATCCTGCCGCTGCTCAAGGTGGTCCGGCCGCGACAGCGAGTGGCGGACATCCTGCGCGGCGAGGCGATCCTGATCGATCCGATCGGCGCCCTGTACGCGGTGCTGGTGCTGGAGTTCCTGATCGAGGCGGATCGGATCGGCGGTGGGGCGGTCTTCGCCGAGTTCGCCTGGCGAGTCGGCCTCGGCGTGCTGCTCGGCGGCGCGGGGGCGGGCGTGCTCTACCTCGCGCTCCGGTGGCGCAACCTGCTCGACCGCGACCTGCACAACCTCGCCGTGCTCGCCGGAGCGATCGGGCTGTACGCGTTCTCCGAGTCGGTGCTGAGCGAGTCCGGCGTGCTGACGGTGACCCTGGCGGGGTTCGGACTCGGCTGGTTGAAGCCGCCAGGGCTGGAGGAGGTGGAGCAGTTCAAGGGGCAGCTGACGGTGCTCTCGGTCTCGATCGTCTTCGTGCTGCTCTCCGCCGACATCGACCTCGCCGGCGTGCTGGCGCTGGGACTGCCGGGGCTCGCCCTCGTCACGCTCCTGATCGTGGTGGTCCGGCCGGTGGCGGTGTTCACCTGCGCGGTGGGGACCGAGCTCTCCACGAGGGAGAAACTGTTCCTCTCGTGGGTCGCGCCGCGGGGAATCATCGCGGCGGCGGTCTCCTCCCTCTTCACGCTGATCCTGGAGGCGGACGGCGTGCCGGAGGGGCGGGTGGTGATGAACCTCGTCTTCGCGGTGATCGCGGGGACGGTGATCGTCCAGGCGCCGACGGCGCGCTGGGTGGGACGCTGGCTGAAGGTGCTCGAGGTGCGGCGGGACGGGTTCCTCCTGATCGGGGCGAATCGCCTCGCCCGCGCCCTGGGTCGGGCGCTGGAGGATGCGGGCTTCCAGGTGCAGCTGGTGGACACCAACGAGTGGCGGGTGCGGGCGGCCCGCGAGCTCGGGCTGGGCGCCCGGCGGATGAACGCGCTCGATCCGCGGGAGGTCGAGGCGTTCGATACGCCCGGGGTCGGTCAGCTGATCGCGATGACCCCCAACGACGCGGTCAACCGGCTGGCGGTGCGCCTGTACGCTCGCGAGTTCGGGCGGGACCGGGTGCGGGCGATGCGGGCGGGGCGCTCGCCGGGCGACGCGGGGGACGGGGGCGAGTCGGCCTATCTACTCGACGGTCCGCTGAACTGCGAGGGGTACACCCGCCTCGTCGAGCGCGGGGCCACGGTGCGGAGTGCCGAGGTGGACGAGGCGATCCCGGTGGCGCGCTTCGGAGAGCTCTTCGACGGGGCGCTGGTGCTCCTGGCCCTCGACGCGGCGCGGAGGCCCCGTTCCCTGAGCGGGGAGGGGGTGCTGGAGATCGGCGACCTGCTCTTCTACCTGGATCCACCCGAGGTGGTCGATCCGCCCGAGGTGGAGAAGGGGTGAGCCGGGTGCCACCCTGGCACGGATTTCGCAGGATGACGGGATCGACCCGGGTTCCCCACCCGCCCCTTACTATCAGGCTGGAGCTCTCACAGGAGATCGATCGACCGATGCTCAACACGAATGGAACTCGCCCGTGGTGTCGCCTGGTGGTCCTCGCGGCGCTGTGCACGATCCCGGCGGCGCCGGGGCTGGCGCAGCAGCCGGAGGAAAGCGCGGAGGGTCTGGAAGCGGCGGCGCGCCGCGCCGCCTGGCAGAAGGAGGAGAATCTCAGCCGCTCGGCGCGGCGTATCCTCCACATGCGCTGGGGAGGCACTGCGCGGGGGGTAGCCCGGTGGCGGGACGACCACTGGGAGCTCAAGCAGAAGAATGGCTGGACCGCGCTGGAGCCGGGGTCGGTGGTTCGCGCGGTCAAGGAGGCGGAGGTCCTGAGGGACCGGAAGCGGCGCGCCAAGGAGATCGAGAAGAGCGGGGACCTGGAGGCGCGGGTGGCCTTCGCCGAGTGGATGATCGACGAGGGGCTCGCCCGCCCGGAGGCCCTGGCGGAGCTGGATCGGGTGCTGGACGCGAGCCCCCACCACGCCGGGGCGCTGGGGCTCCTGCGGCGCCGGAAGCCGATCGCGGTGCCCTCTCTGGAGGTCTCGGTGGACGGGCTGGAGGACGCTCGGAGGCGGCTCTTCGACTGGGCCAAGGACAGTCCGGACACCGGACGGGAGCTGGCGATCCTGGAGCTGGAGAAGCTGGAGGACCGCGAGGCGCTGCGCGAGGCCCTGATGTCGGATCTGGGCAGCAACCTCCTGCGCCGGCGCTCCTTCGCCGCCCACGCCCTGGGTCGGCTCTTCCCGGGCGAGGAGGTGCAGCGGCTGATCCAGCACGCCGTGCTCGACTCCTCGACGGAGGTCCGCCGCTACGCGGCCCAGGCCCTGCACACGGCGGACAACCCGGTGCTGGTGGTCCCGGTGGTGCGAGCTCTGAACAGCCGCTATCCCCGGATCCGGGCGCAGGCGGCCGAGGCGCTGGGCTTCATGGGCTACGCGGCGGCGGTCGAGCCGCTGATGACCTACCTCACCTCGACGAGCCAGCCCGGCGGGGCGGGGCGGGTGCCGCACAGCAACATCTTCGTCGGGCGCCAGTTCGCCTACATCCAGGACTTCGACGTCGAGGTCGCCACCTTCCAGGCGGTGGCCGATCCGCAGATCAACGTGCTGCTGGAGGGGAGCGTGCTGGATGCGGGGGTCGTGGGTGTGGTCGAGTACGGCTACGCGACCGAGATGCGGGCCGCGCGCGGCTCGCTCGGTCGGCTGACCAACGAGAACCCGGGCCGCACTGCGCGCGCCTGGAAGAACTGGTGGGCCGAGCACGGCGTCGAGTGGAAGCAGAACGTGCCCGCCGCAAAGGGGGAGGAGCGGGACGGCTAGCGGTCAGGCCCCTCGGCTCGGGAATCCAGATGACCGCAGAGCCGGGAATCAACCACAGAGAACACAGAGGCCAGAACCAGAACCAGAACCAGAGATTTAACCACAGAGGACACAGAGACCAGAAACAGAAGAGAAAGAAGAGAAGACCGGCGAAGCCGGTCTCTTCTTCTTTCTCTTCTGTTTCTGGTCTCTGTGTCCTCTGTGTCCTCTGTGGTTAAATCTCTGGTTCTGGTTCTGGTTCTGGCTCTGTTTCCGGTCTCTCTGTCCTCTGTGGTTGACTTCCGGCTCTGCGGTCATCTGGATTCGAGCCGAGGGGCGCCGGGCTCACTCCTCGTCGAGGACGAACTCCGCGCCGGGTGGCAGGCTCTCCGCAAAGCGTTCCACCAGCTCGCGCAGCTCCGGCGCCGAAGCCTCGTCGACGGCGAAGAAGGCGACCTTGTTGTCGGCGGGGGTGATGCGCATCCCCCCCATGCGCAGCTCGCCGAGGCGGACCCACTCCTCGGGGAGACCGGGGAACCACTTCTCGTAGATCATCGCCGCGCGCACGTCGTGCTCCCGCGCGAGCGGGCCGAGCCACGCCGCCTCGACGAACTTCCGCCGCGCCTCGAGCGCTTCCAGGGAGGCGAGGCCCCACAGGTCGAGCACGTACTCGTCGTTGCGCCAGGCGGCCCAGCCGAGATCGTTCACCGCCACCGGAGCACGGACGTACTCGGTGGCGAAGCGGTGCAGCTGGTACTGCTGCTGGTAGACGTTGTTGGTGGCGAAGACGTTCTGGCCGAGGCCGATCACGTACTCGCGGCAGGCGGTGACGAGGACCAGGAGGCCGAAGAGCGCGGTGCGCCAGAGGGCCTGGCCGCTCACCCAGGCGCGCAGCGGCTCCCGCCAGAGGTGGAGCAGGACGAGCAGCCCCGCGCTCCAGGCGTAGACCCCGTAGCGGTTGAACCAGCCGAAGCGACCGACCACCACGTGCAGGAGGAGGCCGCCGGCGAAGCACCAGGCGAAGCGCCGCTCGGGGAGCGGTCGGGCCCGGGAGAAGCCGATCCCGAACAGCGCGATCACGCCGAGCGACATCAGGACGCCGGGGGTGCTGGAGACGTTGTGGTAGAGCCCCCAGATCACCGGCTTCAGCCCGCCCTCGGGGGCGACCGCCGCCGACTTGGCCAGCACCGAGGTGGGCAGGGCGGAGAGGCCCAGGGAGATGAGGAGCGCGGAGTACGCGGCGACGCATGCCCCAAGCACGAGGGCACTGATCAGCGCGCCGCGACGCCGACCGCTCCAGAGGAGCCAGGCGAGGGCCGCGGCGGAGAGAGCGCCGTTCTCGTAGCGCACCAGGGGACCGAGCACGATGAAGAAGTAGAGCCAGGAACTCACCCGCTCCTCGCGCTGGGCCGCGACCACGCCGTGCACCAGCGCGACCGCGCAGAGCACCTGGAGCGAGTGCTCCATGCCGGTGAAGACCAACCCGACGAGGTTCATCGCGGGGATCGCGAGGACGCCCAGGACCGCGACCGCCCCGAGGACGCGGGCGTCCCCCTCGGGTCGCAGGGCGAGGAGCAGGGCGCGGGAGACGAGCAGCAGCGTCGCGGTCGCGCAGACGGCGTTGACGACCAGCGGCACCCACTCGACCACGGACAGCGGGGTGAAGGGCGTCAGCAGGAACGGCCAGAGGATGCTCGAGCTGGGAGCGGAGGCCTCTCCCGGATTGAGGCCGAAGTGCCCGTGAAGGAGATTCTCGGCGAGGGCGAGATGGATGTAGGGGTCGTCGAGGGAGTACATCAGGTGCCCCTCGTTGATCCAGAGCGAGGCACCCAGCTGAACGACGAGCAGCAGCCAGAGGAGGGCCAGGGGCAAGAGCGTGGCGACGACTCGACCGGTCCCCGCCGCCGATCCCTTCGCGTGACTCATCGGAACCTCGGTGCGCTGGCGACACGCGGTGTCCGGACCGACGCGGGCACGGAGCCGTTGGCGGACAAAATGGAACGCCCGGACAGCGGGGTTAGCGTTGTCCGGGCGCGAACCGGTTCCGTAGGTTCAATACATCCCGAGAACGGCAGCAGGAGAGAGTACCGCTCACCGCCTCTGCGCAGATAATCGTTAGAAAAGCGATGGGGATCCATCGGGTGGATTACCCAAGTTGTCATTTCTCTGTCCGCATCTCCAATCCGGGTGGTCAATGCAATTCGGTATTGATCGTCGCGACGAGGCCGAAGTCGTTATCGATCACCCCTCGGCGAGAATCCGCGCGACCGTGGACAGCTTCTCTCTCGCCGCGGCGGCGACCTCTTGCAGCGCCGGGTCGTCGGCGAGAGGACCGACGGAGAGCATCGCGTTCGGATCGATGATCCGCACCAGCGATCCACCGGCCGCCTCTTCCACGGTGACGTTGCACGGCAGGAACAGTCCGACCCGCGGCTCGCTGGTCAGCGCCTGGTGGGCGAGCGGCGGCGAGCAGGCGCCGAGGATCACGTAGGGGCGGAACTTCGCCCCCAGCTTCTCCTCGAAGGCCTGGTGCACGTCGATCCGGGTCAGGATGCCGAAGCCCTGCTCCTTCAGGGCGGCGGTCACCCGCTCGATCGTCTGGTCGGGAGGCAGGGCGAGGGAAACGTCGAAGGAGAGCTGATCGGTCATCGGGTCGTGCTCCGGTGGGGTGTCGGGTCGGTGCTGGAGACGATACGTCGCGCCGGGCGAGATGGAAGGGGACGGACGGATCCGCGGCCGCGGGCCCCACGGTAGAATCCCCGCCCCGCTTCCCTCCCCCACCGCCATCCATGGTCAAGGTCGCCATCTCCGCCGATTTCCTGGTCGCCTATTCGGGCATCCCTCGCCGGGCGCAGAAGAAGCTCCGGGAGTTCACCCGGAAGTTCCTCGCCGACCCGACGCAGTCGAGCATCAACTACGAGAGGATCGCGGGGATGAAGGACCCCAAGGTGCGCACGGTGCGGATCGGCCTCGATTACCGGGCGATCGTCCTCCACCCGCCCAAGGGCGACGTCTACATCTGCGTGTGGGTCGACCACCACGACGAGGCGATGGCCTGGGCGAAGAACAAGCGCTTCGAGGTCAACCCGAGCGTCGGCTCCTTCCAGGTATTCGAGGTGGAGGAATCCGCCGCCCCGCCGGCCGATCCCGCGGAGGCCACGGGCGACGGCCCGCTGGGCGAGGAGCGGCTGCTGGCGGGGCGCACCGTCGCGGAGCTGCGCACGGTGGGCGTGCCGGAGGCACTCCTGCCCTCGGTCTGCGCCCTGACCGAGGAGAACGAGCTGGACGCCCTGCGCGCCTTCCTGCCCACCGGCGTGGCCGACACGCTCTACATGCTCGCCTCGGGGTACGCGGTCGAGGACGTCCTCTCCGAGAGGCGCGCCGCGGAGGCGGTCGACGTCGAGGACCTCCAGCACGCGCTCGAGCACCCCGACTCGCGCCGGCGCTTCCGCTTCGTCGAGGAGGATCGCGAACTCGACCGGCTGCTCGACGCGCCGCTGGAGGTGACGCGGACCTACGCCGACGGGAGCGCCGAGCCGGAATTCCAGGACGACGAGCCCGCCGGTGGATACGAGCTGGAAGTGCTGGTCGACGGCGAGCTCGTCTCCCGCCGGCTGCCGCCGGGCGGGGCCTGGGTCTTCGGGCGGCTCGACTCCTGCGAGGTGACCTTGACCGACTCCCGGATCAGCCGCCGCCAGTTCGGGATCGAGAATCGCGGGGGCGAGGTGCGGGTCGAGCTCTTCCCCTCCAAGAACAGCACGCGGGTGCTCGGACGGCGCAAGGGCGAAGGGGCGTACCACACCGTGCCCGAGGTGCGAGTGCAGGTGGCCGAGACGGAAGTGGTGGTCCGGCGGGCGCTCTGACCAGGGGAGCCGCGGATCAATCCAGCGCCTGGCCCAGGTCGATCTGGATCACCATGATCCAGTCGATCGTCTGCATCCGGACGAAGACGTAGAGCTCGTTCTCGTCCTCGTCCTCGACGATGCCGGTCGGAATCCCGCTCTCGATCTTCTCGACCACGCCGGGAACGGCCAGGGGTCGGCGAGGTCGCTCCCGATTCTCGTGGAGATCGGCTTCCCGCTCGCCCCCGGAGTCCTCGGTGTCCAGGAGAATCTCCCCGCGGGCGTCGACCAGGTAGCCCCGCAGCCAGCCCTCCTCCTGGTCGAGCCGCTCGCCCAGGTTCCTGACCGCGCGCCCCAGGGCGGCGTCCAGCCCCGCGACGCCGACGAGCGCTCCGTCCTCGTCCCGGATCGCCATGATGCACGGCAGGAGGAAGCCGGACCCCGAGGCATCCCAGTAGGGCGCGCCCCAGATCGCCCCCGAGGCCTCCACTCCGCGCCGGTACCAGGGACGCTTTCGGGGATCGAAACCCTCGGGGTGGCGCGCGGAGCCGGGCAGCGCGAGATGCCACCCGACCTCGAAGCCGACGAAGGCGTACTGCATCGGGAAGCGGGTGCGAGTCCGGCCGTCGACCTCGACCAGGGTGCCGTGCCGGAGCCGCTCCAGTGCCGGCTCCCGGGGGTACGCGATCGAGGTGCCGGGGGCCTCGCCCTTCTCGAGGGTGGCGAGCAGCGTCCGGCCGAGCTCCAGCTCGAGTCGGCGGGAGTGCCGGGCGATCTCGCGGACCTCCTCGCGGGTCACTCCCGGCGCGAGCACGCCGACGCTCCGCTCGAAGGACACCGGTCCCTCGTAGCGCGGCAGAGGGGCGAGATCCGCCGGAGCGTCCGGTCCCGAGAAGTCCTCGGTCCCGAGCCACGGCTCCCCCGCGGTCGGCTCCGACCTCAGGATCCACTTGATGTCCGTCGCCAGCCCCCGCACGAGGCTGTCGGTCTCGGTCAGCGCCACGTCGATCTCACCCACCCACTGGACGACGTCCGCGGTCGCGCTGGCCTCGAACTCGCGACGCTTCTCCGCCTCGACCTTCTTCACCAGGCTCCAGGTGGTCGCCGACGCCGCGACCAGCACGAACACCAGCAGGGCGGAAAGCACCTTCACCGGGTGCTTCTGGATCCGCCGCCACACCGCGCGCAGCAGGTTGTCGGGGCACGCCATCACCGGATCGCCGTGCAGGAAGCGCCGCAGGTCGGCGACCAGCTCGCTCACCGAGGCGTAGCGATTGGCGGGGTTCTTCGCGCACGCCCGTCCGACGATGGCGCGCAGCTCCTTCGGCGCGGCCCGGCCCATCCCCTCGGTCGGAAACTCCGCGCGCTCGCCGCGCCCCGCCTGCTGGAGCACCTCGATCACGCCGCCTCCGGTGCGCGGCGCCCGGCCGGTGATCAGGTGGAAGAGCACCAGTCCCAGCGAGTACTGGTCGCTCGCCGGGGTCAGCTGGTCCGAGTCGAGGTTGATCTGCTCGGGGGACATGTACATCGGCGTGCCGACCAGGTCCCCGGTCTGCGTCCGGGTGTCCGGCGCACCTTCGTCGAGCGCCTCCCCCGAGGAGAGGAGCCCCTCGGGGAAGAGCCCGGCCTCCTCCACCTCGCCGATCACCCGCGCGATCCCCCAGTCCATCACGTAGACGACGTTGTGGTCGCCCAGCATCAGGTTGGCGGGTTTCAGGTCGCGGTGAATGACCCCGCGCTGGTGGCTGTAGGCGACGGCATCGCAGACCTTGACGAAGTGCTCGACGCGCGCCTTCAGGCCGTGGCGGTCGTGGTCCCAGTCCACGGTCCCCTTCGCCTCCAGGCACTCGGCGACGTACTCCTTGAAGGTGGCCCCCTCGATCAGCTTCATCACGAACGCGGGGGCGTTCTCTCCGGTGCTCTCGAGGCCGTAGCAGGGGATGACGTTGGGGTGCGCGAGCTGCGCGGTGATCTGTGCCTCGCGCAGGAAGCGCTGGAGCACGAGCGGCTCGGGTCGCCGCCCCTCGCGCAGCACCTTGACCGCCACCTCGCGCCCGAGGACCCGGTCCCGGGCGAGGTGCACGTCCCCCATCCCGCCCTCGCCGATCCGCCCGGCGAAGGGATAGCGCTCCTCGAAGGTCCTCGGCCGGTCGGAGCCGAGGACGACGCTCTCGATCTGCTCGCGGCGGGTGACGGTGACCTGGGCGCGGACGCCCTTCAGGTCACCCTGGAAGGTGATCGTCGCCTCGGCGTCGACCGGGTCGGACTCCCCCATGCTCACCTCGCGCCGCGCCGCGGCGGGCGGCTCACATCACCATCCCGCCGTCGACGTGGATCACCTGGCCGGTGATGTACGAGGACGCGGGGGAGGCGAGGAAGCTGACCAGGTCGGCGACGTCGTCGGGGGTGCCGGGGCGCCCGAGCGGAACCGTCTTGAGCATCTCCGTCTGGACCTCCTCGGGCAGCTTCTCGGTCATCTCGGTGCCGATGTAGCCGGGGGCCACGGCGTTGGCGCGGATGCCGCGGGTGCAGAACTCCTTGGCGACCGATTTGGTCAGGCCGATGATCCCGGCCTTCGACGCGGCGTAGTTCGCCTGGCCGGCGTTGCCCATCACGCCGATCACCGAGGCGACGTTGATGATCGAGCCGCCCTTCAGCTTCATCATCGGCCGCGCCACCGCGCGGGTGCAGTTGAAGGTGCCGGTGAGGTTGACGGCGATGACGCGCTGCCACTGCTCGTCGGTCATCCGCAGCACCAGCGTGTCGTCGGTGATGCCGGCGTTGTTGACCAGGATCCCGATCGGCCCGACCTCCTCGGCCACGGCCTTCATCAGCGCGTTCACGGCCTCGGGGTCGACGACGTTGCAGGAGAAGACTCCGGTCTTGCGCCCCATCTCGCGGATCGCGGGCGCGACCTCCTGCTCGGCCCCGTCGGTGACGAGGTCACAGAGGGCGACGTCCGCGCCGTCGCGGGCCAGCTTCAGGGCGATCGCGGCGCCGATGCCCCGCGAGGCGCCGGTGACCAGCGCGACCTTTCCTTCCAGGGATGAGCTCAAGGGAATCCTCCTCGTCTTTCGAGCGGGTGTGGGAGCGTGGAAGCCGCAATCGTGGCCCACGGGCCATTCCCGGCGCAAGATCTTCCTCACCAACCCGTGCCCGCCGCACCCCGAGGGTCTCCAGGCAGTGACGCGGCTGGCGGTGGTCGCCCGGCGGAGCTAGCGCCCAGCCACCTCCAGCCCGGCCCGCTCCAGCAGGGCGCGGATGCCCGCCTCGACCGCATTGTCGGTGCGTACGGTGGCCACCGCGGCCCCGTCGAGGAAGACGCGCAGGGTTCCGCTGTCATAGCAGATGCAGAGCTCCACGGTGTGCCCCTCGTGGGAGGCACGGACTCCGTAGCGCGGGACGACGAGGCGAACGGGGGCCCTCCCCGTCACCTCCCAGTCGAGGATGCCCTGGTAGAGGAGGTGGCGAACGGCCTCCAGCCGCTCCCCTTTGATCGATATCCGATCGATCACCTTGCACCCCTGGAAGCGTCGCCCCGACTCCGGCGCCGCGAGTGGATCGAGCGCGTAGACCGTCCAGCGCGGGTCCGACTCGAGCACCGCCCTGGCGAGCAAGGGCAGGCGCGCGCCGATCTCGGGGGGACCGGCGGGCGGATCCTCATCGTCGCCGACGTACCCGAGGGCGCGCAGCTGTTCGAGCAACGCGGGATCGATCTTCTCCGGCTCCACCGTGTCCGCGACGACCAGCCCCATGTTGCCCGCGGACCACTCCATCAACGCCGCCTCCATCCGGGCCACGCGCTCGGGTAACTCGGCCGCGAGGTTCTTGCGCTCGCCGGGATCGGCGAGAAGGTCGAAGAGCTCGTGGCGCGGCATCGGCCGCCCCTCGGGAGAGAGGAGGTTCAGGATCAGCTTCCAGTTCCCCTCGATGCGCGACATGGCGATGCCCATCGCGGAGCCCGCCTTCCGGCCGCCGGGATCCTCGGTCTTCTCGGCCATCACCGGCTCGTCGATCCAGCCCTCGTCGCCGCGGATCAGCGGGACCAGGCTGCGGCCGCTGAGGCCCTCGGGGGCCTCGACCTCGAGCAGGTCGCAGAGGGTCGGGTACACGTCGATCAGGCTCACCGGGCGATCGATGCGCTGCCCTTCCGGCAGGAGGCCGGGGGCGTAGAGGACGAGCGGCACGTGCAGCTGCTCGTCGTAGAGGCTGTAAGCGTGGGAGGTCCCGCCGTGCTCGTAGAACTCCTCGCCGTGATCGGAGGTCAGGACCAGCACCACGTCGTCGCCCCAGCCGTTCTCCTGCAGCGCGATCCACAGCCGCTCGAGCTCGGTGTCATTGGCGCGGAGATCGGCGTCGTGAAGTCGCAGGCCGTAGTCGATGAACGGCCCCGGCTCGATCCCGGTGCGCTCGAAGTTGTCCCGGGTCAGGTGGTTGCCGGGAACCGGCGGCCGGGAGGCGAGCAGGGTCCTCCACTCCCTGCGGTAGAGCTCCTCCCGGGCGGGGTCGGCGAAGAGCTGGAGGTACTCGGGCGCGGGCTCGTACTCCTCGTGCGGGTCGACGGAGTGCACGTAGAGGAACTGCGGCCAGGCGCGCTGTTTCTCCAGGGACGGAATCACCATCCGGTTCAGCTTCTTCGCCGAACCGCTGGCGAAGTTGATCGGGTCACCGGCGTTGACCAGGATCGACTCGACGAAGTGGTCGAAGCCCTGGGCGTAGTTCGAGAAGGCCCCGACGAGCGGGTTGGCCGAGAAGCCGGCCGTGGCGTAGCCGGCGGCCTGGAAGGCCTCGGGCAGCGTCGTGAGCTCGTCCTCCAGCTGCTGGAGCAGCAGGTAGATCCCCACCTCGCCGGCGTAGCGCGAGGTCAGCATCGAGGCGACCGACGGCTTGGTCCACGGCGCCTGGGCGTAGCAGCGCTCGAAGACCACGCCGCGCGCCGCTAGCCGGTCGATGAAGGGGGTCGTCTCCCGCTCGTTGCCGTGGCAGGAGAGGCGATCCGCCCGGCAGGTGTCGATCAGGTAGAAGAGCACGCTGCGCCGGCGAGGTGCTTCCTGGGCGAAGCTGGGAGCGGCGGCGGCGAGGACGAGCAGGACGAGGAGGAGGTGGCGCGGGGTGTGCATGGTGTCCGGTCTGGTGCGGGGTCCGCCGGGCCACGGGCCCGCCGGTGGGACCGTTCGGCTCGTGAGACGAGTGGCGGGAGAAATCGTACAGGGGACCTGAGAGACGGGTGGCGACGCTACGCGTCTGGCCGTCTTGCCTTCGAACGGTTCCCCCGCCCTTGATCCGATATCCCCCGGTCGCAGCGTGTCTCTCTGGGGCGTCGGTCCGAGGGGGAGGCTTCAATCGCCAAATAACTAGCGTGATTTGAGTATTATTGGACCTTAGTTGGATCATATGAGACAAATATGGCCGATAATGACATTTGAGAACTCTCCCATGCTCGACGACATCGCCCCTCTCCTCACCCCCCCCGAGACCCAGCGGCGAATGGGCCAGCGGCTGAAGGCGATCCGCCTGGACGCCGGGTGGAAGCGCACCACTCTCGCCGAACGCTCCGGGGTCAGCAGCCGCTCCATCCAGCGCTTCGAGACCGACGGCGAGGTGTCGCTGAAGAGCCTGCTGCGCCTGGCCCATGCTCTGGGTCGGCTCCACGAGTTCGCCGCGCTGCTCGCCCCGCCCCCCGCCGGGACCATGGCGGAACTGGAGCGACGGGCGACTCGACCGGCGCCGAAGCGAGGACGCATCTAGCCGTGGCCGACGCTCCCTTCCAGCGGCTCGAAGTGCGCTTCACCCGGAGTCCGGAAGAGTCGATCCTCGTCGGCACGCTGGCCGAGCACGAACACCGCGTCTACTTCGAGTACGACGACGCCTGGCTCGAAAGCGGTCGGGAGCTCTCCCCTTTCAAGCTGGCAGCGCGGCCCGGCTTGCTCGAGCACACCGACCGCGACTTCGGCCCGCTGCCGGGGTTGTTCGACGACTCGCTGCCCGACGGGTGGGGACTGTTGTTGATGGATCGTCACTTCCATCGTCGCGGGTTCGATGCGTCGACGGTCTCGCCGCTCGAACGGCTGGCCTACCTCGGGACGGAGACGATGGGCGCGCTCACCTATCACCCGCCGGCCGATCGCGAGGGAGTCGATCCATTCCTGTTCGACTTGCACGAGCTCTCGCGCGAGGCGCAGGCGGTCTACGCCGGGGAAGCGGCGGAGGTCCTGCCGCAACTCCTTCGCGCCGGCGGAAGTCCGGGGGGTGCACGGCCCAAGGTACTGGTCGGGTTCGAGCCGGAGACCGGCCGACTCATCTCGGGGGAGCAGAACCTACCCGAGGGTTTCGAGCACTGGATGGTCAAGTTCGCAGCGCGCGAGGAGGTCGGTGATGCGGGACCGATCGAGCTCGCCTACGCCCGGATGGCGGAGGCGGCGGGGCTGGACCTGCCGCCGACACGGCTCTTCGAGACGGCGGAGGGGAATCGCTTCTTCGGAGTGCGACGCTTCGACCGGGCCCAGGGTAACCGGCGGTCTCACGTGCACACCTTCGGCAACCTGGTCCACGCGAACTTCCGTCTTCCGAGCTGCGACTATGCGCAGCTCTTCAGGGCGACGTCGATCCTCACTCGCGACCACCGGGATACCCTACGCCTCTTCCGACGGATGGCCTTCAACGTGCTCGCACACAACCGCGACGATCATGCGAAGAACTTCGCGTATCGATTCGACCTGTCGGATGGCTCGTGGTCGCTGTCGCCGGCCTACGACCTGACCTTCGCGTTCGGCCCCGGGGGGGAGCACACGACGACGGTGCTCGGTGAGGGGAGGAGCCCCTCGTCGGAACAACTCCTTACGCTCGGGGAGGAGTACGGTGTCGGTCGCCGCGAGGGGCAGGCGATCATCACCGAGATAGGAGAAGCGGTCGCCCTCTGGCCGGAGCTCGCCGACGAAGCCGGAGTGTCCGCGCTGGTGCGCGGGAAGATCCGGGAGCGGTTGCTGTCGGGGGGCTAGCGGTCGCGGCTGGACGATGGGCCCGGGCCGGGCAGCGGTGTTGACGGCCTTTCGGCAGCAGCACGGCGCCGGGATCCCGTCAGGCAGCCTCGTCTTCGTGCTCCTCGTCCTCCCACGGCTCGAGCTCGTCCGACTCGTCGAGCGTATCACCCTCCCCGGCCTTCGGATGCCACCCGAGGGCGAAGGCCAGGGCCGGCAGACCGATCACGATCAGCCCGAGGAGCGCGTTGCCCGCGGAGGACTCCGAGCGCCGGCCCACGTCCCGGATCGAGCCGGGGTCCTCCCGGAGCTCGAGGCCCAGGTACCCGACGTAGGCCAGGAAGACGAGCCCGCAGAGGACCCGCCCGGCCCAGGCGCAGCGCCGCGGCGCGATCATCGCCAGCGCCAGCAGGGCGAGCGCTCCCTCGATCAGGACGACGGCGACCACCGTCTTGGGACTCCAGTCGTACGGAACCGCCGCCATCAGCACGAAGGCGAGAGTCGCGACGGCGAAGAGGGTCCAGCGCAGGAAGCGGCTGCCCCCGAAGAGGGAGTCGGCGAAGGTCATGGCGGGAGGGCGCGCGGGTGCGGCCATTCCTCCCTCGTCCGGCGGCTCGGGGCGACTTGAAGTGGAGCGGGCAATCTCGCGACCGCCGGTCTGACCCCGCGGGTCAGCGCCCGTGCTCGCGCCGCCAGATCAGCTCCATCAGATCCGAGGGCACGACGCGGTGGAGGTACCGTCCCTCCTCGATGGAGATCACGCCGATCGCCGCGGCAGTCTCTCGGCCACCCGCCGTCGGCATCCACGAGGAGAAGCAGATGTCCCGCTTCCCCTTGGCGTCCCAGTCGGCGCCGACGTCGAGCGTGCGACCGATCGAAAAGAACCCGCCGGAGAGGGTCAGGCGCTTCACGGCGCTGCCGTCCTCTCCGGAGATCACCAGGATGCTGCCCCCTTCGAAGATCGGCATCTGGTCGGTGACGAGGTGGTCGGCGACGCCGTCGCCGTCGAAGTCGTCGTGGCGGGCGAGTGAGAACCCGGCATCATGGCTCGCCCACATCCCCGCGGTGCCGAACAACACCTTTCCCGTGAGGCCGGAGACGACGCGAGCGCGGCCTCCGTAGTATGCGTCTCTCCAGCCGAGGTCGCCGACCAGCACCTCCGGCACCCCGTCGCCGTCGCGGTCCGGGGTCGAAGCGAGCGACCAGGCCGTATGCTCGTCGCGGCTCTCCTCGTACAGCGTCCAGGCGCGTTCGCCCCGGGGCAGTCGAGTGGCGATCAGCCGATTCGGTTTCCCCGAGTAGATGCTCACCAGCAAGAGGCCCGCGCTCTCGCCGGTGCCCGTCGGAATCCAGGCGAGCTGCGGGCAGCCGTAAGCGCCGCCCCGCAGCCCGCGGATCGGCGTCTGCAGGATCTCGCCGTCAGCGGTCGAGTACACGTACACGGTCACGTAGGCGTGGTAGCGACCGCCCGGGGCCTGCTCCTCGGCGAAGACGGCGACGTCCTCGACTCCATCTCCGTCCTGGTCCGGCACGGCGCACATCGCGGTGCCGAAGCGCATCTGTTGGTCCGGAGATGACAGGACGCGCAGGACCTCCCGCCCGAACGTCGAGACGAGGAACACCTTGCCCGGATCGTCCAGCCTCCCCGGCGCCGAGACCCAGAGGTCGGGCACGCCGTCACCGTCGTGGTCGCCCGCGAGGTGGAACGCGAAGCCGAAGCGCGAGAGCTCGCCGTGCTCGGGGCCCGGGGTGAACGACTCGGGATCTACCCCGGTTGCCGTGATGAACCAGATCGACCCGGGACCATCGAGCTGGAGGCCGAAGACGCAGCGTGGGATCCGGTTCGAGTGGTCACCATCCGCGACCGGGATCGCCACCAGGCTCGACCCGAGTCCCCAGGCCCGCCCGAAAGTGTCGCGGTCGTACTCCTGCTCCGGCTCCCGCTCCTTCGTCTTCCAGCGCGGGGGCTTCTCGACGACGAGCTCCGGCACCTCGTCGAAGACGACCACCTGCGTCGGCGGCGGTTCCGGGATCGGGTCCTGGTGCGGGTGCGCGCGGGCGTGGGTCGGGAGGAGGAACAGAACGCTCGCAGGAACCGCGAGTGGGCAGCGCGGGAGGCTCATGGGCGCTTGAACCAGGATTTCGAGGGGAGGTGACGGAGAATCGCCCCCGACGCCAACCGGCGGTCCCTTCGGCGCTGCGCAGTTCGTAGGCTCTCCCGATGCCCCCCACCGTCCTCGAGCCCGCCGCGCGAGAGTCGCTCCACGAGCGGCTCCTCGCCTGGTACCGCGCCTCACACCGCCCGCTGCCGTGGCGCGAGAGTCGCGACGCGTACCGGGTCTGGGTCAGCGAGGTGATGCTGCAGCAGACGCGGGTCGAGACCGTGCTCGACTACTGGCCGCGCTTCGTGGAGCGCTTTCCGAGCGCGCAGACGCTCGCCAGCGCGGAGGTCGACGAGGTGCTCGCGTTGTGGAGCGGCCTCGGCTACTACTCGCGCGCACGCCAGCTGCACGCCGCCGCGGTGAGGATCTGCGACGAGCACGGCGGGACCTTCCCCCGGACGCGCCGGGCGGCGCTGGCGCTACCCGGCGTCGGCCCCTACACCGCGGGTGCGGTGCTCTCGATCGCCTATGGCCTCTCCGAGCCACTGGTCGACGGCAACGTGATCCGCGTGCTCTCGCGACACTTCGCCATCGAAGGCGATCCGGCGAAGGGATCGACGAGGGCCGAGCTGTGGCGCGTCGCGGGCGAACTGGTGCCGCGCGAGGAGAGCGCCGGCGATTGGAACCAGGCGTTGATGGAGCTGGGCGCGACGGTGTGCACGGCACGGAGTCCGCGGTGCGATGGTTGCCCGGTAGCCAGAGGCTGCGCGGCGCTCTCGAGCGACCGGACCGACGAGCTCCCCCACTTGGCTGCGCGCCGTGCGCCGGTCGAGGTTCTTTTGCACGTCCTACTCGTCCGCAAGAACGGACGCGTGCTCCTCGAGCAGCGACCAGCGACGGGGCGAATGGCCGGGCTGTGGCAGCTGCCAACGATCGAGGTGGAGAGCTCGAAGGGCGAGCGCAGCGGCCTCTTCCCCCCGGAGTGGCCCGACGGTGCCGAGCTGGAATCCGGCGTGGCGATCGGCGAGCTGCGCCACGGGATCACCCACCACGCCATCCGGGCGGAGGTCCGCACCGGAGCGCTCCGCGGCCCGAAGCCCGCCAGCTGGCGCTGGCTGCGCCGCGCCGAGGTCGAGGCGCGAGGGCTGACCGGGATGGCCAGGAAGGCCCTGGCGCTCGAGGAGCGCACCCGAGCACGTCGGGGGCAGACAGAATTTTAGGTATTTGTTAGGGTCGGATCCACGATGCCCGACCCCGCTCCCGAGAACCGCGACCTCCGCCTCCCTCCCGGCACCCGGCGGATCGTCCACCTCGACGTCGACGCGTTCCTCGCCTCGGTGGAGTGCGTGGCACACCCCGAGCTGCGCGGGAAGCCGCTGGTGATCGGCGGAATGCCGGAGGAGCGGAACCTCGTCATGTCCTCCTCGTACGAGGCGCGGGCGTTCGGGATCCGGCCGGGGATGCGGCTCGCCGAGGCGAAGCGGCGCTGCCCTCGCGCGATCTTCCGGCGCGGCGACTCGCAGCTGGCGAACCGCCTGCGCGAGAGGACCGCGAAGGTCCTGATGCGCTTCTCCCCGCAGGTGGAGATCGCCTCGATCGACGACTTCTTCGTCGACCTCAGCGGGACCGCGCGCCTCTTCGGCTGCGCCTTCGACGTCGCCTCGAGGATGCGCGCGGAGATCTGGGAGCGAGTGAAGCTGCCGGTGACCGTCGGCATCGGCACCAGCGTCACCGTCGCGCGGCTCGCCGGCAAGCTGGCCAAACCCGGCGGGGTCGCCGAGGTCTGGCCCGGTCACGAAGCCGCCTTCCTCGAGGGCCTCCCCGTCGAGCACCTGCCCGGCGTGGGCTACCGCACGCGCCGGCTGCTCGAGCGCTTCGCCATCCGGACCGTCGGCGACCTGCGCAACGTCTCGCGCGAAGTGCTCTTCGCCTCTTTCGGACGACTCGGGCTGGTGCTGCACGATCGCGCCCGCGGGATCGACCCCGAGCGCATCGAGCCCACCTGGATCCCCGGCAAGGGCGGAACGCTCTCGCGCCGCGCGCCGCGCTCGATCCGGCGCGACAGCACCTTCGAGCCGGAAGAGGGTTCGCGCGCGCGCGTCGAGGCGATGCTCGCCTACCTCGTCGATCGAGCGACGCACAAGCTACGCGGTCACGGCCTGCAGGTCGCCACCGTCGTGGTGAACCTGCGCTACGTCGACACCCGACCGCCCTCGCTGCGGCGCGCGCGGAGCGAGGACGCCGCCGGCCCCTCGGAGAACGCCACTCGCCGCGCGCGACGCACCCTCGAGGCCCCCACCGACTCGACCGACCGGATCTGGGGAGCGGCGCGCGACGCGCTGCGCTCGCTCCCCCGCCGTCGCGCGCTGGTGAAGCGGGTCGGCGTCGAGCTCTCCAACTTCTCCGCCTCTGACGGGTGGCAAGCGAGCCTCTTCAGCGACCCGGACGGCGACCGCGCTCCCGACGAGGTCAGCCGCCCGGCGGGCTCTCGCGCCGACCGCCAGCGGCGCCTCGACGACGCGGTCGACGGGCTGCGCGAGCGACTCGGCTTCGGACGGATCCTGCGCGGCTCCAGCCTGCCGCTCTCACAGACGCACGAGCTGGGCCCGGAGGGGTTCCGACTGCGCACGCCGTCGCTCAACCAGTGATGGCAAACGCTGCTTGCCGGGAGGGGCGAGCGGCCCATGATAGGGTCGGACAACGCCGTTCCAGCCGATCTCCCGAGGAGGGTGTAATGAATCGACTCCGCGTCTCGAGCCAGATCCGAGGGACCACTCGCCGCCAGTTCATCGAGGGCACCGGCAGCGCGCTCGCCGGAGCCACGATCGCCGGGACCCTACCGGCCGCCCGAAGCGCTCACGCCGCCGGCGACGACGAGGTCCGGATCGCCCTGATCGGCTGCGGCGGACGTGGGGGCGGCGCCGCGCTCCAGGCGCTGAACAACGCGGCCGGGGCGAAGGTCCGGCTGGTCGCGCTGGCGGATGCCTTCGAGGACCGCGTGGAGGGCTGCTTCCAGAACCTGCGCGCCGCGACCGACGGAGATCCGCGGATCGACGTGCCCCCCGAACGCCGCTTCACCGGGCTCGACGCCGGCGAACGGGCGATCGCGTCCGGTGTCGACATGGTGCTCCTCTGCACTCCGCCCGGATTCCGACCGGCCCACTTCGAGGCCGCGGTGGAAGCCGGCAAGCACGTCTTCATGGAGAAGCCCGTCGCCACCGATGCACCGGGTGTGCGTCGGATCCTGGCCGCGAATCAGAAAGCCAGGGAGAAAGGCCTGCTGGTCGCCGTCGGCCACCACCTGCGGCATGAGACCAAGCACATCGAGGTGGTGAAGCGCATCCACGAGGGCGAGATCGGAAGGCTCTCCTTCCTGCGCGCCTACTTCAACTCCGGCGGCGTCTGGGTCCGCAAGCGCCGGCCCGAACAGACCGAGATGCAGTACCAGGTTCGCAACTGGTACTACTTCACCTGGCTCAGTGGCGATCACATCGTCGAGCAGCACGTGCACGACCTCGACGTGTGCAACTGGATCCACGGCGGGCATCCCATCGAAGCGCAGGGCATGGGCGGCCGGCAGATCCGCAAGGGACGGGATCACGGCGAGATCTTCGATCACCACAGCGTCGAGTTCACCTACGCCGACGGCGTGAAGCTGTTCAGCTCCTGCCGGCACATGCCCGGCTGCTGGAACAGCTTCGCGCAGCACGCCCACGGCACGAGAGGCTCCGCCAGCTTCGAGGGTCACGGCGAGAGCCTGCTCCGGGTCGACGGCCGGGAGCCGAGGCGCTGGCAGCGCGAGGCCGACGGCCACCAGGTCGAGCACGACGACCTGTTCCGCGCCTTGCTGGCCGGCGAGCCCTACAACGAGTGCGACTGGGCCGCCGCGAGCACCATGACGGCCATCCTCGGCCGGATGGCGACCTATTCGGGCAACGTGGTCACCTGGGACGAGGCGCTCGCTTCCGATCTCGACCTCCAGCCGGAGAGCTACTCCTGGGATGCGGAGGCTCCGGTTCGACCTCGGGAGGACGGTACCTACGCCTGCGCCGTGCCCGGCGTGACCCGCGCCTTCTGAGCGGGCATCAGGATCCACCGCGCAGCTGGCCGCAGGCCCCACCCACCTCGCCGGCGACCGACCGGCGCAGCTTGGCAATGATCCGCGCCGCGTGCAGCCTGCGGGTCAGCTGGTGCGTCCGCTCCAGCGAGGTCGGGGTGAAGTCACTGCCCACGATCGGATTGAAGCGGATGAAGTCGACGACCGCGTGCCGCCCCTCGAGCCAGGCGATCAGTTGCTCGAGCTCATCGTCGCCGTCGTTGATCCCCGCCAGCAGGGTCCACTGCAGCTGCAGCGGATGGCCGAAGCGCTCCGCGTAGGCGAGCGCCGCTTCCAGCAACTCGCGCGGCTCGACGCGCGGGGCACGCGGCAGCAGGGAGCGCCGGCGAGCCGGGTCGGTGCTGTGCAGCGAGAGCGCGATCGCCGGCTTGACCACGCCCCCGGCCAGTCGCTCGAAGACACCCGGCTCCCCCACCGTGGAGAAGACCAGGTCCTTGTGCCCCACCCCACCCTCGAGTCCGAGGTGGTCGATCGCGACGATCACCTCGTCGAGGTTGTGCAGCGGCTCGCCCATGCCCATGAAGACCACGCGCCGGACGCGGCGCAGGCGACGGCCCAGGACGACCTGGGCCAAGATCTCCGCCGCGCCGAGTCCACGCTCCAGCCCACCTCGACCGGTCAGGCAGAAGGTGCAGCCGACCGCGCAACCGACCTGGGTCGAGACGCAGAGACCGTCGCGCGGCAGGAGTACGCTCTCCACCTGCTTCTCGTCCTCCAGTCGAAGCAGCAGCCGTTCGCCTCCGTCGGCTGCGGGATGCCGCGCCGCCAGCGTCACCAGACGCTCCAGTCCCGCCACCCACCCCGGCACGAGCTCCGCGACCGCGGCGGGCAACGGACGGTAGGCCGGCATGGCGCTCGTCTCGAGCGGCGCTCCCGACAACCAGGCTCGAAGCAGGTTGGCGAGATGAGCAGGCTTGGCCCCGGCCCGGGCCAGAGGATGGAGAATCGAAAGCATGGAGCTCGGTGCGGAGGCGAGCGAGTGAACGGCGCCGGATTGCCGCCCGCTCAGCATCCTCTCCCGAACGGCGACTTCAAGACGTCCTTCAGGGCGGTCCAGGCGGTGTGCAATCGCCGCTTGCGGATCCAGGCGAGGTCACCCTCGAGGTTGTCGATGTGACCCCGCAAATGCTCGCGCTCGCCGAGGAGATTCTCCACGTACGCCCGGTAGCCTTCGCGATCGTGCTCCAGGCGGTGGACGCGCGCCCGGAGCTCCTCGATCTCGCCGAGACGGTCCTCCTCCAGGAGGTCGTCGACTCGTCGCTCGAGCGCGTCGAGGGTCGTCCAGGTGCGCGCCGGACACTTGCGGCAGCACTCGTCGAGGTCCCCCGAGAGCAACCCCGCCCGGAGCTCGCGCGCGCTCTTTCCCTGGACGATCTCCTCCAGGGATTGCTCCTCGGGAGTGCCGAGCGGCGGCGACCAGCAACAGAGACCAATCTGTCCATCGGCGTGCACGAAGACCAGATCCCAGGGATCGGTGCAGTCGCGAGTTCGCGTCCCGGAGGGCTGGAAGACGCTCACGAGGCAATCGCCTCCGTCAGGCTCAGCTCGAGGCCGGGCATCGTATTGAAGCCCAGGCCGAGCTCGCTCGCCACCCGCCGGGCCTCCTCGATCGCGGCCAGCGCACCGGCCGGATCCACCTCGCTCGGGTGCCGCAGGGTCAGTCGCTGCCCCGGAAACTCGGGGTAGGAAACCAGGTTGACGAGGGACAGGCCGTCGACCCCTTGCCGGTGCGCCCAGCGAGCCAGGTCGGGCAGGCCGGCGACGAAGAGATCCGAGAGGACGACGTTGATGGAGAGATACGGCTGCTGGCGGAACCGCGCGCGACAGTAGTCGGCCAGACTCGCCAGGTTCTCCTCGATCGTCGAGAGCTTGCCCCCACGGCGGACCGTCGCGTAGAGCTCCGGATCGCTGGTGTCACAGCTCACCGTCACCCGCGCGAAGCGGGAGATGACGTCCACCTCGTCCTCACTCAGCGGCCGGGCCAGGTTGGTGGTCAGGATCAGGACCAGGCCCCGGTCGAGCAGCTCGCACGCGCGCTCGTGCCAGTCGGTCAGGAATGTGCTCTCGCCGTGGCCACTGATGTGGACATCCCGGGGATGCAGCGCGAGGATCTGTTCGGTCAGGTCCTCCCAGTCCACCTCGAGGTCACGGCCCACGACCTCCGGCTGATTCAGGGCGCAGTACACGCACCGGAGGTTGCACTTCGAGGTCAGCTCGAGGCGGATGCTCGAGGTTCGAGCGCGGAGACGATCGTGGTGGGTCATGTCGACAGGTCGCCCGAGGGCGGGAACCTCCGAGTAGCACGACCTCGTCCCGAACGAACCCGGCCGTTCTCCCGCGGCACCGCCGCCGCGGCTACTCCAGGGATCCCTCCGCCACGAAGATATTTCGCATGAAGCCGTCCGCCTTCTTGAGCACACCCCGGAAATTCACCGTCTCGCCGATACGGGAGGCGAGCTCGTCGGCGGCCCCGGCGGGGAGCCGGAGGATGGCGAAAACCTCCTTCCGGCCGTAGGCGCCGGTGTCGGTCTCGCCCATGCTCAGCGTGGCCTTGGTCCCGTCCCGGTCGTCGAACACGAAGTCGAAGGCATAGGCGACCGCCTCGGTCAGGACGCCGGAGCCGCGGACGGACTTCCCCTGGAAGTCCTTCTCGAAGCGACAGCTCACGTCGAAGCTCGAGACCCCTTCGGTGAAGAGCAGCACGCTGACCTCCGCCAGATCGAGCTCGGGTGGGCTCCCCGCGACGGCTTCGGGAACGGAAGGCGCCGCCGGAGGCTCGGGTTCGACGGAGAGGCGCGTCAGCCACTCGCGAGCTTCCTCGTCCTCGGGGTCCCGGTCCACAGCGCCGGCGAAGGCCTCCTTCGCCTCCTCGTTCCGATCCGCGAGGTAGAACAGCTCCCCCTCCAGGATCTTCTCCTCGACCCCCTCGACTCGCGGTGGAGTCGCCGCGGCGCAGGCGCCCGCCGGCTCGACCTCCTCCGCCTCCCCCGAGGGCATCGGCAGGGTCATGAGCGGAGTGCCGGTGAGCAGCGTGAGGGCCTCGTCGAGTCGCCCGGTGTGCTGGGCTTCCAGGACCCGCTCCATCTGCTGGTCCTCCTCCCGCTCCTCGGCCAGACAGCGAGCCAGGTCGACGACCCGCCTGACCCGCGAGACCAGGCTCGAGGTGTCGCGCACCACGCCCCGCCGCTTCCACTGGACCTGCGTGTCGGAGATGACCGCGCCCTCGTGCGAGGCCAGGAACCGGCCGATGCGAATCCGCCGGGCCCGGGTCAGGAAGTCGATGACCCGCTGGGGGTTGCTGCCCTTGACGATCACCGCGTCGTCGAAGGAGGAATCACCGACCTCGATGTCTTGCGCCCCGAAGACCTTCTTGATGCCGGAGAAGAAGCCCTCGGAGCTGAGGCGCAGCCCGAGGCCCAGGCTCGCCGGATAGGAGACCGTGAACCGGGTGTAGGTGGTCGAGTGCTTCCCGTGGCGCTGGGTGAAGGTGTCCACCTCCACCCGCATCCCCTGGTGGCGGCCCGCGATCCGACGCTTCACCCCGAGGCTGGCCGGCGTGAACTGCATCTTCAGCTGCCGAGCCGCGCCGTCCCAGGCCTCGTTCGCCTTCTTCGACGAGAAGACCGCCACCGGGATGGCGATGGCCACGATCGCGACCACGAACATGATGAAGAACAGGGCTTCCATCGAGGACCTCGGCGGGTTCGTCGGGCCGGGATGATACCGGGGTGGATTCGAGTGGATCCACCCCCAGCCCCGGCGTCCGACGACCATTCTACGTCGGGGGCGGTCGCAGCATTCACGCCGATCCGTGGCTGACCGGCGCGTCGAGCCCCGGGGCTCGCTGTCTTCGCCACCGGGGTGTTTTCGAGTAAGGTCACGCCCCGTGACCACCAAGCGCACGCTCACCTCCACGTTCGACTGGCGGGCCGAGGAGCTCGAGTGGCCGGTGACGACCGAGGTCGGCGCCGGCCTCGCCGGCGTCATCGCGACGACCACCGAGGTGATGTGGCTCGATCCCGCCAGCGGGAGCCTCGGCTACCGCGGACGACCGGTCGAGCTGCTCGCCCTGGGCAGCTCCTTCGAGGAGGTCGCCTTCCTCCTGATCACCGGCTCCGCGGCCGAGGAGGACGAGGCCGGCTACCAGGGTTTCCGGGAGAAGCTCCGCACCGGTCGCGAGCTCCCCGAGGACGTGATCACGCTGATCCAGGACCTCGATCCAGGGATCCACCCCACCCGGCTCCTGCGCGCCGGCGTCTCGGCGCTCGGCTGTCACGAGCTCTCGGTCGATGACGACCTCACCGGTGACCGGCACTGGCGGGAGCTGCGCATCGTCGGCCAGGTGGCCTCGCTGGTCGCCGTGATCGGTGCCCACCGGGCGGGTCGGCCGGCGTCGGCGCCGGATCCGGAGACGAGCCTCGCGGGCGGCCTGCTCTCCACACTCCGCGACGGGGAGCCGGATCCAGAGGATACGCGGCTGCTCGACCTCCTGTGGATCCTCTACGCCGCGCACGGCCTGGACGCGCCCACCTTCACCTCGATGATCGTCGCCTCCTGCCTCGCCGACCCGTACTTCAACGTGGTCGCCGGCCTCTCGGCGCTGCGCGGTCCGCGCCAGGGAGGCGCCGGAGAGGCGGTGATGGAGCAGCTCGGCGCGCTCGAGCGAGCCGAGAGCGCCCCCGACCTGGTGAAGCAGAGGCTGAATGACGGCCGATCGATCGCCGGCTTCGGGCACCGGAGCTACCACCTGCCCGACCCGAGAGCCGTGATCCTGCGCCGCGAGCTCGCCGCTCTCGCCCGGCGGTACGGAAGGACGGATGTCTTCGAACGCGCGCTCGCCATCGAGACCGCCGCCACCGCCTCCCTCGCTCCGCGCGGCGTGCACGTCAACATCAACTTCTACGCCGCGCCGATCTTCCACCTGCTCGGCGCTGACGCGGCGATGGTCCCCTGCCTCTTCGCCGTCGGCCGGATGGCGGGACTGGTCGCGCTGGTTCGCGAGGCGATCGACACCATCCGTCTCATTCGCCCGCGAAGCCGCTACGTCGGAGCGGCCGAGCGTGGGCTCCTGCCGGAGGCGCAACCGTGATCGGCGCCAGCTCCGTTCCTTCCCCGCAGACCTATTCGCGGGGACTCGAGGGGCTCGTCGCCGGCGATACGACGATCGCCGAGATCGATGGAGAGCGTGGTCGCCTGCGCTACCGCGGCTACGCCATCGACGATCTCGTCGGCGCGGTCTCCTTCGAGGCGACGACCTACCTCTTGCTGCACGGCGAGCTGCCCGATCCCGGCCAGCTCGCGGAGTGGGAGACCGAGCTCCGCAGCTGGCGAGGTCCGCCTCGCGAGGCCTTCGCCGCCCTCGCCCGTCTCCCACGCCGGGCTCATCCCCTGGCGCAGTACCGGACGATGCTGACCGTGGCCGCGTGCCACACGCCGGAGGCGGAGGACAACTCGCTCGAAGCGCAACGTCGCCGCGCGGGCCGCATTCTCGCCTGGACCGCGGAACTGGCCGCGGCGGCGATCCGCCACCTCGAGGGACGAGCACCCGTTCCGCCGAGAGCAGAGCTCGGGTACGCGGCCAACTTCCTGTACCAGGCGCTCGGCGAAGTGCCGGGCGAGCTGGAGGCCCGCGCTTTCGAGGCCAGCCTGATCGTCCAGGCCGAGCACGGCTTGCACGCGGCGGCCTTCGCGGCGCTGGTGGTGATCTCCACCGGCGCCGACCTCGGCTCGGCGGTGCTGGCCGGGATGGGTGCGCTGTCGGGGGCGCGCCACGGCGGCGCGAACCAGCTCGCCTTCGAGATGCTCGCGCGGCTGTCCGGTCCCGACGAGGCGCGCGAGTGGGTCCACCGAGCGCTGGCCCGGGGCTTTCGCTTCCCCGGCTTCGGCCACCGCATCTACCGCTGTCCCGACCCGCGCGTGCGCGCGCTCGAGCCGCTGGCGGAGGCCCTCCTCGCGCGGCGCGGGATGACCGATCGCTGGGCGACCTGGCTCGCCCTGCGCGAAGAGGTGGAGCGAGCCCTCGGTCCCCGGGGCATCCACGCCAACGTGGACTCGATTACGGGCCTGCTCTACCACCCGATCGGTCTCCCGGTCAGCGCATTCCCCATCCCCTTCTGCCTCGCGATCCAGACCGGCTGGATGGCGCACTGTCTCGAGTACCTACCCGATGGTCCGATGATCGAGCCCGGCGCGGTCTTCGTCCCGGGAAGCTGAGCCGGAAGAGGCACGGCGACGGGCACCGGCGAGGCGTCGAGACGTTTCGGGAATCGCCGGTACGTCGGTCGGCACCCGGCTCGTCCCGAGCTATCATCGGAGGCATGGAAACGTCGCACGCGGCGTACCGCTTGCTGCTCGCCATCGCCTGTGCGGATGGGTGTCTGGGCGAGGAAGAGCGGGCCCTCATCGACCGCTACCGTGTCGCCCTCGGTCTCGACGCCGATCCGTTGACCGCGGATGACGCGGCGTCCGCCTCGTTGCTCGAGGAGACGGGGGTGTGGCGGGAGGCGGCGCCAGAGCAGCGCGCGCACCTGCTCCGGATGCTGGTGCGCGTCGCGTGTTCCGAGGACGGCCTGTGCCGGAGCGAGAGGCGCCTGCTCAAGCGCGTCGCCCGGGCCATCGGCATCTCCCGGCTGGAGTACGCGAGCATCGTCGTCGCCGTCGAACAGGAGATGAACCTGCACCGGCACACGCGAGGCGGACGGTGGCGCTGGGGCCTGGCGGTCGGGATCGCCGCCGTCGTGGTGACCCTCTGCCTGAGCTGGGTGCTGACGGGGACCCTCGGCGGAGGCGCGGAGGCCGCGGCGACCTGGAAGGGAGTGGAGGAGCGCGCGCGTACCTCCCTGGTGCTGATCCAGGTCGACTACGAGCTGCGCAACGGGTCGCGGAAGTCGCGACGGCGTAGCACGGGTACGGGGTTCTTCGTGACCCCCGACGGGCTGATCGCGACGAACAAGCACGTGCTCGAGCCGTGGAAGTTCCCCGGCGAGCCCGCCCGCCTGATCCAGGAAGGTTTCACGGTCGACGAGTCGTCGGTGCGCGTCGTGGCGTTTCGGGCGGGCGCTCGCATCGCCAATGATCGAGGCCAGCGCGATCCGAGGCGGGGCTACGACTCCCGCACCGGGACGCTGCACATCGTCGCGCTCGCGCGGGACAGCCTGACGGAGCAGCCTCTCGTGGGCAAGGACGGGCGTCGCGTCACGGCCCTCCTGCACGAGAACGACAGTGCGGACCTGGCGCTGCTCCGGGCCCGGGTGACCGAACCCGTCGACGCACTCCCGTTGCGTCGCCCCGCCGCCCGGGCCGAGACGCTCGAGCCGGTCCTCGTGCTCGGCTTCCCGGACGGTCCCGGTCTGCTCGAGGACGGCCGCGCGATCCCCACCGTCTCGGTCGGCGAGGTCAGCAAGGTCGAGGACCCGCTACTGATCAACGCCCCGGTCGTGGGCGGCAGCAGCGGCGGCCCCGTCGTCGACGCTCGAGGGCGAGTCGTCGGCATCGTGACCAGGCGAATGGCGGGGTCGACCTTCGGCCGTTGCATTCAGTCCCGGCACCTGCTCGCGCTGGGCGAGCGTCACGGCCTGGAGCCGTAGGTGAGGTCGGAGAGCACTGCCATCCCGGACGCCCGGAGCACCGCCACCGATTTCGAGGCAGGACTCACTCCGCCGCGTCGATTCCGATCACGATTCCGCCGGCCAGGTGCACCACCTCGCGCGAGTCGAGCTGGAGCTCGAGCACACCACCCCCGGAGGTGTGGCTCGTCGATGCCCCCATGATCAGGACGAGCTCCCGGACCGGTTGTCCCGGGTAGATCCGGCTTTTCGGGACCGGCCCGCGGCTCTCGGGAGCCGCTGAGGGATTCGCGACGTGCACGGCGACGCCATCGTGGAAGACCACCTCCAGCCCCTCGGACGAGGACGAGTAGGTGAAGACGGTCGCGCCGGGTGCCGCGGATACGGACATCGGAACACCGAGTCGATCGAGCACCTCGGTGCGGGAGAGACCGCGCAACGAGGTGAGGTTCGCGGTCGCCTGGCTTCCCGGGCGCTGCACCGGGGCCAGCCCGGCGAGGCAGAAGATGCCGGTGATCAGGCATAGGGACGCGGTCTCGTGGAACTTCAACACGGTTTCACCTTCCTCGAGCTTGGGTCTCGCGCCGGTGCGCGCGGTGTCTGAACTCGGATTCGCAAGGTTGGACGACGGGAGGTCGACCTTCTTCCTCCAGAGGCACCGCAAAGCCCGGTCGGAGCTCGGAAAAGGGGGAAACTCGAGCCAGTGATCGGGGGTCGTCCACGCCCAGCGTGGGTCGAGGGGGATGACCGGATGACGGGGCGGGTCCGGGTACACTAAGATGCTCGAAGTCGAGAGGAGGGACGAGCGCCCCCACGGGCGGTCCGTGTCACCAGCGACAGTCAGCCGTGCCTGCGGAACACATGATCTCCACCCTCGTGGAGCAGACCGAGCCATGAGCATTCGCCCAGACAGTACCTCGGACAGAATCAACGTCTTCGTGTCTTACTCTCACGAGGACGAAAGGCACAGAACGAGACTGGACGTCTCCATGGCTCCCGTACTTCGGTCAATGCCCGTGGAGTACTGGTCCGATACGGCACTTCGACCTGGCGAGGACTATGATCACAAGATCAGGGAGAAACTCGGGAAGGCTGATCTCGTGGTGCCGCTGATCACGGCGCAGTACCTCGCGTCGGATTGGTGTATGGAGGAGCTCGATATCGCGATGACCTCTCGAAAGGACGGGAGATGCGTGGTCGCCCCGATCATCGTCGAGCCGAGTCGCTACGAGAGAACCGTGGTGAATGAGCTCAACGTGCTGCCCGGCAACGCCCGCCCCGTGACGGAGTGGGGGAAGAGCGCCCGGGCGTGGACAGACGTCGTCACGAAGCTGGATGAGGAGATCGACAGGATTCTGGACCTGGGTGTGCCTCCCGTGGAATCCGATGTCGAAAAGGTCCTCCGGCCGTTCAACAGCATCTCCCCGGAGATACGAAAGTCACTGGACGGGGCCGCTTCCGTCTGGCTGCTGACCCGGTCGGGGTCTGGATGGTGGCACGACTTCGACCGGATCGAGGCCCTCGCCGAGGAGCCCTCCGATTCCAGGAGCCGCTTCCTCGTCCTGAATCCCGCGAGCGAGGCGTTTCGGAGTCATCAGCACGACTGGGAGACGTGGGCCTTCGATCCGAAGGACGACTTCAAGGCCTATGCCAGCAAGGTGGAGACCTTTCTCAAGGCTGAGCTGCTCCCGCGCGACGGGGAGACGATCGAAGCACGCGCACTGGACGTCCGGCTTCCTCTCGCCCTCCTTTTCGTGAACCCGCACGAGGTCGGCGAGCGCTCTTGTGTCTACGTGGAATACCCCCGGATCGTATCGCCCGAGAACCGGTCCTCCGACTACCAGGGAAGACCGGTCGTCCGTATCTCACCACTGCGGGAAGAGCTTCACTATCAGCACCTGAGGAGCGCCTTCGAGGGGTTGTGGAAGCGAGGCGCTCAGCTACAGAGTATCGAGTTGTGAGAGGGATCGAACGCGGAGCCGTATCGGCATGACGTGCGAGATGGCACTAGGCGGTGGAACGAGGTGCGAATGAAAACGCTACGCGCCGTGCTGGCCCTCGCCGCGATCTTCCTGGGCTGGCTCGCGATTCGGGGCCTCTTCCCGTCGCCCGGCGCGGAGTCCGCAATCGATGCAACCGGCGCGGAGCCTCCCGTCGCCTCCGCGCCCGGACTCCCCCCCACCGGAGCAGGACTCGATCAGGCGTCCGGCCCGCGTGCTGCGGTCGAACACGCACCAGGTGACCTCCCGACGGTCGAACAGGAACACACCGTGGACGTCGTGGCCCCCGCGGTCCACGGCTGCGTGCGCGACGACGAGGGGGTCGCCGTCTCCGGGGTGCGCGTCGCAGCGGTATGGTCCGGTCTCGAGGATCGCCCGCTGGGCAGTGGAACGACCGACGCGGAGGGGCTCTACCGCTTCGAGTGCCCGGAGCTCACCGCCATTCACCCCCTGACCGTTCGTGGCCGCGCGCTCATCGTCTCCGCCGAACGAGCCGGGTACGCCGGTGCGCGACGGAGCTGGAACGACTGGCCCCCGCCGGCCGAACCGCTCGAGGACGTCGAGGTGAACCTGACGCTCGAACCGGGTCGCCGGCTGCTCGGTCGGATCGTCGATCCGGCGGGTGCCCCGGTAGCCGGGGCTCACGTGCGCCTCGTTCACGGGTTGAGCGATGTTCCCGGCCTGGTGGTCGATTCGTTCACGCGATCGGCCACCAGCGGCGGCTTCCGCTTCGCACGGAAGGGCGAGCCGCGGCTGCTCTCCGCTCGCTCCTGGCAACACGGCATCGCCGTCGTGTCCCCCATCGAACGGGACGAGGGTGCGGGCGACCTCGATCTCGGAGACATACCCTTGAAACCACTCGGGACCCTCGACGGACGCGCCGTCTTCCGCGACGGCCGACCGGCTCCCGGGGTACTGGTAGTCGCGGCCGAGGTCGAGCGTGGTGTCGAGGCGGTGCAGGCGCGACAGCACTACCAGTTCCAGGAGCCCGATGACGAGCTCGGCTTGCCCGTCGGGAGGTGCACGACCGACGCGCAGGGTGCGTTTCACCTGGCGGGGCTCGCGCCAGGCGCGTACGTCGTCTACGCCACCTCGCGCGCGGGCACCGGCAAGGTGTACTCGGGGCGGAAGGTCGACGTCTGGTACCTGGCGGGCGCGCGCGGCATAGAGGTCGTCGTCGACTTCCCGCGCCTGGTCGTCGAGCTCGTCGACATGGAGGGAACGGCCATCCCCTGTGTCTCGGTGAAGTGCGACGAGGTGGAGCGCGTGGAGGACGGCCAGCCCTCGGTGGTGGACCAGCGCTTCGGAACGACGGCCGAGGATGGAACGGTCGACTTCGAGGTCTCCCCCGGTCTCGCCTATCGACTCAGCGCCGGCGTGAGGGGCGTCAGCACCGTGACGGAGGCGTTCGACGTCCCCATGGACGTCGAGGAGCTTCGTCGACGGCTCGTCCTCGCAGCGGAGGCGGGCTCGGGCCGGCTGCGCGTGGTCATCCACGGCCGTGACGGCTCGGTCCTTCGAGAAGGTGTCGTGCGTCTGCTCCACCCCGAGACCGACGAATCCCTGGAGCTGCTCTCCTGGAAGGACACCGATGCCGAGGGGTGGTGGCGCGTCACGGCGGGGGTCTACGACGTCGAGATCGAGCTGGATACGTTCCAGCGCCTCGACGCCCACGAGTTGCTCCTCGCGCCGGTCCGCGGCGTGGAGGTCCCGGCGGGCGGCGAGCGCGAGCTGCGGCTTCGCCCCCACGCCGGTGGTCGCTTCCGCCTCATCTGGCGCGCCGCGCCCGGCTCCTTCCCTCGCGACGGGACCGGGGTACCCTCGCCCGCACTCGAACCCGCGGCGAGTGCGCTCTTCCAGAGCGTGCACGGCGCGCAGGCCCACGTACGCCGCATCGTCGCGGACGCGGAGCGACAGGACGCGGAGCGACAGGACGAGGAGTACTGGTGGTCCTGCTCGTTCGCGCACGACCCCCCGGAGGGATACCACGGATACCGCCTCCTCCCCGACGAGGAGTATCGGTGCCGGCTGTTGCTCGAGCCCGGGCGGTACACAGTGCGGGTCGGGTGCCCCGGCTTCCACGCCCGCGACGCGACGATCGAGATACGCGCGGGGGAGGAGACCGCGGTGGAGCTGAACCTCGAACCACGATAGGGGCGAGTCGACCTTCCCCGGGGTCCCTGGCCACCATCGATCGCTCCGGATCCGTACCGGCCACCGGGACGGTTCACAGAATCGCAGGGGCGAAACCCCGTGATGGCGCTGTCCCCCTATCATCGGATGATGGATGGACGCTCTCGAGGGCGCCGCGAGTGCGGCTCGGAGCGTCGTCACCCCGCTTCGAGACGGAGACCTGCCATGGAGAAGAGAGCTGTCGCTCCCCGCGTGAGTGTCCCTGGAGTCCTGCCGCGCATCTGCGCCCTCTCGTTGGCGCTGCTCTGGCTCGCCGCGCCGAGCACTGGCCAGGTCTCCTCGATCCGAGAGAAGCAGCAGCGACCGATTCCGAGGACGCCGGATCGACGCCCGCTTCCACTCTCGCTCCCGCGCAGCCCGCAGCCTCCCGGGCCCGTGCACTCGGTCGCGGAGTGGGAGCCGTCCGAGGGCGTGATGACCCTGTGGTGGAACTGGAACCTGATCGACGAGCTGCAGGAAGACACGCAGGTGTACATCCCCGTCGACGACCTCGCCGAGGAGAACTCGTGGCGGAGCTACCTCACCTCGCACGGAGTCCCGCTCGTCAACGTCGACTTCCTCTACATCCCGACCGACACGATCTACACGCGCGACTACGGGCCGTTCTTCGTCTGGGACGGCAACGACCAGCTCGGCATCGTCAACTACACCTGCGGGTACGGGACCCAGGACGACCTCTTTCCCTCGCGATTCTCCACCCTTTACGGAATCGACTACCACGAATCGGGCCTCAATCACGTCGGCGGGAACTGGTCGTT
>CAZCAC010000024.1:0-84036 GCA_964496575.1 uncultured Planctomycetaceae bacterium | reverse complement strand
CTTCTTCTTCTCTCTGTGTCCTCTGTGTCCTCTGTGGTTAATCTCTGGTTCTGGTGCTGTTCTCTTTGTTCTCTGTGGTTGATTCTGGTCGTCGGGACGGCTAGAGCACCCGTCATCCCCGGAAGCGAATAGCGCTTTTTCGTCGCGAGTCCTAGAATCCCCCCATGGTCTCCTCGCTCCTCCTCCTCCTCCTCTTCCCCCTCTTCCCCCCGACCACCGCCCCGGTCCCTCCCCCCCTCACCGCGGAGGAGCTGGAGGTCCTCTGGCCCGACGGCACCGTCCGCTGCCGCTACGGCATCGACGCACAAGGGAGGCTCAGCGGCACCTACGTCGAGTACTTCCAGAACGGGAAGCTCTCGATCAAGGCGCGCTACCGGCAGGACCGACTCGACGGCAGCTACGAGACCTTCTACGCCAACGGCCACCGCGAGATCACCACGACGTACAAGGACGGCTTCCTCCACGGCAAGTACCAGGAGCGCTACGAGGACGGGAAGGTCTACATCGAGGGGAAGTACGAGAAGGGCAAGCGCACGGGGACCTTCGACTTCTTCCGCGACGGCGACCGCCTGTCCCGGCAGCTCTTCGAGGGAGGCGTCCTGAAGGACCTCGACGGCATCGTCCCCTACCCGCGCAGCCGGGAGGAGATCCGGGCCACCCTCGACGAGATCTACGACCCGGAGAACGCCTGGCCTCCTGAGCCGACCTCGCATCAGACGAAGTCCACCCCCGGCGACGCCGAAACCGATCTCTCTCCCGCGGAGCGGGCCGAGCAGGACCAGGACCGCGATGCCGCGCTGCGGCACCTGATGGCCTACCGCTACCTCAGCGGCCTCGCCTGGCGCGACATGCAGCTCGACGCCGTCTACAACTACTACGCCTCGATGGGCGCGCGCCTCTTGGTCAAGATCGGGCGGCTCGACCACACCCCGAAGAACCCCGGGGTGCCCGACCAGGAGTACCGCGACGGCTACAAGGGGACCAGCTCCTCGAACCTCGCCGCCGGCAACAACCTGCGCGGGTCGATCGACTCGTACATGAACGACTCCGACGAGAGCAACATCGACCGAGTCGGCCACCGGAACTGGTGCCTGAACCCGCCGATGCTGCGGACCGGCTTCGGCAAGCGCGGCGGCTTCTCGGCGATGTGGTCCTTCGACTCCAGCCGCTCGTCGGTGCCCAAGTGGAGGATCGTGCCGTACCCCGCCCCGGGGTGGTACCCGGTCGAGTACTTCGGCCCGCGCCACGCGTGGAGCGTCCGGCTCAACTCCTCGGCCTTCCCGAAGCCGAAGCAAGAGGAGGTGAAGATCTCCATCTGGCAGCTCGACGACGAGTTCCTGCCGATTGGCGAGCTCCTCGAGCTCGATCACTTCGGGGTCCGCGGGCACCTCCTGATCTTCCGACCCCGGGAGCTCCAGGTCCTGCCGGGGTACCGCTACCGGGTCTCGATCGCCGGGCTCCATGGCCCGAAGAAGGGTGAACCGCTCTCCTACCTCGTGGAATTCATCTCCCGTCAGCCGGAGTCGGACTGATCGACCGCTCCCCGGGGCGGAATCCGCCCTCTAGTGAGTACCCTGGCGCGTCCGGTCGATATAGGCTGGGTGAATATCCAGGCGCGCCACCCTCGGGCCGCCGGATCCCCTCCCTCACCCCCTCCCTCATCCAATGCGTCTTATCCTCGCCCTCCTACTGGGGCTATTCTCCCTCTGTGCGACCGCGGAGGCACAGATCGTCGCCGTGCACTTCCGCGACGCCAAGACCGCCGGCAAGTACAAGAAGTACCTCGTCGAGCACAACGGCGTACCGGTGGTCATCGGGGAACCGCGGAAGGGGATCCGGTACTTCCCCAAGAAGAACTCCATCCAGTTCAGCAGCGACGGGGCCAACGAGCTCTTCGTCGTCGACCCGGCGAAGCCCCACCAGTTCGCCTACCACGTCGACGGCGGCGAGAAGATCGCCACCTCGCGGAAGAACCGGCTGTCGATCTCGGGCAAGCACATCAAGCGCGTCAGCATGCTGATGCGGGATCAGACGCTCCCGGGGCTGACCAAGGAGTACAACATCCGCGCCGAGCAGATCGACGACTTCCGCACCGACCGGGACCTCTTCGAACCGAGCTCGAAGGAGTGGCAGGCGCGGCACGTCCGATTGGTGACCGCGATGGAGCGGCTGAGGGGCTGGCTGGAGAGCACCGGTTTCCCGGGCGCGATCAAGAAGCTGGCCAAGGAGATCGAGCGCGAGAACAAGGAGGTGAAGGGCGAGGCGATCCGGGCTCGCGGCGAGAAGGCGCAGAAGTCGGTGCGCAAGATCGAGACGCCCAAGCGCCTGGTCGACATCGCCCAGGAGATCTCGGGCGGCAAGCACGTCTTCCACGCCTACGAGAGCCAGCACCTGCGGATCCTCTACATCGACAAGATCTCCGACGACCAGGCGAGATCCGCGCTGGAGCTGGGGGAGGAGGTGATCGAGGGCTTCCGCGCCGAGTTCGTCGACCCCTACCTCGACGAGGAGTACAAGGACTACATCCCCGACGGCTGGTTCCAGGAGTTCCTGTTCGTCCCGGAGGACATCCCCACCTACGAGAAGTACACCTCGAAGTTCTACAACGTCTCCTGGACCCGCAATCGAAAGGCGCGCCTGGCGATGACCGGCGGCCGGACGACCGGCGGATCTCCGCCGGGCTTCCGCGAGTACTGGAAGACCGGTGAGGAGCGGGACCTCGAGGGGATCGTCTGCCACAGCCTCGGGCATTCCCTCGCCGCGCTGCACTACGGGCACGGCCGCCGGGACCTGCAGCAGGCGTGGCTCTCCGAAGCGGTCGGCTACCACATCTCCTTCGAGTTCCTCGGCCGCAACACCGTGACCTGCAAGGCGTTCAACGTCGACGGCACCGGCTACGTCGGCCGCCAGGAGAAGAAGATCGAGGGCGAGAAGACGGTGGGCATCGGAAGGCGCGACATCTACAACGAGGTGGCCCTCGCCGAGGGGCGCCCGATCGATCAGATCGCCCTGAAGATCCTCTTCGAGCTCGACAACCCCGACCTCGCCAAGAGCTGGAGCTTCTACGACTACGTCGTCCGCAAGGAGGGCAAGAAAGGGCAGGAGTGGCTGCGCGCGGCCGGCGAGTTCGCCACCAAGCGGAGCACCTTCATCAAGCTCTGGCGCGCGGCCGCGGCGAAGGTCCTCTCGGTGATCGAGCGGAACGCCTTCAAGGCGCTGGAGGACCGCTGGCGCGCGTACGCCAAGGGCGGCCAGGACACCAGCGGAGGGGGCGGCCGGCGCCGCAACTGAGGAACGGGCTCGCGCCGTTGGCGCGGTTCGCGAGCGCTCGCTATCCTCTCTCCCCCCTTTCCCGAAGCCCCGGAGACTCCGTGCCCATCACCAAGGACCAGATCGTCGCCTTCGAGTACAAGCTCACCGACCCCGACGGCAACGTCATCGACAGCTCGGAAGGGCGCCCCCCGCTCGAGTACCTGCACGGCCACAAGGGGATCGTCCCCGGCCTGGAGGAGGCGCTGGAGGGGAAGGACGAGGGCGCCGAGCTGACCGTGGTCGTGCCGCCGGAGAAGGCGTACGGCCCGCGCAACGAGCAGCTCCTCAACCGCGTGCCGAAGGAGGCGTTCGAGGGCAAGCTCGACTTCCAGCTGGGCCTCCAGTTCCCGGTCCAGGACCAGGAGGGCAACGCGCGCCTGGTGACCATCGTGCACATCGAGGACGACGCGGTGGTCCTCGACGCGAACCACCCCCTCGCCGGCATCGAGCTGACCTTCGAGATCAAGATCGCCAAGATCCGCGACGCGACCGAGGAGGAGCTCGAGCAGGCCCGCCAGCGCGAGGCGGGCCCGCCGAAAGCCTGACCGACGAGCCGCGGCGATGGAGTTCCAGGCCGAGATCGTCATCGAGGGGGCGGTCGCGAGGGCCTTCCGGGCCTGCGACGACCCCGACGAGCTGCTCAGCTGGGTCGGCTCCCTGGTCGAGGTGCGGATCGACCCGGGCAAGCCGTGGGGCGTCGGCGCGACCTTCGTCCAGGTCCACGACGAAGGGGGGCGGCGGCAGGAGTTCCGCGGCCTGATCCTCGCGTACGAGCCGGAGCGGCTGATCGGCATGCGGCTCACGCACGCCGACTTCGAGCTGGAGAGCGACCTAGCCTTCGAGGACCTCGGTCCCCGCTGCCGGGTCCGACAGACGACCCGGGTGAAGCTGCGCAGCCTGATGCTGAAGGCGATGCGTCCGGTGATCGGCGCCGCCGTCGAGGCCCGCATTCGAGACGACTTCGAGCGGCTGAAGGCGCTGGTCGAGTCCGGCGCGTGAGGATCAGCCCGAGCGCCGGCTGAACAAAAACCCCGCTCGAGCTCTTGCGGGCACCTCACCCGCCGATACCTTGGCGTCTCCGGCAACCCGAGAAGGAGACCAGAAGCACATGCGCACCAAGAACCCCGACGTCCCGCAGGAGGTGACCTCCTGAGCTGAGCGGTTCCCGTGTGCACGCGGCCTTCGATGGCCGCACCGGTCCGAGGGCCCGCTCGAAGCGACGAGCGGGCTTCTTTGCTTTCTACCCGCCCTCCGACGAGAAGCCCGCTCCCCCACCAGGGGATCTAGGAAGTTTGGCGAGGGCTACGGGAGCCGATCGAGGACCGATGATGAGAACCGTCCAGCAGAGCCTGTGGAGCCTTTCCGCCGGACACCGCGCGCGCTACCTCGGGGCCATCATGGCGATGGCGCTGGGGATCGTGTTCGTCTTCGGCGTTCCGCTGGTCACCCGGGCGGTGGTCGACGGGCCGCTCCTTGCCGGCGCCACCGAGGGGGAGCCCGCCGTCTCGAACTGGCTCCAGCGGCTCGGCGCCGCCCTGGAGCTCGGGCGCAGTGGACAGCTCTGACTGGCCGGTGGGCTGATCCTCGCGCTCACCGCCCTCTCCGGCCTGTGCCTGTACCTGCGCGGGCGCTGGGCGGCGGAGGCCTCCGAGGGGATCACCCGCCGCGTGCGAGAGCACGTCTACGGCCACCTCGGCGACCTGCCCTGCTCCTGGTACGACGACCACGACACGGGGGACCTGGTCCAGCGGTGCACCTCCGACGTGGAGACGATCCGGGCCTTCCTCTCGACACAGGTCGTCGAGGTGGGCCGCGCGTCGCTGCTGCTCCTCCTGGTCACGCCGATCCTCTTCCACCTCGACGTCACCCTGGCGATCGTCTCGCTGGCGTTGATGCCCCCGATCGTCCTCTTCGCGCTGATCTTCTTCCAGCGGATCAAGGTCCTCTTCCAGCGCATGGACGAGGCGGAGGGGCGGCTGACCACGGTGCTCCAGGAGAACCTGACCGCGATCCGGGTGGTCCGCGCGTTCGCCCGCCAGGACCACGAGCGGGCGAAGTTCGGTGTGCGCAACGCGGAGTTCCGCGACGACCACAACCGGCTCATCCGGCTGCTGGCCTGGTACTGGTCGATCTCCGACTTCCTCTGTCTCGTCCAGATCGGGCTGGTCCTCTTCGTCGGCGCCCACCTCGCCCTCACCGGCGGGTTGAGCGTCGGGACGCTGGCCGCCTTCCTCGAGTACCAGTTCCTGGTCATCTGGCCGGTGCGCCAGCTCGGGCGCGTGCTCTCCGAGGCGGGCAAGGCGGTGGTCTCGCGGCGCCGCCTGGGCGAGGTGCTCGACGCGCCGATCGAGGCGGGGCTCGAGGCCGCGCCCGGGGTCCGGCACGAGCCGCTCGAGGGCGCCGTGACGGTGCGCGGGCTGCGCTTCAGCTTCGACGCGAACGGCGCCGCGCCGACGATCCAGGACCTCTCCTTCTCCCTCGAGGCGGGCCAGACCCTGGCGTTGATCGGGCCGCCGGGCTCGGGGAAGACGACGCTGATCCAGCTCCTTCTGCGTCTCTACGACTACTCCGAGGGGTCGATCCGCCTCGACGGAGACGAGCTCTCCACCCTGCCGCGGCGCTTCGTCCGCGCGCACTTCGGGGTGGTGCTCCAGGAGCCGTTCCTCTTCTCGAGGACGATCCGGGGCAACCTGGAGATCGGCGCCGCCGACCGGTCCGACGCGGAGCTCCATCGGGCGGCGTCGGCCGCCTGCGTGCACGAGGCGATCCTCGAGCTCGAGCACGGCTACGACACGCTGGTCGGCGAGCGAGGCGTGACCCTCTCCGGGGGGCAGCGCCAGCGGGTGGCGCTCGCCCGGGCGCTGCTCGCCGATCCGCCGATCCTGATCCTCGACGACGCCCTCTCGGCGGTCGACACGAGGACCGAGCGCCACATCCTCGACGCGTTGCGCGAGCGACGCGGGAAGCGCACCACCATCGTCATCGCGCACCGCCTCTCCTCGGTGGTGCACGCCGACCTCTGTCTCGTGCTGGACCAGGGACGGCTCGTCCAGTCGGGCCGCCACGACGAGCTGATCCGGGTCGACGGTCCGTACCGGCGTCTCTGGGAGATCCAGGGGGTCCTGGAGGAGGAGATGCGGGAGGAGCGGCAGGCAGCCGGGAGCGTCGGCTCCCGAGGAGGAGCGAGATGAAGGGCGAGACGACGAGAGACGAGACGAGTGACCGGAGTCGCGGCGTCGACCTCCACCTCTGGCGGCGGCTGTGGACCTTCACCGGGAGCTACCGGCCCCAGGTGGCCTGGCTGGTCGTCTTCGCGATCGGCACCGCGGCCTGCGACTCCGCGCTCCCGTGGGTGACCAAGGGGGTGATCGACGACCTGACCGAACCCGGAGCGACGCTGGACCTCTGGCGGCACGGCTGGATCTGTGCGGCCCTGCTCTCGGGGCTCGCCGGCTGCGTGCTCGGCTTCATCCTGGTCGGTGGCCGCCTGCGCACCGGGGTCGGACACGACATCCGTCGCGCCGGCTTCGAGAAGCTCCAGGAGCTCTCCTTCTCCTACTACGACCGCCGCTCGGTCGGCTGGCTGGTGGCGCGGATGACCTCCGACTGCGACCGGCTGACCAACATCCTCGCCTGGGGCGTGCTCGACCTAGTCTGGGGCCTCTCGATCATGCTCGGCGTCTCGGTCGCCATGCTCCTCACCGACTGGCGGCTGGGGCTGGCGATCCTGGGGGTCGTGCCGGTCCTCTTCCTCGTCTCGAAGTACTTCCAGCGGCTGATCCTCGTCGCGTCGCGACTGGTGCGGAAGACCAACTCCAGGCTCACCGCGGCCTACAACGAGGGGATCATGGGGATGCGCACCACCAAGTCCTTCGTTCGCGAGCGGGAGAACCTGGGCGAGTTCCAGGATCTGACCCGGGAGATGAACCGGGTCTCGGTGCGGAACGCGGTGCTGTCCTCGGTCTACCTGCCGCTGGTCCTGGTCCTCTCCAGCCTGGCGGCAGCCCTGGTGCTCGCCGCAGGGGGCGAGCGGGTCCTCGGCGCCGCGATCCCCCTCGGGACCCTGATCCTGTTCCTCTCCTACTCCCGCCTCTTCTTCGAGCCGGTGCAGGAGCTGGCGCACCTCTTCGCCGAGATCCAGATGGCCCAGGCTTCCGCGGAGCGGGTGCTCGGGCTGATCGACGCCGAGCCGGAGATCGCCGACGCCCCCGAGGTGGCGGGCGCGATCGCCAGCCGGCGCGGCCGGTCGTTGCCCCCCGGGATCGCCGAGGACGGCCTGCCCGACGAGATCGGCACCATCGAGTTCCGCGGGGTGAGCTTCGCCTACCGCGCGGGCGGCCGGCCGGTGCTGGAGGACTTCGATCTCCGCGTCGAGGCGGGCGAGACGATCGCCCTGGTCGGCTCCACCGGCGGGGGCAAGTCCACCATCCTCGCGCTGCTCTGTCGCTTCTACGAGCCGACCGCGGGGAGCATCCTCCTCGACGGGCTCGACTACCGGCGGCGCGGCCTGCACTGGCTGCAGTCGAACCTCGGCATCGTCCTGCAGGTCCCGCAGCTCTTCAGCGGAACGATCGCCGAGAACATCCGCTACGGCGACCTCGACGCGACCGACGCCGAGGTCGAGGCGGCGGCACGGCTGGTCGGCGCGGAGGAGTTCATCACCGCGCTCGAGGACGGCTACGCCGCCGAGGTCGGCGAGGGGGGCTCGCGCCTCTCCACCGGTCAGAAGCAGCTGATCTCCTTCGCCCGGGCGATCCTCAAGGCGCCGCGGATCCTGGTGATGGACGAGGCCACCTCGTCGATCGATACGGAGACGGAGCAGCGGATCCAGGCCGGGTTGAATCGAGTGCTCGCCGGACGCACCAGCTTCGTCATCGCCCACCGCCTGTCCACCGTGCGCTCCGCGGACCGCATCCTGGTGATCGAGGGCGGCCGCATCGTCGAGGCGGGCGCGCACCGGGAGCTCTTGGCCCGGCGCGGGCGGTACCACGAGCTGTACACGGAGCAGAGCCTGCGCGAGGCGGGGCGAGGGCGGGGTGACTGGGGTGCCGGAGCGCTCGCGGCGGACGTCTAGACCGGACGGCCCGGCGTCACTCCACCTCGATCTCGTACTCGATGGTCCCCTCGAACTCCTGGGTGGACTCCAAGACGATCTCGGTTCCCTCCGCGGAGATCTCCTGCCCGCTGACCACGTTCATCTCGACGTCTCCGGCGAAGTGGAAGCGGTACGCACACCCCGCCCCCACGTCCCAGAGCAGGTCGCCCTTCAGCTCGAAGGCGAACTCGTACCGATCGAAGCTGCTTCCCTCCGCGTCCTCGAACTCGAGCTCCCCCTCCTGCTCGACCCGGGTCGTGAACTCGCCCTCGATCCGGATCACCGCCAGCCGGCGGTCGTTCTCCTCGCGGAAACCGGTGAGCTCCCCTTCCAGCTCTCCTTCCAGGTTCTCGTCGAACTGGTCGCCGAAGTCGTCGTCGGGGTCGTCGTCCTCCTGGACCACTTTGAGGTCGCCCGAGAGCGAGGAGAGCTGGCGGAACGCCTCGATGTCGATCTCCCAGCCGTCGCCCTCCTCCACCTCGTCCTCGGGGAGGAACCAGCTGAAGTCGGCGACCGCCTCGAGGTCCTCGAGCAACTCCTCGTCGGGATCCTCGATCTCCTCGTCGAAGCGCGCCGAGTACTCCTCGTCGTCCTCGTCCCAGCGGAACCAGACCGTGGTCGACTCCAGCGCGCTCACCCCGGGGGTCTCCAACTCGAACTCCTCGCCCTCGGGATCGGTCAGGCTCTGGTAGGAGGTCGTCCCGATCTCGTCGAAGGTCCTGAAGAGCTCGACGACCTGGTCGCCACCGACCTCGGTGTACTCGTCGGTGAAGACGAGTAACTCGGTCTCCCTCAGCGTCATCTCCAGGTCGGGGGACTCGGAGGTTTCCTGCTCCTCCCCGTCGACCGTCACGGTGGTCTCCGTCCCGGCGAGCTCCAGCTGGAGCACGCGCTCGGCGGTGGTGGTCAGGGCGTCCCCCTCGTTGGGGGTGAAGGCCAGTTCGACGGCCGGAGCCGTGAAGAGGAGGGGGGCGCCGCAGAGGGGCGCGAGGAGGAGACTCTTCATCGTCGGTGCTGGGTCGGCAGGGGGAAAGGGGACTCTAGGTAACCCAAGGACGTTCGGACCGCACCCCCTCGTCCGGGAATCTCCGCCCTTCCCACGACGATGGCCGCGCGGGGGCGGCAGCGCGGTGCTAGAAGAGCCGCCGCGCCAGGAACCCCGACGCCCGCGCGCACAGGAAGCCCGGCAGCCGGGCCCAGGTCTTGCGCAGGAGCTCGGTGCGCGGGTTCGAGGGGTTGAAGCTCGGCAGGTCACGGGACCGGACCAGCGCGTAGCGGTAGTGCAGCGGCTCCGCCTCGAAGCCCTGGTTGCGCTTGAACTTCACCGTGCCGGCGTCGCGGCGCGAGCGGCCGAGGTCAAAGCGCGAGAAACCCCGTTCGATCCCCCACTCCTGCAGGCCGGCGATCATGAAGCTGGTGGTCGAGTACGCGCGGTTGGCCTCGGGGGTCGTGCCGATGTAGTACATCCGCATCGAGTCCCCGTCGAGGAAGCTCATGCTCGCGGCGAGGACCTCGCGGTCGCGCCGGGCGAGGTGGATCACCACGTCGGGGCCGAGTTCCTCCAGGATCATGCGGAACCACACGAGCGGGAGACCCGGGCTGCCCAGGCGCTGCTTGCTCTGAGTGAAGAGGCGCGCCAGGTCGGTGACGAACCAGCCGCCCTCGCACAGCTCGAGGCCGTGCTTGTCGCGCGCGCGTCGGACCAGTCGCCGCTCCTCCTTCTTCATGCCGGGGACCACCTCGCCGGGATCGGCGGGCAGGTCCTTCACGAAGGTGACGTACATCTCCGAGGGGGTGAGCTGGTCGAGGCCGGGATCGCCGTAGCAGCGCAGCTCGAGCCGGCCGACCCGCTCCTCCTCGGCAACCGCGCAGGCTCGCTGCGCCAGGGCGTCCACCACCTCGGGATCCTCCGCGACCGGTCCGCCGTAGACGCCGTACGGGGTCGAGACCAGGTGCCGGGTCCCGGTCATGCCGCGGCAGAGCATCAGCGGCAGGGCGCCGACGACGCTCTCGCCCCGACAGGCGACGAGATCACGCGGGCCGTGACCGAACGCCCGCTTCACCGCTCGACCCCAGGCGGGGCGCTGGAACACCGAGCCTCCGGGGTGGGCGCGGACCAGCCGGTCGATCTCCGCCTCGTCGCTCGCCCGCGCGAAGCGGACGGTGAGGGGTTCGGCGGAGGGGGGCGGGGCGCTCGCCTCGTCGGGGCTCTGGTCGGTCACTCTCTCTGCGGTGGGCATGGGACTCTGCCGAGATCATCGGCCGCGCCCTCCCGCCAGGGTGAGCGAGAGGCGAGGAATCCTCAGCGAACCACCGGGTCGCGGCTCAGACCCCCTCCACGTCCTTCTGAGGGCGCCTCCTCTTCTTCTCGATGTAGTCCCGGAGCTGGCGCTGCATCGCCTTGAAGGCCTCGCGGATCGCGGGGGTGAGCGTCTCGTTGTTCGGCGACGGCTCGCCCTCCCGGTTGGCGATCAGCTCGGTCCCGGGCACGCGCAGCTCGACGCTGACCTTGAACGCCGCGCCCTTGCGCCGACCGCGCTCGGGGGCCTCGATGGTGACCCGGCAGTGCGAGATGCGATCGTAGAAGGTTCCCAGCTTCTCGACCTTCTCCTCGATCTTCTGCTCGAGGCCCTCGGTCCGAGGGATGTCCCGGACGATCAGCTCGTAGGGGTAGTCCAAACTCATGCTCCTTTGCGTTCAGGCGTGGCGGTCACGGACGGCCTCGGAGACCCCGGCGGGGTGGTCGGGCCGTCCCCCGCTCCAGCCGCCATGATCGCGGATGCCAGACCCCGCTTCCAGTGCGGATCTCGCCGGAAAAGCCGCTCCCTGATCGAGAGGCCGCCCTCCTGATCTCCGGACGCGTCCTCCTCGGCTGCACCGCGGGTCTCGCCCCCTACGGGAGCAGGGTCGCGATCCCCCAGGGCATCCCGGTCAGCTGCCGCTCGAGCAGGAAGTGGGCCCACCAGGCATCTCCCGAGAGAGGGGGCTGGCCGGGGGCGAAGAGGTCGGTCAGCTCGAACGGGTCGAGCTCGAGGTCGTAGAACTCGTCCTCCGGGGTGCCGTACGCCGTCCGGATCAGCTTGTAGCGCTCACCGCGAATCGCGGCGCGTCCATTGAGCAGGGGGCCGAAACCGTTCGGGTTGAAGATCTCCGTGTAGACCCACCAGCGCAGGCTCGGCGTGGACGGGGCGGCGAGGTAGGGGGTCAGGCTGATCGAGTCGCGGGGAACCCGGATGGAGCCGAGATCGATCCCGCCCAGCTCCAGGATGGTGGCGAACAGGTCGGTGGTGTTGACCAGCGCCGCGCACTCCACTCCCTGGTGAGGCACCGCTGGCCCCTTGAAGATCAGCGGGACGTTCACCCCGCCCTCGTACACGGTCAGCTTGGCGTGGTCGGGCATGAACGGCGGCAGGCAGACCTCGCGGGGGGTCCCGTTGTCGCCGAGGAAGACGATGTTGGTGTTGGGCAGGTCGTCGGCGATTCCGGTGAGCAGACGGCCGAGCTCGGTATCCATCGCCTCGACCGCTGCCTCGTAGAAAGGGCGCGGCTCGATGCGCGGATCGACCGGGCGGAGCGTGCGCGTGTGCAGGGAGGCGGGTGGCTCGTGGAAGGGATCGTGCGGCGCGGTGAAGGCGAGGTAGCAGAACCACGGTTCGGGCGCCTGCGAGATCCAGGCGAGCGCCTCGTCGACGTTGTCGACCGTCGCGTACGTCGTACAGGTCGTGACCGTCCCGTTGACGTTCTTCGGCCAGTTGTAGTAGTGCCAGTCACCGATCAGGCTGTTCTCCGTCCCGACGAAGTGCGGGTAGCCGGACAGGTTGGCGTGGTGGGGTTCGCCTCCATTCTCGTTCCCCAGGTGCCACTTGCCGATGGCGGCACAGGCGTAGCCACCGCCCGGCGCGTTGACGAGGTGCTCGGGGAGGATCTTCTCGTCGAGGGAGAAGTCGGGGGCGTCCGGGGTGATGATCATCCCGATGCCGGTACGGAAGCCGTAGCGCCCGGCGTGAATCGTCGCACGGGTCGGCGAGCACATCGTGTTGGACCAGCAGTTGCGGAAGTAGACCCCCTGCTGAGCCAGCGAATCGATGATCGGAGTCGGCGGCCCGGGAGCCCCCTCGTCGTACACCCCGACCATGTCCACGCCGAGATCGTCGGCGACGACGAGCAGGATGTTGTGCGGTCCATCGGGTGCAGATGCACCGCGGGCGTGAGGCTCCGCGAGCAGAACGAAAGCACTGAGGGCGAGAACCGTCGAGAGCCATCGGGTGCTACTCGACCGCCCGCCCCCTCCGATAGAGGAAGACGAAGGCATGTGGATCCGGGTGAGAGTCGGGGATCGTCTACGCTGAGAGTCTACCACACGGCCCAGGACCGGGGGTGGGCCCTGGGGGCCCATTTTGGGGCCCGCCCACCGCGATCGGGCGTCTATTCGGGATCTATGGGATCTAGTAGACGGTCAGGTACCGGTCCACCTCCCAGGGGTGCACGGTGGAGATGTACTCCTGCCACTCGGTCCTCTTGGCCGTCACGAACTGATCGAGGATGTGGCTCCCCAGCGAGTCCTTCACCACCTCGTCCTTCTCCAGGAGCCCCACGGCCTCCCCGAGGTTGGCGGGCAGGGTCTTGATCCTCAGCCTCGATCGCTCCCGCGCGCTCATGTCGTAGACGTTGCCCGTGACCGGCGGCGGGGGCTCGATTCGATTGCGGATCCCGTCGAGTCCCGAGGCGAGCATCGCCGTGAAGGCGAGGTAGGGGTTGCAGGCGGGGTCGGCCATCCGCACCTCGCAGCGCGTGCCCTCCCCCCGCCTCGCGGGCACCCGGATCAGCGGGGAGCGATTCCGCATCGACCAGGCCAGGTGGGTCGGCGCCTCGTAGCCGGGCACCAGCCGCTTGTAGGAGTTGACCAGCGGGTTGGTGATCGCACAGTAGGCCCGGGCGTGCTTCAGGAGCCCGCCGATGTACCAGCGCATCTCCTCACTGATCCCGTCGTGCTCCTCGCCCTCCCGGTAGAAGGCGTTCTCCCCTTCGCGGAAGAGCGACTGGTGAACGTGCATCCCGGAGCCGTTCTGGCCGAAGATCGGCTTGGGCATGAAGGTGGCGTGCAGCCCCATCCCCCGCGCGATGCGGCGCACCACGAAGCGGAAGGTGCTCAGCCGATCCGCGGTCTTCAGCGCTCCACCGTACTTGAAGTCGATCTCGTGCTGCCCCGGCGCGACCTCGTGGTGGGCGGCCTCGATCTCGAAGCCCAGCGCTTCCAGCGCGATGACGATCTCGCGTCGACACGCCTCGCCGGTGTCGATCGGGGCGAGATCGAAGTACCCCGCGGCGTCGTTCGTCTCGGTGGTCGCCTTGCCGTCCGCCGTGCGGAGGAAGAGGAAGAACTCCGCCTCGGGGCCCGCCTTGAGCGTGTAGCCGAGCTCCCCGGCCTGGGAGCAGGTCCGCTTCAGGGTCAGTCGCGGGCACCCCTCGAAGGGAGTCTCCTCGGGGTCGTAGATGTCGCAGATCAGCCGCGCCACGCGCCCGTGCCCGCGGCCTCCCATCCCCACCGAGACCCACGGGTCGATGCGGTAGGTCTCGAGGCCGGGCTTCAGCAGCATGTCCGACTCCTCGATGCGGGTGAAGCCCTCGATCGACGAGCCGTCGAACATGATCTCGCCGGCGAGCGCCTTCTCGAACTGGCTGGTCGGCACCTCGACGTTCTTGTTGATCCCGGTGATGTCGGTGAACTGCAGGCGCAGGAAGCGCACGTCGTGCTCGCCCATGTGCTCGAGGATCTGCTGGCGATCCATGTCGGAGCGGGCGCTGCGGCAGACTTCGAGGTCCTCGTCCTGCAGGACGGCGGTGGGGCTGTCGTTCATCGGTGGCTGGCTCTCCAGGAGGGGGTGGTGGTGGCCCGTTATTCGGTGTGGCGGGTGCGCGGCACAATCGGCGCGCCGTGCGCTCCTCGCCGATCGGTCGTGCAGGAATATCGGCTCGGAGCGCCGCCGCGCGAATGGAAAAGCGCGGAAACTGCAAGAAATATCCCGCGCCTGGGCCCGGCTCAGTCTCCCCTCTCGCCGACCAGACGGTCGATCCCCGGCACCACCCCGGCGAGGGGCGGTGCCCCCTCCGCGAAGCGCCGGAGGGCGCGCTGCTCCGGGTCCTTGCCCAGCTCCTGGAGCCAGGCGACGACCTCGGTCAGGAGCGCGGTACGGTCGACGCCGGGCTCCAGCTCCAGCGGTCGCCCCGCGACCGCGGCGAGCACCACCCGGGCCGCCGTCTCCGGCAGATCGATCGGGCGCAGGGCCTCGAGGTGCTCGCCGGCGTGCTCGAGGTCGCCGGCGGCGAGCTCGGTCACCGCGAGCCAGGCGAGGGCCGTCGCCCCTCCTCCCCGCGTCTCGCGAGCGCTCTTCCAGAAGCCGAGGGCGACCTCCCGCTCGTCCCGCGACCAGGCCATCTCCGCCGCCAGCAGGGCGACCTCGGGGTGTCCCGGTGCCTCGTCGAGCAAGCCCCCGAGGATCCGCCAGGCCTCGATCCCCTCCCCCGCCACCGCGATCAGCCGCGCCGCCAGGGCGCGCACGCCGAGGTCGTCGGGGGCGATCTCCAGCGCCCTGGCGATCGTCTCCTGGGCCAGGCGCAGGTCGCCGGCGATGGCGGCGAGCCTGGCCAGGGCGGCGAGCGGCTTGTGCCCCCGCGTCGCGGGGTCGCCGCTGTACAGGTCGGTCCACGGCTCGGCGGTGCTGGCCGCGACGTACTGCTTCCACGCCGTCTGGAAGTCGCCGGTGCGTCGGAGCCCCTCGCCGTGGTGGTAGAGGAGCTCGGAGACCGTCTGGTAGTCCTCCAGCCCCTCGCTCGCGACCTCCGCGCCGCGGCCGGGCCGGCCGCACTCGGCGGAGAGGCGCGAGAGCTCGGCGGCGACCAGCGGCAGGAAGGGGCGGCTCGCGCGCTGGCCCGCCGAGAGGGCGCGCCCCTTCGACCAGGCCTCCTCGAGGATCTCGCGCGCCTCGTCGATGCGGTCCAGCGTGCCGCAGGTGGTGGCCAGCTTGTACAGGTTGAACAGGTCGTCCGGTTCCGCCTCGCGCCGGGTACTCAGGATCGCCAGGTTGCGCTCCCGCTTGCCGCGCGCGCGCACCACCTCGGGGAGGTAGCCGGAGTGAACCAGGCGCAGCCCCGAGTGCTCGAGAGATCCAACCCCGAGCGCGATCAGGCTGTCCATGAGTGACTCGTGCACCGGGCGCGACCAGCGGATCTCCGGACGGTTGCGGTGGAGGCGTGCCAGTCCGACGGAGCAGAGGCCGGGCTTCCTTCCCGCCTCGGCGCTCTCGAGGTTGTCGAGCCAGACGAGGAAGGCCTGCACCTCCTCCGCCTCGATCGCCGCCCGGAGCGCCGGGCCGCTCTCGGGGTCGAGCAGCTCGTCGGCGTCGACCGACAGGATCCAGTCGCTCGTCGCGAGCTCGAGACAGCCGTTGCGGGCGGCCGCGAAGTCGTCGCACCAGGCGAAGTGACCGACCTTCGCCCCGCACTCGGTGGCGAGCGCCACGGTGCGGTCGGTGGAGCCGGTGTCGAGGACGCAGATCTCGTCGACCCACGGCTCGAGGGCCTCGAGGCAGAGGGGAAGGTTCTCCTCCTCGTCGCGCACGATCAGGCAGGCGGAGACGGTCGGCATCGCCCCAATGTGACGTGGGGGCGGGCCCGGAGCAAGCGGTCGCGGGAGGGGCGGGCCAGGGATCGAGGCGCCCCGCGCGTCCCCAGCGCCGCCTCCGTCGACAGCTCCGGAGTTGGGAGTGCACCTTTCGGGCCCGTCCGCTACCCTTCGCGCTCTCCCAGTCATCTTTCCTCAGGTACAGCCAGCCATGATTCGAACCCTCGCCGCCCTGGCGGCTCTGGCCGTCGTTTGCGCCGCCGCCGCGCCGATCCTCCAGACCGACCACGAGACCCTGCCCCCCGAGCCCGCCGCCCACCACGCCCAGCTCGCCGCCTCCGGTGTGAACCTCGCCGCCGCGGTCGGCATCGCCGAGTCGACGGTGAAGGGCAAGGCCGCGAGCGCCGTGGTCGACACCGAAGCGAAGACCGCGGTCGTCACCGTCTACAACCAGCAGAAGTGCGTGGAGGTCGTCGTCGGGGCGGGCGGCGAGGTCGCCTCGCGCCGGGAGATCCCCCGCTTCCCCGGCTGGGCCGTCCGCGGTGACTGGGCCGAGACCGAATCCGGCCTGAAGTACTACGACATCGTCGTGGGAGAGGGCGCGCAGCCCGCCGGGCCGACCACCAAGGTTCGGGTTCACTACACCGGCTACCTCACCAACGGCACCAAGTTCGACAGCTCGTATGATCGTGGCCAGCCCTACAGCACTCCCCTCAACCGGGTCATCCCGGGCTGGACCGAAGGGGTCGGCTCGATGAAGGTCGGCGGCAAGCGCAAGCTGATCGTGCCTTACCCGCTCGCCTATCGGGAGCGGGGGAAACCGCCGGTGATCCCGCCCAAGGCGACCTTGATCTTCGACGTCGAGCTGGTCGAGATCCTACCGTAACTCGCAGTACGGAGTCGCACTCCCGGCTGTCGTTCCTCCGCATCTCGGGAACGCACGTCCAACACGGCTGGTGAGCGCACGGTACCGGAGGGCACGAGAATGACAACCGAGAGTGCGACTCCGTACTGTGACTACTCCGCCGCGATGAAGGCAACCTCTCGGAAGCGCGCCGGTGCGGCGCCGTGGCTCATCTCGGCGACCTGCATCGGGTTGCCCTTGCCGCAGTTCGGCACGCCGTAGAGCCCCCAGTGGTCCGCATCGCAGACCGCGTCGCAGGAGCCCCAGAACTCCGGCGTGCTGCCCTGGTAGGTCGGGTTGCGCAGGAGGCGCCCGAGCTTCCCGCCCTCGATCTCCCAGGCGATCTCGCAGGTGAACTGGAAGTTGTTCCGCCGCTGGTCGATCGACCACATCTTGACCGTGTCGGCGAAGATCGCGCCGTCCTCGCAGTCGGCGAGCAGCGCCTCCAGGGTCCATTTCCCGGGCATCAGGGACAGGTTGGTCATCCGGATGATCGGCGGGTTGAACCACCCTTCGGCGCGAGCCGCCCCGCGGCTCCGCTCCTCGCCGATCCGCTCCGCCCACTCGCGGGAGGTGTGGTAGCCCTTGAAGATTCCCTGCTCGACCACCGGCCAGCGCCCCGAGGGCACGCACTCGTCGTCGAAGCCGCGGGTATCGAGCCCGCCCTCGATCGTCGAGTCGGCGACGAGGTTCACGACCTCCGAGCCGTAGCGGAAGCTCCCCAGCTTCTCGGGCGTCGCGAACGAGGAGCCGGCGAGGTCGACCTCGTGGCCGAAGACGCGGTCGAGCTCGTTCGGATGTCCGACCGACTCGTGGATCTGCAGCGCGAGCTGGCTCGCTCCGAGCACCAGCGTGCGCTTCCCGCCGGGGCAGGGATCGGCGGCGCAGAGCGCGATCGACTCGTCGCGGATGCGCTCCCCGTGCGCGGCGAGGTCCAGGCCGAGCACGTGCTCCCAGCCGGCGGAGCGATAGTTGCCGCCGAAGGCGGAGGGGTAGGAGCGGCGCTGCACCTGGCCGCGGGCCGCGGCGGTGGTCGAGATCCCCGCGCCGCACCGGACGAGCACCTGGTGGATGCGCGCGCCCTCGCTGGAGGCCTGCCACTGCTCCTCGCGGCGCAGCGAGCTCTGCGCCTCCCGCACCACGGTCTCGTCGCGTCCCTCCAGCGAGGCCTCCGCCTCGCGCAGGAGCTCCAGGCGCTCGGCCACCGGCACGGCGAAGGGATCGATCTCGCACGGCGTCGCCCACTCGGCGACGTGCCCCTCGCGGCCCGCGAACGGCGTGGGCGTGACGGTCGCCGCGGAGAGGCGCTCCGCGGTGCGGCAGGCGCGGCGGGCGAGGTCGTCCGCGAGTCCGTCGGCGTCTCCCCCAGCCAGCGGCGCGGCGGCGAAGCCGAAGCAGCCGTTCACGCGCGCGCGCACGCCGATCCCCAGCTCCTCGGGGGCCTCCGCGGCGCCGATCTGGCCGTTCTTGACCACCAGCTCCTCGGCGACCAGCCGCCCCACCCGGGTGTCCGCGTACTCGGCGCCCGCGGCGAGGGCGGCGTCGACCGCCCGCCGGGCCAGGTCCATCTCGTCTCGTCGGCCGGCCATCAGAAGTCCGTGGTCGAGGTGAAGCGGAAACCGTCCAGGCGCAGCGCCGGGGTCAGCACCTCCCCGGAGAAGAGCGCTCCGGCGACCTCGCGCCTCGCCCCCACCCCGCTGAGGTTCGAGAAGGCGTTCACCAGGCTCTCGGTGAAGCGCAGGTTCTTGACCGCGGGCCCGATCTCGCCGTTCTCGATCCGGAAGGTCCCGTTCCGGGTCATCCCGGTGAGGAGCAGGTCTCGCGGGTCGATCAGGTTGGTGTAGTGGAACTGCGTGACGAGGAGGCCGGACTCGACCCCGGCGATCAGCTCCTCGATCGACTGCCGCCCCCCGGCAACCACGAGGTTCGCCGGCTTCGGACCCTCGGTATTGGGCAGCGGCGTGGCGTGGCCGGTGTTCGCGCAGCCGAGCTTCCCGGCCCAGAGCCGGTCGGTGACCGGGTCCTTCACCACGCCGCGCTCGATCAGCTCCACTCGCTGTCGCGGCGAGCCCTCGCCGTCGAAGGGGCAGCCGGGGTGGAGGGAATCGTGCGCGTCGTCCGCGACGGAGAGGAGCTCGGGGAAGGTCTTCTCGCCGATCCGGCCGCAGAGGAAGGAGGCCGACTCCTCGACGTCCTGGGCACCGAAACCCTGGTAGGCGGCGAAGAGCAGGATCGAGCTGACCGCGTTCGGCTCGAGGATCACGGTGTACTCGCCCGGCTCGATCGGCTCCGGGTCGCGGCTGCGCGTCGCCTTGTCGACGGCGGTGCGGATCACCGCGTCCGGGTCGATGTCGCCGGCGTTTCGCCTGATAGTATCGGCGAACCCGGCGCCGTTGACGAAGTCCGGGGCGCTGGCCGTCAGGGCCAGGGACGCCCGGGAGCTGGCGGCGTGGACCTCGCGCCCCGCGGAGTTGACCAGCGTGACGGTCTCCCCCGAGGTGGTCGCCAGCCCGGCGGGGACGAGCCGCTCGGCCGCGCAGGCGGCGATCGCGTCCTCGACCCAGGGCGCCTTCGCCTCGAAGCCGTGGTCCACCGTGGCGGGGTCCGCGGCTCGCTCGGCGACCTCCACCGGCCCGCCGAGGGGCAGGAGCTCCTCGTTCGGGGGGGCCAGTCGGGCCAGGGTCAGGGCGCGCTCCGCCGCCGCCCGCAGCTCCGTCTCGCCGGTGCCGTCGCAGGTCGCCTTGGCCTCGCGCCACCCCTCGTCCTCGCGCAGCCGGGCGCGCACGGCGACCCGACGCCACTCGCGGTCCGCGCTCTGGGTCGGTCCGGTATCGGCGAAGCGCACGAAGCGCTCCACGCCGGCTTCGATCACCACCTCGGTCTCGTCCGCGCCGCAGCCGTCGACGACGCGGCGGGCGATCCGAATCGCTTCCTCCTCCTCCAGCACGGCCCTCTCCCCTAGCGGACGACGAAGTTGACCAGCTTGCCGGGCACGACGATCTCCTTGACCAGCTCCTTGCCCTCCAGCTGGCTGCTCACCGCCTCGCGGGCCAGGGCGAGGAGCTCGTCCTTCGACGCCTCCTTCGAGGCGGTGATCCGCCCGCGCACCTTGCCCTTGACCTGGACGACGAACTCGAGCTCCTCCTCGACGAGGTACTCGGGCCGGACCTCTGGCCAGGGCGCGTAGGTGACCCCCTCGGGGTGACCGAGCCGCTCCCACAGCTCCTCGGCGACGTGCGGGGCGAAGGGAGCGAGCCCGCAGACCAGTCGCTCGCCCTGGCTCCGGGTGAAGGCCTCCGGGGTCTTCAGCGCCTCGTTGAGGAAGCTCATCATCCCCGCGATGGCGGTGTTGAAGTTGAAGTGGGTGAAGGAGTCGTCGATGCGCTTGAGCGCCTTGTTCAGCTCGCGCTCCAGCTTCAGGGCGTCGCCCCGAGGCTCGCCCGTCTCGTCCTCCAGCAGCTGCGACCGGATCGGCGCGTCGCCCTTCGGGTCGACGTAGAGCCTCCACAGCCGATCGAGGAAGCGGCGGCACCCGGGGACGTCGCGCGGGTTCCACGGCTTGGAATCCGCCAGCGGCCCCATGAACATCTCGTAGAGGCGGAAGGTGTCGCAGCCGTACTCCTCGATCACGGCATCGGGGTTGACGACGTTCCGCAGGCTCTTCGACATCTTCGTGATCACCTGCTCCAGCGGCTTGCCGGTCTTCTCGTGCACCGCCGTGCCGTCGTCCTGCTCGATCACCTGATCGCTGGGGACGAGGTGGCCCTTCTCGTTCTTGAACGCGAACGCGGTCAGCATCCCCTGGTTGAACAGCCGGTGGAAAGGCTCGGGGCTCGTCACCAGCCCCTCGTCGTAGAGGACCTTGTGCCAGAAGCGCGCGTACAGGAGGTGCAGAACGGCGTGCTCGACGCCGCCGACGTAGAGGTCGACCATGCCCCAGTACTTCTCCGCTTCCGCGCTCCAGCCCGCCGCGTCGTTGTGCGGGTCCATGAAGCGCAGGTAGTACCAGCAGGAACCCGCCCACCCCGGCATCGTATCGGTCTCCCGGAGGACCGCCGAGCCGGTCGACGGATCGGTGGTCGACACCCACTCCGAGGCGCGGTTCAGCGGCGCCGAACCGTCCTTGGCGGGGGTGAAATCGGTCATCTCCGGCAGCTCGACGGGCAGGTCCTCGTCCGGGACGCGAGTGAGCTCGCCATTCTCGTGGTGCAGGATGGGGAACGGCTCACCCCAGTAGCGCTGCCGGCTGAACAGCCAGTCGCGCAGGCGGTAGGTGGTCTTGGCCTGGCCCACCCCCTTCTCCTCCAGGAGCTCGTTCGTCCGCGCCTTCGCCTCCGGCGTCTCCAGCCCGTCGATCGGCGGGGAGCTCACCGCGGTGCCGTCCCCGACGAAGCAGACGCCCTCGCTCAGGCCGGGCGTGCCCTCCGGCGGGCGCACCACCTCGATCACCTCGAGGTCGTACTTCTGCGCGAACTCGAAGTCGCGCTCGTCGTGTCCCGGTACGGCCATGATCGCGCCCGTGCCGTAGCTGATCAGCACGTAGTCCGCGACGAAGATCGGGATCCGGGCCTTCGGATCGTCGGCGTCGGCGAGCGGGTTGAGGCAGTACCCGCCGGTGAAGATCCCGGTCTTGTCCTTGGCGAGGTCGGTGCGCTCCAGGTCGCTCTTGGTCGCGGCGGTGGCGACGTAGGCCTCCACCTCGGCGCGGTGCTCGTCGGTCGTGATCGCCTCGAGCAGCGGGTGCTCGGGCGCGACGACCATGAAGGTCGCGCCGAAGATCGTGTCGGGGCGAGTGGTGAAGACCACCAGCGGCTCGATGACGTCCCCCTGCACCGGAAACGCGATCTCCGCGCCGTGCGAGCGGCCGATCCACTCCTTCTGCATCGTCTTGACCGACTCCGGCCAGTCGACCCCCTCGAGGTCGTCGAGGAGCCGGTCGGCGTACTCGGTGATCTTGAGCATCCACTGCTTCAGGGGCCGGCGCACACACGGGTGATCGCCGCGCTCCGAACGGCCGCCGATCACCTCCTCGTTGGCCAGTACCGTCTTGAGCGCCTCGCACCACCAGACGGGAACCTCGGCCTGGTAGGCGAGCCCCCGATCGAAGAGCCTGGCGAAGATCCACTGCGTCCAGCGGTAGTAGCTCGGGTCACAGGTCGAGACCTCGCGCTGCCAGTCGAACGAGAGTCCGATCATCTTCAACTGCCGGCGGAACGTCTCGATGTTCGCCGACGTCGTCGCCGCCGGGTGCTGGCCCGTGTCGATCGCGTACTGCTCGGCCGGGAGCCCGAAGGCGTCGTAGCCCATCGGGTGGAGGACGTTGTAGCCCTCCATCCGCTTGCGCCGCGCGATGATGTCGCTGCCCAGGTACCCCATCGGGTGCCCCACGTGGAGCCCCGCCCCGGAGGGGTAGGGGAACATGTCCAGGACGTAGTACTTGGGTTTCTCCGGATCGAATCCGCTCTCGCCGGGGCCAGGGGTGTGGAAGGTCGCTTCGGCCTCCCACTTCGCCTGCCAGCACGTTTCGATACGCCGAGGGTCGTAGTGGTTGCTCACGGTCCCGCGCTCCTGGTCGGGAATCCTGAAAGGAAGGGCCGCGTGAACGGCCCGGGAGGCGGCTCATGATAGGGACCGGCCGGCCGCCCCACCACGAGGGAGACGCTCCGAGTGCCCCGGAACCCGGCAGGAAGGTGCAAAAGCCCCCCGGGCGGTTGACTCGGGGAGCGACGGCGGGCATTCTCTGCCACCCGCCCGGGGTGCAGCCGGGCGTCGTTCTCTCCCAGGCGGTCCCCCCTCCCTCCACAGCAGAGCCCGAGTGGCCGGCGGGCGGCGAGGGGACCCACCAAGATCGAATCGACCCGGGAGATGACCACGCCCCGGGTCGCGCCCGGGATGGACGTCTAGAGCAAAGTGCCCATCCTGGGTCTCGGGGGATTAGCTCAGTTGGTAGAGCGCTTGAATGGCATTCAAGAGGTCAGGGGTTCGACTCCCCTATCCTCCACCACTCCCACCGGTCGCCTGGAACCCTCCGGGCGGCCGGTTCTTTTTTTCTCGCCTGCGGCGTGTCCCCTCGGGCTCATCCCCCTGGAGGGGGGTCATCGAAGCCGTAGAATCCCCGTCCCGGTCGCTCCCTGTCCAGCGCCGGGGCTCCCGACACCTCCCACCGCTCTTCCACGATGACCGACCTCGCCCATCCCGATCGTCTGGCCAAGATCGAGAAGATCCGCGAAGCGGGCCAGGATCCCTACCCCCCCCGCGGCGTCCACGCCGAGCCGATCGGCGAGTTGCTCGCCGGCGCGGGGACGCGCGAAGAGCCGGGCCCGCGAGCGGGAACCCGCGTCACCGTCGCCGGGCGCCTGCTCGGCCTGCGCGACTTCGGCAAGCTGATCTTCGCCCCGGTGATCGACCGCACGGGGCGAATCCAGGTCGGCTTGCAGAAGAAGCAGCTCGCGGACTGGTGGCCGCAGCGCAAGTGGCTCGACGGCGGCGACCTCATCGCGGTCAGCGGCGAGCTGGGTCACACCCAGAAGGGCGAGCCGACCGTCTGGGGGGACGACGTGCAGCTCCTGGCCAAGGCGGTCGCCCCGCCGCCGGAGAAGTGGCACGGGCTCGCGGACAAGGAGATCCGCTACCGCCGTCGCTACGCGGACCTCTGGGCGACCGAGGGCGTCGCCGAGGTGTTCCGCAAGCGCAGCGCGATCCTCGCGGGGATCCGCCGCTTCCTCGAGGCGGAGGGCTACATCGAGGTGGAGACTCCGGTCCTGCACCCGATCTTCGGCGGCGCGACCGCCCGCCCGTTCATGACCCATCACAACGCGATGGACATGGACCTCTACCTCCGCATCGCCCCGGAGCTCTACCTCAAGCGGCTGATCGTCGGCGGGCTGGAGCGCGTCTTCGAGATCGCCCGCAACTTCCGCAACGAGGGGCTCTCGGTCCGCCACAACCCCGAGTTCTCGATGCTCGAGCTCTACGAGGCGCAGGCGGACTACGAGCGGATGATGGAGATCGTCGAGCAGCTCTTCGAGACGCTCGCGATCTCGATCAACGGCACGACGAAGGTGACCTTCCGGGGCACCGAGTTCGACCTGAAGGCTCCCTTCGAGCGGCGCTCCTACACGGAGCTCTTCGCCGAGTACGCGGGGGTCGAGTTCGACGACGAGCCGGCGGTCCGGGCCAGGGCCGCGGAGCTGGGCGTGAAGCATAACGACGAGTACTGGAAGCTGATGAACGACGTCTTCGAGGCGACGGTCGAGGACCACCTCTCGGGGCCGGTGTTCGTCTACGACTACCCCGTGCAGATCTGCCCGCTGGCCAAGCGCAGCCCGCGCGACCCGCGGCTGGCGGAGCGCTTCGAGGTGTTCGTCGACGGCATGGAGCTGGGCAACGCCTTCACCGAGCTGAACGATCCGGCCGACCAGCTCGAGCGCTTCGAGCAACAGGTCGCCAGCAAGGATCCCGAGACCCCCGGCGAGGTCGACCTCGACTACGTCCAGGCACTCGAGTACGGCATGCCCCCGACCGGCGGGCTGGGGGTCGGGATCGACCGGCTGGTCATGGTCCTGACCGGGCAGGAGTCGATTCGCGACGTGCTGCTCTTCCCGGCGATGAAGCCGGAGCAGCCGGCGGCCGCCGAGATCGAACCCGCCGGAGTGGACTCCTAGCAAGGCAGCCAGCATGTACCGCCGCTACCTCAGCTGGAGATTCCTGCTCCGCCGCCCGATCAACCTGATCGGCGTCGTCGGCATCACCCTCGGGGTCGGCGCGCTGATCATGATCATCTCGATCATGTCGGGCTTCCTCGAAGAGAGCCGCAAGACCGTGCGCGGCAGCCTCGCGGACCTGATCATCCAGCCGGTCGCCGTCGACCTCCGGGACGGACACGAGCCGGTGTCCGACGTCCAGCCGCTCCTCGCCGCGCTACGCGAGGACGAGCGGGTGGTCGGCGCCTGCCCCCGCCTCTCCTGGGGGGGGATGGTGGTGCAGACCAGCCTGCGCTCGGAGCTGCGGCTCAAGGACCCGGACCGGGCGGACGTCGCCTTCGCCCAGTTCGTGGGGATCGACGTCGAGGACGAGTTCACCACCACCGAGTTCCGCACCTGGCTCGAGCGGGAGAGCGCGCACCAGATGCCGGTCGAGAATGTCGACGACCCCTTCGCCCGGCCGGAGGCCTGGAGGGGTGACGAGCCGTGGGGCTGGGTGGTCGTCGGCGAGCAGCTCGCCCGCAGCCACGTGCTGCAGCGCGGCTCGCTGGTCAACCTGGTCACGGGCGTTCCCGATTCCACCGACGACAAGGCGTACCTCTCCAACCGCAAGTTCTTCGTCGCCGGGACCTTCCGCAGCGGGGACAACGAGACCGACCGGACGTCGATCTACATGGACCGCTGGGAACTCGCCGACTTCCTCAGCGGAACGCACGAGTTCACCCAGGTCCTGGTCAAGCTGGAGGACTACGAGCGCGATCGGAGCTCGATCGAGCACTCGCTGATGGGCGACCTGTCCACCAAGGGGCTGGTGAACCCCAACTACCCCAGCCAGGTTCGCACCTGGGAGTCGTTCCGGAGCAGCCTGATCGGCGCGATCGAGAACGAGCGCGTGCTGATGGGGATCATGCTCTGCCTGGTGATCCTGGTGGCCGCCTTCACCGTCTTCGCCATCCTGATGATGATGGTGACGGAGAAGCGCCGGGACATCGGCATCCTGACCGCCCTGGGCGCGACGAGGCGCTCGATCCTGACCATCTTCCTGATGATCGGTATGTGGAACGCGGTGCTCGGCTCGGGCTTCGGTGCCCTGCTCGGCGTCTGGGGCGCGCTGAAGATCGACGCTCTCGAGCAGTGGCTCTCCGCCACGTTCGGAGTGCAGATCTTCAACCGCAACGTCTACATCTTCGACCACATCCCCTCGGACGTCAGCCCGACCGTGGTGACCGCCACGGTTCTCGGCGCGCTGCTGGCCACGGCGATCTTCGCCCTGATCCCCGCCTGGCTCGCCTCGCGGACGCACCCCATCGACGCCTTGCGCACGGAGTGACCCGGTGACCCGACCCGCCTCTCCTCCGGTCGAGCCCGCCTCGGCCGCGGCCTCCCCGGCCACCCCTACCGCGGAGCTCGCGCTCTCCGCGCGCGGAGTCCACAAATCCTTCCGCATCGGCAACCGCGCGATCGAGGTGCTGCACGGCGCCGACCTCGAGCTGCGCCGCCGCGAGCGCCTCTGCCTGATGGGCTCGTCGGGCGCCGGCAAGTCGACGCTGCTGCACATCGTCGGCCTGATCGAGCCCCCCACCGAGGGCTCGGTACACCTGCAGGGGGAGAGCGCCTGGACCCTCTCGATGGGCGGGCGCGCCGCGCTCCGCAACCGCCACGTCGGCTTCGTCTTCCAGTCCTATCACCTGCTCCCGGACCTCTCCGCGCTGGAGAACGTCGTCCTCCCCGCCCGGATCGCGCACAGCTACGGCACCTACGCATTCGAGAAGAAGCGCTGCACCGCGGAAGCCGCGGAGATGCTCTCCGACTTCGGCCTCGGCGACCGCCTGCGCCACCGCCCCAGCCAGCTCTCCGGCGGCGAGCGTCAGCGCGTGGCCATCGCCCGCGCCCTGATCCTCCACCCCGACATCCTCATCGCCGACGAGCCGACGGGCAACCTGGACACCGCGACCGGGCAGAAGGTGCTCGACCTGCTCCTGGGCCAGCAACGGGAGCGAGGACTCTCGCTGTTGCTGGTGACGCACGACGAGCGCCTGGCGGAACGCTGCGACCGGGTCCTGCGGATGGAGGACGGGAGGATCAACGGTCAGCCGTCCGCTAGTCCGGGCTAGACCTCCGGCGGCTCGTCAAAGGCGTCGAGCTTGTCCAGCGGCAGGACGATCGACGAGATGATGTTGCCCAGGTGGCTGATCACCCGCTTGTAGTAGCGGCAGGCCAGGGTGCGGCCCGCGGCGTTCTCGCCGACGACGGCCAGACCTTCGTTGATCTTCGACTCGAAGAGCTCCTCCAGCTCGCTCGCCTCCTGCAGGAAGACCTTCGCCCCTTCCTCGCTCTGCTTGACGAAGAGACCGTGGGCCCGGACGATCATCTTGGAGATGCGGTTCTTGTACTCGATCAGCTCCGCTCGCTGCTCCTCCGTGCCCAGCGGCGGACGCTGGGCGGCGAGGGAGAAGATGTTCTTCCCGAAGTCCCCGATCCGCTCGGCGTCCTTGACCAGGCTCATCATCATCAGCAGCGCGGGAAACGTCGCCGCGCCGTGTATCGAGCCGTGCACCACGATGTCGCGGCGGATCTGCTGCTCCATGCGATTGATCCGCTCGTCGGTGCGGTAGAGGTCGTCTCGAACGACGTTGGGATCGGTTCCCCCGAGCAAGGCGTTCGCGGCAGCGTCGAAGACGTGGCGACCGTCCTGCAGCATCTGCAGGAAGTGCCGGTGGATCTCCTGCAGGCTCCGGGATTCCGGTCCGAGAGTGGTCAACCAGCGCAGCATGATTCGGTTCGAGTGACGTTCCAGTAGCGGTTGTAAGAAGAGCGCGGCCCTCGGGCCGCCAGCGACGTCCAGGGTAGCCTCAGGACTCACCGAGGCTACCGAAGATCCACATCCCCAGCAGCGGAATCCCCACGAACACCCCCAGGACGTACCCGACCACCCACACGGGGTTGGTCGCGGCCCGAGCCGCGAGCCCCTCCGCCAGGCGGATCGGGATCAGGCGCATCACCCGGAACGGGTAGAAGAGGCAGGTGCCGGTGATGTTGAAGAGCGCGTGCACCAGGGCGATCGTCAGCCCCGCCGAGGACTCCGCGGCGGCGCTGGCCAGGAGCGCGGTGACGGTCGTGCCGATGTTGGCCCCGAGCATGATCGGGAAGGCGTTCGGCAGGGTCAGGATCCCCGCCGCGCACAGGGGCACGAGGAGCGAGGTGGTGATGCTCGAGGACTGCACCGCGACGGTCATCCCCACCCCGACGAAGATCCCGATCAGCCCCGAGCGACCCAACGACCGGTTCAGGGCCCGCTCCAGCCGCCCCGCGATCAGCCGGCGCATGTTCTTGGTGATCAGGACCAGGCAGGCGAAGGTGAGGGCGATCCCGATGAGGAGCGTCACGATGGCCAGCGGCGTCCCCTCCAGCCCGATCGACTCGAGGGTGGAGAGGATCGCCTTGTAGGCGGCCTTCACCCCCACCTTGATCGGGCTCTTGTACTCGGCTCCTCCCGCCCCGGAGAGAGCGTCGGTCAGGGCGAGCGCCGTCTTCGAGAGAAAGCCGGTCAGGAGCTCCAGCGGCAGCAGTGCGGCCACGCAGAGGACGTTGAAGAAGTCGTGCACCGTGGCCGCGGCAAAGGCGCGCCGGAAGGAAGCGCTCTGCCGCACGTGCCCCATCGAGACCAGCGTGTTGGTCACCGTGGTGCCGATGTTGGCGCCCATGATCATCGGCACCGCGTGCGCGACCGGAATCTCTCCTGATCCGACGAGGGCGACGATCATCGAGGTGGTGGTGCTCGAGCTCTGCACCAGCACCGTCGCCAGGATCCCGACGGCGAGGCCCGCGAACGGATTGGAGACCCCCTGGAACAGACCCTCCGACGTCTCCTTGCCCATCAGCTTGATGGAACCACCCATGCACTGAATGGCGACGAGGAAGCCGCCTAGCAGCACGAGCACGAACAGGGCCCGGAGCAGCACCTCGCGACGGTGCTGTCCCCGAGACGGGGTTGTCTCCATTGGCGAGGGCCTGGGGATGAGGTGGCAGTATCCGCTCCTTCAGAGCACCTCGCCTTGACCGGGGTCGGAGGAGCTCGGGCTCTGACGGGGCGTTTCGATACCCGGCTCCGATTCGAAGCTCCCTCGCCAGCCGAGCCGTTCGCGGACGCGCACGTACGGATCGGAGCGGGGACGAGCCAGGAGTGGGTAGGGTACGTCGTGGTGGCGCACCTTCAAGCGATCTCCCACCTGCATCGGGTAGAAACCGTGCCCGTCGATCGCCAGCGTGGTCAATCCGCTCGCCTTCTCCACCTGGACGTACAGGGTGCTCTCGGGGTGCATCACCATCGGCCGGTGCGAGAGGGACTGCGGCGAGATCGGCGTCACCACCAGCCCCTTCATCGACGGCGCCATGATCGGCCCTCCGGCGGCCAGCGAGTAGGCGGTCGAGCCGCTCGGCGAGGCGATGATCAGGCCGTCCGCCCGGTAGTCGCTGACCCAGCGATCGCCGTCGGAGAGGGAGAGGGTGACCATCCCCTGTACGGCGCCCCGCTGGACGACCAGGTCGTTCAGGGCGACCGAGCAGACGGTGTGGTCGTGCCGCGTCTCGAGCTCCGCAGCCAACCTCATGCGCGGTTCAATCACCGCCTGGCCGGCGAGCACCTCCTCGAGCGCCAGCTTCCAGCGCTCGACGGCCGTGGAGGCGAGGAAGCCGACGCGCCCGAAGTTGATCCCGAGCGTGGGCACCGGGTGCTCGGCGAACGCGCGAACCACGGTCAGGATCGAGCCGTCCCCGCCCAGCACGATCAGGAGATCGGGGTGCTCGTCGGGGGACGGCGAGCCGTTCTCCAGGTCCTCGCAGTGGGCGCGCAGGTTCCGGTGCACCTCGACCCGCGGCACCTTGCCCTTCAGCCGGGGGAGCATCTCCTCGACCAGCGCGTCGACCCCCGCCTTCGCGGAGTCGGCGAAGATCGCGAGGTGCCGGACCTCCCCCCGGAAGCGCTCCCGCGTGTGCGGGGGCGGCAGCGGTCCGTCTGCCCGGCCCTCTCGTTCGGGGTTCATCGGTTCAGACGCGGGTCGAGATCAACAGTCCCCGGACCACGTGCTCGACGCCGGCGACGTCGAGGCCGAGGCTCGCGAGCTGCTCCTCGCGCGAGGACATGTGGTCGACGAAGCGGTCGGGGATCCCCAGGATCCGCAGCTTCGCCCCTCCCGAGGGGAGGCGGTTCAGGGCCTCCAGTACCGCCGAGCCGAAGCCTCCGGCGCGCTGGTGGTCCTCCAGGGTGAGGATGTGGCGGTACCGCTTGCTCTCGCGGGTCAGGAGCTCCTCGTCGATCGGCTTGGCGAAGCGGGCGTCCACCACGCCGATCTCGATCCCCTCCGCCCGCAGGCGCTCGGCCACGCCCAGCGCCACCCCGGCGAGGTCGCCGTAGCTCCAGATCGAGAGGCGGTCGCCTTCGCACAGGACCTCCGCCTTGCCGGGCTCCATCTCCCGGCGCTCGTCCCGGTGGATCCGCTCCTGGTGCGGGCTCGACGCGCGTGGGAAGCGCATCGCCACGGGGCCGTCGTGGCGCAGGGCGAAGTGCAGCAGGCGATCGAGGTCGGTCGCGTCGCGCGGAGAACACAGCACCATGTTGGGCAGCGTGCGCAGGAAGGCGATGTCGAAGGCGCCGTTGTGCGTCGGCCCGTCCTGCCCCACCATCCCGGCCCGATCGAGGCACAGGAGGACCGGCAGGTTCTGCAGCGCGATCTCCTGGAAGACCTGGTCGTAGCCGCGCTGGAGGAACGAGGAGTAGATCGCGGCGACCGGCCGCGCTCCCGCCTTGGCCAGGCCGGCGGCGAGGGCGAGCGCGTGCTGCTCGGTGATCCCGGTGTCGTGAAAGCGGGCCGGGAAGCGCTCGGCGAAGGCGTCGAGCCCCGTACCGGAGGGCATCGCGGCGGTGATCGCGTGGATGCGCAGGTCGCGCTCGGCGGCGGCGACGAGGCTCCTGGAGAAGCACGTGGTGAACGGCGGTCCGGCCGGCAGCGGCGGATCGGGCTCGGGGCGCGGCAGCTTGCCGTCCTCGATGCCGCTCCCCTTGGGCGGGGCCTGCTTCGTTCCGCTGACCCCGTGGTGTCGCTCGGGGTGCTCGAGGCTGGCGGGGTTGCCCTTGCCCTTCTGGGTGATCAGGTGCAGCAGTACGACGCCGTCGAGCTCCTTGACCCGCTCGAGGTTGCGGATGATCTTCTTGAGGTCGTGGCCGTCGACCGGCCCCACGTAGGTCACGCCCAGCTCCTCGAACACGTGCCCGGGCACCAGGTTGTGGCGGATCACCTCCCCGATCTGATCGAGGGTCCGATCGACCCGCGGGCCGATCACCGGGATCGCGTTGATCAGGCTCTGGATCTCCTGCTGGGCTCGCTGCATCAGCCGCGCGGAGCGGATCCGCGAGAAGTAGCGCGCCATCGCCCCGACCGACTTCGCGATCGACCACTCGTTGTCGTTGAGCACCACGAGCAGCCGCTGGCCGATCCCCCCGGCGTGGTTGATCGCCTCGAAGGCGACCCCGGCGCCGAGGCTGGCGTCGCCGATCACCGCGACGACGTGCGGCGGGTCCGGCTCGTGCGCGGTGCCCAGCGCGAGGCCGAGCGCGGTGCTGATCGAGGTCCCCGCGTGCCCCGAGTGGAACAGGTCGTACGAGGACTCCTCGGGCAGGGTGAAGCCGCAGAGTCCGCCGGTCTGGCGCAGCTTCGAGAAGCCCTCGCGCCGGCCGGTCAGGAGCTTGTGCGTGTAGCACTGGTGGCTGACGTCGAAGACCAGCCGGTCGCGCCGGAAGTCGAAGACGTGGTGCAGGGCCACGGTGAGCTCGACCGCGCCGAGGTTGGAGCCGAGGTGGCCCCCGGTGGTGAGCACGCTGTCGACCAGGAACTCGCGCACCTCCTCGCAGAGCGGGGCGAGCTCCTCGACCGAGAGTTGCTTCAGATCCTGTGGAGATTCGACCCGCTCGAGGTAGCGGATCTTCCGCTCCTCCTCGGGGCCCGTGATTCGATCCAGGGGGGGGGGCGTGTCTTCGGCGCTCATCGACTCGGGGGTGCGGACGGCCGGGGGGAATACGACAGTCTGGACCAGTTTCCGGTCCCTTCCAACCCCGCGGGGGACCCGCCCGGCATTTTTTGGGCATTCCTCGGGCTCAGTTCCGCCGCTCCAGCATCCGCTCGACGAGCCGCAGGGGCAGGGAGCCCTCGCCGAAGCCGATCCGGCGGGCGATCCCGCGCGCCTCCCCGGCCAGCCGATCCGCCTCCTCGCGCGCCCCGGTCAGCCCCAGCGCCGCGATCGAGGTCGCCCGGTCGAGCTCCTCGTCCTTGCCGGGGGTCTTGCCCAGGGTTCCCGCCTCGCCGGTGACGTCGAGGATGTCGTCGACCGCCTGGAAGAGCAGGCCGAGCGCCCGACCGTACTCCCCGGCTCCCGCCTGCCGGTCGACGGACGCACCCGCGGCCACGACCCCCAGCTCGCACGCCGCGCCGAGCAGCGCGCCGGTCTTCTGCCGGTGGACCTCCTGCACCGCCTCGAGGCTCACACCCGAACCGGGGGTGGAGAGGTCGAGCACCTGCCCCCCGACCATGCCGCCGGCCCCGGCGGCCAGGGCCAGGACCCGGACCATCCGGTCTCCGCGCTCGGGGGCGCTCGCCAGGAGCGCCAGCGCCTCGGTGAGCAGCGCGTCGCCGGCGAGCACGGCGAAGGCCTCGCCGAAGACCTTGTGGCAGGTCGGCTGGCCCCGGCGCAGATCGTCGTCGTCCATGCACGGCAGGTCGTCGTGCACCAGGCTGTAGGTGTGGATCATCTCGATCGCCGCGGCGGGGCGGGAGGCGTCGGCGGCGCTCCCGCCGCTCTCCTCGCAGAAGAGGCGGACCAGCGCCGGGCGCAGCCGCTTGCCGCCGCAGAAGAGCGGGTAGCGCATCGCCGCGCGCAGCTTCTCCGGCCAGCCGACTCCCTGGCCGATCCATCGCTCGAGCTCGCCCTCCACCCAGGCGCGGCTCTCCTCCAGCCAGACGTTCAGCTCCATCCCCCCTCCCCGCGGCGGCGTCAAGCCGACTCCTCTTCGTCGCCGGCGTCGGGATCGCCGGCGTAGGGGCGCAGCGTCTCCTCGGCGTCGCGGGAGAGCTCCTCGACCTGCTGGCGGTACCCCTCGAGCGCCTCGCGGCACCCCTTCAGCAGCCCGACCCCCTCCTCGAAGGCCCCGATCGCCTCCTCCAGGCCGAGGCCGCCCTGTTCCATCTCCTGCACGATCCGCTCCAGCCGGGCCAGGCGAGCGTCGAAATCGGGCTCCGCACCCTCTCCCGCCCCGTCGGCGGCCACATTCTTCTTCCGGTTCCGCTCCTTCATCGCACCCGGGAGTCTACGAAATCAATGCCCGGTTGCCGTCATGTAGAGGGCCTCCACGGTCGATAGAGGACGTCCGCGCAAGGCGGAGGTCGGCGCAGGGGCTGGACCGCGGCCCCCGTCGAAGGAGGTTTCGCCGGCCCGAAGGGGAAAAACCCCTCTTGCGCCCATCGGGAAGCGGGGCGAAGATCCCTGGCTCGCCAGGGAGCGACCCGAACAAGGGACAGCCTGTGAAAACGGGGCTGTCCCCGGAGCGGGAGTCGCGGAAAAGGCGACTCCCGCTTCTTCCTACCTCGCCGCTCGGCCCCACCCCCGTCAGTCACCGGGGAGCGTGTGCCAGGCCCGTTCCGCCTCGAGCCCCTGGTGCAGGGGAGCGCGCGCCGCCTCGGGCCGCTCGGCGATGAACGCCTCCGCCCCCCACGGGTCGACGCGGAAGCGGCGGTAGAGGCGCCTCCCCACCCCGCGCAGGAACGGCACGGGGGTCTCCAGCGACAGGCCGAGCTCCACCTCGGCGACGAGCGCCTCCCGCAGCGGGTGTCGCCCCGCGCCGAAGCGGCCGAGCGCCTCGAGCAGCCGCGAGCGGTCGGGCTCCGGCCCGGCGCTGGCCCAGTCGACCGCCCGGCGTCCGTCCCAGCCGCACGCGCGTACCAGGAGCGGTCCCAGGCCGAGGCCGTACTCCTCGATCTCCCCGGGGGCGTTCTTCTGGAGGAGCTCCCGGACGCCGAGGTAGGCGCCACCGAGGTCGGAGCCCGCCTCGAGGAAGAGGTTCGTCGCCGCGTCGGCGCGCACCCACCCCTTCGCGTCCTCGTCGAAGCCCTCGACGAGCTCCAGCTTGCCGAGCACGTCCTCGTCGAAGTGCGGGAAGACCTTGCCGAAGTACTGGTCGTAGCTGTAGCCCTTGGTGCTCGTCAGCAGGCCGAGGTTCTCCCCGAGGGTCCGCGGGTGCCCCGTCCCCATCACCGCGGCGGTGGCACGCACGCCGCTGGCCACGAGCAGGACCCCGGCGACCACCCCGGCGAGACGACGCGTCCGATCCTCGCTGCCGATCAAGAGCCCGAGCGCGCCGGCGACGATCGCGCAGGCGACGATCCAGAGCGGCGTCAGGCGGAGCACGTAGAAGTAGTGGATCACCTCGCCGACGACGAACCCGCTCTGCAGGTACACGACCAGGAACAGCGCCGGGTAGCCGAGCAGGTAGAGGGCTCGCAAGCGCGGCGAGCTCTCTCCACGCTCGTCGCGGCTGACCAGGAGGACGAGGAGCGCGCCGACGGTGGCGCCGACCCAGACGAAGGGGCCGATCCGTCCACCGAGGGCGCCGTGCGCAAAGATCGACGCGAGGAACTCGCGGAAGAGCAGGGAATTCGACCGCTCGCCGGCCGAGCCGAGCGCGGTGCCGTGGATGTCGAGGATCGCCTCTCCGACCAGCACGTACATCAGGAGCAGCGGTAGCGCTCCGACGATGGTCCCGGCGAGACCGCAGATCCCGAAGAGGCCCAGCACCTCCCGCGTACGCACGAGGAGCAGGATTCCCCCGACCCACAGCGCCACGACCGCGACCTGGTAGGAGAAGTAGATCCCGAACCCGGTCACCAGTCCGAGCAGCGCCCAGTTCCACCAGCGCGTCGGCTCCCCGAAGAGGATCCGCGCCCCGAGGGCGAGCACCCCGAGGGTGAAGAGACCGGACTCGAAGTGAATGCCGAGGTTGATCAGTGACAGCTTCTGGTAGCTCTCCGGCCCGAAGACGAAGAGCAGACCGAAGGCGATCGCGGCGACCCTCCCGAAGAGGCGGCGGAGGAGGTTCCAGCCGACGATCAGGATCCCCGCGTTGAAGCAGAGCGCGACCAGCTTGTGGGCCAGGAGGCACTCGCCCACCACGGCGAAGAAGCCGGCGCAGAGGTGGCTGACGACGAAGCCGCCCCCCTCGTAGTAGTGGTAGGCGAGCTGGTGGTGTGGCACGTCGAGCCCGTCGATCATCGCCTTGGCTGCGGTCCCCTTCTCCAGCTCCTCGCCGTAGAAGAACACGTCGGCGAGGGAGAGGACGATCAGGCTCTTGACCACCACGAGGAGCAGGAGCAGGGGTAGCCAGCTCCGCGCGGCGAGCATCCCGGAGGGGATCTTCATCGACGGGAGGGTACGGGGCGAATCGGCGCGGTGAAAGGGAGCCGCCGCGGGTATGTTGGACCGGTGAGCTCCCCCGGTCCCGAGCCCGCGACCCGCCTCCGCTTCCCCTGGTGGCTCCTGGCCTGCGCGCTCATCGCGTGGTTGCCCGGGGTCCTGCGCGGCGGCTGGGCGCTCGACGATCGCGTGCTGCTCTTCGGGAACCCGGTCACCGACGGCTCGGTCTCCTGGACGGCGGCGTTCGCGCGCGACTACTTCCACCACCTCGGCGACGTCGGGCAGTGGCGACCGCTCTCCAGCCTGTCGCTGCGCCTCTCCCGCGGGCTGTGGGGGGAGTGGGTCACCGGGTACCACCTGGAGAACCTCCTCCTGCACCTCGCGGTGGTGGCCCTCGCCCTCCAGACGATCCGCGAGCTCGGCGGGAGGCGTTCGTGGTTCCTCGGGGTGCTGGTCACCTTCGCGATCCACCCGGTGCTGGCCGACTCGGTGATCTGGATCTCCGGGCGGACCTCGATGCTCGGTGCGCTCTTTCCACTCGCCGGTGGAGTCGGTCTGCTGGTCGCGAATCGGCGGGGTGCGAGGCCCGGCGTCGCCGCCGCGATCGCCGGGCTCGGGTTCCTCGGTGGCATGCTCGCCAAGGAGGAGGCGATCGTCTTCGCGCTCGTCCTGGTGCTCCTGGCCGGAACGCGGTCGCGAGCGCTGTGGCGCGCGACCGGCGCCGCCGTCGTTGCGACGCTCGTTCTCTGGTGGCTCGCGCGAGGTTTCGCCCTCGGCGATCCCTTCGCCGGCGCGACCACGCCGGTCCTCCCCGACGCGGGGCTCGGTGAGCGCCTCGTCGCCGGTGGCTGCGCGTTGCTCGAGGCGGTGCGGCTCGGCGTGCTGCCGATCGACCACCCCCCGCAGTACCGCCTCGACTTCCTGCTCGGCCGCTCCGCCCCGCTGAGCCCGACCCTGGCCGCGGTCCTCGGCTGGGCGCTGTGGCTCACCGTTCTCGGGATCTCGACGATCGGCTTCCGCAGGACCGCCTCGCCCGTCGCCGCCGCCTCGGCGATCGCCGCGCTCGCCTTCGTGCCGTTCCTCCAGCTGCTGCCGATCGGCGAGGTCTTCGCGCCACGCTTCCTCTACCTGCCGCTGCTCTTCGCGGCGCCGCTGGTCGGGGTGACCCTCGAGCGCTGCCTGCCGCGCCCCGGACCCTTCGCGGTCGCGATGCTGCTCGTGGTGGTGGCCGGCGGACTGTCGTTCGTCCGCGGCGGGGTCTACGCGAGTCGCGCGGCTTGGCGTGCCGAGGTGCTGGACCACTCCCCCGACGACGTGCCGTCCTGGAACGACCTGGGCCTGATCCGCGAGGAGAGCGGGGATCTCGAGGGAGCCCGCGACGCCTGGCGGCGGGCGATCCTCCTCGATCCCGACTACTCGCGCTCGTGGTCGAACCTCGGCCGCGTCCAGCAGGCCGCCGGCGAGCAGGACGCCGCGGGGGCGAGCAGGCGCCCGGCGCAGCGCGCGGGCCCCCCCAACCCGATCGTCCACGTCAACCTCGCGTCGCTCCTCTGTCGCACCGATCGTCGCGACGAGGCGATCCCCCTCTACCTTCGAGCGACCGAGCTCGCACCCGGCCTGGGGCCGGCGTGGCGCGGCCTCGGTCAGGCGTACCTCGAGCAGGGGCAGCCCGACGAGGCCCGGCGCACGCTCCTCCGGGCGCTGGAGCTCGATCCGGGGGACCGCTCGGCGCGGGTCCTGCTGGAGCGGCTGGAGGGTCGAGAGGCGCCGGAGCAGCCCTGACCTCCGCGGCCCAGACGACCGGCGTCCCGGGCGACCGTCGGACCGGACCCGCCCGGGTGGGCGAAGCGTGATACCCTGGAGGTGCAGGCCCGAAGCTCCAGCCTCCTTGCCCACGAGGATCACTCATGAGCCGCCTCCTGATTCCGGCACTCTTCACCGCCGCGCTGGCCGCGAGCGCCACCGCCCAGGTCGACTACACGTTCCAGATCGACCAGTCCGCCACCAACTTCACCTGGTCGGGCACGACCAGCCTCGGGGACATCGACGAGGACCCGGCCGACTTCACGCTGGTCGGCGACAACGTGATGGGCCTCGACACCGGGGGCAACCCGGTCGGGACCGGCCGCTTCGCGAACGCGGGGGATGCGAAGATCACTCCCGACATCTCCGGCGAGGTTCCGAACCCCATCTCCTGGCTCCCGCCGCTGGCGGAGTTCGATCTCACCGACACGCACATCCGCTTCTCCTCGCCCACCTTCCCCGTGGACAGCGTCGGCGCCTTCTCGACGATGGTGACCGTCCACGTCATCTCCGGCAGGCTGATCGTGGACGACATCCTCGGCAACCACACGGAGTTCGACCTCGCCGGGATGTCCGGCGATCCCGAGCCCACCACCGGGGCGATCAACTGGGTGAACGACCACTACCTGCTGGTGGTTCCGATCCAGACGGCCTTCGACTTCGACGATCCGACCACCGGGATCAGCGGGACGCTGGACCTCTTCGGCACCCTCTACTCGGAGTACTACCCGACGACGCCGAGCGCCTACTGCCCCGGCGCGCCGAACTCCGTCGGCTCGGGGGCGGTGCTCGCCTCCACCGGTTCGACGTCGATCGGCAACGCGGACCTCTGGCTGCACACCACCGGACTGCCGGCGAACCAGTTCGGCCTCCACTTCTACGGTCCGACCCAGAAGGACATCCCCTTCGGCAACGGCACGCGCTGCATCGGCCCGCCGCTGGTGCGCCTCAAGCCGGTCAACACCGGCGCGCTCGGCGAGATGTCGGACCTGATCGACAACTCGGCTCTGCCCGTCGGTGGATCGGTGGTGGTCGGAGACACGCGCCACTTCCAGTGCTGGTACCGGGACCCCGCCGCGGGCGGCGCGCAGTTCAACCTCTCGAATGGGCTGAGCGTGATCTTCACGCCCTGATCCCGGAGGATCGCCGCGAGTGACCAACCGGGGCCGGCTCGTCCGGCCCCCTTTTCTCGTCGTGAAGAGTCCGAGCCGCCCGAGCACCGAGCTCCTGCTGGTGAACCTCGGCACCCCCGCCGAAGCGTCCGAGGAGGCGGTGCGCGCCTTCCTGCGGGAGTTCCTCTCCGACCCGATGGTCGTCGATCGACCGGCGCACTGGCTGTGGCTGCCGATCCTGCACGGGATCGTCCTGCGCCGGCGACCCGCGGCGGTGGCGGAGGCGTACCGGTCGATCTGGAGCGAGGAGGGCTCGCCACTCGCGGTGCAGACGCAGGCCATCGCCGCAGCCTCGGCGGGGCGGCTCGGGGGATCGGTGCGCGTCACCGCGGCGTACCGCTACGGGAGCCCGGGCCTGGCGAGCCACGTCGAGGAAGCCGCCGCTCGCGCGAAACGGGTGGTCGTCGTCCCGCTGTTCCCCCACCCCACCGCCTCGAGCTCCGGCACCATCGCCCGCGTGGTGGAGAGCGTCGGCGAGCGACTGGGGCTAGGCGAGCGGCTGCGCTACCGCACGCTGGCCCCCGACGATCCCGGGTACGTCGAGGCGCTGGTCGAGCGGTACCACCGGGTGTGCTCCGGGGCCGACGCCCCGCAGCGACTGCTCTTCTCCTTCCACGGGATTCCCGAACGCGTCGATCGGTACGAGCACCGGATCTACTCGAAGGCCTGCGAGCGCACGGTCGCGGCGGTACTGGAGCGGCTCCAGCGCGAGAGGAGCGACGGGATCCTCTGCTACCAGTCGCGCTTCGGACGCGAGCCGTGGCTCGGTCCGGCGACCGACGAGCTGCTGGCGCGATTGCCCCGCGAGGGAATCCGGGACCTCGTCGTCTTCACTCCGGGCTTCCTGACCGATGGGCTCGAGACGCTGGAGGAGATCGGCGAGCGCGGGCGACGGAGCTTCGAGGAGGCCGGCGGCCGCCGCTTCACCCGGGTGCCCGCCGTGGCCGATCATCCGGCACTGATCGGAGCGATCGCGCGACTGATCGAGTCGTAGAAGCCGCGCCTCGTGACGCTCGCGTGACAGACCCGAGGGACGATGCCCTACAATCCCCGGCTCACCCAGCAACCCGGAACCCCATGGATCGAATCGGCGTCGTCGGCCTCTGCTGGCGTCAGGGAGGCCCCGCCGCCCTGGCGCGCTACACCCTTCCCGCGGAGGAGAGGAAGGACCGCGTGCCCGAGCTCGCCGCCCGGATCGGCGCTCGGGAGCTCGTCTACCTCGCCACCTGCAACCGGGTCGAGGTGATCCTGGTCACCGACGGCGTGACTCCCGTCGCCGAGTACCGGCGCCGGGTCTTCGCCGAGCTGACGGGCACGCCGCCGCACCCCGGCGAGGCGGAGCGCGAGCTGCGCGCCTGGGCGGGAGAAGGCGCCGCGGAGCACGTCTTCGTGGTCGCGGGGGGACTCGACTCGGCGCGGTTGGGCGAGACCGAGATCACCGGCCAGCTGCGTGACGCCGTCGAGCTCTCGCGGGCCAGCGGCCTCGTCGGCGACCGGCTCGCGGTCCTGTTCGACGGTGCGTCGAGGCTCGCGCGGAAGATCCAGCGGGAGACCGGTCTCGGCACCGGACACACCTCCCTGGCGGAGATCGCCTTCGACGCCCTGCGCGCGCACCTCGCTCGCCAGCGCGGGGCCGTGGTCCTGCTCGGCGTCTCGGCGATGACCGAGCGCTGCGGGCGCTTCCTCGTCGGCGAGGGGATCGCGCCGATCGTGGTCAACCGCAGCGGCGAGAACGCGAAGCGTCTCTGCGCGGAGCTGGCTGGTGGCGCGAGCGCCCTCCCCCTCGACGCCTTCCTCGCCGAGCCCCCCTCGGTGGCCGCGGTCGTCGCCGCCACCGGCTCGCCGCGGGCGCTCCTCGGCTCCGCCGAGCTGTCGCGACTGCGGGCGGCGCGGGGCGCCTCGGCCGCGCCGCTCCTCATCGACTTCGCCGTCCCCCCCGACGTCGATCCGCAGGCCGCCCGGGCCCACGGGCTGGAGCGGATCGGCATGGAGGAGATCACCGCCGCGGCGGCGGAGAACCGATCCCTGCGCCTGCACGAGCTGGGCGATGCGCGGGCGCTGGTCGACGAGGCGCTCGCCACCTTCGCCCGCCGGCTGTCGGCCCGGGCGGTGGACCGCGCGATCGGCGCGCTCCACCGGCGCTACGAGCACACCGCCCGCGACCAGGTGGAGCGCCTGCTCCGGGCCGAGTTCTCCGAGCTCGACGAGGAGCGCCGCAACCTCCTGCGCCGCTTCGTCTCGCGGCTGGCCAGGCACTACGCCCACCTGCCCGCCACCGGGCTCCGGGAAGCGGCGAGCGACCACGGCCCACAGTTCCTCCGCGGCTTCTTCGCGCACGCGGACGCCGAGCTCTCGAGCGCGGTCGACGCGGCCCTCGACGGCGAGGAGCTGTTCGCCTCGCTGCGGCCCGGACCGGCGGAGGAGCGGCGCGCGTGAAGCTCACCATCGGCACCCGCGGTTCGCAGCTCGCCCTGACCCAGGCGCGGTGGGTGGAGCGCTCGCTCGTTCGCCACGGACACGACGTCGAGATCGTCGTGATCAGGACCAGCGGCGACGCGGACCAGGTCCGCCCCTTCGCCGAGGTCGGTGCGCCGGGGCTCTTCGTCCGCGAGATCGAGCGCGCCCTGCTCGAGAGCGTGATCGACGTCGCCGTGCACAGCTACAAGGACCTCCCCTCCGTCTCCCCCGAAGGGCTCCGGATCGCCGCGGTGCCCGAGCGAGTCGATCCGCGCGACCGGCTGCTCTTCACCGAGAGCGCCCACGACCCCGGTGCCGGCCCCCTGCCGCTCGCGAGCGGTGCGCGCCTCGGCACCGCCTCGGCCCGCCGCCGCGCGCTGGTGCGCGACATCCGCCCCGACCTGGAGCTCGCGCTCCTGCGCGGCAACGTCCCCACGCGGGTGAAGAAGCTCCGCGCCGGGGAGTTCGACGCGGTGCTGCTCGCGGGCGCGGGGCTCTGTCGCCTCGATCGCGCCGCCGAGCGCGGCGAGGGGGAAGCGCCCTCGCGGGTCGGCCTCGTCGAGGTCGATCTCGACCCGGAGCTCTTCGTGCCCGCCCCCTCGCAGGGCGCGCTGGCGCTGCAGGTGCGGTCGGACGATCCGGCGGTGGGCGACGCGGTCGGTGCCCTCGACGATGCCGCCGCTCACCGTGCGGTCCGCGCCGAGCGCGCCCTGCTCGGAAAAGTCGACGCCGGTTGCCAGGTTCCCTTCGGCGCTCACTGCCGGAGCGATGAGAATGGCGGCCTCGAGCTCGTCGCCGCGCTGGAGGTCGACGGAGCGCTCCGACGCGGCCGGGCGCGCGGGGACGATCCGCTGGCGCTCGCGAACGAGGTCTTTCCCCTGCTCCTTCGAGAAGGAGAGCGGGTCCGATGAGCTCGATCGAGGCGAAGAGGATCCTGCTGACACGCTCCGCGGAGGACAACGCCGCCTGGGCCGAGGGTCTCGCCGAGCGAGGCGCCACGGCGCTCTCCTTCCCCTGCTTGCGCCGCGAGGTCCTGGCCGAGCGCGCCGGCGAGCTCCGCGCCGGCATCGCGGCCTGCGCGTGGATCGCCTTCTGCTCGCGTCACGCGGTGAGCGCCGTCGCGACCCTCGCCCCCGGCGCCTGGCCCGGCGGGCCACGGATCGCCTGCGTGGGACCGATCACCGCCGCGCGCGCCGAGGCCGCCTTCGAGCCGCCCGCGCTGGTCGCTCCGCTGGGGACCGCCGCGAGCCTGGCCGACGCGCTCCTCGAGCACCTCGCGGGAGATGAGCGCGTGCTGCTCGTCGCCGCCGAGGAAGGCCGCCCCGAATTCGAGGAGTGCTTCCGCGCCGCGGGTCGAGGCGTCGAGCGGCTGGTGCTCTACCGCACCGTCGGCATCTCCGGCGAGCCGGGCGAGACCCCGCCCGCGGCCGACGCGATCTTCTTCGCCAGCCCGTCGGCGGTTCGCGCCTTCGCCGCGCGCGGCTCCTCCCCACCGACCGCGCCGGTGATCACCCTCGGCCCCACGACCAGCGCTGCCGCCCGCGAGGCGGGCTGGCCGGTCGCCGCCGAATCGAACACCAGAGACCTCACCGGCATGGTCCAGGCCGCCGAGCGCGCCTGGGCCGCCGCCAGCTCCCCTCTGACGAACCATGACTGACTCCCATCGAACCACGCCGGCCCGGACGCGGCCGCGACGCCTGCGCCGGAGCCGGATCCTGCGCGAGCTGGTCACCGAGACCGACCTCGACGCGTCGAGGCTCGTCCTGCCGCACTTCGTCCTCCCGTCGGATCGGGGCCGCGAGGTGATCCCGTCGATGCCCGGCATCGAGCGCTACGGCCGCGACGATCTCCTGAAGCGTGTCGCGCTCGACCTCGAGCTCGGCCTCGAGAGCGTGCTGCTCTTCGGCCTCGCCGGCGACGGCGAGAAGACCGCGCGCGGCGAGCACTCCGCCGACGACGACGGCGCGGTGCAACGCGCGGTCTCGGTGCTGAAGGCGGAGTTCGGCGAGAGCCTCCTCGTCTTCACCGACGTGTGCCTCTGCGCCTACACCGACCACGGGCACTGCGGCGTGCTCGAGGGCGACGAGGTGCGGAACGACCCGAGCCTTCCGCTGCTCGCCGAGATGGCGCTGTCGCACGCGCGCGCCGGCGCGGACGTCGTCGCGCCCTCGGACATGATGGACGGCCGCGTCGCCGCGATCCGCGATCGGCTCGACGAGAGCGGCTTCGAGACCACGGGCATCCTCTCCTACTCGGCGAAGTACGCCTCCGCCTACTACGGTCCCTTCCGCGAGGCCGCCGACTCCGCGCCGGGGAAAGGCGATCGCCAGGGCTACCAGATGGACTCGCGCAACGCCCGCGAGGCGGAGCGCGAGTCGCTGCTCGACGAGGAGGAGGGCGCCGACCTGTTGATGGTCAAGCCCGCCCTCGCCTACCTCGACGTGATCGCCCGGGTTCGCGCGGCCTCCCGGCTGCCGCTCGCCGCCTACAACGTCTCCGGTGAGTTCTCCGCGGTGAAGGCGGCCGCCGAGCGCGGCTGGCTCGACGAGGCGCGCATCGTGCGCGAGAACCTCTACGCGATCCGCCGGGCGGGCGCCGACGTGATCATCACCTACCACGCTCGCGACGCGATGGAAGGAGGGTGGCTGTGAGTCCCTCCACCGGATCGCTCGGCCTCCACCGGTCGGAGGAACTGTTCGGGCGCGCGGCGAAGGTGCTGCCCGGCGGCGTCAGCTCTCCGGTTCGCGCCTTCCGCGCGGTCGGGGGTACCCCGCCGGTGATCGCGAGCGCGAGCGGCGCGGAGCTCGTCGACGTCGACGGCAACCGCTACCTCGATTTCGTGGGCTCCTGGGGCCCCCTGATCCTCGGGCACGCTCACCCGAAGGTGGTCGAGGCGATCGGCGCCGCCGCCGCCCGCGGCACCACCTACGGCGCGCCGACTCCCGCCGAGATCGAGCTCGCCGAGAAGGTGACCTCGCTGTACCCCGGCCTCGAGCAGGTCCGCTTCGTCTCCTCGGGCACCGAGGCGACGATGAGCGCGATCCGCGTCGCGCGCGGCTTCACCGGCCGCGACGCGGTGGTCAAGTTCGCCGGCTGCTACCACGGCCACGCCGACCACCTCCTGGTCCAGGCGGGCTCGGGGCTGGTCACCTTCGGCGAGCCCTCTTCCGCGGGCGTACCGGCGGCCTTCACCGAACAGACGATCGTGCTGGAGCTCGACGACGAGGAGGCCCTGCGGGAGCTGTTCGCCGCGCAGGGTTCGCGGATCGCCGCGGTGATCGTCGAGCCGATCCCCGCCAACAACGGGCTCCTCGTGCAGCGCCCGGAGTACCTCGCCCTCCTGCGTCGCCTGACCGCGGAGTCGGGAGCGCTCCTCATCTTCGACGAGGTGATCAACGGCTTCCGCGTCGGACCCGGTGGCGCGGCGGCGAAGTACTCGATCACTCCCGACCTCGCGACCTTCGGCAAGGTGATCGGCGGCGGGCTGCCGGTGGGCGCCTTCGGCGGTCGCGCCGAGATCATGGGTCGCCTCGCGCCGCTGGGTCCGGTCTACCAGGCAGGCACCCTCTCCGGGAACCCGGTGGCGATGGCCGCCGGACTGGCCACCCTGCGCGTGCTCGAGGAAGAGGACGGCTGGGCGCGCCTCGAGCGCCTGGGCGAGGAGCTCGAGGCGCGGCTCTCGCCGGTGCTCGAGAGAGCGACGCTCCCGGTGAGCCTGGTGCGCGTCGGCTCGATCTTCTGGCTCGACCTGGGCGAGGGCTCGCCGCCGCGCCGCGCCGACGCGATCGGCGGCAGCATCGCGGAGCGCTACGGGCCGATCTTCCACGGACTGCTCTCCCGCGGCATCAACGTCGCCCCCTCCGCCTACGAGGTCGGGTTCCTCTCCCTGGCGCACGAGCCCGAGCACCTCGAGCGCCTCACCGCGGCCCTCGGGGAGCTCCTCGAGTAGGACGTACGGTGCCGAGCCGCTCTGGAAACACCCGGGCCCTGCAGGTCGTGATGATCGCCCTGCTGCTCGTCTGCGTCGCGCAGGTGGTCTACTGGATCGTCGACCAGGAGCGGTACGTCGAGGCGAACCACCGGGCGTGCCTCGACGGCTTCGACGCCGAGCTCCGCGCCGCGCAGGAGCTCCTCGGCACGGGAATGGGACTCGAGCGGGTCGTGCCCGCTTTCGACCACCTCACCTTCCGGGAGGGGCACGTCGAGATCGACGCGGCCGCGCTGGCCCGGCTCGACGGCGACCGCCGCCGGCGGCTGAACCGCTACCGCTGGGAGGGTTCGTTCTTCCTGGTCGTCCTGATCACCGGCGTGGCGATCGTCTCGCAGGCGCTGCGCCAGCGCGCCCGGCTGGTCCACCGCCAGGAGAACTTCGTCGCGGCGGTCAGCCACGAGCTCAAGAGTCCGCTGGCCAGCCTGCGCCTCTCCGCCGAGACCCTGCAGCTGCGCCGCCCCGGCGAGGAGGCCGCCGCCCGCCTCGCCGGGCGGATGGTGCGCGACGTCGAGCGGCTGGAGGAGATGGTCGCCAACATCCTCGACGCGGGGCGGATCGCCTCCGGAGCGCTCCTCCTCGCCGCCGAGACCTTCGAGCTCTCCCGCGAGCTCGGTGCGCTCGTCGAGCAGAGCGAACGACAGGCGCAGGAGAAAAGGGTCACCCTGAGCCTCGAGGTGACGAGCGGACTCCTGGCCCGCGGCGATCGAAACGCCTTCTACACGGTGATCCGCAACCTGGTCTCCAACGCGATCAAATCGACCGCCGCCTCGGGGGGCGGCGAGGTGGTGGTCCGCGCCCGCGAGGAGGAGGACCGCGTCCTCCTCGAGGTGGAGGACGACGGCCTCGGCTTCGAGCCGGACGAGGCGGAGCGGCTCTTCGAGAAGTTCTACCGCGCCGGCGACGAGCTGCAGCGGCGCACCCCGGGCTCGGGCCTGGGGCTCTACATCGCCGAGCGGCTCGCGCGCGCTTCCGGCGCCCGCATCGCCGCGGCCAGCGACGGCCCGGGGCGGGGCGCCACGTTCCGCGTGTGGTGGCCGCAGGACCCTGGAGGGACCACGTGAGCACTTCCGGACATCGCGTACTGGTCGTCGACGACGAGGAGAACCTCGCCCTGGGGATCGCCGAGAACCTGCAGCTGGAGGGGTACCGCACCGAGGTGGTTCACGACGGGGAGAGTGCGCTCGAGCGGATCCGGGCGGAGGAGTGGGACCTGGTCGTGCTCGACGTGATGATGCCGCGCTTCGACGGACTGGCCGTCTGCGCCACCCTGCGCGCCGAGGAGAACGACGTGCCGATCCTCTTCCTGACCGCGCGCAGCGAGCTCGACGACCGCGTGCGCGGGCTGGAGGCCGGCGGCGACGACTACCTGCCCAAGCCGTTCGCCCTGCGCGAGCTCCTCCTGCGCGTCGCCGCGATCATCCGACGCCGCCAGGGCTACCTCCGACGCGTGGAGGAGTCGGCCACGCTCGAGTTCGACGAGAACGCGATCGACTTCCGCACCTACAAGGCGACCTCCTGGGACGGAGCCGAGCACGAGCTGACGCACAAGGAAGCGATGATCCTGAAGACGCTCAGCGAGCGGGAGGGCGAGGTCGTCTCGCGCGAGAGCCTGCTCGAGACGGTCTGGGGCTACGAGGTGTTCCCCTCGACTCGCACCATCGACAACTTCATCGTCCGCCTGCGGCGGCGCTTCGAGCACGACCCCGAGCACCCCCGCCACTTCCACACCATTCGCGGGGTCGGCTACCGCTTCACGCTCGAGCGCCAGGGAGGAAGCGACGATGAATGACCTGATCCAGCGAACCCTGCGCGGCGAGCCCACCGAGCGCCGCCCGCTGTGGATCCTGCGCCAGGCGGGACGCTATCTCCCCGAGTATCGAGCGCTGCGCGCGCAGCACACCTTCGAGGAGCTGTGCGCCTCCCCCGCGCTCGCCGCGGAGGTGACCCTCCAGCCGCTCGAGCGCTTCCCCCTCGACGCCGCGATCGTCTTCGCCGACCTGATGAGCCCGGTGTCGGCACTCTCGATCGACGTCCGCTTCGACCCCGGTCCGAAGATCGCGAAGCCGCTGCGCAGCGCCGCGCAGATCGCCGCGCTGGAGGTCCCCGAGGGTCCCCGGATCGCCCCCGAGGTGCCCGCCACCCTGCGCCTCGTCAAGGAGCGCCTCGCCGGGCGCGCGGCGCTGATCGGCTTCGCCGGGGCGCCGTTCTCGATCGCCGCCTACCTCGTGCAGGGGAGCGGCGGCAAGGACTTCGTCCACCTGCGGGCACTCCTGCGGGAGGACCCGCGGGCCTTCGGCGAGCTGATGGAGAAGCTGGCGACGCTCTCCGCCCGCTTCCTCGTCGAGCAGCACCAAGCCGGCGCCGACCTGGTGCAGGTCTTCGACTCGTGGGCGGGGTTGCTCTCCATCGAGGACTGGCGCCGTCACGTGCGCCCCCACCTCGCGAACCTGCTCGAGGAGCTCGGACGCGCGGCCGTCCCCTGCATCTACTTCGCCAACGGCGCGCCCCACCTCGCCCGCGAGCACGCGCGCCTGCCCGGGGAAGGGCTCGCGCTCTGCTGGCGGAGCGACCTCGGCGCGCTGCGCGAGTGGCTCGGCCCCCACACCGGGAACGGCAAGGCGCTGCAGGGCAACCTCGACCCCGCCTGCCTGCTCGCCGGCCCGGAGACGACCCGCGCCGGGGCCGAAGCGCTGCTGGCGAGCGTCCCCGCGCGCGGTCACATCGTCAACCTCGGCCACGGCATTCTCCCCGAGGTGCCGGTCGAGAGCGTCGAGGCCCTGATCGAGGTGGTGCACGCCGAGGAGGTGAGCCCGTGAGCGAGTCGACCACGCGCCCCGCTGATCGGGTGATCACCGCCGAGCTGCTCGCGACGCACGACCGCCCCGGTCCGCGTTATACGAGCTATCCGACGGCGGTCGAGTTCACCGAGGACGTCGGTCGCGAGGAGTACCACCGGCGGCTGGCCGCCGCTGACGCGCTCCCCGGCGCGCCGCTCTCCGTGTACGTCCACCTGCCTTTCTGCGACGAGCGCTGCACCTTCTGCGGCTGCCACGTGATCACCTCCCCCGATCACGATCGGGCGACCCCCTACCTCGACGCGCTGCGCGGCGAGATCGATCTCGTCGCCGAGCGGCTCCCCGACCGTCGCGGGATCGCGCAGCTGCACCTCGGCGGCGGCACGCCGACCTACTTCTCCCCCGCTCAACTCGGCTCGCTCCTGGACCACTTCTTCACGCGCTTCCGGCGCGAGGAGGGTGCGGAGCTGGCCATCGAGTGCGACCCGCGCGTGACCACCGAGGAGCATCTCCGCGCGCTCGCCGACCGCGGCTTCAACCGCATCTCCTTCGGCGTACAGGACTTCACCCCCGAGGTCCAGGAGGCGATCGGTCGGGTGCAGACCCTCGAGGAGACCGCCGCCCTGATGAGCAGCGCCCGCCGCTGCGGCTTCGGCGGGATCAACGTCGACCTGATCTACGGGCTGCCGCGCCAGCGGCCGGAGACCTTCGAGGCGAGCGTCGAGCAGGCGATCGCGCTCTCGGTCGACCGGGCGGCGGTCTACTCCTTCGCCTACGTCCCGTGGATTCGCGGCCACCAGAAGCAGCTGGACGAGGCGGAGCTCCCCAGCCGCGAGGCGAAGTACGAGCTCTTCGCCATCGCCCGCGAGCGCTTCCTCGCCGCGGGGTACGCGCCGATCGGAATGGACCACTTCGCGCTCCCGGGGGACGACCTGGCCCGCGCGCGGCAGGAGCGCCGGCTGCGCCGCAACTTCCAGGGCTACACGGTGATCCCCGCCGAGGACGTGATCGGACTCGGAATCAGCGCGATCGGGGACCTGCGCGGCGCGTACGTCCAGAACGCCAAGAAGCTCAGCCGCTACAACGAGGCGCTCGCCGCCGGGCAGCTGCCGGTCGAGCGCGGCGTGCTCCTCTCCCGCGATGACGAGCTGCGCCGTGCTGTGATCGGCGAGCTGATGTGCAACTTCCACCTCGACAAGCGGGCGATCGAGGAGCGCTTCGGCGTCGTCTTCGACGAGGTGTTCGCCGTGGACCTCGAGCGGCTGCAGCCGCTCGCCCGGGAAGGCCTGGCGCGCCTCGAGACCGACTCGATCGGCGCCACTCCCACCGGCGAGCTCTTCATCCGCAACCTGGCGATGTGCTTCGACACCTACTGGCGCGAGAAGCACGAAGGCGGCGAACAGCCGGTCTTCAGCCGGACCGTCTGATATAGTCGGAGTCGGTTTCTGCGCGCTGCGCGCAGAAAGCAGGCTGGGAGGGCATTGAGGCTCTCGAGAATCGTGATCGGAATGGTCGGTTGACCAGTTGGATTGCGGGCGTCAGCCCGCGCTACGCGGGAGGCCCCCGGAGTGAAGCGAGTCGTCATCGTCGGTGGAGGGATCAGCGGGCTGGCCGCGGCGTGGGCGGCCCACACCGCCTCGGAAGGGAAGCTCGAGGTGATCCTGCTCGAGGCGGAACCCGAGGTCGGCGGCAAGGCGCGCAGCGTGCCGCGCGGCGAGTGGCTGGTCGAGCAGGGGCCGACCGGCTACCTCGACAACGAGTCGATCCTCGACACGCTGGTCGAGTGTGCGGGGCTCCAGAAGCTTCCCGCCACCGAGAGCGCCGCGAACCGCTTCCTGGTGCGGGAAGGTCGGCTCCGGCAGCTTCACACGAACCCGTTGCGCTTCGCGTTCGGCAGGATCCTCTCCCCCGGCGCGTTGCTGCGCATCGCCCGCGAGCCGTGGATCCCGCGCCGTGAAGAGGAAGACGAGGAGAGCGTCTTCGACTTCGCCGAGCGGCGGCTCGGACGCCAGGCGGCCGAGCGCCTGATCGCGCCGATGGTGCTCGGCGTCTTCGCCGGGGACGCGCGCCGTCTCTCGCTGCCCGCGGCCTTCCCGCGCATGGCGGAGCTGGAGAGACGCTACGGCTCGCTCTTCCGGGCGATGAAGCAGCTCTCCCGCGAGAAGAAGCTGCGCGGCGGACCGGCCGGACCGTCGGGGGTGCTCACCTCCTTCGAGGGCGGACTGCAGACCCTGCCGCGGCACCTCGCCGAGCGCGCGCCCTTCACCGTGCGGACCAGCTCGCCCGTCGACGGGCTGCAACCCGCCACGAACGGGACGCCGTGGCGGGTCCACGTGCGCGTCGACTCCGAACCGATCCCCGCGGAGGTGGTGATCCTCGCGGGCGAGGCCTGGAGCACCGCGAACCTCCTGCGCGACGTCCTGCCCGAGGTCAGCGGTGAGCTCGACGCGCTCAGCTCCCCTCCGCTCGCCGTCGTCGCGCTCGGCTACGGCGCCGACGCCCTGGCCCGCGCGCCGCGCGGCTTCGGCGCCCTCGCCCCGCGCGAGGAAGGGCTCACCATCCTCGGCGTCCTCTGGGACACGCACCTCTTCCCCGGGCGCTCGCCGGACGGGCACATCCTCATGCGCGCGATGATCGGCGGCGCCGTCGACCCCGCGACCGCGTTGCTGGACGAGGAGCGCCTCGTGCAACTCGCGCACGAGGACCTCAGGAAGCTGCTCGACCTGCGGACTCCCCCGGTCTTCACCGACGTCACCCGCTGGCCGCGCGCGATCCCGCAGTACGAGGTGGGGCACCTCGCGCGCACGAGGCGGATCGACGGGCTCCTCGCCAGGTTCGGTCTCCGGCACCCGGGCCTCTTCGTGGGCGGTAACTACCGGCGCGGCGTCGCCTTCGGGAAGGCCGCCGGCGAGGGGTGGAGCGCGGGAAGCCTCGCCGCGATGTCGCTGGGTTTCGCGCCGGCGGTGGACCTCAGTCCCATTCGAACGAGATGACCTGCTCGATGCCGCTCCCCAGGCTCTCGTGAACGGGGCAGGTCATCGCCGCCTTCTCCAGCACCCTGCGCTGCGAGTCGCTGAAGTCGCCGCCCGGACGGATCGTCACTTCGAGCTTGCCGATCCGCCGCTTGGGGTCGGCGACCATGTGCTTCACCACCTTCACCGTCGCCCGGGAAAGGTCCCACTCGTGCCGCTCGGCGACGATCCCCATGATCGTCAGCAGGCACGAACCCAGCGCCGTGGCCACCAGGTCGGTCGGCGAGAAGGTCTCCCCGCGCCCCTGGTTGTCGACCGGCGCGTCGGTCTCGAGGGAGGTGGAGGAGGGTCCGTGAGCCGCGCGGCAGCGCAGCTTTCCTTCGTAGCTGATATCGATCTCGACCATGGTGCTTCCGCCTGGCCCGTGAGGAATGGGGCCGCGGAAGTCTACCGGTTGATCAGGGCCGGTACACGACTTCGCCGTCGATCACGGTCAAGAGCACCCGCGCCTCGAGCAGTTGGGCGGGGTCGCACTCGGTCGGGTCGCGATCGAGCACGGTCAGGTCGGCCCAGTACCCCGGCGACAGCCGGCCGCGGCGATCCTCCTGGTGCACCGCGTGCGCCGGGCCGCTGGTGAAGCCGACCAGCGCGGTGTAGCCGTCCAGCGCGCCGCCCTCGAGGACCCCGTCGGTGGCCAGGTCGAGCCCCTTGCGGCGCGTGCGCGCGGCGTGGATGCCGCACAGGGGGTCGGGGCTCTCGATCGGGAAGTCGCTGCCGAACGCGAGCTCCATCACCCCGGGGGCGAGGCTGCGCCAGGCGTAGGCGGTGAGCGAGCGCCGCTCTCCCAGGCGCTCCTCGATCCAGGCCTGGTCGGAGGTCACGTGGACCGGCTGCATCGAGGGGATGACGTCCAGCTGCGGGAAGCGCGGGATGTCGCGCGCCGAGACCACCTGCGCGTGCTCGATGCGCGGGCGGAGCTGTGAGAAGCTCTGGTCGACTTGCGTCATGCGCTCGTAGACGTCGAGCGCCAGGCGATTCGCCTCGTCGCCGATCGCGTGCACCGCGGGCTGCAGCCCCGCCTGCCACGCCTGGTGGACCAGCGCGGTCAACGTCTCCTCGCTGAGCAGGAGGTGTCCGCGCTCGCCGGGAGCGTCCGCGTAGTCGTCGAGCAGCGCCGCCCCCCGGGAGCCGAGCGCGCCGTCGGCGAAGAACTTCACCCCGGTGATGGCCAGCCGGTCGTCGCCTCGCGGGAGCGACTCCAGGATCTCGGCGGAGAGCCCGTCGTTCCCCTCGAGGTAGACGACGACGCGGATCTTCAGCAGCCCGCGCTCCAGGAGATCCTCGTAGACCGCGATCCCCTCGGGGCTCACACCCATGTCGTGGACGCAGGTCAGGCCGAAGGCGAGCAGCTTCTCCTGCGCGGCGAGGATCCGGCGCTCCCGTGTCTCCTGGTCGACCTCGGGCAGGTGGTCGCGCACCAGCTCCATCGCGTTGTCGACCAGGAGCCCGGTCGCGCGACCCTCCTCGTCGAGGGGGAAGCGTCCTCCCTGCACTCGGGGCGGCGGGTCGAGCACGCCGCCGAGGTGCGCTTCCTCGAGCGCTGCTCCGTTGACCAGCGCGGTGTGACTGCCGATCCGGGTCAGGAACACGGGGTGGTCGGGGACCGCCTCGGTCAGCAGCTCTTGCGTGGGAAGCTCCGCGCCGTCCCAGAGGTTCTGGTCCCAGCCGAAGCCCTCGATCCACCGTCCCGCTTCCGTCGTCGCGGCGCGTTCGGCCACGGCGGCGATCACCTCCTCGTAGCTCTCCAGCCCGCGCAGGTCGACCTGCTCGAGGGTGGAGCCGTACAGCTCGACGTGCCCGTGTGCGTCCTGCAGTCCGGGCACGGCGGTCGCGCCGTCGAGGTTCAGCCGGACCAGGCCCTCCTCGGGCAGTCGGTCCGCGAGCGTGTCCTCCCGCCCCGCGGCGACGACCCGTCCGTTCTCGACGAGCAGCGCCTCGACCCGGCCCCCGTCGCCGAGCAGGATCTGGCCGCCGTGGATGTACAGGACGTTCGGGGTCGGCACGGTCGGTTCGCTCGACGGAGATTCGGTCTCGAGGGGGGCGGCGGGGACGGCCCCCTGCAGCAGGAGGAGGGGTGCGAGGAGGGAGATCATCGCCTTCGATATCGACGTTTCGAGGAGCGGGACCGTGGTTTTCTCGCGGAAAGCGGCGACAGCCGGTGCTCCTGCCCCGGGCAGCCTCGCCAGGACCCGCCGGTCGGCCGCGGCTCCCCCGCGGGACGCACGGCGATCCGGCGAGGGAGAATCCGCGCTGCCCGTGCTCTCCCCCACTCGCTACAGTACGCCGATGAACCGTCTCCAAGACCGCCTGGCCCTGGTCACCGGGGCCTCGTCGGGGATCGGCCTCGCCACCGCCCGGGCGCTCGCCGGGGAGGGGGCGCGGGTGATCCTCGTCGCGCGCCGCGCCGACCGCCTGCAGGCTCTCGCCTCCGAGCTACCCGGCGCCCGGGCGCTCCCCCTCGACGTGTGCGACCTCGCCGCCGTGCGCCGGGAGCTCGGCGGCCTGGAGACGGATCTGGTCGTCCTGGGGGCCGGCCTGGCCCGGGGCACCGAGCCGCTGCACCGCGGCGACCCCGCCGAGTGGGCCGAGGTGATCGACACCAACGTCAAGGGGGTCCTGAACGTGCTCTCGGCCCTGCTGCCGGGGATGATCGAGCGCGGCCGCGGTGACGTGGTGACCCTGGGCAGCGTCGCGGGTCGCTGGACCTACCCCGGCGGCGCGGTCTACTGCTCGACCAAGGCCGCGGTCCGGGCCCTCTACGAGGGCGCGCGCCTCGACGCCGTGGGCAGCGGAGTGCGCTTCTGCACCGTCGACCCGGGGATGGTCGAGACGGAGTTCAGCGAGGTCCGCTTCCGCGGGGACAGCGAGAAGGCCGGGGCGGTCTACCAGGGGCTCGTGCCCCTCGCCCCCGAGGATGTCGCGGACGCGGTCCTCTACGCCGTCGCCCGCCCGCCCCACGTCAACATCGGCGAGATCGTGCTCTGGCCCACCGCCCAGGCCGGCGTCACCTCGGTCCATCGGGACTGAGCAGCATCTCCCACGAACGCTCCACTCGGCGTAGAATGTCGCCGAGCCCCGGAACGGTCGTCCCGTTTCGAATCAACCACCAGACCGAGTTCTCCGACCATGACACCCAACCCCCGCGACCAGGTCGACGCCGAGATCCAAGAGGCCCTCGGTGACCTCAACCTCCAGGAGATCGACGGAGCCCAGAGCCACGTCGCGCCCGCGCGCCGCCGCTCCGAGAACCTGCAGAAGGGCACCATCGTCGGCGTCAGCGGCCCCGACGTCTTCGTCGAGATGGGGCCTCGCATGCAGGGCGTGATCGCCCTGTCCGAGTTCGAGACTCCTCCCGAGGTCGGCCAGACCTACGACTTCACGCTGCGCGGTCGCGAGGACGACCTGTGGCTCTTGAGCCGGCGGGAGGCGCTGGAGATCGCGGCCTGGGACGAGCTGGAGATCGGCTCCCTGGTCAAGGCCCGCGTCACCGGGGTGAACACCGGTGGCCTCGAGCTGAAGGTCGGCCCGATGCCCGCCTTCATGCCCGCCTCGCAGGTCGCCCTCGAGCGCGTGGAGGACTTCTCCGAGTATCTCAACCAGAACCTGATGTGCGAGGTGCTGGAGATCGCGCGGGAGCGCAAGCGCGTGGTGATCTCCCGTCGCGCGGTGCTCGAGCGCGAGCGGGAGGACGCGCGCGCCGAGGCGCTCGACGAGATCACCTCCGGCTCCCTCGTGCGCGGCAAGATCACTCGTATCGAGAAGTACGGCGTCTTCGTCGAGATCCACAAGGGCGTCGAGGGCCTGGTCCACGTCTCCAACATCTCGCGCAAGCGCGTCGAGGATCCGAACGAGGTGGTGAAGGTCGGCGACGACGTCGAGGCCCTGGTCCTGGAGATCAAGGAAGGCGGCAAGCGCATCGGCCTGTCGATCAAGGCGCTCGAGCCCGATCCCTGGCGCGAGGCCAACTACCGCTACCGCGAGGGCGCGATCGTCGAGGGCGAGGTCGTGCGGCTGATGGACTTCGGCGCCTTCGTCGAGCTCGAGCCGGGCATCGACGGGCTGGTGCACGTCTCCCAGCTGAATCGTGATCGCGTCAACCGCGTCCGCGACGCGGTGGCGATCGGCGAGAAGATCGCCGTTCGGGTGCTCTCCGTCGACGCGCCCGCGCAGCGCATCTCCCTCTCTCGTCTCGACGAGCACGGCGCGCTGATCGGTTCCGAAGACGCAGCGGATGCGGGCGCGGTCCGGGACGTCATCGAGGGCACGCAGCACCGATCCCTCGGCACCAACCTCGGGAACCTGTTCCGCCAGGCGCTGAGCGACGAGGACGAGGAGAAGTAGCGCCCGGTCGAGACGGAACCGACTACGAGTGGATCAATTGACCCCGGTCAGCTCCGGGAGCATCAGGATCAGATCGAACTCGGGGTAGTCGTGGATCCGCCCCTTGGCCTTGCCGACCAGCAGCGAATCCCCCTCGTTGTAGACGAGGGCGGGTCGGATGTCGGGGCGGACGCCCTGGCATCCCTCGGCACGCACCTTGGCCTTGACCCCGACCGCCTCGCGAAGCGCGGCATCGGCGGCGCCGCCGATGAAGTTGCCCACTTCCAGCATCGCGTCCTTGATCGTCTCGTCGATGGTGGTCAGGGCGCGCTTTCCCTTGACCCCGTCGTCGGGGATCATCATCAGGTAGCAGGCGAGGCTGATCGCGTCGGGTAGCGGCAGGAGCATGCAGCCGTGCTTGACTCCGTCGGCCTGCTGGATGCCGATGCGGAAGGAGATGTGGACCTTGCCCCTCCCGGCGGGACGCTCGGTCCACCTGCCGACGTTCTTGACCGTGACGAGGAGGTCGCGGTCGGTGATCATGGAGAGGTCGGAGGCGACTCGCTGGAAGAGCTCCTCGACCAGCTCGACCTCGCGCTCGGTGCAGTTCTCGTCGCTCATGACGGCTCCTCGCTGAGCCAGATCTCCACGGCGATGCTCCCGTCGCTGAGCCCGAACTCCAGACGCCCGAAGCGATGGGGATGCTCGGTGTGGATCCTGGTGGCGATGACGGGGGTACCCAGCTCGTACTCCCCCACGGGGTCCAGCGCGCGGGTCTTCAGCGATCCGGCCACCATGTTGGCGCACTCGCCCAGGGCGTCCTCGACCTCCTCCAGCCCCACCAGGTCGTCCTGCTCCATCATCAGGAGCCTCCGGGCGAGGCCGGTGGCGACCCCGGTGGTCGCTCTCAGGACGATCGCGCCGCTGGGATCACCGGTGAACTCGCACACAGCCTCGATGTCCACCTTGTCGGTCTCCTCCACGTCCACGTCCGCAGAGTCGCTCTCGATCAGTACCGCGACCGTGCTGAGCATGGTGACGAACACTTCCTCCACCGACTCGCGCATCTGGTCGATGATCTTCTCGGCGGCGATTCTCATGCTTCTCCTGCGACAGGGCCGTGCGGCGCCGGCGGAAGTGCCGGTATCAGCCGACGAACGGCTCGAGCGCGACGCGGATGCTGTCGGGAGTGAAGGGCTTGGTCACGTAGCCGTTGGCTCCGCTCTCCAGCGCGCTGTCCATCATGTTCTGGCCACCTTCGGTGGTCACCATGATGATCGGCAGGGTGTCCTTGGCATGATCCTCACGGACCTTCTTGACCAGGTCGATGCCGTTCATCTCCGGCATGTTCACGTCACTGAGGATCAGACCGAGGTCGGGATTCGAGCTGAGCTGCTCCAGGGCCTCGACGCCGTTGGCGGCCTCGAGGATGTTTTCCACGGCGATCTCCGCTTGCCGAAGGACGCGCTTGATGATCTTCCGCATCGTGGAGGAGTCATCGACGATCATTAGCTTGTTCATACCGCTAACTCGAGACTGAGGGTGGTGAGGGACCCCGTTGTGAACTTGGGGAGCGACCCCATCGGGCCGATCGGACCCCGTCTCCCGGGACGCCGGGGGCCTTGGTCGGGGTCTCATCGGCTTCCCGCCACGGGGGCGTTTAGGCCATCCCGGAGTTTCCCGCGAGGCCGCTCCCGAGCCGCCCCTCGCGGAAGTCCCGCCGCCCGCCCGGGACGGGTCAGTAGCTCTCGTCCTGGTTGGGGAAAGCCCCCTGGCGGACGTCCTCGACGTAGTGGCGGAAGGCTCCCAGCATGTTCTCCCCGAGCTGGGCGTAGCGCCGCACGAAGCGCGGGTGGAAGCGGGTGTACAGCCCGAGCATGTCGTGGCTGACCAGGATCTGGCCGTCGCACCCCTGCCCCGCCCCGATGCCGACGGTCGGCACGGCGAGGCTCTCGGAGACCTCCGTGGCCAGCGCGGCGGGGATCTTCTCCAAGACGATCGCGAAGACCCCGGCATCCTGCAGGGCCAGCGCGTCCTTGCGCAGCCGGGCCGCCTCCTCCTCGTCCTGCGCCCGCACCTGGTAGGAGCCGAACTTGTGGATCGACTGCGGGGTCAGGCCGAGGTGCCCCATCACCGGTATCCCCGCCTCGACCAGCCGGCGGACGGTGGCGCAGATCACCTCGCCCCCTTCCAGCTTGACCGCCTCGACGTGCGCTTCCTTGATCATCCGACCGGAGTTGCGCAGCGCTTCGTCGGGATTGACCTGGTAGGACATGAAGGGGAGGTCCCCCACCACCAGCGCCCGCTCGACCGCACTGCTGACCAGGCCCGCGTGGTAGAGCATGTGCTCCATGGTGACGCTCACCGTGGTGTTCTGCCCCTGGACCACCATCGCCACCGAGTCGCCGACGAGGATCATGTCGATGCCCGCCTGATCGAGGGCCTGCGCCATCAGGAAGTCGTACGCGGTCAGGGCGGCGATTCGCCGGTCAGCGGCCTTCATCCGGCGGAGGGCCTCGGTGGTGACCTTGCGACCGGTCGGCTGCGGAGGGGTAGCGCTCATCTTCGGTTCTCCGGGTGGAGGCGGAACTGTATCCGCCCCGCGCCCTCCGGCGCCACGACAATCACAAACCCCCGCGCAACAACGCCAGGGCGCTGTGCACGCCGTCGAGCGCCGAGCTCATGATCCCTCCGGCGTAGCCGGCGCCCTCGCCGACGGGCAGGAGGTTCGAGAAGCCGACGGCCCGTCGGGAATCCCGCTCCCTGGGAATTCGAACCGGACCGGAGGATCGGGACTCGATCCCGACCAGGAGGCCTCGCTCACCGGCAAAGCCGGGAATCTGCCGATCGAAACGGGCGAGCGCCCGGCACAGCGGCTCGTACAGCCGCTTCTCCAGCAGCGCGTCGATCCGCCCCGGGCAGACCCCGAAGGTGTAGCTGCTCTTGCCGGGCCGGGAGGTCTCCCGCCCCTCGAGAAAGTCGGGGGCGCGCTGCGCCGGGGCGGTGTAGTCGCCGCCACCCGCGACGAAGAAGCGCTCTTCGAGGCTCCGGCGGTACTCCACCCCGTCGAACGGCTCCGGCCCGAAGTCGGCGGGACCGACGGTCGTCACCACCGCCGCGTTCGCCCACGGCGAGGAGTGCGAGGAGTTGCTCATCCCGTTGGTGCAGAGCCGCCCCGGCTCGTTGACGCTGGCGACGATCTTGCCGCCGGGGCACATGCAGAAGCTGTGTGCTCCCCGCTGCCCCTTCTCCGCGCGGCAGGTCAGGTTGTAGCTCGCGGCGCCCAGCTCCTCGGCCAGGGGGTCCTCGCCGTAGCGCCCGCGGTCGATCAGCTCCTGCGGATGTTCGATCCGCACGCCGAGCTGGAACGGCTTCGCCTCGAAGGGCACGCCCTGCGCGGCGAGGGCCCGCCAGGTGTCCTCGGCGCTGTGCCCGGTCGCGAGGACGAGCGCGTCACAGGGGAGCTCCCCGCTGCCGGTCACGACCGCCTGGACGCGTCCAGGATCGCCCGACGCCGGAACGAGTCGATCGAGGCGCGTGCCGAAGGCGTAGGTCACGCCCAGCTCGCGCAGTCGCTCGCGCAGCGCCGGCAGGATCCGGTGCAGCCGATCGGTTCCGATGTGTGCCCGGGCGTCCCAGAGGATCTCCTCCGAGGCCCCGGCGTCGACCAGCTCCCGCAGCACGGGAACCTCCAGCGGGTCGTCGCAGCGGGTGTAGAGCTTGCCGTCGGAGAAGGTGCCCGCGCCCCCTTCGCCGAAGAGCAGGTTCGACTCCCGATCGGGCACGCGGCGGCGATGGAAGCCGACCAGGTCGCTGGAGCGGTTCTCGATCGCCGCCCCCCGATCGAGCACGGTCACCTCCGCGCCGCCCAGGGCGAGCGTCAGCGCGGCGAAGGTCCCTCCCGGCCCCGACCCCACGACCACGATGCGCGGCGCCCGCGACCCGCGAAAGTCCTCATGGCGATCGGGCGCCAGGAGCGACGCTGCCGCCGGTGCCGCCGCCACCTTTCCCGATCGCTTAAGCCGGGCCAGCCGCGCGCTGCGCACGCGCGCCGGCAGGACGACCTCGACGTGGACGATCCAGCGGGCAGCTCGACCGCGCCTCCGCCCGCGCAGGTCGAGCGACTTGCGCACCAGGCGCAGAGCGACGAGCTCCTGCCGGTCGATCCCCAGGTGCGCCACCACGATATCGCGCAGCCGTTCGCTCCCCTCGCCGAGAGGCAGCTCGAGGTTCTGCACGCGCCAGCGCCGGGTCGGTCGGGGGGAGCTCACGCCGCCCATCCTATCTCGTCGCGAAGCGGGAGCGTCCTTCGGGCCCGGCCACCTTCGGTGTAGGATCATCGCCTCCCCCCGCCAGCGCCATGAACTCCTCCGCCCCCACCTGTTCCCCGGCTTTCCTCGAGATCGACCCCTCGCTCGTCGCGCCGATCCTGCGCGACCTCGACCTCGACTCCGGGCGGGTCGTCACGCCCCGGAGCCGGGCGGAGGGAGGCGGCGAGGAAGCGCGCGCCGCGGCGCTCCTGGTCGGCGTCCCCACCACTGCGGCGACCGACCGGACTCTCTCGGAGGACCTCTCGCGGCTCCTGACCGGCGGGGGCCTGGAGGAGAGCGGGGTGCTGCTGCTCTTCCTCGAGGGCGATCGCTCCGCTCGCGAGCTCGCGACGCTGCGCAACCGGCTCTGGCCGCTGCTGCACGCCGGGGCCGTCTACCGGCTGAGCGGTGGGGCGTGTCGACGTCACACTCTCGGCGGAACGACGACCGTCGAGGGGGGCGCGTCGACGGAGGCCACCGTGCTGGCCGCCTGCCGCCGGGCCCACGCCCTCTCGCCGGAGATGACGATCGAGAAGTTCGACCAGAACGCGACCGGCTGGAACGGCGAGCCGGGAGCCCCGGGTTACCCACACTTCCGCTGGATGCGCCGCTTCGTCGGATGCTTCGCGCCGATCGCCCCCGGTGCGCGCATCCTCGACTTCGGCTGCGGCGCCGGCTGGTGCGGAATCGAGGCCGCGCTGCGCTTTCGGGCGAGTGAGCTCGCGTTCTTCGACCCCAGTCCGGAGATGATCAAGATCGCCGAGCGCAACGCGAGGGAGGCGGGCGTCGGAGTCGCGCACGGCCGAACCGGCTTCGGCGAGACCCCGCCGTTCCCGGCGGAGGGCGAGGCACCGTTCGACGCAGTGATCTCCTCGGGCGTGATCAGCTTCTCCCCCGACCCGGAGCGCTGGCTCGACGGTCTCCTGGGTACCGTCGCTCCCGGGGGCACTCTGGTGATCGGGGACATCCACCACGGCTCCCGCGGCAACCGACGTCGTCGTGCCGAGAAGCCGCTGCTCCCCGGCCGTGAGCTGAATGCGCTGACCCCGGGTGAGGTGCGCGCCCGGCTGGAGGCGAGAGGGTTCGAGTACCGCGAGGGCGCCGGGTACCAGCTCACGCGGCCGTTCCCCGAGGCGATGTACGTCAACGAGACGAGGTTGAAGGGGTTCTTGACCTGGCCCTTGCTGTGGAGCAATCAGCTCCTCGCCTCGAGCAATCGTCGCTTCGGAGTGCCGGGGCAGGATCAGTTCGATTCTTGGGTGATGTGGTTGCAGAGAGGGGGGGAGGTCGAGAGAGGGTGAGATTGGGGATGGGGAGGTAACAACGCCGTCGCTACGCCCGCTCCTTCCCCCAGGCCGCCTCCCCGAAGTCGATCAACTTGGCGAGGGTCTCGCGCAGCTCCTCCCGCTTGACGATCATGTCCAGCTGCCCCTTCTCGATCAGGAACTCGGCGCGCTGGAAGCCCGGCGGCAGCTCCTGCTTCAGCGTGGTGGCGATCACCCGCGGACCCGCGAAGCCGATCAGCGCGCCCGGCTCGGCCAGGGTCAGGTCGCAGACCGTCGCGAACGAGGCCGTCACCCCGCCGGTGGTGGGGTTGGTCATCACGCAGATCGAGAAACCGCCCCGGCGGTTGAGCTCGTGCAGCGCGGCGCAGGTCTTGGCCATCTGCATCAAGGAGAGCATCCCCTCGTGCATGCGCGCGCCGCCGGAAGAGGTGAACAGGATCAGCGGGAGGTGCTCGGTCATCGCCAGCTCGGCGGCCAGCGCGATCTTCTCGCCGACGACCTCGCCCATCGAGCCGCCCATGAACTTGAAGTCGAGGACACCCAGGACCAGGCGGCGGCCGAGAATCTCGCCGAAACCGCAGAAGAGGGCCTCGTTCTGCTCGAGCCGTTTCACCGTCTTCTCGACCTTCACCGCGTAGGTGACCTTGTCGGTGAAATCGAGGCGATCGAGCGTGGTCAGCTCCGGGAAGCGCTCGTCCCAGGTGCCCGGGTCGAGCAGCATCTCGATGCGCTGCTTGCCCGGCAGCGTGAAGTGGAAGCCGCAGGAGGGGCAGACCATCTGCTTCTCCTCCAGGTCCTTCCGGAAGATCGTCTCGTTGCAGGACTCGCACTTGAGCCAGAGCCCCCCCGGCATGTCCTTCTTCTTCCAGAAGCGCGGCTTGCGCGGCTCCTCCTCGCCCTTGCCCTTCTCGGGCTTCTCCTTGCCCCCCTTCTCCTTCTTCTGAGCGGAGGTCTCGGCGGCTTCGGGGGTCACGTCCTTCTTCGGAGCGTCGTCGGGGTCCACACCGGTCTTCTTGTCCTCAGCCGTCACCGTTTCGCCACCTGTCTCTTGTGATTGTCCGGATACCGCGTCCTCCGCGGGAGCGGCCTCGGGGTCCGTGTGGTCCCCGTCCAGCAGCAGCTTCCCCGGGCGCGGGGTCTCGCGCTTCGGCGGATCGACCTTCGGCTTCGACTTCTCGACGCCGGTGCCCGCGACCTGCTCCTCGGCCTTCTCGTCTCGTATCAACTGCGCACCCCCTCGACCGCCGCGCGGAGCTCGCGGATCCGCTCGGCCCGGTCCGTCGAATCGTAGATCGCCGACCCCGCGACGAAGACGTCGTTGCCCGCCTCGGCGCAGCGTGGCGCGGTCGTCGGGTCGATGCCTCCGTCCATCTCGATCAGCCCCGGAAAGGAGCGGGACCTCAGCCAGCGGACCTTGGCGAGCACCTCGTCCATGAACGACTGGCCGCCGAAGCCGGGCACGACGCTCATCACCAGGACGAGGTCCACCTCGCCGAGCAGCGCCTCCACCCGCTCGATCGGCGTCGCCGGATTGACCGCGACCCCGACCACCTCGACCCCCTCCGAGCGGAAGTGGCGGGCGATCTCCAGCGCCTCGGCGTCATTCCTCGCGACCTCCGCGTGGAAGGTCAGGACGTGCGCGCCGGCGTCCACGAAGGCCTTCGCGTAGCGGGCCGGCTCGGAGATCATCAGGTGGACGTCGAGGGGCCGGGTGGCCGCCTCGGAGATCTTCCTCACCACCGGGGGTCCGATCGTGATGTTCGGGACGAAGTGCCCGTCCATCACGTCGACGTGGTGCCAGTCCGCCCCCCCGGCCTCGGCGTCGCTCAGCTCGGAGGCGAGCCGCGCGAAGTCGCTGGACAGGAGGGAGGGCGCGATGCGGATGGGGTGTTCCGACATGGGGACGGGGGGGCACGGAGGCCGGCGCATTGTAGCGGGGGGGGGCGCGGGAGGCGCCTCTCCCTCCCGCCCAAACCTGCGCTCACCCCGAGAGAGCGGCGATCCCGGGGAGCTCCCGCCCCTCCAGGAGCTCCAGGCTGGCCCCTCCACCGGTCGAGATGTGGTCGATCCGCTCGGCGAGGCCGAGCAGCTCGACCGCCGCGACCGAGTCGCCGCCCCCGACCACCGTGTAGCCCTCGGCCTCCGCGACCGCGCGGCCGACGGTCTCGGTTCCGGCGCGGAAGGCCTCCATCTCGAAGACCCCCATCGGGCCGTTCCAGACGATCGTCCGGGCGCCGGCGATCGCGCCGGCGTAGCGCTCCCGCGTCGCGGGGCCGATGTCGAGCGCCATCCTGTCGGCGGGGATGGTGGCCGACACCTCATTCGGGGCGTCCGCCGCGAACCGCTCGGCGACGACGTGGTCGTCGGGCAGGTGCAGGGTCACCCCCTGCTGCTCCGCCTTCTCCATCACGCCGCGGACGAGATCCAGCTGGTCGTCCTGGACCAGCGAGCTCCCGATCTCCTCGCCCTTGGCGCGAAGGAAGGTGTAGGCCATGCCGCCGCCCACGAGGATGGCGTCGACCTTCTCGATCAGGTTCTCGATCACCGGCAGCTTGTCGGAGACCTTCGCTCCACCGAGGATGGCGATCAGGGGGCGGGCCGGGTCGTTCAGCACGCGACCGAACGCCTCGATCTCCGCCAGGAGCAGGTGCCCCGCCGCCGACGGCAGCGCGCGACCCAACCCCGCGACCGAGGCGTGGTCGCGGTGCGAGGTCCCGAAGGCGTCGTTGACGAAGCAGTCGCCGAGCGCGGCGAACGCCTCGACCAGCTCCGGATCGCCCTTCGTCTCGCCGGGGTGGAAGCGCACGTTCTCGAGCAGCAGGGTGGTCCCCGGCGGCGCCGCCTCGATCGCCGACGCGACCGCCTCGCCGATGCTCTCGTCGAGCTTCTTCACCTCGCTGCCGAGCAGCTCCTGCAGCCGCACGCCGACCGGGTCGAGGCGCAGCTTCTCCACCACCTGGCCCTTCGGCCGGCCGAGGTGGCTGAACAGCACGGGTTTCGCTCCCTTCGAGAGGAGCTCGCGGATCGTCGGCAGGGCGCGGCGAATGCGGGTGTCGTCGGTGATCTCGCCGCTCTCGTTCAGCGGGACGTTGAAGTCGACGCGCACCAGGACGCGCTTGCCGGAGAGGTCGAGGGTGTCGATACCAGGGACGTCGAGGTTCATGGCGCGGGGGGCTGAAAGATCGGGAGAAGGAGCCGGGCGCGCTCGCGGGAGCGCGCCCGGCGTCGGGTTCACTAGCGCTTCTTCTTGTGGGCGAGCTTCATCAGGTCGACGACCCGGCAGGAGTAGCCCCACTCGTTGTCGTACCAGCTGATCACCTTGACCAGGTTGCCCTCCATCAGCATCGTCGCCTTCGAGTCGTAGATCGAGCTGAAGGAGTTCCCGACGATGTCGCTGGAGACGATCGGATCCTCGCAGTACTGGAGGTAGCCCTTGAGCGGGGCCTTCTTCGCGGCGGCCTTGAACGCCTCGTTCACCTTCTCGATGGTGACCTTCTTCTTCAGGCGGGCGGTCAGGTCCACCATCGATCCGTCCGGGACGGGGACGCGCACGGCGCAGCCGTCCAGCTTGCCGGCCAGCTTGGGCAGGACCTTGCCCACCGCCCGGGCGGCGCCGGTGGTGGTCGGGATGATGTTCATCGCCGCCGAACGCGCACGCCGCAGGTCCTTGTGCGGCAGATCGAGGATCCGCTGGTCGTTGGTGTAGCCGTGGATGGTGGTCATCAGGCCGTGCTGGATCCCGAACGCGTCGTCGAGGACCTTCGCGACCGGCGCCAGGCAGTTCGTCGTGCAGGAGGCGTTGGAGATGATCTCATCCTTCGCCCTGAGCTTGTTCTCGTTGACGCCCATGACGATCATGTTGTCGATCTCGTCCTTGGGCGGCACGGTGAGCAGCACCTTCTTGGCGCCCGCGGTCAGGTGCTTCTCGCACGTCTCACGGGTGCGGAAGATCCCCGTCGCCTCGACCACGAAGTCGATCTTGTTCGCGGCGTGGGAGAGGTTCACCGGATCACGCTCGGCGGTGATCAGGATCTTCTTGCCGTCGACGACGATGGCGTTCTTGGTGGCCCGGACCTTGCCGGGGTACTTGCCGTGCGTCGAGTCGTACTTGAGGAGGTGAGCGAGAGTCGCCGGGTCGGTGATGTCGTTGATCGACACGACCTCGCAGCCGGCGGTGTTCTGGATGATACGGAAGACGAGTCGGCCGATTCGGCCGAAACCGTTGATCGCGATGCGCATGGCCTCGATGGGGCTCGGGGGTGAAAGGAGGCCCGAAGGGCCTGTCGGAAGGGCGGGAGGGAAGTCGATCCTCGGGGCCGATCGCCGCCGCGCAGGGGGTTCCCGGAAACGAGTTCGCACCCAGGCCGACCTCCTGCCCGACCTCTCCCCGCACGGGCTCCCGTGCGCGGCGGTCGTCAAGGAATTCGGTATTCTGGGAGGAGCGCCCCTGGAACCTCTCGCGGCTTCACCGGCAGGTTTCCACCAGATCGAGCGGGGAGATTATCTACCTCGGCCGATGGGATCAACGTGCGCGACCCCCGCAATGATCGAACCCCGATAGGCTGGAGCGCTTCGGAGCGAGTCGGCCGGCGCCGATCCGGTGCCCGCTTCGCCGCCTCGACGTCTCTCTCTTCCTGCCTCCACTCGCCCGTGTGCTCTCCCTGCGCCCCCGATCCGATCGCGAGCTGGCCGGCCCGCTGGGCCCGGCTGGCCGAGGGGTGCGGGCTCGCGCCGGACGAGCCGCTCCTGCTCGCCCTCTCCGGAGGCGCGGATTCGGTGTTCCTCCTGCACCTCCTGGCGCGGGCCGAGCCCCGCCCTCCGGTCCGCGTGGTCCACGTCGATCACGGCCTGCGCGGCGCCGAGAGCCTCGAGGACGCGCGCTTCTGCGCCGAGCTCACGGCCGCGCTCGATCTCCCCTTCACCTGCGTCCGCCTGCGACTCGATCCCTCCTCGCCCGACCTGGAGCGTCGCGCCCGGGAGGCGCGCTATTCCGCTCTCGCCAGCCAGGCGCGCCGGGACGGGATCTCGGTGCTCGTCACCGGCCACCACTCCGACGACGCGCTCGAGACGTTGATGATCCGCTGGCTGCGCGGCACGGACCTGTGCGGGCTGGCGGGGCTGACCCGACGGACTCCCGTCGGCACCGGCCTCGGTGGCGGGACCGACGACCCGCCGATCGAGATCGTCCGGCCGCTGCTCGACCTGCGCCGGGCCGAGATTCGCCGGCTGCTCACTCTCGCCGGTCTCTCCTGGCGCGAGGACTCCTCCAACGAGGGGCTCGCCCCCACGCGCAACCGGATCCGCAACCTGTGGTTCCCGGAGCTCGCCCGGATCTGCGGCGCGGATTCGATGGAGAACCTGCGCGCCTTTCACGCCGCGGTCCGCTCCTTCGAGGACCAGCTGGCCCGCCACACGGCTCATCTCACCTGGCGCCCGCCGCTCCTCGCCCCGGCGCAGCGCAGCCGGCGCGACGCACACCTCGGCGGCTGCCTCGAGCGCGCGCCCCTCGCCGCCCTCCCCGGTCCACTCCTCCGGCGAACCCTGTGGCGCCTGATCGGTGAGGGGAGCGGCCACCCCCCGACGCGGGGCCTCGTCGCCGCGATCGAGCGCGACCTCACGCGCGGGCGCTGCACCCGCCACGCCCTCGGCGGCTCCTGGATCCTTCAGCTCCGCTCGGAGTGGCTGCACCTCTCCCCCCCCGGGAGCCCCGATCCCTCCACCGACGCGGCGGGCCCTCTCCACGGCGACGGGTTGCGGCTCCCCGTTCCCGGGCGCGTGCCCCTCGGGGACGGCCGGGCGATCAGCGCCGAGGTACTGACCGGCCCCGCGGAGCGAGCGGTGCCGCGCTCGCCGACCCGGGTCGAGCTCAGGGCCCCCACGCCACCGTACGAGCTCTCGATCCGCGCGCCGCGCCCCGGTGACCGCTTCACCGGTCTGGGCGCACCCGGCTCACGCCCCCTCGGCCGCTTCCTCGCCGACGCCGGAATCCCCCGGCAGGAGCGGGCGCAGGTGCCGCTGGTGCTGCTCGGCGAGGAGATCGTCTGGGTCGCCGGCCTCCGTCCCTGCGATCGGTACCGGGTGCGCCCCGACACCCGCTGCCGGTTGCGGCTCACTCTTCACGACGCGGCCGAATCGGCCTGATCTACTCGGAGTCGGTCTCTGCGCGTTGCGCGCAGAATGCGGGCTGATCCAATCGGAGTCGGTTTCTGCGCGCTGCGCGCAGAAAGCAGGCTGGGAGGGCATTGAAGCTCTCGAGAATCGCCATCGGAATGGTCGGTTGACCCACTGGGTTGCGGGCGTCAGCCCGCGCTACGGGGGTCCCGTCGGTGACTTCGCCCCGTGGAGGGGTTAGGCTGTCCGAATAGCCGTATCCACCGGCCACCCCATCTCCCCCCACGACCCGTGCCCGCCACCCTGGAAAGCAATCTGAGCGACACCCGCGAGGCGCTGGCGTGCGCCGCTCGCGAGGTCGGTCGCGACCCCGGCACCGTCACCCTGCTCGCGGTGACCAAGAGCGTCGGCCCCCGGACCACCGAGGCGCTGGTGCGTCTCGGCCAGACCGAGCTCGGGGAGAACCGACTGGAGAGCCTCCTGCCCAAGCGCGAGAGCCTCGCGACGGCGGGCCTCCCGGTCACCTGGCACTTCATCGGCCACGTCCAGCGCAAGAAGGCCCGGAAGGTGCTCCGGAACGCGGAGGTGATCCACTCGGTCGACACGCCCCGCCTGATCGAGACGCTCGAGCGCATCGCCGTCGAGGAGCGGCGCCGTCCCGCGATCTACCTGGAGGTCGAGCTCACCGGTGAGGAACACCGGCACGGTTTCACGGCGGACGAGCTCCCCGAGGCGATCCTCCTCGCCGGCGCCGCCGAGCACCTCGCGCTGGTCGGGCTGATGACCATGGCTCCCCTGCCCGCCCCCGGCGAGGACGCCGAGCAGAGCGCCCGGGGTACCTTCGAGACCCTCGCCCGGCTGGCTCGGCGCTACCGCGACGACTCGCGCCTCTCCAGCTGCTTCGAAGCGGGTGAGATACACCTCTCGATGGGGATGAGCGGCGACTATCGCGCGGCGATCGCGTGCGGCAGCGATCTGGTCCGCATCGGCAGCGCGCTCTTCGAGGGGATCGCCACCGACGAGAGGATCCAGGGGGTGAAGCGTTGAGCGGCAAAGAGCCCGGGCTGGTCATCGAGGTGGTCGGCGAGGAAACCGCTCCGGCGGCGCTTCCCGGTCAGGGCGTCCTGGTCATCGGCAGCTCCTCGGCCAAGGCCGGCCTGGTGGTGACCGGACAGGGCGTGGCCGAGGTGCACTGCGCCATCGGCCGCACCAAGGACGGCGGCTGGGCGGTCAAGGACCTCGGCTCGGAGTACGGCACGCTGCACAACGGACGGAAGATCACCCAGGCGCGACTCCAGGCGGGCGATCAGCTCCTGCTCGGCTCCCGGCGGCTGATGATCCTGGCGGACGGAGCCGCGGTGCCGACCGCCGCTCCCTCCCCCGAGCCCCCCGCTCCCCGCGCGCCGGCCGAACCCGCTCCGAAGCTCCCGTCGATCCGCGGCTACCGCACCATCCAGCGCCTAGGGCGCGGCGCGATGGGCGATGTCTTCCTCGCGGTGCAGGAGAGCCTCGATCGCGAGGTCGCGATGAAGGTCCTCTCCGAGCGGCTGGAAGAGGACCAGGCGTTCGTCGAGAGCTTCCAGGCGGAAGCGCGTTCGGCCGCTGCGCTGAACCACCCCAACATCGTCACCGTCCACGACGTCGGCGAGCGCGAGGGCGTGCACTACCTGACGATGGAGTACATGGACCGCGGCTCGCTCGAGGAGCGCGTGGTCCGCGAGGGTCCGCTGCACTGGCGGGCCGTGCTCGACGTGATGATCGACGCGGCCAGCGGCCTGGTCTACGCGGAGTCGCGGGGCATCGTCCACCGCGACATCAAGCCCGCCAACCTGATGCAGAACCACACCGAGACGACGAAGATCGCCGATCTCGGGCTGGCCACCCAGGTTCAGGACGAGACGCTCGCCGACGGCTCGGGGAAGATCTTCGGCACGCCGCACTTCATCTCCCCCGAGCAGGTGCGCGGCGAGATGGCGGACTGCCGCTCCGACCTGTACTCGCTCGGCGCGACCGCCTATCGCCTGCTCACGGGCCACACCCCCTTCGAGGGGGACGACTCGCGAGAGATCCTGCGCGCCAAGCTGACGCGGGATCCGACCCCGCTGCGCCACTACATCACCGACGTGCCCGAGGCGCTGGTCCAGATCGTCGGCCGGCTGATGCATCGCGACCCCGCGGAGCGCTTCCCTTCCGCCTCCTCGTTGCTCAAGGAGCTGGAGCAGCTGCGCAGCGGCAACGAGGCGGCCCAGGTCGGAGCGCCGGCGAAGGGTGGATCGAACCTCTCCCGAATCGTGGTGCCGGTGGTTCTCCTGGTCGTGGCGGGGGTCGCGAGCCTCGCCATCTTCGGCGGCGACCCCGACGATCCCGGTCCGGAGCCCCCCGGTCCGGAAGGACCCGGCCCTGGAGCCGGCGTGCCCCCGGAACAGCCGGAGAATCCGGTGGACGGCGGACCCGACACTCCCGTCCCGCTCGACGACGACACGCAGGAGAAGGTCTTCGAGCTCAAGGCGGAGAACGCGCTGCTCTCGCTCAGACAGCGCGAGCTCACCAAGGTCGAGTTCCGCGACGCCCTGCGCGAGCTGGCGGCGACGTACGCGGGCACGACGGCGGCGACCGAGGCGGGCACGGAGGCGGATCGCCTCGATGCGGAGATCATGCAGGAGAACCGCGCCCAGCTGGAGCGCGAGTCCGCGATCGCCAAGGTCCTCGGCGAGCTACGCACCGCGGCGCGTCTCGACGCCGACCCGGTGCGCGCCGGCGATTCCCTGCGGGCGATGGCCGCGGTCCCCGGACAGGAGGAGCTCGCGGCCGATCCGCTCTTCCAGGAGAAGCGGCGGGCCCTGGTCGCGGAGGTTCTCGGCCGCACGGTGACCGCGCTACAGCAGGGACTCGAGAAGGTCGAGGAGCGGTACGCGGAGGGCGACTTCGAGGGGATGCGCGAGCTCCTCGGCGATCTCCTGCGCCTGACCGACCTCCCGGAGTTCGAAGCGGAGGAGACCCCGCCGGACGCGAACACGATCCTCGAGCTGCGGACCACGATCCGCAACCGCCTCGCCACGATCGACGACCTCGAGGTGGAGTTCGCGGCGGGACAGGTCCGCGCCGACGGCGAGGCGGTCACCGAGGCGCTGCGAGGGGCGGGCGGGCTGGCGAGTGATCTGCTCGAGCTCGACCTCGTCGCGGCGACCGGTCGCATCGACTCGCTCCAGGGGCGCCTCGCCACCGAGAGCGCGCAGCAGTGGGCCGGCGACCTCTCGAAGCAGCTGCACGCCGCGCGCGGCGCGATCCCGATCCTGATCACCAACTGGGACCAGTGGCGCCGCAAGACCGTCCCCGACCCGCGAGAGCGTCGCGGGGGAAGCCACGAGGCGCTGGGGGTCGACGAGTCCGGGCTCCGCCTCAACGTGCGCGGCGAGCAGGAGCTGGTCCTCTGGTCCGCCTACGGCGGCCGAACGCACGACCTCAACACCCTGTTCACCGGTCGCCTCTCCCGCTCCTACACCGAAGAGGAGAAGGACTCCATCGGCGCCCTGATGAGCCTCTCGGCGATCGCCGAGGCGATCGGCCACGCCTCGGAGATGTTCACCCCCGGGAGCGGCGCGGTGTTCACCGAGAAGGAATCCCGCGAGCTGCCCCTCGCCTTCGAGAAGGCGGCCGAGTGGTGCCGCGACGGGGACGCGCGACTCGCGCTGGACCGCGAGCGGCGCGCCGCGGAGCTGCTCGGCGAGGCACTGCGCTACGCGACCGAGACCTCCTGGGCGAATGCGGTCAGCTCGGTGGAGCTCCTGCTCGACTCCTACTCCGACACCCTGCTGGTCCGGATGCTGTCCGACGGCACGGGCAACTAGATGACCTCAACACCTGCGGCGCTCCCGCGCCCCTGGACGCGCGCATGACCTCGAACGTTCTCGACGACTCCATCTACGCCGCTTCCAAGGAGCTCGAGGGGCGCGGCGCGCCGGCCCCCGACGTGCTCTTCCTCCTCGGCACCGGGGTCGGCCTGCTCCCCTCCTCCTTCGATGCCAGCTGGCGCCTCCCGCTGGAGAGGGTCGCCGGAGTCCCGCCAATCTGGCGCTCGAGCCACCTGCTCGCCGCCGAGAGCGGCGGCATGAGCTTCTGGTTCATCGAGGACGCCCCCGGCGAGAATCCGCGCGGCGGTGGACACCCCGCCGAGGAGCCGTGGGCGCGCGCCTTCCCCGTCTGGCTGGCGGCCTGTTCGGGGGCGACGGTCTGCGTCCTGACCGCGGCGGGCAGCGCCCTGCCCGACGAGAGCGGGGCGACCGCCGAGGGGAAGCTGGCCCTGATCCGCGACCACATCAACTTCAGCGGCACCACGCCGCTCCGGGGGCTGGGCGAGTCGCGGCTCGGCCCGCTCTTCCCCGACCAGACGCAGGTGCACGACGCCGCGCTGCGCGGTGCCGGCCTGGCCCACGCGGAGCGCCTCGGCCTGCCGGTGGTCGAGGGCGTGGTCGCCTGCACGACCGGGCCGGCCCTCGAGACCCCCGCCGAGCGCACGTTCTACGCGCGGGCCGGAGCGTCGGTGGCGGTCCAGGATCTCGCGGGTCCCCTGATCGCGATGTCCCACGCCGGCCTCGCCTGCCTGGCCATCGTCGCGGTGCTCGACTCCGGCGAGGACGTCGACGTCGCCGCCATGGTCGCCGGGGCCGACCGGCTGGCGCCGGCGCTCGACGAGCTGCTCAACGTGCTCACTCCTCATCTCGCCGACCGGGCTCTGGCCCTGAGGGAGCTCTCTTGAAGGCCCCGCTGAAGACCGCGGTCCTCCTGTCGGGAGGCGGCCGTACCCTGGAGAACCTTGCGGTGCTGATCGAGGCCGGCGAGCTGCCGATCGAGATCCCGCTGGTGATCGCCACCAGCGGCGACGCGTACGGGCTGACGCGGGCGAAGAACCACGGCCTCCCCACGTCCGTGATCGATCCCGGACGCGAGCTCGAGCCGGAGGCGTACAGCGCCGAGATCTTCGCCGCCGTCGAGGACGAGGCGTGCGAGCTGGTCGTGCTGGCCGGCTTCCTGCGCTTCCTGCCCATTCCCGAGCCCTGGCTGGGACGGGTGATCAACATCCACCCCGCGCTGCTCCCGGCGTTCGGCGGCAAGGGCTTCTACGGGAACCGCGTGCACCGCGCGGTGCTGGAGCGCGGAGTCCAGTTCACCGGGTGTACGGTCCACTACGCCGACAACGTCTACGACAACGGACCGATCATCCTGCAACGCTGCATCGCGGTCGACCCCGCCGACACGGTGGAGACACTGGCCGCGAGGGTCTTCGAGGAGGAGAAGATCGCCTTGCCCGAGGCGATCCGGATGCACGTGACCGGGAAGGGGTGAGACCACCGCGTCCTCCCCTCCCTCCGCGTCGACTCACTCCTTCCCGGTCACGTCCGACCCGGTCAAGAGCACCCGGTATTCCTCGGCCTGTTCGGGTTGCTCCTGCTCCACGTGCAGCCGGACCAGCTGGCGGAGGGTGGAGCGGGTGTGCCGGTGCTCGGTGCCGTGGGAGCGCCGGAACTGTTCGTGGGCGGCCAGGAGCTGCGGTTCCGCGGCCGGGTAGTCCTTCTGCTCGAGAAGACACTGGCCATAGCGGAGCCTGAGCAGGGGAAGCAGGGACGGATCGTGCTCCGGGGGCCCGGCGGTCGTCTCGAGGAGCTCCTCGTACAGTCGCCGCGCCTCCGGGTATCTCCGCTGACCGACCAGCACCCGGGCCAGGTGGCTCCGGGAGAGAATCGTGTCGTGATGGTCCGCTCCCAGGACGCGGGTGCGCGAGTCGATCAGCTCCCGGAACAGGCGCTCCGCCTCCTCGTGTCGCCCCTGCTGGAGCCGCAGCGAGGCGAACAACTGGAGGGTGCCGAGCGTCTTCGGATCCTCCCCGCCGAGCACCCGGCGGCGACGTTCCAGGAGCTCGTCGATCAGCGTCTCCGCCTCCGGCAGGCGCCCCTGCGCGCGGAGCGCATCGACGAGCGTCGCCAGCGACTTCAGCGTGTCCGGATGGTCGGCTCCGAGGGCCTCGCGCTGGGCCTGGTACACCTCCCGACCGAGCGTCTCCGCTTCTCCCGGGCGACCGATCTGGTTCAGGAAGATCGCCAGGCACTGCCCGTGGTAGATGGTGCCCGGGTCCCGCTCCCCCACCGCCCGCCGGCTCCGCTCGTGGGCGGCCCGGTACTGCTCCAGGGCCTCGGGAGCGTGGCCGAGGGCTGCGTAGGTCCGGGCGATCGTGCTCCGGAGCACGGCCTCGACCTCGGGGTCCGCCGCTTCCCAGGAATCGATCTCTCGAGCCGCGCGCTCCAGCACCTCGACGACGCGCACCTCGCGCCCCTTCGCTCCCGGCCGGGGCGAAGAGAGGATCGTCTGCAGGAAACCGATCACCGCCTGACTCTTCCGCGACTCCGCCTCGACCGCCAGTCGCTGGTCCCGCTCCGCCTTCAGCACCACCCAGGGCAGCACGAAGACCACGAGGATGAGCAGCAGGAAGGCCAGCCCCCCCAGGCTGCTCACCGCGGGGTTGCGCCGCACCCTACGCCAGAGCCGCGCCCCGGCTCCCACGGGGTGCGCGAGGATCGTCTCGCCGTCGAGGAAGCGCCCGAGGTCGTCGGCGAACGAGGCCATGTCGGCGTAACGCTTCTCGGGCCGCTTCTCCATCGCCTTCAGGCAGATGATCGCGAGGTCGCGCGGGACGCGAGGATTCACGCGGCGCGGATCGCGCGGCTCGTGGAAGACGACCTTGGTGAGCACCTCGTGCGAGCTCTCGCCGTCGAACGGGCGCTCCAGCGTGAGCAGCTCGTAGCAGGTCACGCCCAGGGAGAAGATGTCGGTGCTGGCGGTGATCGGCACCCGCCGGCTCATCGCCTGCTCGGGCGACATGTAGTACGGCGTGCCCGTGAAGTCGCCGGTGCGGGAGAGCGCCATGGCTCCCTCCACCTTGGCCAGGCCGAAGTCGGTGAGCCGGGGGCGATCCTCGGGCGTCAAGAGGATGTTCGAGGGCTTGACGTCGCGGTGGATCACCCCGGAGTCGTGCGCGTGTTGCAACGCCAGGGCGACCTCGCGCACCAGGCGCGCGACCTCGCGGAAGTAGCCGGTGGGAAGGGTTTCCCGAGCCCGCTGCTCCTCGAGCATCCCGGCCAGGGTGCGCCCCCCCTCCACCAGCTCCTGGGCGATGTAGTGCGCGCCCTCGTGCTCGCCGGCCGCGTAGACCGAGACGATGCCGGGGTGCGCTTGACGACCGCCGGCCTCCGCTTCCCGCCGGAAGCTCATCACCGCCTCGTCGGAGAAGGAGAGGTGAGAAGGGAGCACCTTCAGCGCCACGCGACGATTGAGGCTGACCTGCTCCGCCTCGTAGACCGAGGCCATGCCGCCCGCGCCGATCCTGCCGAGGATCCGGAAGTCCCCCAGGATCAGCGACTCCCCGTCCGCCACCGTCTCGGCATCGGGACGCACGAGGAGCTCGCGCCCGATGCGATCGAGTACCCCGCGGAGCTCGCTCTCCAGCTCCGGGAGCTTCCGGGTGTACTCCTCGAAGTCGACCTCTTCCCCGGAACCGCGGCGGTTCAGGTACTCGCGAACCAGCGCCTCGACGTCTTCGGAGTCGCCGGAGGCCTCGTCCGGCGAGCGCTCCTCGTCACCGTCTGTTCGCTCGCCCATCCGTCAGTCCCCGTCGGAGGCCTGCTCTCGCATCTCCCGGCGGAGCCAGTCGCGGGTGAACTCCCAGTCCCGCTTGACCGTCGCCCTGGAGATCTCCAGCACCTCCGCGGTCTCCTCCAGGGTCAGCCCCACGAAGAAGCGCAGTTCGACCACGGTGCACTTGCGTCCGAAGCTCCGCCCCAGCTTCTCGAGCGCCAGGTCCAGCGCCACGAGGTCCGCCGGAGAGCTCGCCGGAGTGTCGATCCCGCCCTCGACCCGGTCCAGCTCGTCGAGCGACGGTGCTTCCTCGCCGGGGCGGTGCTTCGCCGCCTGTTGCCGGCGCGCTTCCTCCACCAGGATCCGGCGCATCACCCGGGCCGCCACGGAGTAGAAGTGCGCTCGGTCCCGGTAGTGCGCACCGCGGCCGGCCAGGCTCACGTACGCCTCGTGAACCAGGGCGGTCGTCTGCAGGACGTTGCCGGGACGCTCCTCGCGCAGCGACTCGCGTGCCATCCGCCGCAGCTCGCGATAGAGAGACGCGAAGAGCTCGTCGTCGACGCTCGCCGCCCCGCCGGACGGGGGCTGCTCCTCGAGCGACCGGTTTGGATCCTTCGCCGGATCTGGTTGAGGCACGGTATTCATGATCCAGCCGCCGAAGCGATAGCACCATCTCCAATCCGGGGATTCTCGATGGTGTCGTGGCGCTACGAGAGAGCCGGAAGACGCTTCACTTCCCGCGGTGCAGCCTCGCGCGGGTCCGCTCGAGCCGTCGCCCGAGGTCTCGGCTCAGTCGCGCGAACTCGGGCCCGACGTGGTTCCGGTCGAGGGTGGTCCGGGCCAGCTCGCAGCACTCCACCGCGCCGGCGAAGTCGCGGCGGTGGTGCTCGAGCAGCTTGGCCAGCTCCAGCAGCGCCGGCGTGGTGTACCGGTCCTCCGCGCCGCCGATCAGCTCGCGATAGGTCTCGATCGCCCCGTCGCGAGCTCCGCAGAGACGCTGCAGGTCGGCGCGCTCGAACAGCCACTCGCGTGGGTGATCGGACACGCGCCCGAGCGCCTCGTCGATCCACTCCAGCGCCGCACGCTTCTCCCCCGCCGCTCGCAGCGACCGGGCGACCCCGCGGGCGCGCGCCGCCTCGTCCCCGGTGAGGGCCTCCCCGCCGCCGCGCGTCTCCCGACGACTGCGTCCGAGGTGCGCGGCGAGGGTGACCAGGCTCAGCACGTCGTCGCGGTTGTGCCGGAAGATCGCTTCCAGTCGGTGCGGCCGCTCCGCCAGGTAGTCGAACCACGCCGCGGGCGCGAAGGAGCCGGGGAGGTCGTCCTCGCGCTCCACCCCGCACAGCGCGCGCTCCATCGTCTGCAGGCGGCCGTCGGGCAGCGCTGGCGCGTACAGGCGCCGGCAGGGGTGGTAGAGGTCGAGGTGCGGGACCCTCTCGAACGGCGGCTCGACGCCGCAGACGCGCATCTTGTCCTCGAGGCGGTGGCGGTCGAAGGACTTGCCGAAGAAGGAGACGACGCCGCTCGAACGCGCGATCCGCGCCGCGCACTCGGCGAGCAGCGCCCGCTCCTCTCCCGGGCCGCGCAGGAACCCCTGCCACAGCTCGAAGCCCCCGTCCGCGGTGAAGGTCCCCAGGCCGATCTGGAAGACGTAGGTCCCGGCGCCGCCGGAGAGCCCGGTGGTCTCGGTGTCGAGGTAGACGACGCCCCCGAGGTCGAGTTCGGCGAGCGCGGAGTCGCCGGTCAGGAGCACGAAGTCCGCGGGATCGGCGTGCTCGATCTCGTCGAGCCGGAACGTCCCGTGATGGTGAGCGCCGGCGAGGCCTTCGATCCGCGCGGCGAGCTCGCCCGCTCTCCCCGCGGAAGCGATGGTGAGGTCCCGCGGCTCGCCGACGGTGGTCGGCACCCGCTCGGATGCCACCGGGTCGGCGGCTTCCCCGTCGGCGGGCCGCCCCCCCCGGCGGCGGCGGTGCGCGCGCAGGCGCTCGGCGACGCTCGCGTCCTCGACGGCCTCACCATCCCGCGGGACCTCGCGCCGGAGCCGCTTCAGGCGCGAGCGAAAGCCCTCGCCGCTCACGGTTCGCCGCCCGCCTCGTCCTCGCCCACCTCGACGGCGGTGGGCGCGGGCCCGCCGGCGAGGTGCTCGAGGATCGCGATCGCCGTGCTCTTGCCGAGCGGGCCGACCTCCTCCGGGGGGCCGACGCAGGCGGGGCAGCCCCCCTGGCAGCCGCAGCCGCGCACCACCGCGAGCGCCGCGGTGAGCACCTCCCGGTAGCCGGCGAAGAGCAGCTCGCTGAGCCCCACGCCGCCCTGCACCCGATCGTAGAGGAAGAGCGCCGGGCACTCGAAGTGCGGCGACTTCACCTGCGCCGAGATCCCCAGGTCGCGCGGCTGGCAGCGCACGTAGAGCGGCGCCACGCGCCGCACGAGGTGGCCGACGCCGTGCCACGCCGCGCCGCGATCGCCGCCGTGCAAGCCCAGTTCCGCGGCGGTCTCCTCGGAGAGCGTCAGCACGAACGCCTCGGTGTCCAGCTCCTCCGGCGGCAGCACGATGTCCTCGGCGCCGACGTTCTCGCGGGTGTAGAAGCGGATCTTCTTGTACTGGGTGGCCAGCGTGGTGACGTGCACCTCCCCGCGCCAGACGGAGCAGTCCTCGCCATCCGCGAACAGCGGTGCCTCGCCGACCGAAGGGGTCGCGTCGGGGAGAATCGGGTCCGCGACAGGCGCCTCCGCGCGAGTCCGCCGCAGGCGCTCCTCCAGGCGCAGCACCCGCACCTCGCTGTCGGTCTGCGCGTCGGTGAAGTAGTCGGTATCGACCTGCCGCACGTACGCGCGCCGGTTGGCGTAGTCGAAGCGCTCGACGATCCACGTCTCGCCCTCGATCTGGTAGATCGCGCCCTCGTGCACGGTCGTGATCGAGCTCTCCCGATCGATTTCCCCGATCGCCTTCTCCGTCTCGACGTCGAGGATGATCACGTTGTCGGGCTCGCCGCCCTCCAGCGAGACGTCCTGCGCCGGGTACGCGTCCGCCATCCAGTACCACGAGCCGTCACGCTTCAGCAGGAAGTCCGACTCCTCGGCGAGGTAGTCGAGGATTTCGCCGGCGTGCGGCGCGGAGTGATAGCTGACGTCGTCGAGGCGCCCCGGCTCGTCCCCGTCGCGGAAGGGCAGCTCGAACGCGGCGCATTTCAGCTGCTCGGAGAGGATGACCAGGTTGTCGGGGTCGGTGGCCAGCCGCTCCTGCGGCGCGCCGAACAGGTAGTCGGGGTGCTGGGCGAGGTACTGATCGACGGGATCGGACTGGGCGATCTGCAGCACCAGGCTCGGCTTCCCACGGCGGCCCACGCGGCCGGCGCGCTGCCAGAAGGAGGCCTGGGAGCCGGGGTAGCCGACCAGTACCGCGACGTCGAGGCTGCCGATGTCGATCCCCAGCTCGAGCGCGTTGGTGCTGACCACCACCTTGACCTCGCCGGAGCGCAGCCCCGCCTCGATCTCGCGACGCTGCAGCGGCAGGTACCCGCCGCGGTAGCCCCGCACCTCCTCGGGGCGCAGGCCGAGCTCGTTCGCCTCCGCCCGCAGGTAGCGCGTCAACACCTCGACCGCGGTGCGGCGGCGGCAGAAGAAGATCGTCTGGTGATCGGGTCCGCAGAGGTGGCGGGCGAGGAGCCGCGCCTGCTCGAGCGCGTTGGCGCGCAGGCCGGCGACCGGGTTCAGGAGCGGCGGGTTGTAGACGCTGAAGAGCCGCGCACCCGACGGCGAGCCGTCCTGGTCGACCACCACCGGCCGGCGCCCGAGCAGCCGCTCCCCGTGGGCGCCGCCGTCGCGCAGCGTCGCCGAGCAGCAGAGGAACCGCGGCTCGCTGCCGTAGTGGCGCGCGATCCGGATCAGTCGCCGCAGCACGTTGGCCACGCTCGAACCGAAGACCCCCGAGAGGGTGTGCACCTCGTCGATCACCACGTACTGGAGGTCGCGGAACAGCTCCGCCCACTTGGAGTGATTGGGCAGGATCCCCGTGTGCAGCATCCACGGGTTGGTCAGGATCAGGTGGCCGCGGTCGCGCAGCGTGCGGCGCACCGAAGGTGGAGTGTCGCCGTCGTAGGTGTGCGCATGCCACGGCTCGCCGACCGCTTCCACCAGCGAGGTGAGCGACGCGGACTGATCCTGCGAGAGCGCCTTGGTCGGAAAGAGGAACAGAGCGCGCGACGCGCCCTTCGACTCCAGGAGCGACTGCACCACCGGCACCGTGTAGCAGAGCGTCTTGCCCGACGCGGTCGGCGTCGCCACCAGGACGTCCTCGCCGGCCAGGGCGTGCGCGATCGCCCGCGCCTGGTGGGCGTAGAGCTCGCCCAGTCCCCGCTCGCGCAGGACCGCAGCGAGGCGCGGGTCGAGGGCTTCGGGCAAGGGCTCGGAGATCGCCGGTCGGGCGGGCAGCTCCCGCCAGTGCTCCAGGCCGTCGCGCAGCTCCGGATCGTCGCGCAGGGCCCGCGCGATCCTCACGACGTCTCCGCCGCTCCGGGAGAGGCGCTGGCCACCGCGCGCGGGGGCGCGGACGGAGGACGGGGACGCGGGTTCCTGGGGTGAAGAGCTCATCGAGATCGCTCGGGCAACGGCGAGAAGTTCGGGTCCTGTTAGGGCAGCCTAGACGAAACCCGGGCGTCGCTCAAGCGCGCTACGGGGTGAAGAGCCCGACCAGCCGCGCGTGCAGCTCGCCGACCTTGGCCACCGAGACGCCCTCACCGATCGCGATCCGGGCGGCGAGCTCGCCCTCCCCGCGCCCGACGGTGAAGCTCACCGGGTCGCCGCGGAAGCGGCGGAACTCGACGGAGATCGGGTCGACCAGCTCCTCGGGCTCCTCGAGGTGCTCCGAGGCGCGCAGGAAGATCAGCGGATCGAGCAGCGGCAGCAGCTCGACCGCCTCCGTCTCCACCCCCACCTCGCGCCAGATCCCGCGGTTGTCGCGCTGGTAGCTGCGCTCCTCCTCCCCGCGCGAGAGGACCAGCCCCGACAGCTCCACCTCGTCGAGCATCAAGAGGTCGGTCGAGCGCAGCTGGTCGAGGCGCTTCCCGGCGAGCTCGGCCAGCCACGGGTCGATCCAGCCCACCACCTCGTCCCCGTCGCGCCGGAACAGCACGCCGTCCTGGCCCTCGGCGCCCTGGCACGCGCCGCCGATCGATCCTCCGGCGGCTCGCCCCGCGGCCTCGACGCGGACCCCCCACTCCCATCCTCCGGGAGCCGGGGCCTCCGGTATCGGCCGGTCGAGGAAGAAGCCGCCGACCTCGAGTTCTTCCAGGCGCGCCAGCACGTCCTCGACCTCACGCCAGCTCGCCGGCAGGGCGGGGCCCCACTCGCCGCCCTCCGGCTTGCGGGCGACGGTCCAGCTGCGCGCGCCGCGCTCCAGGCGGAGCTCGCTCCCCGGGCGCGTCAGGGTCAGCGCGGTGACGTCGCGCCGCGTGGCCCGCATGAAGTGGCGCTCGAGCATCTGCTCGTAGGGGTACAGGAGCCGCCCCGCCTTCTCCGGCTCGATCGTCCAGACGTGAGGGGCGCCGTCGCGCTTGACGTACCAGCGCCCGGAGTTACCGCGCCGGGACAGGAGGAGCGTCTCCCTGGCCCCGGACGAGGTGACCACCTCGATCCGGACCAGCGGCTGGTCGAGCGCGTAGTCGGCGAGGTCGACCACCTCGTCCTCGACGAACCGGTCGACATTCAGCGCCGCCGTGCCCATCACCAGGACCGAGATGTCCAGCGGATCGAGGAGCGCCTCGAACGGCACCGTCGAGCGCCACGAGTCGCCGTCGCGGAAGGCCTGCGTCGTGTAGTCCACGGGCTCGCTCTCGATCTCGTGGATCACCGATCCGGTGCGGTGCACCTCGACGATCTCCTGCGGGGCCAGGTGCATCGCGCGCTGTGAGCGGAACTCGTGCAGGTCGCGGTTGAGGGTGGTGTACAGGCGCACCAGCGCTCGGAGGTAGCGGCCGTCGACTCGCACGTGGACGCGCTTGCCGTCGATGTCCTTGGCACCGATCTCGACGCGATGCGTCTCGAGACCATCGGCGGTCTTCTCGTCGATCTCCAGCACGATCTTCGGCGGCGCGAAGCCGAGCTCCTCCTCGCCCCACTCCTCCTCGGGAACCACCATCATCTTGGCGCCGGCGATGTCGTCGAGGAGCAGCTTCACGATGCTCCGCGCCGCCGGGTAGACGATCGGATCGGTGAGGTACCACTCCCCCTGCACGTCGCGCTCGAGGCGCAGGTTGAGCGAGCGCTCGATGTTGTCGATCCGCATCGTCGTCACCTGCCGGACGTCGACGCCCTCGAAGAGGCGCAGGTCGACGTCCACTTCGCCGCCCTTCTCCTTCGCGAGCTGCCAGTGGATCAGCGTGCCCAGGCCGAGGAGCAGGAGCAGGAGGACGATCGTGTTGAGCGGCTTCATTCGTCTCGCCGGGGTCAGCGGCGGCGCCGCAACCAGGTTAACACGACCAGCGCGAAGCACAGCAGCGGCAGCGTCCACCCGGCGATCAGGCCGAGGTGGAAGAGGGTGCGATCGACGCCGAGGTCGAGGCGCCGGACGGTGCGGGCCTGCGGGGTGATCGAAACGCGGAACTCCCGGCTCGCCGCCCAGTTGAAGGCGTTGAGCAGGAAGTCGCGGTTGCTGTCGAAGACCGCGCTGGCGAAGAGATCGGAGGAGCCGAGCGCCAGCGCCCGGCACTCGGGGCGCAGCGGGTTCGTCCCCGGCGGCGGCGCGGGGCCGACCTCGGTGGGCGGGAAGACCGAGGTCATCGCGACGCTGAAGGGTCCGCCGCGCTCGCGCCCCTGGTCGGGCATGTAGTTGTAGTTGCCCCGAGCGTCGGGGACCTCCTCCCAGCACAGCTCGTCGGCGCGCAGGAGGTCGAGCAGGCTTCCGCCGGTCGGCGGGCGCCCGCGTTCGAAGGAGCGGGTCAGGGCGATGCGCACCCGGCGCCCTCCCTGGCGCAGCGGCTCGGTGATCGGGTGGCGGGCGAGCATCCCGTCCGCGCGGATGACCACCCCGGCAACGCGGGGGTCCTCGAGCTTCGCCAGGCCGTCGGCGCCGATGATCGGCCGGCAGACGATCCCCGGGCTCGTCAAGATTCCGAAGTGCGTCAGGAGGTCGGCGACCGATCCCTGGCCGCTGGAGAACTCCAGCCCGGGGGCGGCGATCATGCTGCCGCCACCGCGGACGTACTCGGCGATCCAACCGAGGGCCTCGTCGGAGAAGGGCTCCTCGGCGCCGACGATCGCCAGCACCGCGCAGCCTTCCGGAACCTCGCCGTCCTCTTCGGGGTCCCAGGTCTCGACGCGGAAGCCGTCGTCGACCAGCGCGGTGTGCAGCCGCCCCATCGCCCGGTCGTCGTCGGAGAAGATCTCGCGCTCGCCGCGCCCCTGGGAGAAGATCGCCAGCGGCCGCTCTCCCTGCGTCGCCTTGAGGATCGCCTTGGCCAGCGCCTCCTGCCCGACGAAGGAGCGCAGCTCCGGCGGACGGTACTGACCCTGGTGGCTAATCGGGTTGCCGAGGTCGATCTCCGCGACGTCACCGAGCAGCTTGAAGACAGCCTTCCGGTCCTCGGTGGAGACGACGACCGTGTTGGACTCGTTGAGCCCGAAGGAGCGCATCGTCGCGAGCAGCTCCTCGCCGCCCGCACCCGGCGTCGCGTAGGGGTGATCCCGGAACTCGACGAGCCCGGGGCGATACTCCTTGGCGAGGAGCAAGATCCGGAACATCTCCTCCTGGATCTGCCCCCCCACCTGCTGCAACGGCGGGTCGAAGGGGCGGAAGAAGGAGTCGAGCCGGATCTCTCCAGGGAGCCGGTCCAGGATCTGGGTGAGCTCGAGATCGAGGGTGTTGCCCCCGTCCGCGGTCAGGTCCAGGCGCTGGCGGACTCCCGGTCGCCCGGCGAGCCAGATCAGTCCGAGGGTGATCCCCAGGGCCAACGCCACGTTGAAGAGCACCAGCGCGAGGGTGCGCAAGCGGAACACGGTTCCGGTGGAGCGCACCGGCTCGCTCGCCACGTTGTCTTTCACCGCCATCGCTTCGCCTCGACCGCGCGGATCGCCAGGAACAGGAAGAAGCCGGTCCACGCGAAGAAGAAGACCAGAACCTGCGTGTCCACCACCCCGAGCAGGAAGGAGCTCTGGAAGTGCGCGACGACGTCGACCGCACCCACGATGGCCCCCAGCCACTCCCACTGCACCAGGCCGGCGAGATGCGGCATCACGAGGATGCCGAAGCTGACGGTGAGGGCCACGAAGGCCGAGAGCGCCGGCGTGCCGAAGAGCGCGCTCGCCAGGAGCCCGATCGCGGTGAAGAGTCCGGACACGAGCAGCGCTCCGATATACCCACCGATCACCGGGGGCCAGTCCGGCGGTGCGCCGACCAGTTGCAGGGCAGCTGCGTAGGCGGGGATCGAGAGCCAGAGAGCCCCCATGAAGCTGACCGCGGCGAGGAACTTGGCGAGCACCACGGCTCGATCGGAGACGGGCGCCGTGAGCAGGAACTCGAGCATTCCGGTGCGCGCCTCCTCGCTGATCATCCGCATCGTCAGCAGCGGCGGCAGGAACAGCATGAAAGCCCAGTAGTGCCCGTACCCCCCACCGGCCAGAGCGAGGGAGAAGGTGATGTCTCCATTCGTCCTCCTCAGGAAGTCGACGAACAGCCAACCGCTGAGTCCCAGCGAGATCGCCAGCAGCAGCCAGGCGAGCGGAGAGAGGAAGAGCGCCGCCAGCTCTCGGCGGTAGATCGTGATCAGACCACGCATCAGGCTTCCCCCCCTGCCTCGGACGAATCCGCCGGAGTCTCGAGTCTCAGCGCGATCCGCGCGAAGAGCTCCTCGAGCGTCGCCTCCACCCAGACGAGCTCACCGACCACCCATCCCTCGCCGGCGGCGAGCGCGCCGATCTCGCGTCGCAGGTCGTGCTCGCAGTCGATCGAGAGGGAGCGGTACCCGCCGTTCTCCTCGTCGACCCGGACGCCGCTGACCCCGCTCAGTTTCCCGAGAGCCTCGAGCGCGCCGGCGGCCTCGCCGCGGAAATCCGCTTCCAGGCGGATGTGGCTCTGCTCCCCGAGGGTCTCGACCAGCTCCTCGCGAGTGCCGTCGGCGACGAGCTTCCCCTGGTCGAGGATCAGGACCCGCGGGCAGACCGCCTCGATCTCGGGGAGGATGTGCGAGGAGAGGATCACCGTGTGCTCGGCGGCCAGCCCCTGGATCAGGCGGCGCACCTCGATCCGCTGCAGGGGGTCGAGGCCGCTGGTCGGCTCGTCGAGGATCAGGACCTCGGGGTTGGGCAGGAGGGCGACGGCGATGCCGGCGCGCTGGCGCAGGCCGCGCGAGAGGTGACCGACCAGCTGGCGCCTTCGATCGAGCAAGCCGACGCGCTCGAGCACCTCGGGAATGCGGGTCTTGCGCTCGCTCCGGGAGAGCCCGTGCAGCCGCCCCTGGAACTCGCACATCTCCTCGACGCGGTGCTCGCGGTACAGCGGCACCGACTCGGCGAGGTAGCCGATACGGCGGCGCACCTCCATCGACTGGCGGAGGACGTCGAACCCCGCCACGCTGACGCCCCCCGCGCTCGCGGGGAGGAAGCCGGCCAGGATTCGCAGGATGGTGGTCTTGCCGGCTCCGTTCAGCCCGAGCAGACCGACGACCTCGCCGCGGTCGATCTCGAAGCTGACGTCGTCGACCGCGACGAGGCGGCCGAACTTCCGGGTCAGGTGGTGGGCTTGGATCACGCGCGAAGGGTAGCGAGGGGGACGGAGGCGCTCAACCGCCGCAGCGGGCAATGGCGCCTCACGCCAGCAAACGGCGTGCCTCGCCTGCGGTTCGCCCCATCGGGGAATCCCGGGGCGGCTCTCCCGGCGCCGGGAGCGATTGCGCTCGTCCCGCCGTGGGGATCAGCACGACCGGCGCCGGAAACAGGGCGAGGGCCGGAGCGTGCTGGCGCTCCGACCCTCGCGGGGGGGGGGGGGGGCAGGGGGGAGGAATTGGCCTTGACCACGAAGACCGCGTCGACCGGGACGTCGCCCGAGTCGTCGG
>CAZCAC010000023.1:69712-84184 GCA_964496575.1 uncultured Planctomycetaceae bacterium | reverse complement strand
GCCGATCCTTCTGGTAGTTATCTTCTTCTGGTTCTGTTCTCTGTGTCCTCTGTGTCCTCTGTGGTTAATCTCTGATTCTGGTTCTGGTCTCCGTGTTCTCCATGTTCTCCGTGTCCTCTGTTGTTGATCTCTGGAAACCAGGACCGTGGGACTGTCGAGACACTCTCGAGGCGACCAGTGCTCCTGCTCTCTCCTATTCGATTCGAGCCCCCTTGCCGGTGTAGAATCCGAAGAGGTGCTCCCGCTTGCGCTGGCGGAAGCTGCGGGAGATCCCCCCCGTCCAGTCGTGGCCCGGTTGGCCGCGCCGCTCGTAGTACTCGGCCATCCGCCCGTCGTACTCGGCGATCTGTTCGCGTAGCATCGCGTCGTCGGGGTAGCGGCCCTGGAAGAGCACCGATTCCGGGGCCAGGCGCGGGCGGGGCAGGGGGTCCTCGGCGCTCTCGCCGACGCACAGGCCGTAGAGGGGGAACACGTCGTCCGGCAGCTCCAGCAGCTCGGCGATCTCCGGCAGGCCGTTGCGGAGGCCGCCGAGGTAGCAGGTGCCGTAGCCCATCGACTCGAACGCGAGGGCCAGGTTCTGGGCGAAGAGCGACGTGTCGATCACACCGATCAAGAACGTCTCCAGGTTCGCCTCGTAGGGGACCCCGTGGTCGGCGGCGATCAGCCGGAAGCGGCGCTGGTCGGCGCACAGGACGAGGAACGCCCCGGCCTCGGCGACCTGGCTCTGGTTCCCGCACAGCTCCGCCAGTCGCGCCCGCTCGGCGGGGTCCTCGATCTGGAGCACCGAGTACGCCTGCACGTTGGAGGAGGTCGCCGCCATCTGCGCGGAAGCGACCGCGCGCAGGATCTTCTCGCGGGGAACCGGAGTCGGGGTGAAGGCGCGAATGGTCCGGTGGGAGAGCTGCAGTTGGAGGGTCTCGTTCATGGTTCTCATCCTTCAGACGCGGAGGTTTTCGCCGATCCGGTCCTGCTCCGCCACGAGGACCCGGACCTCGTCGAGGCCGAGGCGGGCGAGGGTGCGTGCGGCAATCTCGCGCGCGAGCTCGGGGCGGTTGGTCTTCTTCGAGACGTGGGCGATCACCAGGGTGTGGAGGTCGGGGCCGGCCAGGAGCTCGAGCATCGTAGCGGCCTGGTCGTTGGAGAGGTGTCCCCGGTCCCCCGTGATCCGCCGCTGCAGCACCGGAGGGTACGGGCCCTCGGCCATCATCCGCGGATCGTAGTTGAACTCGAGGTACAGGACGTGCGCTCCTCGCAGCGGACTGGCCAGCTCCTTCCGTGGCGTCCCGAGGTCGGTCAGCATCACCAGCCTGCGTCCCTCGTGCTCGAAACGGAACGCTACCGTCGGATCGCAGTCGTGAGGGAGCAGCACCGGAGTGAAGGTGAGCTGCCCCGTCCCGTGCTCGGGGAGGATCTCCTTCGGTGAGCCGATCCGCAGGCTCTCCATCACCGGAGCGCGAGCGATGGCGCGATTGCCCATGATCGCCTCGCCGCAGTGAAGTACGGCGCGCTGCCGCTTGGCGATCGCCCCCGCCGACCGGGCATGGTCGAGGTGGCCGTGGGTCACCAGGAGGTGGTCGATCGAGCGCGGCCCGATCCGGGCTTCCTCGAAGCGCTCCGAGAGCGTGCGCACCCCGAGCCCCGCGTCGCAGAGGACGGTGAGGTCCCCGGCGCGGATCAGGCTGGAGTTGCCCTCGCTACCGCTGCCGAGGACCTGCAGGTGCATCGGGTCGGGGGAGGGGATCGGGAGCTCGAGAGCTCGATCGGTGGTCGCGCCAGGTGAACAGCAGCGTGATGAGGAGCGACAGCAGGCTCGCGGCGGCGCCCAGGCGCAGCGACAGCGGCTCGTACTTCATCCGCACCACCGAGAGCCCGGCCGGGATGCGCACGCCACGCAGGGCGTGATCGAGGCGGAGGACCGCGGTGTCCCTGCCATTGACCGTCGCCTTCCACCCCGGCGCCCAGCCCTCGTGCACCACCAGCCACCCCGCGGGCGCCTCGGTGATCTGGAAGTCGACGCGGGCGGGCCCCGATCGGACGACCTGTATCTTTGCCTCCCGGACCTCGCCGGTGGCGAGGTCCTCGGCGAGCGCGGCGCGCGCACAGATCGCGGCCGCATCGGCCGGCGGCGGAGCCGCGGCGAGCTCCTCCGCGGTTCCGTGTTCCAGCCGCGTCACCACGCGCGCCAGTGAGAGGGCCCCGCTCCGGTGGTAGACGAAGAAGCCCTCGCGGGAGGAGCGCAGCTCCAGCCGCGGGTGGTCGACCGGCGCTACCGAGAGCACGCAGCTCACCCGTAGCGAATCGAGGATCGGGTGATCGAGGAGCGCCGGGTCGCTGAGTCGGCTGACCCCGCCGCGGTAACGACTCTTTGGGTCGAGCGCGGCGAGGAGCTCGACCAGGTACCTGGGCGGGAAGACCACGTACGGCGTCAGGTCGTCGATCCCGTAGGCGGAGAGCAGGTTGGGGCGGGCGAGCCGGAGCACCTCGTCGACTCCCGACGCGCTGCGATCGAGGCGCAGCACCCGGCCGTCGGCGGCCGCCTCGGCGATCGCCTCGATCGCGGGGGAGTCGGGGAACAGGGCTTCCCGGTCGAGTGCGGCGGGGCCGACGCCCGGGAGCGCCGCCACCACTCCTTCCGTCGCGACCAGCGCGACCCAGCCGGCTCCCCGGAGGCGGGGATCCCGGAGGTGGGGGGCGATGATCAGCAGCACACCCCCCGCCCCCGCGAACAGCATCAGGAGCCGGGCCCCGGAGAGGAGCCGCTCCGCGACCGCGAGGGCCTGCTCGGTCGTGAAGACGGAGCGGATCGTCTCGAGCGCGACGCCGTGGCGGGTGATCAGCGTGGCGTCGAGGTGCTCCGCCCAGGCCTCCGGATCGATCGCCACCCACAGGGTGAAGCCCAGCGCGAAGGCCGCCGCGCAGGCGATACCGAGCGCTCCCCGGGCGAGCCTCTTCTCCTCCAGGAGCGCATCGAGCCCGAGCGCCGCCAGCCAGGGGAAGAGGAACCACCACAGCGCTCCGGCGCGCGCGGGGTTGCCCAGGTCGAGGCCGGGTACGGAGTAGAAGATCCGCGCGAAGGGATCTCCCGCGATGAAGAACGCGACGAGCACCAGGGCCAGCGCGGGGAAGAGCGCCCGGCGGGTCGCGGCGAGCAGCGCCGACAGCGCCAGCGCAACGACGCTCACCCCGACGAAGAGCGACCACTCGAGGCGATTCGCGCCGAGGGCCCGATCGCGATCCACCGCCGAGGTGAGCCACCACACCGCCGGATCGGCGGGGGCGGCCCACTCCTCCTGCGCGTTCCCGAAGAGATCGGGGATCACCGCGGTCGCCAGCGCGGCGGGGGGGAGCGCCTGGGCGCCGATCTCCCGCGCCTCGAGCGGGCCCCGCGTCGACTGTCCGCTCGCTTCCAGCATCGGTAAGAGGTGAACGCCGCCGGCGAGGATCCCCAATGCCCCGAACGCGAGCCCCTTGCCCACGATCCGCCGCCACCGGGCCTCGCCTCGCCGCTCGTCGGTCAGCGCTCGCACCACGAACCACGCGGTGCCGAGGAGCAGGACGAAGACGAAGATCGGCGGAAAACCCGCCAGCGCACTCGCGCCGAGGGAGAAGAAGAGCGCCAACCCGGCGAAGCGCCTGCCCGCGAAGATCCCGTCGACCGCCCACAGGCACCACGGCAGCCACAGTGCCGCGTCGACCTTCATCGCGTAGTGCAGGTTCGCCGCGCCGAAGCCGCCGACCTGGAACGCGATCGCGCCGAAGAGCGCGGCGACCGGCGCCAGCCCGCGCCGCTCGAGGAAGAGCAGCATCCCCAGCCCGGCGAGGAAGAGGGCGAGCAGCACATGCCACCCTCCCGCGACCTCCGGCGGCAGGAGGAGGAAGGGCCAGCGCAGCGGATTCCACGGCGCGGCCATCGAGCCCGCCGCCAGCGGCAGCCCCGCGCCCAAGTGTGGATTCCAGGTCGGGAGCTCGCCGGCGAGGAGCTGCTCGCGGATCTCCCGCTCCTCCCCGAGCACCGGGAAGAGCCGATCGGTGGCCACCCGGTTCGCGCCTTCGAACGCGCGCTCCGCCGCTTCCGGGTGCTCCGCGGTCAGCGGCTCCATCACCACCGGCAGGAGCGGGAGGAACCGTTTTCCCGGCAGCAGCGAGGGCCCCACCAGGAGGAGCGGCACGAGCGCCAGCAGGAGGATCCGCAGCGAGGTGCGCTTCACGACATCAGAGGTGGACCTGCTGCGAGAAGACGTTCTGCAGCACGTAGAGAGCGATGTAGCAGAAGATCGCCGAGATCAGCGGCGTGGTCACCCAGCCCCCGGCGATGTTGAACAGGACACGCCAGCGCACCTGGCGCAGCCCCACCGGACCTCTCAGGAGAGCGAGACCGACCACCGCCCCGACCACCGCCTGCGACGAGGAGACGGGGACCAGCGGGATCTCGGGCAGCCCGTGCGCCACGCTCCACGCGCTCAGCTCGCGCGAGGCGAAGACGAGGAGCACCAGCCCCTGCGCGACGACCACCGAGAACGCGCCCACGGGCGAGACGGCGAGCAGGTCGCGGCCGACCGTCATCATCACCCGCCGCGAGTAGGTGATGATCCCCACCGCGATCGCCACCCCGCCGATCAGGAACAGCTTCTGGGCGCTGGTGATCGTGACCTCGCCGATGGTGACGTCGCCGAAGGGCGAGGAGGGCACGAAGACGCCCATCACGTTGGCGATGTTGTTCGCTCCGAGGCTGAACGCTCCGAAGGCCCCCGCCACCACCAGGCCCCAGCGGGTGTAGCGGTCGAGGCGCAGCATGTGCGGCTTGAACAGGCGGATCAGCCCCAGCACGAAGAGGTGCAAGAGCGGGGCGAAGATCGCCCCGAGGATCGGCGCCGCGACCCAGGTGGTGACGATCTTGGACAGCACGCCGTAGTCGGTGTCGTTCTTGCTGAAGAAGTTCCAGCCGACGATCGCGCCGACGATCGCCTGGGAGGTGGAGACTGGGAGGCTGGCCTTGGTCATCCACCAGACGGTGATCGCCGCCGAGAGGGCGACCATGAACGCTCCGGGCAGAGCGTCGATCTGGCCGAGCTCGCCCAGACCCTCGGTCGCGCCCGCTCCCTCGAGGACGGCGCCGATGATGACGAAGACGCTGGCGATCGCCGCCGCGGTCCCGAAGCGCACCATGCGGCTGCCGACGGCGGTTCCGAAGACGTTGGCGGCGTCATTGGCTCCCAGGGACCAGCCCAGGAAGAGCCCGCTGGAGAGGAAGATCAGCGTCTCCATCGACTCGGACTCCGATCAGATCGAGCGCCGGAGGGAGAAGATCGAGAGCTCGTCGCCGAGATCCTCGGCCTCGTCGGCGAGCCGGTCGAGGCCGTTGATGAAGTCGCGCAGCATCATCTTCCGGGACAGCTCCAGGTTCGAGGAGAAGATGCTCTGCTTCATCCGGATCGAGATCGCGTCCGCTTCCGACTCGAAGATGCCGATCTTGTGCACGTGGTCGCGAACCCCGCTCTGGTCGGTGAAGTAGGCGCGGGCCGCTCGAACCGTCTCGTCGATGGCGGAGGCGATCGAGGTGAGCAGGCGGTCGACGTCGGGTTTCATCTGGTCGGGGAGCTCGGGCATCTCGATGGTGATGGTCAGGAGCTCCCGCTTCATGTTGTCGACGAGGTCGTCGAGCAGGTCGATCAGCCGCAGGACGTCCCCGCGCGACTGCGGGATCAACATCTGCGTCAAGAGCACCGCCTCGATCGAACGGCGCAGGTCGTCGCAGTGGCGCTCCACCTCGCCGATCCGCTGCTGGCGGCGCAGGCAGTCCTCGTCGATCCCCTCGCTTACGAAGTCGCGCACGCTCCCGATGAAGAGGACCCCGACCTCGCTGACCGAGTCGAGGAACTCCTCGATCTGCTGGATGATGGCGCGGGTCTTGCCGAAGAAGGGTAGGCGGAACTCGGGCATGGACGTCTCCGGGGCTCTACTGCCACTCGGCGATGAACAGGTTGGTGTCCCCTTGCTTCACCCCGCCGCGGTTGCTGCCGAAAGCGAGGTAGCGGCCGTCGGGACTGAACATCGGGAAGGAATCAAAGCTCTCCTCGTAGGTGATTCGCTCCAGGTTCTCGCCGTCGACGCCGATCGCCCAGAGGTCGAAGTTCATCGGTCCCTCGCCGGTCCAGGTGTGGGAGGAGCAGAAGATGATCCGCGAGTCGTCGGGGAAGAAGTACGGCGCCCAGTTCGCGCGGCCGAGGTCGGTCACCTGACGGCGTCCGGTGCCGTCGGCGCGGATGACGTAGACCTCCATCGAGTGCGGCCGGACCATGTGCGACGCGAGCAGGTCGCGATAGCGCTGTCGGTCCCCCTCCGGGTCCTCTTCGGAGAACTCGGTGGTGCGGAAGACGAGCCACTCGCCGTCGTGACTGAAGAACGCCCCGCCGTCGTATCCGAGCTCGTTCGTCGCCTGCTTCAGGTCGCTGCCGTCGATGGCGCAGGTCCACAGCTCGATATCACCCGAGCGCGTGGAGGTGAAGACGATCCGATCGCCGGTCGGCGAGACGGTGGCTTCGGCGTCGTAGCCGGGGCCGCTGACCAGGAGCTGCTCCTCACCGGTCTCGAGGTCCTGGACGTAGATCTCGTACTCGGGGTAGAAGGGCCAGACGTAGCCCATGCTGTGATCCGGTTTGGGCGGACAGTCCTCGTGCGCCGCTCCGGTCGAGCCGTAGAGGACGTGGCGGCCGTCGGGGAGGAAGTACGAGCAGGTGGTCGCGCCGCGCCCGTCGGAGATCTGTCGCGGTTCGCTCCCGTCGGGCGAGGTGACGAAGATGCGATCGCAGTCGACCCCGTCCCAGCGGCGCTGGAAGCAGAGGCGATCCCCGGCGGGATTCCAGTAGGCCTCCGCGTTCTCTCCGTCGAAGGTCAACCTCCAGAGGTGCTTGAAGTGCGTCTCTCCCGGACGGATCAGCTCGTCGGCGGGGACCGCGCCGGGGATCGGGCAGACGGGGGGGGCATCCGACGGCCCGTCGGAGGTGGAGGCGCAGGCGCCCAGGAGGAGCGCGCCGATGGCGAGGGGGAGGCTGTTCTCGGAGCTCATGGAGCAGGGGGCGTGGGGGACTCCTTACGGGGACGGATTCGAAGCGATCGTCACGGGGCCAGGATAGCGGCCGGGCCCCCTCACTTCTCCTCTTCGCCCCGGTGAGCCCGGCAGGCGTGGTGCTCGTCGGTCCCCGGCACCGGATCCCACCCTCCCTTGCAGAGGGGGTTGCAGCGCAGGATCCGCCAGGTGGCCAGGAAGCCCCCCTTGAAGATGCCGTGGTGCCGGATCGCCTCCACCGCGTACTGGCTGCAGGTGGGGCGGAAGCGGCACATCGCCGGGGTCCAGGGGGAGATCCACCGCTGGTAGAGGCGGATCGGCAGGGTGAGGAGGGCGCGCAGGAACCTCATCGAGGCTTCTCCGGTGCGCCCGCGCCGGGGCCTCGTTTCTCGGCGAGGCGACGCCGCGCCCGGCTGCAGTTCGCCACCAGCTCGCGCCGGGTCGCCTCCAGTTCCGGCTCGAGGCCCGGCCGGGCGGGCACCAGGACGATGTCGAGCCCCGGGGGGAGCTCCTCCTGGCTGAGCCGGAACGCCTCCCGGAAGATGCGCCTCACCCGGTTGCGGCGGACGGCGCTCTTCCAGATCCGCTTGCCGACGGAGAGCCCCAGGCGGCTGTAGGGCCGGCCATTCTCGACCACCACGACCACCAGGGTGTCCGAGCGGGCGCGAGACCCCTGGCGGAAGGCGTGGTTGAAGTCCGCGCCGTTCTTGATGTGCTGGTGGGGTCGAAATCGCCGGGAGCTCACGGGTCGCCGCCGGGTGGTTTGCCTCGGCCCGGTGGACCCACGATAATCGATGCAACGATGCACCACGCCAACTGGATCGACGGTTCCTGGCAGCCCGCGCTCGCAGGAGATCAGTTCACCACGGAGCTGGACGGCCGCTGGCCCCGCTCCGGCGGGGGCGACGTCGCCGCGGCTCTCGAGGCGGCGCGGGGGGCGGCGGGGGCCTGGAGCCGGACCACTCTCGACCAGCGGGTGGAGGTGCTGGAGGACGCGCTCGATCACTGGGAGGAGGACGACTCCGCGGAGCAGCGGCTCGCCGCGCTCCTGGGCCTCGCCGAGGGCGCGCTCGATCCGGTGCGGGACGAGGCGATCGACCTCGCCGACACCTTGCTCGAGGAGGCCGAGGAACCGGCCGCGGCGGAGGTGGTGGCGCCGGTTCTGGTTCGCGTGCCCGCAGCGGAGCTCACTCCGGGGCTGGTGCGGGCGGTGTTCCGGCCGCTGCTCGCCGGGCGGGCCCTGTTGCTCCTCTCCGATGCGGATCTTCCGCGGCTGGCCACCTCGTTCTGCGACCGGCTCGACTCGGTGGGGTTGCCCCCCGGGGTGATCTCGCTCCTGCACGACGACCGCTCCGGCACGCTGCGTTCGGCGATCCAGTCCGGCGGCTTCTCGCGGATTCGTTACGGTGGCACCGGGGCCCAGAACGCCGCCGTGAAGCGGTGGCTCTCGACCGGAGCTGCCGCCGCTCCGAGAGGTGGCGGCCCGGCTCCTTTCGGTGTGGGCGTGGTCGAGGTGGCTCCTCCCGAGCTCCACCTGTACACCCCTCGCAACTCCGGGTTCGTGGTGCGCGAGGAGGACGATCCAGAGCGCGCGGCGCAACGGATTTGTCGCGGCGCCTTCGGGGCCGCGGAGACGCTCTCCGGGCAGCGGGCGGGTCAGATTGGCCGCGTGATCTGTCACGAGAGGGTGTTCTCGAGCTTCACCGAGGCGCTCCTGGAGACGCACGACGAGCTCGGCGAGGACCGGTGCGCGCTCGTCGATCGGAGCCTCCGCGAGTACGTGGACGGTCTGGGACGGGTGGGTCTCGACGAGGGCGCGACGATGATCCGTGGCGGATTCGGCGGAGCCGCCACGAAGCGTGCGCGGAGCCGGGCCGGGACACCGGCTCCGGTGGTCTTCACCAACGTCGAGGCCCAGATGGAGCTAGCGCTCGCCTCGCGCCCCGCGCCGGTCTTGTGCTTGCTACGCGCGGCGGACGATGACGAGGGAGAGGAGCTGGACCGCGCGCTCGGGGGGTAGGGAGGGGGCCGATCGTGGGGAGGGAAGCTGCATGAGGCGGCGTGGCGTTCGCCGGACAAACTCCCGACCCCGTGCTACCATGGCTCGATGAAGCGAATCCTGCCCACCCTGCTCGTCCCGCTCGCAATCGCCTCCCCGGCCGCGGCGAACACGACCGACGTCACCTTCATCTTCACCTCGGACACGCACTACGGGCTCGATCAGTGGGCGGACAACGAGGCGCTCAACAAGCAGGGGATCGACCGGATGAACGCCATCCCCGGAACTCCCTACCCCTCCTCCGTGGGAGGAGGAGTGGTGGACACCCCGCGCGGCGTGCTGGTTTCGGGGGACCTCACCGACACGGGCGAGGATACCAACTGGTACGGCTACTGGTTCTTCGGCCACATCGACGGCTTCGTCGACGACTACGCCCTCGGTGGCGCGGGGCGGATCGACTACGAGGTCTACGAAGGGTTCGGCAACCACGACATTCACAGCCCGGCCACCGGCGTCGTTCTGGGCGGGATCAAGGACCGCAACGCCTCGCGCCTCGGACTGACCGGTCTCTCGACGAACGAGTTGCACTACTCGTGGGACTGGGACGACGTCCACTTCGTCAATCTGAACGTCTACCCCGGCGGGGCCGGCGACGCGCACGACAGCCTCCAGTTCCTGGAACAAGACCTCGCCGCCCAGGTGGGGAGCAGCCAGCGGCCGGTGATCCTCTACCACCACTACGGCTTCGATCCCTTCGGTCTGGGCTGGTGGACCATCGACGAGCGTCAGGCCTACCACGACGTGATCAAGGACTACAACGTCGTGGCGATCTTCAACGGCCACAACCACGCCACGCAGTACCGGACCTGGAAGGGGATCGACGTCTTCAACACGGCCATCCCCAAGGACCAGAAGTTCCTGGTGGTACACATCACGAACGATCAGCTGGTCGTGGCCGAGCGCGTCGCGGACTCCTGGGGCAATGTCTGGACCAAGGAACTCTCGGACCCCGATCCGGTTTCGTATTGCACCAGCTCGCCGAACTCCGCCGGCCCCGGCGCGGTGATCGGCTGGTCGGGCACGCCGAGCCTCACCGCGGGCGACTTCGTTCTCGCCTGCACGGAGCTGCCCCCGGACCAGTTCCTGATGTTCTACTACGGAGGCGGCCAGACCTCGGTCCCCTTCGGCAACGGCATCCGGTGCGTCAACAGCGGCGGCGCGGGGATCTACCGCTTCAAGCCGTTCACGGCCGATTTCCTCGGTGCGGCGATCATGCCGGTCGACTTCGACCAGCCGCCCGCCGGGAGTGGGGCGGGGGAGTGGACCCCCGGCTCGATCTGGAACGTACAGGCCTGGTACCGGGACCCCGCCGCTGGGGGTGCACAGTTCAACCTGAGCGACGGTTTGATGGTCACCGTCTGGCCCTGAAACGGCTCCAGGTGTGACCCGCGGAGCACTCCCTGCTAATCCCGGCATTCAGCGCCATTCGTCGGATTCGCGTCCGTCTCGCCCACGCCCAGGGAGGATCGCAATGCCCGTCCGCCAGTCTCGTTCGCTCGCCCTCGCCATCCTCTCCTCGACCTGGCTCGCCGCCGCCGGGAGCGCTGACTGCACCCGCCAGGAGGTCCATCCCGCCACCCCGCAGGATGGGGCCTTGTTCGGCGAGGCGGTGGACATCCACGCGAATGGCTGGAACATCGCCGTCGCGGTCGTCGGCTCGCCGGGTGCGACCGTCGCCGGGCAGACCGGGGCCGGCGAGGCCTGTGTCTGGCGACTGGTCGCCGGAGTCTGGGAAGAGGAAGCGACGCTTCTGCCCCCCGACCCGGGAACCGATCACCGCTTCGGCGCCAGCGTCGCCATCTTCGAGGACGTCGCGGTCGTCGGTTCGCCGGGGCACTCCCTGGCCGCCCCGCAGGCCGGAGTGGTCGACATCTTTCGCTTCGACGGATCGAGCTGGGTCTACGAGACGAGGTTGCAGCGCCCGACTCCCGTGGCGGGGGACCTGCTCGGCTGCGCGGTGGCGCTCGACGCGGGAACCCTGGTGGTCGGGCTCGAGGGAGCCGATGCCGCAGCGGTCGATGCCGGGGGAGCCGTGGTGTACCGAGACGACGGAGGCGTCTGGACCTACGTCGTCGCGCTGCCGAACTGGAGCGTGTCCGGCGCCGGGAACGGCCACGCCGTGGACCTCGACGGAGACCACCTCATCGTCGGCGCGCCAGGTGACGAGGTCGGCGGGGTCCGGTGCGGATCGGCCCTCGTCTACGAGCGCAACGGGATGACCTGGACCTACCGGGACCGATTGTCGCCGCCGGCGCCGGTCGACGACCAGCGGTTCGGAACAGACGTCACCGTCAGCAACCAGTGGGGCGTCCACGCGGCGGTGGGAGCTCCGGGAACGAACAGCGCCGGCCCGGACTCGGGGGCCGTACACGCCTTCACCTTCGCCTCGGGCGCGTGGAGCCACCGGCAGGTGGTCATACCCGCGGACGCGCAAGCCGGCGGAGCGTTCGGTTCCGCCGTCACCCTCGACGACCTCTCCCTGATCATCGGCTCGGCCGGGTTCGACGGCTCCTCCGCCGACTCGGGGAAGCTCTACGCCTACTGGGGAGACCCGGGGATCTACGGCCTGTTCGACTCCTTCGAGCACAACGGCGCCGCCCCGGGCGACGGCCTGGGCGGCGACGTCGCGAGCGCGCCGGGGACGGGCTGGATCCTCGGCGGCGCGCCGCGTCATGACGACCGGGCGCTCGACGGCGGGGTGGTTCACTTCACGATTCCGGCGGTCGGCGCCTGCACGATCGGTGCCCTCTGCGCCGGCGACGGCGGGATGACTCCCTGCCCCTGCGGCAACGAATCCACCGGGGACGAGGGGTGCCGGAACAGCACCCACCGCGGTGCGGCGGTGCGCGCTCTCGGCGGCACCAGCGCGAGCGCGGACGACCTCGTGCTCTTCGGCACGGATCTCGTCCCCGGCCAGGCGGCGCTCCTCTTCGTCGGGAACAACTCGTTGAATGGCGACGCCGGCCTGCCCTTCGGCGACGGCCTGCGCTGCGTCGGCGGCGGAATCATCCGGCTCGGCGTTCAGCTCCCCGACGGCTACGGCGACGCGTGGTGGGGGCCCGGCCTCGGCGCCGTCGGCGGGTGGAGCGGCGGCGATCTCAAGTACTTTCAGCTCTGGTACCGAGACCCCGGCTCCAGTCCGTGCGGCCACGAGTTCAACCTGAGCGACGCGATGGCCGTGGGGTTCTACTGATGGTCGAGGACCGGCGGGGTCAAGATTCCGCGTCTCGCGAGCGTAGCTGACCACACGCCGCGTCGCTCTCCCCACCGCGCGACCAGCGCACGGTGACCACCAGCCCGTTCTCCTTCAGCTTCTCGCGGAAACCCTCGACGTCGCCGGGGCGGGGGGGGAGGAAGCCGCTCGCGTCGACGCGGTTGAAGGGGATCAGGTTCACCGTGCAGCGCCGTCCCTCGAGGAGCCGGCAGAGCTCCCGCGCGTGGCGCGGCGTATCGCTGCGACCGCGCAGCAGCACGTACTCGTAGGTCACCTCGCGGCCGGTCACCTCGAACCAGTCGTCGCCGGCGGCGAGCACCTCGTCGACCGGCGTGCCGCGCATCGCCGGCACCAGCTCGTCGCGCTCCTCGTCGAACGGCGTGTGCAGCGAGATCGCCAGCTGGAAGGGCGGGTCGTCCCGCGCCGCGCGGCGCACGCGCTCGGGGTAGCCGACCGTCGACAGCGTGATCTTGCGCGTTCCGAGCCCCAGCTCGCCGTTGACCACGCGCAGCGCCGCGAGGACCGCGCGGTAGTTGAGCAGCGGCTCCCCGATCCCCATCACCACCGAGCGCGACAGCTCGCCGAGGGCCCGGCCGCGCAGGTACTGCTCGAGGATCTCGGCGGCCGAGAGGTTTCGCTCCAGTCCGAAACGTCCGGAGGCGCAGAACGGGCAGGCCACCGGGCAGCCGACCTGGGTCGAGACGCACAGCGTGGCGCCCTTCTTCGAAGAGCGCCGCTGCGGCGGGATATGGACCGTCTCCACCGTCGAGGCGCTCGAGGAGTCCTCCTCTTCGGGAAAGGCGATCAGGAGCTTGGTCACCCCGTCGGCGGACGCGCTGCGCCGGACCTCGGTCCCGGAGAGGATCGGCAGCGTCTCCGCCAGCGCCGCCCGCAGCGAGGCGGGCAGCGAGGTCATCGCCGCGTAGTCGAGCACGCCCGCCTCCAGCACCCGCTCGCGCACGACGCGGGCGTGGAACGGCTTGCCGCCGAGGTCGACGATCCTCTCGACGAGCTCCTCTCCCGGTGCGAGGAGGAGCGCGGTCAGCGAGGGGCCGCCCAAGAGACGTTCACTCCGCGGTGACGGCGTCGAGGAGCTTCTCGGCCACCTCGTCCGCGATGCGCCGCGTCTCCTCGAGGTCGGGCGGGTTGGCTCCGCCGACCGCCCGGTGACCGCCGCCGCCGTAGGCCTCCATCATCTCGCCGACGTGCAGCCCCTTCGTCGGCGTGTTCCAGGGGTTCTCGCCGCAGGTCACGTGGAAGCCCGAGCGAGTGGGAATCACGCCCACGGCGTAGTGGAGGTCGGGGTGGTGGTAGAAGGGCGCGAAGCGCTCGCGCCGGATCCGGCTCGAGGAGGCGTCGAAGAGCAGCACGCCGTCGCGGTTCCACTTGACGGTGGGGGGGAACTGCTCCAGGGCGCGGTCGCGATTGCGGCTGGCCCGCTGGTGCGCCAGCTCGACCGACTCGCGGCACGCGATCTCTTCCAGGGTGCTGGTGGTCATCCCCTCGACCAGCCCGTCGATCCACTCCGAGCTCGGGGCGACGGTCAACGCCCGCGTGATCCGCAGGGCGGGCTCGTCCCCGAAGATCGCCTGCTCGACGTCGTCGTACTTCGCCGCGTCGACGATGTTCGACCAGTGCGCCATCTCCTTGAAGCGATCGTTGCTGCGGTACTTCCAGTACTTCGCCGCGTGGTCGAGGATCAGCGGCGGGCAGGAGAGCGAGGTCTCGTCCCACTTCCACCGCTCCGATTCGACGTACTGCGCGCGCAGCTCGGGAGTGAGGAAGGTGGTGGGATGGTGGTCGAACCAGTACTCCGCCCGCGGGTGGAAGTGGAAGTCGACGATGGCGAAGCGCGAGTCGGACCCGAAGGTGGTCCAGTTGCGGCGCTGGTCGTAGTTGACGTTCTGCCACTGGATCCGCTCCCCGAAGACGTCGATCAGGATGGCGGCCAGGATGGCCCCGGAGACCATGCCGTCGAAGTCGCGATGGTAGTAGATGCGCAGTGGAGAGGAGCTGACCATGCGCAGAGGATAGCCGCCACCGCCTCCCGGCAATACGGTACCTGGTCAGAATCCGCCGCTACCCTCGAAGGGCTGGGGCAGGGCCGGCCCGGGGGCGGGGGGGGGCGGGGTG
>CAZCAC010000023.1:35799-69702 GCA_964496575.1 uncultured Planctomycetaceae bacterium | reverse complement strand
AACCGTACCCGGGCCACACCCCGCCCCCCCCCGCGACGGGCCGGCCCCGCCCCCACCCGTGGGCGGTTTGCGGCGGATTCAGACCAGGTACCGTACTACGCGCTCTCGCGCTCGGGCCCCGGCTCTTCTTCGGGCTCCATCGCCGCGGTCTCCTCGGCGGTCAGGCCGCGCGCCAGGGTCTTGCGCCCGTGGACCACGTCCTCGTCGACCACGAAGGAGTCGCTGTCCTTGCGGTTGGGCAGCTCGTAGAGCAGGTCGAGGAGGAGGTCCTCGATGATCGAGCGCAGGGCCCGCACGCCGGTCTCCCGCTCGATGGCGGTGGTGGCGATCGCCTTCAGGCCCTCGGCGGTGAAGGTGAGCTGCTTCCCCTGCAGCTCGAAGATCGCCTGGAACTGGCGTGACAGGGCGTTCTTCGGCTCGGTCAGGACGCGCACCAGCGCGTCGCGGTCGAGGGTCTGCAGGCTGGAGATCACTGGCAGGCGCCCGATGAACTCGGGGATCAAGCCGAATTCGACCAGGTCCTTGGGGATCAGGTAGCGCACGTACTCGTCGCGCGCTCCCGACTCGTTCAGGGAGGGCAGCGTCGGGTGCTCCGCCTCGTCGGCGACGATCAGGCCGCGCACGGCTCGCGCCTTCTCCTCGGCGGCGGCCTGGCGGTCGAAGCCGATCGACTCGCGGCCGATCCTCTTGGCGATGATCTCCTCGACCCCGGTGAAGGTCCCGCCGCAGATGAACAGGATGTTCGAGGTGTCGAGCTGGATGTACGACTGCTCGGGGTGCTTTCGCCCGCCCTGCGGCGGCACGTTGGCCACGGTTCCCTCGAGGATCTTCAGGAGCGCCTGCTGCACCCCCTCACCGGAGACGTCACGGGTGATCGAGACGTTCGAGGTGGTGCGCCCGATCTTGTCGATCTCGTCGATGTAGATGATCCCCTGCTGCGCGCGCTCGACGTCGAAGTCGGCGGATTGCAGGAGCTTGAGGAGGATGTTCTCGACGTCCTCGCCGACGTAGCCCGCCTCGGTCAAGGTGGTCGCGTCGGCCATGGCGAAGGGCACCTCGAGCATCCGCGCGAGGGTCCGTGCCAGGAGCGTCTTGCCTGAGCCGGTGGGGCCGACGAGCAGCACGTTGGACTTCTCGATCTCGACGCCGTCGGCGAGCACGGTCGTCCCCGCCTGCTGGCGGAGGCGGTTGTAGTGGTTGTAGACCGCGACCGAGATGACCTTCTTGGCGCGCTTCTGGCTGACCACGTACTCGTCGAGCAGGCGCGCGATCTCGATCGGCGTCGGCAGCTTCTCGGTCGTGCTCGGGCCCGCTCCCGCGGCGGTCACCCCGGCGGCCCCGACGGAGACTCCGGGGCTGCGACGCTGCTCTTCCTGCAGGATCGAGTTGCAGATCTCGATGCACTCGTTGCAGATGTAGACCCCGGGGGGGCCCGCGATCAGGGACGCCACGTGGTGGCGTCTCTTTTCGCAGAAGGTGCAGCGCTCGACGTGCCGTCCGCGGCCGGATGAACTCATGGTTGAATTGTAGCTCGATTCTCCCTCGGGGGGGTCACTCGGCCTTCCGGGTCTATTCGGCCCTGGCGACGATGTGGTCGATCAGGCCGAACTCCTGCGCTTCCTCGGGGGAGAGGAAGTTGTCCCGCTCGGTCGCCTTGGCCACCTCTTCGGCGCTCTTACCGCTGTGGTGGGCCAGGATCTCCTCGAGGCGGCCCTTCAGCTTCAGGGTCTCCTTGATCTGGATCTCCATGTCCATCGCCGTCCCCTGGGCGCCGCCCCACGGCTGGTGGATCATCACGCGGGCGTTCGGCAGGGCGAAGCGCTTGCCCTTGGTGCCCCCGGCCAGGAGGACCGCGCCCATCGAGGCGGCCTGTCCCAGGCAGTACGTGGCGATCTCCGGCTCGACGAGCTGCATCGTGTCGTAGATCGCGAGGCCGGCGGTCACCGACCCCCCGGGGGAGTTGATGTACATCTTGACGTCCTGGGTGTGCCCGGACTTGTCCAGGAACAGCAGCTGGGCCATCACCGAGTTGGCCACCTGATCGTTGATCTCGGTGCCGAGGAAGATGATCCGGTCCTCCAGGAGACGGGAGTAGATGTCGTAGGTTCGCTCCCCGCGACCGGTTTTCTCGATGACGTAGGGGACGTAGCTCATGTTCGGCTCCTCCGGGCTGACTTGGCTGGCGCGACGGTGTGCTTCTGGCTCGATTCCGATCCAGACCGATGGTTTGGGGCACGGAGCGCCCCCGATCAAGAGATCGCAGGAGGTTCTTCGCCCCTCTCGCGGCTCAGGGTTCAGTGATTTTCGCGTTCTCGCGCAGGAAAACCCGGACCTTGCGCTCCAGGACCTCGACCTGGACCTGCTGGAGCAGGCCGTGCTCCTGGTAGTACTTGACGACGTCCTCGACGTTGGCCTGGTGCTGGGCGGCCCGGTGCTGCATCTCCTCGGCCATCTCCTGCTCCTCGACCGCGATCCCCTCCCGCTCGGCGATCTCCCCGATCAGGAACAGAGCGGTGAGGGCCTTGACGGTCGCCTCGCGATTCGACTCGTCCTGCTCGGCGGTCTGGGCGTCGAGCTCCTCCTCCGGCACCCCGGCCTGGGTGAGCTGCTGGCGGATCGACTGGCGGCGCCCCTCCATCTGCGCGAGGACCATCGACTCGGGGAGGTCGAACTGGTACTCGGCGAGGAGCCTCTCGACGAGCTCGGTCTCCTGCCGGTGGTTCTCCTGGGTCTCCTTGGCGGTCACGAGGCGCTCGCGGCAGAGGGCGCGGAAGTCCTCCTCGCTGTTCGTGTTCAGGAGCTGCCACAGCTCCTCCTCGGGGGGAGCGATCATCCGATGGGCCTCGTTGATCGTCACCGTGCAGTTCACCGTCTGGCCGCGCATCTCCTCCTGGTGGAAGTCGGGCGGCACGACGAGCTCGAGCGTGAAGGAATCGCCGTCCTTGGCGCCGACCATCGCTTCCTTGAACGCGTCGGCGTCGGTGCCGGGGAGCGGGGTCAGCGAGGTCAGCCGCACCTCGTCTTGGTCGAGCAGGCTCTCGCCGTCCTTCTCCCAGACGATGTGGCAGACCGCCAGGCCGTCCTCGGGCAGGCCCTCCTCGCCGGCGGCCACGGGGGTGGAGCGCTGCAGCCGCAGGTCGTCGATCGCCTCCTCGACGTCCTCTTCATTCACCTCCACGACCTCCTTGACGACCTCCAGCCCCTTGTACTCGCCGAGCTCGAACTCCGGCCTGAGGCTGATCTCGAAGGTGTGGCCGAGGTCCGCCCCGTCGGGGAACTCGAGGTCGTCGAAGTTGACGCGCTCGTGGCCCACGGGCTTGAGCTCGTTCTCCTGGACCGCCTGCTCGAAGGCCTTGTTGAAGAAGAACTCGATCGCCCGCTGGCGCACCTGGGGCCCCATCTCCTTCTCGAGGATCTTGACGGGGACCTTGCCGGCGCGGAAGCCCTTCATCCGGACGTTCTTGCCGGAGGCCTTCAGGGCGGCTTTGTACTCGCGATCGAAATCCTCGCGGGGGACGGTGAAGGACACCTTGGCCTCGCAGGGCCCGGTCTTCTCGACGCTGACTTGCACTGGACGCTGTTGCGCCCACCACCCGGGGGCGGCGGGCGATTGGTAAGGAGGTGATGTGGGGAGGGGCTCCGCTCCGGGCGTTTCGGAGCGAGCGAACTGGGGAAGGTACCCGGAGGGCCCGCCGCGGGGAAGTGTCCCCGGGCGATTCCCCCGCCCCGGGGAAGTGCTATCTTCTCCCCGCCCCGGTTCCCGCGCCCACCGGAGGCGATCCCCATGCGCCGCGCCCTCTGGAGTCTGCTCGCCATCCTGATCCTGATCGGCCTCTTCGCCGCCGGGTTCCAGCTCCTCGAATCGAACCGCCCCCGCCCCTCCCGCCGGCCCACGCGGGAGCTGGGCCCGGTGCCGGTGCGGGTGCGGACGCTCGTCCCCCGCCCGGTCGCGGTCGAGGTCGAGGGGTTCGGGACCCTGCGCCCGCGCCGCGAGGCGGTCCTCGCGCCGGAGGTGGGCGGGGCGGTGGCCAGCGTGCTCGAGCCGTGGCGCGTGGGGGAGGTGGTGACCGCGGGGACGCTCCTGGTCGCGCTCGACCCCGACCTGCTCGACGAGGAGGTCCGCGTCGCCGAGGCCGCGCTGGCGGCCGCGCGCGCGACCCTCGAGGCGGCCGAGGTCGAGGGGGAGTTCGCCGCCTCGGGGCTGGTCCTGTTCAGGGAGAGCCACGAGCTCGCCCGCCGCGAGGAGGAGCGCCTGCGCTCCCTCTCCGAGAGCCTCGACGTCTCGCGGAGTCAGCTCGACGCCGCGGTCCGCGCGCGCACTCGCGCCGCCCAGGAGCTCGACAGCGCGGAGGGGCGCGTTCGCCAGGCGACGGTGCAGATCGGGCTCGCGGGACGGCGGATCGCCGAGGGGGAGGCGCGCCTCGCGCTGGCCCGCGAGCGGCGCGAGCGAGTCCGGATCACCGCCCCCTTCGACGGGGTCCTGACCGAGATCGGTCCGGCGCTGGGCAGCTACCTGGTGCCCGGCGCTCCGATCGCGAGCCTCGTCGACGTCTCGGTGCTGCGGGCGCGGATCCCAGTACCCGAGCGCGAGCTCGCCCTCTTGCGCCCGGGGCAGCGCGCGACGGTGAGCTCTTCGTCCCGTCCCGGTGAACTCTTCAGCGGTCGCGTCGTCGGCATCGGCATCGAGGCCGACCCACAGCTGCGCAGCGTTCCCGTGGAGGTGGAGCTCGACCCCCTCCCGCCGGAGACCGCGAGCGCGAACGGGGTGGACGGTGACGACGCCGCCGAGCTCCCGCCGCTCCGCCCCGGACAGCTGGTCGAGGTTCGTGTGGCGGTGCGCGAGGAGAAGGGCGCGCTGGTGATCGGCCGCGACGAGTTCCTCTGGAAGGAGGGGCGGGCGGTCGCGTTCGTCTGCGAGAGCCCCGACGTGGACGGGGCGGGCCCCGAGCGGATCGGGGCGCGCGAGCTACGGCTCGGCCCGCGGGTCGAGGGCGGCTTCCTGATCGAGAGCGGCCTCGTCGCCGGGGAGCTCCTGGTCACCGGACCGCTCGGACGCCTCGTCGGGGGCGAGGTCTGCACGCGCCTCGACTCCCCCGGGGAGGAGTAGCGCCGTGCTGCGCTTCCTCGCCCGCGCCTCGGTCGACAACTCGGTGGCGGTCAACCTCGCCGCGCTCACCCTGTGTCTCGCCGGCGTACTCGTCTACCTGCGCATGCCGCGCGAGGTCTTCCCCGTCTTCTCGATGCAGACGGTGGAGGTGCGCACCTACTACGGCGGCAGCTCGCCGGAGGACGTCGAGCGGCTGATCACCATGCCGCTGGAGGATCAGCTCTTCCACCTCGACGGCCTCGAGGAGATGACCAGCTCGTCGGTGGAGGGGATCAGCACGATCACCCTGTCCACGGGACGGCACACGGAGATCTCCGACTTCCTCGACGACGTCCGGGCGGGAGTCAATCGCGCGCGCGTCGACCTGCCCGACGAGGTGGAGCCCTCGCTGATCCGCGAGATCAAGACGCAGTTCCCGGTGATCGGGATCTACGTCTACGGCTGGCGCGACCGCGAGGAGCTGCGCCAGATCGCCGAGGAGCACCGGCGCGAGCTGGAGGAGATCGACGGCGTCTCCAGGGTGGTGGTCACCGGACCGCGGGACCCGCGGATCTGGATCGAGGTCGACCCGCGGGCGCTGGAGCGGCACGAGCTGTCGCTGGCCGACGTCGGCCGGGCGGTCGGGGCGGTCGTCCAGGATCGGCCGCTGGGCAGCCTCACCGGCGAGCGCAGCGACACCCTCCTGCGCGTCGAGTCGGAGGTGGTCGCCGCCGAGGACCTGCTGGAGCTCCCGATCCTCTCCCGCCCCGACGGCTCGCGCCTCCTGCTCCGCGAGGTGGCGCGCCTCACCGATACCAACGAACGCGATCTCACCCGCGCGCGCTTCAACGGCCAGCCCTCGGTCCACCTGCAGGTCAACAAGGAGCCGGGCGGCGATACGATCGACATCTCCGCCGAGGTGCACGAGTACCTCGCCGGGGCCGAGGCGGGCCTGCCGGCGGGGGTGGCGCTGGGCACCAATACCGACCTGTCGATCTACGTCGAGAACCGGCTGCGGGTGATGCGCAACTCCGCGCTGATCGGCGGGCTCCTGGTGATGATCTCGCTGGTCCTGTTCCTCAACCTGCGGGTCGCGCTGTGGACCGCGCTGGGGATCCCGATCTCCTTCCTCGGCGGCATCCTGATCGCCGGCGCGATCGGGGTGTCGATGAACATGGTGACGATGTTCGCCCTGATCGTCGTGCTGGGGATGATCGTCGACGACGCGATCGTGGTGGGGGAGAACGTCTTCCGGTTGATGGAGGAGGGAATGCCGGCGCGGGAGGCGGCGATCGAGGGCACGCGGCAGGTCGCCGCGCCGGTCCTCGCCACCATCCTGACCAGCGTCGCGGCGTTCCTGCCGATCCTGATGGTGACCGGCGTGACGGGCCAGTTCCTGCGCCCCTTGCCGCTGGTGGTCAGCTTCTGCCTGGCGATCTCGCTGCTCGAGGCGGTGATGGTCCTGCCGTCGCACCTCGCCCACTGGAGCGGAAAGGTCCGGGCGGCGGTCGCCGGGGCGCGCGACGGGGAGGAGGGCGTCGACCACTGGTACTGGCGGCTGCGCTCGGTCTACCTCTGGTTCCTCGGAGTAGCGCTGCGCTGGCGCTACGTCACGGTGACCCTCTCCGTCGGGGTGGCCGCGTCGCTCACCGCCTACGCGGCCTGGTGGGTGCCCTTCAACCTCTTCGACGACTTCGAGTCGAAGATCGTCTACGTGAACCTGCGGATGCAGGCGGGGACCTCGCTCGACGAGAGCGAGCGGATCGCCACGCTGGTCGAGGAGCGGGTCCTGGCGCTGCCTTCCAGCGAGGTGGAGAGCGTCAACGTGCTGGTCGGCGTCTCCGCGAACGACACCAACCGCTACGTGCTCGGCCGGAACCTCGCGCAGCTGTGGGTGGAGCTCGCCGAGGGGTCGGAGCGCACGCTCTCCACGCCGCAGGTGATCGAGGAGCTGCGCGGGCTCCTGGTCGATCTGCCCGCGCGGGTGGAGAGCACCGAGGTCGCCCAGCCGCAGTCGGGGCCCACCGGCAAGGCGATCGACATCTGGATCCGCGGTCCCGATCTCGACCGGCTGTCGGCGATCTCGAGGGAGGTGCAGGCCGAGCTCGAGGGCTTCGACGGAGTGCGCGACGTCCACGACAACCTCGCGCAGGGGAAGCCACTCCTGACCCTGCGCGTACGGGAGGAGGCCCGGGTCCTGGGGATCACCGAGAGCTGGCTCGCCACCGAGCTGCGCGCCGCCTTCGAGGGGACGACCTGCGGTTCGGTGCGGCGCGGTCGCGACGAGGTGGAGCTCGTCGTCAAGCTGCCCGAGGAGCTGCGCTCGGACTTCGAGACGCTGGAGGCGATGCGGATCACCCTGCCCGATGGGCGCCGCGTGGCGCTCGACCAGCTGGCTGAGCTGCTCCCCGGCTACGGCCCCTCGCGGATCACCCGCGAGTCGCGGGAGCGCGCGGTGAACGTGGTCGCCGACGTCGACAAGAGTGTCACCTCCGCCGACGCGGTGACGCGTGGCGTGCGGGAGAGCTTCGCGGCGATCGGGGAGCGCCATCCCGGGTACCGCATCTCGTACAAGGGCGACGCCCAGGACACCGAGGAGTCGCTCGCGGGCCTGGGGCGCGCCCTGCTCATCTCGATGGCGGTGATCTACCTGATCCTCGGCGCGCTCTTCCGCTCGGCGACCCAGCCGCTGGTGATCATGTTCATCATCCTCTTCGGGGTGGTCGGCGTGGTGATCGGCCACGTGGTCATGGACCGCTCGATCTCGCTGATGTCGTTGATCGGTCTCCTGGCGCTGACCGGAGTGGTGGTGAACGACTCCCTGATCCTGATCGAGTTCGTCAACCAGCGCCGGCGCGAGGGGGTGGCCTTGATGGAGGCGCTGGTGGTGGCGTGCCGGCTGCGCTTCCGGCCGATCCTCCTGACCACCATCACCACCATGCTCGGCCTGACGCCGCTGACCTTCTTCGCCACCGGGCAGGCGGCGTTCCTGCAACCGATGGCGATCAGCCTCTTCTTCGGCCTCGGCGCGGCGACGGGGCTGGTGCTGGTGCTGGTGCCGTGCGCGTACACGATCCTGGAGGATGTGCTGGTGCTGCTCCGGCGACCGCTCTTCGTCGGGAGGCGGCTCTGGCGGAACGAGGTGGTGCACGGTACCGATCCCGGGTAGGAACGAGGCGGTGGGCTCGACCCCCGATCGGTATCCCGAGTGCGGCGGCCGCGGTTGGCGAGTTGGCCGGGATCCCCTATCCTCCAACGGTCTCGATCACCTGGAGGATGGCCATCAAGAAGGACCAACGATCGCCCCGACCGCTGATGTTGAAGCTCACCATCGCGCTCGGGGGAGGGCTCGGGCTCCTCGTTCTCGTCGCCCTGTGCATCAAGGCCTGGAGCGCCATACGACTCGGTACGGAAAGGGACCGCATCCGCGAAGCCGGCGAGCCGGTCAGCCTCGACGAGCTGGAGTTTCCCGCACTGGGCGATGGACGGAGGGCTTCCGAGTGGCTCGCACAGCTTGCCGTCCTCGCCGAGTCCAACGATGATCTCTGGTGCTGGGAGGGGTTGGAGTGCTACCCCTCGCTAGAGCAGATCAAGGAGAGCAGCTTGCCGTTCTGGGACGTCGAGCTCGGAGGCGAGTACTCCACCCGGCTCGACCGGGAGCTGGCTGAAGGGCGGGATGTGTTCGAGCTCGCCACCGAGCTGGAGAACGCCCTCTCCGACGCGCGACCGTATCGTGATCCCGAGTCCTTCCCCACCTTCCACCTGCACGCGGCATGGCGAGGTGCGAGTCTCCTGATCCCGCACGTTCTCGACGCGCGGTCGCTCGCGGGGTTCGACTTCCAGCAGCTGATCCTGAAAGCGGCCAGGGCCGAGAGCGAAGAATCGGGACTGCCCGTCGCCATCAACGTGACGCTTCCCAGCTCCCGTGATGCGATGCAAGTGCTGCGCATTGTCGCGCTGAGCTCCGCCACCGATGGGGACGAGAAGGCGGCCCTCGAGGCGTTGCAGGGGGCCTTTCACGTGGTCGGCCTCTACGAGGGAGCGCCGTTCCTGGGCGGATTCACCCACTGGAGCGTCCACTGCCAAGCTGCTCTCGAGGTGCTGGAGCAGGTCGTGTTCCTGTTGCCATCGGCGAGTCACCTCGAAACCGTCGACGAGCTGCTGGAGGGAATCGCGCCCCGCGCGACACTGAGGCGTGCGTTGGTGAACCGGAGAGCGTACGGCCTCGACCTCTACGAGATGTTCGCTGCCGCGGTGAGCCGGGATGGTCGAGCCCACAACACCGTACAGTCCGCGTTGTTCGCCTGGACCGGCCTCGATCAGCTGGAGCTCCTCGTGCGGTGCCGGCGGGGCCTTGAGGTGTTCGACCAGACGAGCACGTCGTGGGAGCTGAAGAGCCGGATCGCGGAGGAGGACCTGAGGGCCGGGTTTCCGAAGTGGGTGATCATGGCCCCGATATGTCTGCCGCCCTTCGAGGACTGGATCGATCGAACCCTGGGTCTCGAGACCGAACTGCAGTTCGCCCGGATCGCTCTTCTCGCGAGGCGCGAGGGGCGCACCGTCGCTCTCGAGCGGGCCGTCAAGATCCGGGGTCCATTCGACGGCGAGCCGGTACGCTTCCGGTTCGAGGATGACGGCACCCTGGTCCTCTGGTCGGTCGGCGGCGACCTGCACGACGACGACGGGCAGGAGGACGACATCGTCTGGTACGTGTATGTCGGAGAGTAGTCCAGCCATGCGGGATCCTCGGCGGTCCGCTGGCGAAGCCCTCCGAATCCCCTATTCTCCAGTCCAGGTGATGGCCGAGAGTCCGTCGCCTTCGAACGCCGGGCCGAGATGAAGATTCAAGCCCTCGATACGCGGCTCGACTCCGGGCCGCACCGGGCGGTTACCAAGCAGATGGAGGTGTCCGGATGAAACGCGTACTGGTCGCGGGTGCCACGGGCTATCTCGGTGGGTACGTCGCCCGGGAGTTCAAGCGGCGGGGCCACTTCGTTCGCGCCCTGGTCCGCTCCTCGGGAAGGAGCGGCGACCCCCAGGGCGCGGCCGACGAGATCGTCGAGGCCGAGGTCACTCGGCCGGAGACGCTCGAGCAAGTCTGTGATGGAATCGACTGCGTCTTCTCGTCGGTCGGGATCACCCGGCAGAAGGACGGGCTGACCTTTCAGGACGTCGACTACCAGGGCAACAAGAATCTGCTCGACGCCGCCCTTCGAGCCGGTGTCCGTGAGTTCATCTACGTGTCGGCGTTCAACGCGACCGGCCTTCGGCACCTCGACATCGTGGCTGCCCACGAGGATTTCGTCGACGAGCTGAAGGCCTCTGGAATCGATCACGCGGTGCTGCGTCCCACCGGGTACTTCTCGGACATGGGTGAGGTCTTCGAGATGGCCCGCAAGGGCAGGGTCTGGCTCATCGGCACGGGTAGGAACCGCCTCAATCCGATTCACGGCGCCGACCTCGCCGTGGCCTGCGTCGACGCCATGGGCGGCGAAGCCATCGAGATCGAGGTCGGTGGTCCGCAGGTATTGACCTGGGAGGAGGTCGCGGCAGTCGCCTTCGAGGTCCTCGGCAAACCGGCCAGGATCTCGCGCGTCCCCGAGTGGGTGATGTGGTCGGTGGTGCGAATCGTCCGACTCTTCAACCGACACCAGGGCGAGCTCCTGGCCTTCTTCACCACCATGGCGACGACCGACATGGTGGCTCCCTCGGCCGGGACTCACACGCTCGAGGCTCACTTCCGGTCGCTCGGAAGTGGAGGATGAGCCAGCCGGTTCAGAGATAGTCCGGAGTTGCTACCAGATGACCCAGAGCGCGCTCGAGGAGTTGGACTGCGTGCCGCAGGGCCCGGCCGGATCGCGGTACCAGACCTGGTAGGTCCGGGGGAGTCCCATGCCCGGCACGGCGTCGGTCTTCGAGGAGATCTGGGGGTCACCTGCGTAGGGACCGTAGGACACGTCGCCATTGCCGTTCGCGAGCTTGGTACCGATTCGCTGGACGGCTCCTCCGGCGCAACGGAGCCCGTCGTTGAAGGGGATGCCCGTCCCACCATTCACCTGGTAGTGGCCCTGGAAGAACAGGGCGAAGTTGTTCGGGGCGACGCCCTCTGCGTCGATGGTGAGCGCGTCGGGATAGGTGGTCCCCCGGACGGAGAGCGACGCGCCGCTTCCCCCGGCATTCGCGCAACCCGCGTCGTCGTCCGGGTTGCCACAGATCGCGCTGGACGGCGGACAGAAGCAATAGGGGACACAGGCTCCCCACCCTCCCCAGTAGACGTAGGCGATCCCCTCGTCGCCGCCGTGGGAGGGGTCGCTCGCGACCACGTGGTCGCCGAAGACCGTGAGCTTCTCACCGAACGCCGGACCCCCCTGGATCTCGGTCTCCCGGACGCAGTGGGTGGACGGTGCGATCCAGCGGTAGATGTGGATCCTCTGCTCGTCTCCGTAGGCCAACCGGGTGCCGGAGATCGACACGTCCTCGCCGCAGCTGTTCGAGGAGCTGTCGCCCTCGAGCTTCTGGAGCTCGGTCCAGGTGCCTCCCGATCTCTCGAACACGTAGACCGAGCCCACGTTCGAGAGGTCGGGGGGTGGGCCCGGGTCGTCACCGGGTGCTCCCACCGCGATTCGATCGCCGGACAGGGAGACACAGGTTCCGAACCGGTCGTGGACGACTCCGTCGGAGGCGGTGAGCTTCTGGACCTCGGTCCAGACGCCGCCGATCCTCTCGAACACGTAGGCCGCACCCGTCTCGCCCGAGTCACCGCGCGCGCCGACCACCGCGAGGTTCCCTTCGACGGCGACGGAGCCGCCGAACTGCTTGTCCATGCTCGGGTCCGCGGGACGCAGCGGCCCCGGGAGGGGGACCCAGCTCGATCCATCCCACTCGAAGAGGAAGGCCGAGCCCGCGTCGGGCGGTCCACCGGCGTAGTTGTCCAGCGGAGCTCCGACGACGATCGTCTCATCGGTGCCGCCCACGAAGACGTCCACGGCGGCGCCGAAGGCGTTCAGGGTTCCACCTCCGATCGGGACCAGCTTGGTCTCGACCCAGTTGAGACTCATCCACGTGAACACGTACGCCTTCCCGACGCCCACGTGATTCGCGTCCGCACCCACGACGACCTGATAGAGGTCGCTCGCCACCGCGCAGCCGAAGCGGTCTCCCGCGGCGGCGTCCGAGGCCAGGAGCTCCGTCTCCGGGTACCAGGCCGTGTCGAGGCGCTGGAACACGTACGCCGCTCCGGAGAACGGCTTCGATCCGGTGTGATCGTGAGCGGTGGCGCCGAGCACCGCGAAGTACTCTCCGAGGCCGGTGGAGGCTCCGAAGAGGTCCCCCGGCTGTCCATCCCCACCGGGGGGGATGTCGTCGGAGCGCAGGTTGGCGTTCAACACCCAGCTCGACTGGGAGACCGCGTGTGGCGCGGCGACGAAGAGGGCGATGGCGACGAGCGCCCGGGCGAGTCTTGAATTCATCAGGCGAGTCCTCCTCTGGTCGTGTCGAATGACGGAGGACATCGTAGCACGGATCTCGCAGCACGGGGTCGCGCGCCTTTCTTCGCAACGAGAGGGCCAGTCGACGAAATCCCCGGATTCCTGAACCCTGTCCGGTATCCTGGACATATCCATGAACAACCCACTCCTTCTGTTCGTGCTCGCCGCCGTCCTCGGCACCCCGGGTACCGCGACGCAGGTCGAGAGACCGAACATCATCCTCTTCGTCACCGACGATCAGCGCGACGACTTCCTCGGGTGCGCCGGGCATCCCGTCCTGCGCACGCCGGTGATCGACGGCCTCGCGGCGGACGGGGTCCGCTTCGCCAACGCGTTCGTCACGACGCCGATCTGCGCCGCGAGCCGGGCCTCGATCTTCACCGGGGCGTGGGAGCGCCGGCACGGCTACACCTTCGGGACGCCGCCGCTCGCCGCCGGCCTCGTCGAGCGGAGCTATCCCGCGGTGCTGCGGAAGGCCGGGTACCGGACCGGCTTCGTCGGGAAGTACGGCGTGCGGGCCGGGAGCGAGGCTCCGGGCGTGATGTTCGACTTCTACCGGCCGCAGTGGACGCCCTACCTGAAGGAGGGCCCCGACGGAACGGTCCGACACTTGACCGATATCGCCGGAGACCTGGCGATCGAGTTCCTCGAAGGTTGCGAGGCGGATCGGCCCTTCTGCCTCTCCGTCAGCTTCAACGCGCCGCACGCCGCCGACGCCGACAAGGAGAACCACTACCCCTTCTCGCCGCCCGAGGCCGAGCTCTACACCGAGGCCGAGATCCGTCCGCCGCGCGTCTCGACCGACTTCTGGAGCGGCCTCCCGGAGTTCCTCACCCACTCGATGCACCGGAAGCGCTGGTTCTGGAGGTGGGATACGCTCGAGAAGTACGAGCGCAACGTCCGCGCGTACTACCGGATGATCAGCGGGATCGACCGCGTGATCGGACGGGTCCTCGCCGAGGTGGAGCGCCGGGGGCTCGGGGACGATACGGTCGTGATCTTCACCGGCGACAACGGCTACTACAAGGGCTCGCGGGGGTTCGCGGGCAAGTGGTCGCACTACGAGGAGTCGCTCCGCGTCCCCCTGGTGATCCACGACCCGCGGCTCGACGAGCGCCAGCGTGGACGAGTCGTTCGAGAGCTCGCCCTCAACGTCGACCTCGCCGCCACCATCGTCGACCTCGCCGGGCTCGAGGCGCCCTCGACCTGTCAGGGGCGCAGCCTCGCTCCGCTGGTGGAAGGGGAAGGGGCCCCGGACTGGCGCGAGGAGTTCTTCTGCGAGCACCTGCTCGATAACTCGCTGATCCCCAGGTGGGAAGGGGTCCGGGGCGAGCGCTTCGTCTACGCCCGTTACCTGGACCACCTGCCGGAAGGAGAGTTCCTGCACGACCTCGCGCGCGACCCGCTGCAGCTCATCAACGTGGCGCGCGATCCGGCCTACTGCGAGACCCTCCGGGCGATGCGGGAACGCTGCGACGCGCTCGGTGCCGCCACGGGGCCCGCGCCGGCACCCACCCCGGCGCTCTCGGAGGAGCGCTTCCGGAACCCGCCGCTCTCCGCCCGACCGATGGTCCTCTGGCCGTGGCTCAACGGGCACGTCGATCGCGAGCAGATCACCCGTGAGCTCGAGGAGATGGACGCCAAGGGCCTCCGCGGTCCGATCATCTGGGACATCGGAAGCCTCGCCGATCCCGAGAAGACGATTCCCGTCGGTCCGCCCTTCCTCGAAGCGGAATCGCTGCGCTCGATCCACCACGCGCTCGACGAGGCGTCACGGCTCGGGCTCGACGTGGGGCTCGTCGCCTCGAGCAGCTGGAACGCGGGTGGTTCGTGGATCGAGCCCGAGCACGCGAGCAAGCAGCTCCGCTGGGCCGAGCGGGAGGTCACGGGTCCCGCGAGCTTCCGCGAGAGACCTCCGGAGCCCGAAGGGCTCGCGCCGCCGTTCACCGAGGTCGCGCTGCTCGCGGTTCCGCACCGGCAATCGTCGGATCCAGCTTCCGATTCGGTGGACCTCTCGGGACGGGTCGACGAGGAGGGGCGGCTCCACTGGGAGGTTCCGCCGGGCGACTGGACGATCCTGCGCTTCGTCTGCTCGGGGACCAGCCAGCCGCTGGTCTGCCCCAGCCCGGCCTCGGACGGGCTCGTCGTCGATCACCTCTCCGCCGCGGCGACCGACCGTCACCTCGAGGTGATGCTGGAACGCCTGTACCGGGGACGCGAAGCGCTGCCGGCGCTCGAGCTCCTGATGCTGGACAGCTTCGAGGTGTGGCAGCGCCCCGACTGGACTCCAGGGTTCGCGGACCAGTTCCGGCGGGCCTACGGCTACGACCCGCTGCCGTATCTCCCGGTCCTCGCCGGCCGGAGCACCCCCGAACCCGGGATCGGCGAGCGCTTCCTGCACGACTACCGCGCGCTGGTCTCGCGGATGATGACCGAGAATCACTTCGGGCGCGCGGCGACGATCCTCGGCCGACGGGGGATCGACCTCCTGGCCGAGGCGGGGCACGGCGGCGCGCCGCGCGTCGGCCCGCTCGAGGCGCTCGGGGTCTCGCAGATCCCGATGGGGGAGTTCTGGAACGGCAAGCAGTTCTGGGTCACCAAGGAGGCGGCGAGCGCGGCGCACATCTACGGGCGCCGCGACGTGGCCGCCGAGGCGCTGACCGGTTGGCGCCACTGGCGGGACGGCCCCGACGAGTACAAGCGGCTCTTCGACCTCGCCTTCTGCGCGGGTTTGAACCGGCCGATCTTCCACACTTTCGCCCACAACCCGCCCGAGGCCGGCGAGCCGGGATTCGCCTACCACGCCGGCGAGCACTTCAACGTCAACTCCACGTGGTGGGAGCAGGCCGGCCCGATGCTCTCGTACCTCTCGAGGTGCAGCCACCTGCTGCGGCAGGGCCGGTTCGTCGCGGACGTCTGCTTCTACTACGGCGACCAGGCCCCGAACCTCGTGCCGTCGCGTCGCATCGATCCGAAGGTCGCGCCGCCGCACGATCCCGACGAGTGCCAGCACTGCGGTCGAAAGAAACCCAACCGCGTCGAGAGCCTCGGCGCCGGCTACGACTTCGACTACGTGAACCGCGACATCGTCGTGAACGACATGGAGGTGCGCGACGGGCGCCTGACGACCTCGAGCGGGATGGAGTACCGGCTGATCGCCCTGCCCGATCGTGAGGACATCGCGCTGCCGGTGCTGCGCCGGCTGGAGGAGCTGGTGCGCGAGGGAGCGACGCTCGTCGGCCGCCCGCCGACGCGCGCGAACAGCCTCGAGGGCCATCCCGGCTGTGACGAGGAGGTGCGTCGCCTCTCGCGCCTGCTCTTCTTCGGAGAGGGCCACGCCGCGGGCGGGCGCCGCCACGGGCAGGGGCGTGTGTTCGGCGACGTTCCGCTGCGCGACGTCCTGCGCGAGCTGGGAGTGCGGCCGGACTTCATCGTCGAGATTCCCGCCAGCCACGAGCTCGACTACATCCACCGCCGGACCGCGCGCGAGGAGATTTACTTCGTGATCAACGGCGCCAACGAGCCGGTGCTCGCCGAGTGCTCGTTCCGGGTCACTCCCGGCTGGAGGCCTTTCCTCTGGGATCCCGAGGACGGCAGCGTGACGCCGTGCCTGGTCTACCGCGTCGAGGGCGACTGGGTCCGCCTGCCACTGAAGCTCCCGCAGGTCTCCTCGGTCTTCGTCGTGTTCCGCGCCGGAGACGGCGAGGACCACATCGTCGATCTCCGTTATCCCGGTCGAGCGGCGACGGGCCTGATCGATCGAGGGATCGAGGTGCTGTCGCTCGACTCCGCGCACGTGCGCCTGCGCGCTCGCGAGCCCGGGGTGATCGAGCTCGCCACCGCCAGCGGCCGGACCACGGCGGTCGGGATTCGCGCGGTGCCGACCGACCTCGAGGTGCCTGGGCCCTGGAAGCTGGACTTCCCCGAAGGCTCCGGCGCGCCGGCTTCCCTCGAGCTGGACGAGCTCATCAGCTGGACCGAGCTCGAGCCCGCAGGGGCGCGCTTCTTCTCCGGAACCGCGAGTTACACGACGACCGTGAACGTACCGGAGTCACACGTGGGCCCCGGGCTGGCCCTCGAGCTGGACCTGGGGACGGTGGCCGAGATCGCGGAGGTTCAGCTGAACGGCGAGCCGATCGGCGTCCTCTGGCACGCGCCGTACCGAGTCGACGTGACCGGGAAGCTGCGGGCCGGAGCCAACCGGCTCGAGGTCGAGGTCACCAACCTCTGGCACAACCGCATCGTCGGCGACCTCCGCTCTCCCGAGGCCGGTGTCCACGCGCGCACCAACCTGAAGAGCAAGTTCCGCGCGAACATGGAGTTGCTCCCCTCCGGCCTGTTCGGCCCGGTCGTCGTTCGCGCGGCGGTCCTGGGCGGCGCGCCGATCCGGTAGGGGACGCGGCTCGGTTCCCTACCGGCTCTGCTCGCGGCGATCCTTCTCCGCGATCCGCCGCAGGGCGGCGGCCTCCGCCCCGGGATCGAACTTCGGGTTCGGCTCGGTGGGGACCGGGGCGCCGATCTCCTCGCGCCACGCCTTCAGGACGCGGTGCAGCTCCTCGCGCTTCTCCGGCATCGACTCGGCCAGGTTCTTCCGCTCGCGGATGTCCTCGCGCAGGTCGTAGAGCTCGAGGCCGCCGTCCTCGAAGTACTCGTGCAGCTTGTAGTCGCCGATCCGCACCACGCTGCAGGGGCGCGAGCGGAACAGCGCGTCGCGCTGCTCGGAGTGGACCTTGTACTTCTGCAGGTAGGCGGGGAAGTGCCAGAAGAGCGCGCGCTCTCCGAAGCTCTTCGTCTCGCCCGTCCACAGCGGCAGCAGGCTGCGGCCGTCGAGCGGCTGGTCGGGAGTCTCCGCCCCGGCGATCTCGAGCAGGGTGGGATAGAGGTCCACGCCGGTGATCGGCTCCTCGCTCTGCTGCCCACCTCGGACGACTCCGGGCCAGTGGACGAAGAAGGGGACGCGGATCCCGCCCTCGTAGTACGTGCCCTTGTACCCCCACAGGGGATCCATGTCGGTCGCCGGCCCGTAGCCTCCATTGTCGGAGAAGAAGACGACGACGGTCTTCTCGCGCAGCTCGAGCTCGTCGAGCGCCGCGATGATCCGTCCCACGCCGTCGTCGACCGCCTGGATCATGGTGGCCATGACCACGTGGTCGTGGAGCTCGCCCGGCTTCTTCTGCTCGTACCTGGGCAGCAGCTCCTTCTTCGGCTGCAACGGCGTGTGTACGGCGAAGTGGGCCAGGTAGGCGCACCACGGCTCGCCACGGTGCTCCCGGATGAAACCGATCGTGTGTTCCGTCAGGACGTCGGTCAGGTAGGTGTCGTCGGGTCCGCGGTGCCCCTTGAACCCGGGTAGCTCGCGGTGGTCGACCGCGGTGTCGAAACCCTGCTCCGCCGGACTGGTCCCCAGGTGCCATTTGCCGAACATGCCCGTCGCGTAGCCGGCTGCCTGGAGCGCTTCCGCCCAGGTCACGATGTCGGGACGAAGGGTCTCCGTGCCCGACACGTGCAGCAAGCGCCGGTGTTCCGCCTTCCCGCGCGGGCGAATCCCCACGTTGAACACCTCGTGCCGAGGGGTGTACTGGCCGGAGAGCAGGCAAGCGCGGGCGGGGGCGCAGTTGGCGGCGCACGAGTAGGCGTCGGTGAAGACCATGCCCTCCCGCGCCAGCTCGTCGAGGTGCGGGGTCTCGTAGAAATCGGAGCCCATGTAACCGGTGTCCTTCCAGCCGAAATCATCGAGGTAGACGAGCAGGATGTTCGGCTTCTCGACGGGCCGGGCGATGGCCGGCAGGCACAGGATGAGCATCACCAGGGGAGGAACGAATCGGATCGGCATGGCAGGCTTCCGGTGGTCAGGCGCTATCGCGGTGATCTCTCTCGACGGTCCCGGTCCCCCTCGGCCGGGGCGACCCCGTGCCGGCGTGGCGCGGCGGGCCACCAGCCGTCGATCCGTTCGGTGAGTCGCTGGACCCGGCCCGCTTCCTCCGCAGCCAGGTCGACCCGCTCCTCTGAATCGCTCTTCAAGTCGAAGAGCAACGGCGCGAAGTCGGTGGGGGGGTACTTCATCTCTCCTCGCCGGCCATCGTAGGTGAGCACCAGCTTCCAGTCGCCCTCGATCGCCCAGCGGTGGAGCAGCGAGGCTTCCGGTCGCTCGATGTCGGCGATGTCGTGAGCGAACGCCTCGCCGAAGAGGATCGTGCGCTCGATCGCCTCGCCATCGCGAATCGCCGGCAGGAGATCTAGCCCGGGGAGCTCTGCGGGAACAACGGCACCCGCCGCGGCGAGGATCGTCGGCACGATGTCGATGCTGCTGCAGAGCTCCGGCCGTTCGGAGGGTCCGATCACCCCGGGCCAGCGGAAGAGGATCGGCGTCCGGACACCGCCCTCGTAGGGGCTGCGCTTGGACTGCGGCCCGTAGCCGCCCCGGGGGTGCTGGATCCAGCCGTTGTCGGTGACGTAGACGACCAGCGTGATCTCGCGAAGGCCCTTCTTATCCAGCCGGTCGAGCAGCTCGCCGCAGGTCTCGTCGAACCACTCGCACATCGCGTAGTACCGGGCGACGGCGGCGGGGCGCTCCGCGGCGCGGTACTTCTCGAGGAGCCGCTCCGGCGGGTCGTGCGGCGTGTGCGGCAGGAACGGGGCGTACCACAGGAAGAACGGCTTCTCCTGCTCGATGGCCAGATCGATGAAGTCGTAGACCGGTGCCAGTCCCTCCCGGCCGATCTTCAAGCCGTCGTCGCCGTGGCGACCACCCTTTTCGGGATAGCCGCGGGTCATGCCGTGCGTGAACCCGCCGCGCCGGTAGCCGCCCTCCCACCACTTGCCGCTCTGGAAGCTCAGGTAGCCGAGGGAGTCGAGCAGCCGGGGGAGAGTGGGGACCCGGTCCACGTGCGCGATGAGCCTCTCGCGGGCCGGCTGGCCCGACTCCTCGGCGTGCCGCGCGTTGGCCGGGGTCCTGGCCGGATCGTTGCCGGTGGTCCGGTGCTGGTGCGCGTACAGCCCCGTCGCGAGGGTCATGAGCGAGGGCCGGCAGAGGGCTGTCGGCACGTAGCCGCGCCTAAAGGTCGCGCTCTCGGAAGCGAGCGTGTCGATCCGCGGCGTCCGGATCGTCTCGTGCCCCATGAAGCCGTAGTCGGTCCAGGCCTGGTCGTCCGAGATGATCAGGACGATGTTGGGGGCCTCGGTCGAACGTTCGAGCGCGATCCCCGGCATCGGAAGAAGGCTCAGGAGGACGACGGCAGTGGGCCGGACGGGGAACAGCATCGTCATGTACGGGAGCATAAGGACGTGGCGCCCCGGGTGCTACCCGAGTCGCCTCCGGCCCGACTCCCCTGACGGCCTCGCCGTTCGAGTTTCTCCCTGATCTCGGGCTTGGCGGTGCGCCCTCGGGCTCGCTAACCTCCCCGCTCCTCTCGACAAACCTCGCCCGCCGCGCCATGGAACTGCTGCTTCTCAGCGAAGGCCTCTTCAGCTTCGAGGGTCTCTGGACCTCGGAGAACCTGCTCGCTCTGCTGACCTTGACCTTGCTCGAGGTCGTGCTCGGGATCGACAACCTCGTGTTCCTGTCGATCCTGTCCAGCAAGCTTCCTCCGGAACAACAGCAATCCGCGCGCAGGATCGGGCTGCTCCTCGCCATGTTCATGCGCATCGGTCTCCTCCTCGGGATCGGCTGGGTGATGCGCCTGACGGAGCCGTTCTTCGCCGTGTTCGGACACCAGTTCTCGGGGCGCGATCTGATCCTGCTCGTCGGAGGTCTCTTCCTGATCGGCAAGGCGACGTACGAGATCCACGACGAGCTCGAGGGTGGCCGGGAATCCCACGAGGTACGTCGCCGGGCGAGCTCCTACATGGTGGTGATCGTGCAGATCGGTCTGCTCGACATCATCTTCTCGCTCGACTCGGTGATCACGGCCGTGGGCATGGCCGAGCACATCACCGTGATGGTGGCTGCGATCGTCATCGCCATCATCGTGATGATGGTCTTCGCGGAAGGGGTCAGCCGTTTCATCGAGAGACATCCGACGATGAAGATGCTCGCGCTCTCCTTCCTGATCTTGATCGGCGTGATGCTCACCGCGGAGGGAGTCGGCAAGCACATCGAGAAGGGCTACATCTACTTCGCCATGGGCTTCTCGCTCGCCGTCGAGTTCCTGAACACGCGACTGCGCAAGAAGAACCCTCCCGTGCAGCTGCCCTCGGAGAGAGAGGCGTAGCGACAGCGCCGCTCGCAGCTATTCTCTCTTCGCCACCAACCCGGTCATGGCCTCGGCCATGCCGTTGCCGATCAGGCAGAAGGTCTCCGCGTTGCCGTTCCAGTGGTAGGCCTGACCCGACGGGGAGACCTCCTTGGGGCGGAAGAAGTCCTTGGTGCCGACGAAGGCGACGTTGCCCTCGAACTCCTCGTACTTCGCCACCGCCTTCCGACTTCGAGCTCGACGGAAGCTCGGTTAGAATCGCCAGCCAGCTTCCGCGGGCGCCTCGTCCTCCAGAAATGTGGACGCGGCGAGCGCGGCCGTCCGGTCGATTCCCCTCGAGGAAAGACGCCAGAGCCATGTTCGAGTCCCTACCGGCAATCCTCCTCACGCCCGCGCTCTCCCTGTCGGTCGCCGTGGCACCCGCCGTGGAGGACGAGCTGTACGAGGCCTTCCGCGATCCGCCGGCCGAGGCACGACCTTTCGTGCGCTGGTGGTGGAACGGGGACTGCGTCACCGAGAGGGAGCTCCTCCGCGAGCTCGACATCCTGGCCGCGGCCGGGATCGGCGGCGTGGAGATCAACCCCATCGCCATGCCCGACGGTGCTTCCGCGACCGGCGCCGAGGCGCTCGAGTGGTTGAGCCCGGAGTGGAACCGGATGGCCGGAGTCGCGGCGCGAGGAGCCCGGGAGCGGGGGATGCTCGCCGACATGATCGTGGGCTCGGGGTGGCCCTTCGGCGGCCGGTTCCTCGAGTCGGGGGAGACGATCCAGGCCATCGGAGTGAGCCGCACGACGATCGAGGGGCCCACGGTCTTCGAGGCCCGACTCGAGGAGATCACGAAGCCGCCGAAGGTCCGGAATGTCGTGGAGGGTGCCGCGGATCCGCGGCTGGTCTACCTGCGGCTGGTGCCCCGGAACGCCACGGGCATCGGTGACTGCGTCGACGTGATGGACCGGGTGGCGCCGGACGGAACCGTCGAGCTCGAGATCCCGCCCGGTGAGCACACCCTCCACGCGGGAATGTGGCGGGAGTCCTTCACGGCCGTGGTCCACGGCGCGCCGGGATCGGACGGGCAGGTTCTCGACCACCTGAACAGCGCCGCGGTGGAGCGCTACCTGCGCCGGATGTCCTCCGCGCTGGGGCCTGCCCTGGGCGGTCGGCTCGGCGATGGACTCCGCGCGATGTTCTGCGACAGCATCGAGCTTTCCGGCGCCAACTGGACCACCGACTTCCCCGAGCAGTTCCACCGGCGGCGTGGCTACCGCCTGGAGCCGTGGCTGCCATTCGCCCTCTACGATCCCCACACGGGGTACGAGGACCCGCTCCCCGAGGACGAGGGATTCGCCGACGAGGTCCGGCGCGTGCGCTACGACTTCAACAAGACGTTCGTCGAGCTGTTCCACGAACGCTTCATCGAGGTGTTTCACGCCTGGTGTCACGAGAATGGCGTGCTGAGCCGCTACCAGGCCTACGGCAGCCCGGGGCTGATGGACATGCTCTCGGGGTACACGATCCCCGACATCCCCGAGGGGGACACCTGGCTCTTCTTCCGGAGGAAGGCGCACCTGCCCCTGGACGAGATCCGCTACGCCGTGTGGAACAAGCACGCCTCTTCCGGCGCGCACCTCGCCGGCCGGAAGCTCGTGGGCTGCGAGGCGATGACCAACCTGCACGGCGTCTTCCAGGCCACGCTCGAGTACATCAAGCAGGCCGGCGACCTGAACCTGATGTGCGGGGTGAATCACTCCATCCTGCACGGGTTCAACTACTCGCCACCCGAGGCGGGATTCCCCGGCTGGATCCGGTACGGAACGTACTTCAACGAGAACAACCCCTGGTGGCCCCACTTTCGCGAGTGGGCGGACTACAACGCGCGCCTGTGCGGCGTGCTCCAGGCCTCGCAGCCGCGGGCGGAGGTGGCCATCCTCGGCCCCACGGCGGACGTCTGGCAGCGAAGTGGCGTGGAGCGCCAGGGGTTCATCCACTCGCCGCCGTATCTGCACCTCCTCTGGCAGGCGATCCAGCAGAATGGCTGCACCGCCGACTTCGTCAGCGAAGGCGCCTTGCGGGACGCCACGTTCGAGGACGGCCGGATCCGGCACGATCCGATGGTCTACGATCTCCTCGTCGTGGCCGGCGTCCACGCCCTGGAGCCGGGAACGGCGAAGGTCATCGAGGAGTACGCCAAGGCCGGTGGGAGGATCGCCTTCGTGGGCCACATCCCGGATGCTTCGCCGGGATGGAAGGACAGGGAGGAGAACGACCGTTTCGTCCAGGAGGCCGTGGCCGCGGCCCTGGACGAGGACGACGCTCGGGCGGCGCTCATCGCCGAGCCGGCCGAAGGTGAGCTGATCGACTGGGTCGACGGAATGCTGGACGACTTCGACGTGAGGCGTCCGGTCCACCTGTCGGCGCCTCACCCGAGGCTCTTCCAGGTTCACCACCGGGCCGGCGAGCGCGAGCTGTTCCTGTTCAGCAACCAGAGCCGGACCGACGAGATCCGCGTCCACTCCCGTTTCGCGACCGGGGAGCGGATCCCCTGGCGCTGGGATCCGGAGACCGGCGAACGGACCGTGTTTCCCCACGGCGAGAGGCGAAACGAGCTCGACCTGGCTCTCCGCCCGCTCGAGTCGTTGCTCCTGGTGTTCGAGCCCGAGCTCTCCGGCGCCCCGGTCCGCCGGCCGGAGATCGATCGGGAGAAGGGGGTCGAGGTGGCGGGGCCCTGGCAGCTCTTCCTCGCCCCGGTCGTGGGGGACCCCTTTCGAGTCACGCTCGACGAGTTGCTCGACCTGGGTGCGTCGCCCGACGAGCGACTCGACGCCTTCGCCGGAGAGGTCACCTACCGCCTCACCCTCGACGTCGCCGACCCGGAGCTGCGGATGCTGAGCCTCGGGGTGGTGCACGGCACCTCGGAGGTGTCGCTCGACGGTGAAGCTCTCGGCGTCCGCTGGTGGGGCGCGGAGCATCTCTACGACGTCACCGACCGGCTGAAGATCGGAGCGAACGAGCTGGAGGTGAAGGTGACGACCGTTCTCTCCAACTACTGCAGAACGCTGGAGGACAACCCAGCGGCGATGCGGTGGGCGAGTCGTCACCAGCCGGTGCCGGTGGGGCTGATCGGTCCGGTTCGGCTGTTCCCGTTCGCCACCGGCAATGAGATCGGGAGGGCGGAGCCGGAGGGCCGGGGTTTGGCGACGCCCGGGTCGGTCGCAGAACGGCCGCACGGCTTGATGTGCGAGCTGCTCGCCAGACCGGAGGACACGACGATCCTGGACGCCGCACCCGAGATCTCCTGGATCGTGGGCAGCCCCGAGGCGAACGACTTCCAGACCGGCTATCGAATACGCGTCACCGCCGATGGCGGACCGGTCTGGGACAGCGGCCGGGTCGAATCGGGCCGATCGGTCGCCGTCGAGTACGCCGGCGAGCCGCTCGAGGCGGGTGGAACGTACGCCTGGCAGGTCAAGACCTGGACCGAGCGGACGGGGGAGAGTCCCTGGTCCGAGGTCCAGCGCTTCACTCTCGCGGAGGATCCGAGCGGCTACGCGACGAGCCGCTATCCCCTGGTGCAGAGCCCCCTCGAACCGGTGGTCGTGCGCGCCCTCGGCGAGGGGCACTACTTCGTCGATTTCGGCAAGGTCGCTTTCGGAACCCTCACCCTGGAGCTGGACTCCCCGATCGAGACCGACCTCGAGATCCACCTCGCCGAGCGCGGATCACCGGAAGGCGTCAACCGCTCCCCGGGAGGCACGGTCCGCTACGTCGAAGTCTCGCAGCCGATTCAGCCGGGATGGTGTCGGTATCGAGTCGAGCTCCCCCCGGACCGGCGCAACACGGGTGAGAAGGCGATCCCGATCCCCGAAGAGATCGGCGTGATCCTGCCGTTCCGCTACTGCGAGATCCTGAACTGCCCGGTCGAGCTCACCCCCGCGATGATCCGACAGGTGGCGGTGCACTACCCCTTCGACGAGAGCGCGGCGAGCTTCACCTCGTCCGACGAGGTGCTCAACCAGATCTGGGAGCTGTGCAAGTACAGCATGAAGGCGACCAGCTTCTGCGGCGTCTACGTCGACGGCGACCGGGAGCGGATTCCCTACGAGGCCGACGCGTACATCAACCAGCTGTCGCACTACGCGGTGGACCGGGAGTTCACGCTGGCCCGGCACAGCCACGAGTACCTGCTGCACCACCCGACCTGGCCGACGGAGTGGAAGCAGCACTCCGTCATGATTGCCTGGGCCGACTACCTGTACACCGGCGACATCGAGTCTCTCACGCAGCACTACGCGCTGCTTCGATCCGAGAAGACCCTCGACTGGCGCGCGCGCGAGGACGGCCTGCTGGACACGGAAGGGCTGCGCGACATCGTCGACTGGCCCAAGGGCGAGCGGGACGGCTTTGACTTCAAACCGATCAATACCGTCGTCAACGCGTTCCACTTCGAGAACCTGAACCTGATGCAGCAGGTCGCGGAGCTCCTGGGCAGGGACGCGGATGCCGCCGCGTACCGCGTGAAGGCATCGCTCCTGTACCAGGCCTTCAATGCGAAGCTGTTCGATGCCGAGCGCGGCGTGTACGTCGACGGCGAAGGTTCCACGCACGCCTCGCTGCACGCCAACATGATGGCCCTGGCCTTCGACCTGGTGCCGCAAGAGCGCCTCGATTCCGTCGTCGACCACGTCCTGTCGCGCGGCATGGCCTGCAGCGTGTACGGCGCTCAGTACCTGCTGGAGGGGCTCTACCGGGCCGGCCGCGCGGACGAGGCGTTCGCCCTCCTGACCTCGAAGGAGGTCCGGAGCTGGTACAACATGATCCGCGTGGGATCGACGATCACCCTCGAGGCCTGGGACGACCGGTACAAGCCCAACCAGGACTGGAACCACGCCTGGGGCGCCGTCCCCGGGAACATCATCCCTCGCTATCTGCTGGGAGTCCGGCCCCTGGAGGGCGGCTTCGGGAAGGTGCTGGTCCGTCCGATGCCGGGACCCCTCGAGCGGGCGCAGGCCACGATCCCGACGATCCGAGGGACGATCGACCTGTCGATCGTGAACGAGCCGGGGGAGCCGTTCGAGCTGAAGCTGTCGATTCCCGCCAACATGGAGGCGCGCGTCGAGGTGCCGCTCCCCGGAGGTCGAGGCGAGGTGACGGTGGATGGCCGGCGGGTTTCCTTCCGGCCCGCGGCCGGGTTCGCCGTCTTCGAGCGCGTCGGCTCGGGCCAGCACGTCTTCCGGACGACCGAGGACGTTTCGGCTCGCCGGTAGGCGAGGCACTCCACGCCTCTCGTCTCGCCGCCACGCCGGGCATCGGGTCCTGGAGGTGGTGGGGAGTGCGCGGTTTCTTCCCGAGTCTCTCGGGGGCAACTCGAGCCCGGCACGATCACGCTTCACGGGAGCAACCTGGACAAGGTGCTGTACGTCGACTCGGCGGAGGATTCCGGCAGAAATCTGGGACATTCCGCTCGTGGCGATCATTCCGTTACCAGCCCCCGGGTAGCAGTCGCCGGGAGTGCCGGGGCGGAGACCACCGCGGGCAGTGTCTCGTCCTGGGCCCGTGGGGTATGTGACCAGCTCGCAATCGACCAGGAGACGACCATGCTCAGAACGATTCTAGGTGGCGCGGGTCTGACGATCCTCGGCACCGGTGCCCTCGCCCAGAACACCGCCACGCTCGTGCCCGCTCCCCAGGCCAGGGATGGCGGTACCTATCACCTCGCGACGAAGACGTGGACGCGTGGGGGGACCACCTCGTCGAGGGGGACGCACGACGTGCTCTACGACAACACCTGTCAGCCCGGCTGGTACACGGCCCTGGACCAGCAGTCCTTCCACGATGACGGCCGCATTCCCAGCACCTCCTCGCCGCAGATCGACCAGGGTCCCCTCGGCAGTGGCAACTACGCCGGCACGTCGCTCATCGGTGCGTACGACGGCTACACCATCAATGGCTTTCAGATCGGGTACTGCACCGGCGTGGTGGCACCCATCGACGCGCTCACGGTCTTCTACGAGTGCTATCAGGCCTGCTCGTACACCCCGCTGTCCCCGACGGCCGGCGTCTTTCTCAGCGGCCTTCCCGGTGCGCCCTCGACCGTCCTCGTCGCCTGCTGGACCGTGACCATCAATCTCCTGGGCAGCACGAGCGCGTTCAACCTGCAGGGGGACTGCGATGGCGTCTTCGACGGCTCGGCTGCGGCGGACTCCTTCGGCTACGGCTTCATGCAGCTGACCCCCGATCCGAACGGCCTGTCCGGTGTGCTCCTCGCGGGGGACCCCGACGGCCTTCTGCAGGCCGGTCCGGGTGGCACCGGCTGCTGCGTCGGCTGTGGCACCGTCTTCTGGGCCGGCGCGAACGTACCCGGCACCAACACTGACGGTTCGGGTCTGAACGACCAGGACTTCTTCGAGGTCGGCAACTACTTCGGCGGCACGGCGTTCCACTACAACGGCTGCTACTGGTTCGGCGGCTACTCGGCCACCACCCCGTTCGCCAGCAGCTTCATGGAGGTCCACGGCGACGCCGGCATCGGCGAGCCCGGGGTGGCGTACTGCTTCGGCCACACCAGCCAGGGCAATCCCTGTCCGTGCGGCAACGACAACAATCAGGCCGACCCGCTGGGCGCCGGCTGCGCCAATGTCCCCAGCTGGCCCACCACCATGGGCATCGCCGGTGCGCGCCTGGGGGCGAGCGGGGTCGCCAGCCTCGGCAACGACACCCTCCTCTTCCAGGCGACCCGCGGGGAGCCCTTCAACTACGGCCTGTTCTTCCAGGCGACCAGCAACCTCGACGGAGCGGGGCTCTACCTGGGCGATGGCATCCAGTGCGCCGGCGGGAACCTCACGCGACTCAAGGTGACGCAGGCCAACGTCAGCGGGCAGGCCAGCACGCGGGGGACGGTGATCAGCGCCCGCTCGGCCGCGATGGGCTACACCATCCAGCCCGGCCAGACCCTGCGCTACCAGTGGTGGTTCCGCACCAGCGTCAACCCGGCCTGCGGAGTCGGGGTGACCGACTCGAACACCTCGAACGGGTACGAGATCACCTGGCTGCCATAGGAGCGGATGAACCGCCCGCGCTATCCCTCCTCCGCTTCCGACGGCTCGGCGTTCTCCGCCTTCTTCCGCTCCTTCTCTTCCTCCTCGACGATCGCGACCAGCGCCTTCAGGGCGGTCATGCTGCGGTCGCAGTTCTCCTGCAGCCGGGTGCGAACCACGCCGGCGAAGAGCCGGGTCATCGGGTTGCCGCCGACGTCACCGTGGTCGCGCCAGGTGACCTCGGTGCCGTCCTCGACCTCCTGGTAGGTGAGCTCCGCCGTGCCCTGGACCTTCCCCCCCAGGCTGCGGGTGATGGTCACGCCCTTCGCCGGGTCGCTCTCGGTGATCTCCCAGCGAAGGTCGGCGTCGCCGCCGCTGGTCAGGATCGCGCCCTCACCCCGCTTCTTGCCGGAGAGCCTCATCGTCTCCGCCGGCGGGCAGAGCGCGTTCCACTGCGGCCAGCGCGAGGGATCCTCGACCACGTAGTGGACCATCAGCCGCTGGGAGGGGATCACCACGCTCGACTCGACGTCCCACTCCGAGGACATGAAGGAGCCGATGACGAACGGGAGGCCGAGGAGGAGCACGATCAGAACGAGGACGAGGCGGAACAGCTTCATGGCGGTCGCGGTGGGCTCGGGCGGCGTGTCTGTCGTCGGGACGGGTCACAGGGTACGTTATGGCGATGAAGATCTCCGTCGTGGTTCTGACCGGGGCCGGGGTTTCGGCCGATTCGGGAATCGACACCTTTCGCGGCGCGGGCGGCCTGTGGGAGGGGCACCGGGCCGAGGAGGTGGCGACCCCCGAGGCGTGGGCCGCGGCGCCGGAGATGGTCTGGCGCTTCTACCAGATGCGCCGCGGCAAGGTCAAAGAGGCGCAGCCCAACCCCGCGCACCACGCCCTGGCGCGGCTGGAAAAGGGCCTTCTGGCCGCCGGTCACGGCTTCACCCTGATCAGTCAGAACGTCGACGACCTGCACCAGCGGGCGGGCTCGACGGTGGTCTCGATGCACGGTTCGCTGGCGGTCCTGCGCTGCGAGCGCTGCGGGGAGGAGGTGGCGGGCCTCGACTACCTCGACGACACGGCGTTCCAGCCGTGCCCGAAGTGCGAGTACGAGAGGATGCGCCCCGACGTGGTCTGGTTCGGCGAGATGCCCTACCACCTCGAGGAGATCGATCGCGTGATGCGCGGCGCGACGCACTTCCTCTCCTGCGGCACCAGCGGCTTCGTCTACCCCGCAGCGGGGCTGCTGGCGATGGCGCGCGCCTCCGGCGCGGAGACCTTCGTCAATAGCCTCGACGAACCGGAGAATCTCGACCCGGCCGACCACTTCCTCCCCGGCAAGGCGGCTGAGGTGATTCCGGAGCTGGCGGAGGAGTGGCTGGGGCGGTGGGGGGGCGCCTAGCCGCCCGACGGAGAAAAGTCCCGAGCGACGTTGCCCACCAACCCGCACCACGAGCCCCTGTCCCAGGAGCTCAGGCGATCGAAGAGGGTGAAACAACGAAGCTCAGGATCTCTCTCCTTCTCGGGGTCCGAGACACGCCATTCGTCAGAGGTCGGGAGACGAAATCGGGAGCTGGACCAACTTTGTCATGGTGGCCCAGGTAGCCGAATCCGTCAATGGGGAATCCTAGCTGAGTGGGAGCGGTGCTTCGAATCGGGCCCGTGGAGGCGGGTCCGGCATCAGCGTGCCGAGCTCGGTGCTCTAGTCCCGCAGCAGCTTCGCGTACTTCCCGGCCTTAGACTCCCCGGCCAGACCGAGGCGGTCGCGGTTCGCTTCCCGCCACTCGTGGTAGCTCTCGTAGTCGCCGTCGCGATGGAAGAAGACCTTGCCGTCGCCTTCGAAGGCGAGGATGTCCGTGGCCACCCGGTTCAGGAAGTAGCGGTCGTGCGTCACGATGATCATCGAGCCGCGGTACTCGGCGATCGCCTCCTCGAGCACCCGCAAGGTGTCGAGGTCGAGGTCGTTGGTCGGCTCGTCGAGGATCACCAGGTTCGCCGGCTCCTTCAGCATCTTGGCCAGCACCACGCGGTTGCGCATCCCGCCCGAACAGTGGCCCACCAGCTTCTGCTGATCCTCGCCGCGGAAGTTGAACCGCGCCACGAACGCGCGGCCGTCGATCGTCTTGCCGTCGAACGCCAGCTGCTCGTTCCCCTCGGTGATGTTGTCGTAGACCGACTCGTCGTCGTCCAGCACCGTGCGCGACTGGTCGACGTAGCTGAGCTCCACCGTCTTGCCGATGTCGATGGTGCCGTCGTCCCAGGGCTCGGTGCCCATGATCATCTTCATCAACGTCGACTTGCCCATGCCGTTGGCGCCGATCACGCCGACGATCGCTCCGGGACGCACCTCGAAGTCGAGGTCGTCCATCAGCACGCGATCGCCGAAGGCCTTCTTCACGCCGCGCGCGATGAGCACCTTGTCGCCGAGGCGGGGGCCCGGCGGAATGCGGAACTCGACCGCCTCGGCTTGCGCGCCGGCGCGCGCCTCCTGCAGCTCCTTGAAGCGGTTCAGGCGAGCCTTGGCGCGGCCGCGGCGGGCGGCGGGGGTCTGGCGGACCCACTCCAGCTCGCGCTTGTACGCCTTCTCGGTGCGCGCTTCCGCCTGGCGCTGGGTGTTCAGCTTCTTCTGCTTCGCCTCGAGGAACTGGGTGTAGTTCCCCTCGTACGGGATCCCCTTGCCGCGATCGATCTCCAGCATCCAGCCGACGACGTTGTCGAGGAAGTAGCGGTCGTGGGTGACCAGCATGACCATCCCCGGGTACAGCTTCAGGTGCAGCTCGAGCCACTCGACGGTGGTGGCGTCGAGGTGGTTCGTCGGCTCGTCGAGCAGCAGGATGTCGGGCTGCTCCAGCAGCAGCTTGCACAGCGCGACGCGGCGCCGCTCCCCACCGGAGAGCACCTTCACGGCCGCGTCCGGAGGCGGCAGGCAGAGCGCCGTGGCCGCCTGCTCCAGCCGGCTCTCCAGCTCCCAGATGTCGTGGTGCTCCATCTGGTCCTGGAGTCGCGTGAACTCCTCCTCGTGCCCCTCCATGTCCAGGCAGAGCTCGTCGTAGCGCTCGTGGATCGCGAGCAACGGGGCCATCGCCTCCCGCAGGTTGCCCATCACGTCGAGGTCGTCGTTCAGGGGCGGCTCCTGCGAGAGGTAGCCGATCTTGATGTCGTCGCCGGTCGGCTTGGCGATGCCGTCGAACTTCGTGTCCTCGCCGGCGATGATCGAGAGCAGCGTCGACTTCCCGGCGCCGTTGCGACCGATCACGCCGATCTTGGCGGTCTCGTAGAAGGAGAGGGAGATCCCCTTGAGGATCTCGTCCTGCCCGTAGTGCTTGCGCAGGTCCTGGACCTGGTAGATGATTCTTTCGGCCATGGGGCGAAACAGGATAGAGATGGCTGGAGCGGGGGAAAGGGGGCAGCCGAACCTTCTTTCCGCGATCGGCGGTGGGGCGCGGTGGAGGCCGCACCGCCGTGGGTGAAATCGTGCTCGCCAACGTGCTCGGCGAGGTGGGGATGCCCGCCGCGGTCGAGGCGCTCCGGGCGGGGCGCTCCGCCCTCGACGCGATCGCGGCGGGGATCGCCCCGGTCGAGGCGGACGCGCGCGTCCGCCACGTCGGGCGCGGCGGCGACCCGAACCTGCTCGGGGTGATGGAATGCGACGCGGCGGTCGTCGACGGCACCGGCTGCCGCGCCGGCGCGGTGGGGGCGGTCCGCGGGATCCTGCACGTCCACGCCCTCGCCCGGCGGGTGATGGAGGAGCTGCCGCACGTCTTCCTGGTCGGGGAGGGGGCGGAGCGCTTCGCGGCCGAGTGCGGCTTCGAGCGCGAGGAGCTGCTCACCGAGGAGGCCGGGCGGCGCTACCGCCGCTGGGCCCGGGAACACGCTCCCGCGGACCTCGCCGGAGCCCCGCTCGCCCCGCTCAGCTGGCCCACGGCGCACCCGGGCGGCGCGCGCGACACCACCGTCTTCCTGGCGGTCGACGCCGGGAGGAGGATCGCCGCCGGCAGCAGCACCTCGGGGTGGGCGTACAAGTACCCCGGCCGCCTGGGTGACTCGCCGGTGGTCGGCGCCGGCCTCTACGCCCACGACCGCTGGGGCGCCTGCGCCTGTACGCACACCGGCGAGATGACGATCCGCGCCGGCACCGCCGTGTCGGTGATCCGTTCCCTCTCGCGCGGCGCGACCCTGGAGGAGGCGGTCGGCGAGGCGCTCGATGACCTGCGCGCGCTCACCGGCGGCTACCTCGGCCCGGTGGTGATCCACGCGCTCGACCGGGGGGGGCGGGTCCACGTGGTCAGTACCCCCGGCGCCGAAGAGCACGACAGCTACTGGCTCTGGAGCGCGGCGAGCGGCGGGATCGAGCGGCACCGGGCGGAGCGGGTCCAGGGCTGAGCCGAGCGGCGGTGTGGGAATGCCACGCCTCGGCTTCCCACCGTGAGCGCGGCCCGGTATCTTGCCACGCCTCGATTTCCCGACACCCGGCCTCCACCCCACCAAGCCCCATGGAATTCCTCAAGGAACTCGGTATCGAAGCGGTCAACTCCGGCGCCTACAACGGCGAGTGGCTCGACACCAAGGGCGAGCTTCTCGACAGCGTGAACCCCGCGACCGGCGAGCGGATCGCGCAGGTCCGCCAGGCGTCCGCCGAGGACTACGAGACCTGCATCGCCGCCGCGCACGAGGCGTTCCTGAAGCTGCGCGAGATCCCCGCCCCGAAGCGCGGCGAGATCGTGCGCCTGGCCGGCGAGGCGATCCGCGAGAAGAAGGACGCGCTCGGCCGGCTGATCACCCTGGAGATGGGCAAGATCGTCCAGGAGGGTTGGGGCGAGGTGCAGGAAGTGATCGACATCGCCGACTTCGCGGTCGGGCAGTCGCGGATGCTCTACGGCCTGTCGATGCACTCCGAGCGCCCGGGGCACGCGATGCGCGAGCAGTGGCACCCGCTCGGCGCGGTCGGGATCATCACCGCCTTCAACTTCCCGATGGCGGTATGGGGCTGGAACTCGATGCTCGCCTGGATCTGTGGCGACTCCTGCGTCTGGAAGCCGGCGAGCTCGGTGCCGCTGTGCGGCGTCGGCTTGACCAACGTGGTGCGGCCGGTGCTCGAGGCGGAGGGCCTCGGCGCGCTGGCGACGCTGGTGGTCGGCTCGGGCCGCAACGTCGGCCAGCAGATGCTCGACGACAAGCGGCTGCCGCTGATCTCCTTCACCGGCTCGACGAACGTGGGCCGCAGCGTCGCCTCGACGGTCGCGGGACGTTTCGGCCGGACGATCCTCGAGCTGGGCGGGAACAACGCGATCATCGTGATGGACGACGCGGACATCGACATGGCGCTGCACGCGACGCTGTTCGGCGCGGTGGGGACCGCCGGCCAGCGCTGCACCTCGACGCGCCGGATCCTGATCCACGAGAGCCTGACGGACGAGTTCGTCTCGCGCCTGCAGCGCGCCTACCAGGACATCCCGATCGGTGATCCGATGGACCAGAACACGCTCTGCGGTCCGCTGATCGACGACGGTGCGGTCGAGGACATGATGAAGGCGATCGCCGCGGTGAAGGCGGAGGGTGGCCAGCTGCTCTGCGGCGGCGACCGCGCGACGATGGAGGGCAACCTCGCCGGCGGGAACTTCGTGGTGCCGACGGTGATGAAGGTCGAGAACCACTACGAGACGGTGCAGGAGGAGACCTTCGCGCCGCTCCTCTACATCATCCCCGTGAAGGACCTCGACGACGCGATCGCCAAGCACAACGACGTCCCGCAGGGGCTCTCGTCGGCGATCTTCACCAGGAGCGTCCTCTCCGCCGAGCGGTTCCTCTCGGCGACCGGTTCGGACTGCGGCATCGCCAACGTCAACATCGGCACCTCGGGCGCCGAGATCGGTGGCGCGTTCGGCGGCGAGAAGGAGACCGGCGGCGGCCGTGAGTCGGGCTCGGACTCGTGGAAGGCCTACATGCGCCGACAGACCAATACGATCAACTACTCGACGGAGCTGCCGTTGGCGCAGGGGATCAAGTTCGGGTAGGAAGAGACGCGGAGCAAGCAGAGATCGCGGCGGTTAATAGCAATGGAAACCCCGGGGGGGGGGGGAGAGTGGGATGATACCCCCCGGAAA
>CAZCAC010000023.1:0-35789 GCA_964496575.1 uncultured Planctomycetaceae bacterium | reverse complement strand
CCCCCCCCCCCCCCCCCCGCGGCGCCCGCCCCCCGTGCTTAACGGCCGCCGCGATCTCCGCTACCTCTGCGCCCCTCTCCTCGGCGCGATCAACCCCCGCTCCTCCAGCTCCGACCAGATCTCCTCCGCCAGCGGCTCCTCCAGCCACGGCGGATCGTGCAACGCGTAACGCGCGTGCTCCATCCACTCGAACCACTTCTCGCCCTTGAGGCGCAGCAGACGGGAGCGGTCGGGGTCGGTCGCGGGAGGGGTCAGGTCCCCCGGCCCCGAGTCGCTCCGGCGGTCGCGCAGGTACTCGCGGCGGTGGCCCGGAGGGATCGTCGGGCGGCCGTACCAGGAGGCCACCAGGTCGCTGTTGCCGTTGGCGGCGGGGGTGACGTACTGATAGCTGTACCGATCGTCGTGCACCGCGAAGCCGCGATTCAACCCTCCCGAGGAGTAGGCGTACTCGCGCACCGCCCCGCCGTCGCGACCGAGCGCGGGGAGCTGGGAGTGGCCGTGCATGCCGAGAGGGATGGCGATCCCCGCGAGGTCGAGCAGGGTCGGCGCGACGTCGATGGTGCTGGCCACCCCGCCGCCGCGAACCCTCCGCGGGACCTCGATCGACGCCGCCGGGCGCAGGATCCACGGCACCGACAGGTCCACGTCCGAGAGCGTGCCGTGGTCGAGGTACAGCCCGGCCTCGCCGAAACCGATGCCGTAGGTCCCCACGATGCAGATGGTGGTCTCCTTCAGACGACCGAGTCGGTCCAGCTGGGCGAAGAATCGCGCGAGCTTGCCGTCGAGCAACCGCAGCGAGCCGTCGTAGCGCGCCTCCAGCTCACCGACGGTCTGCTGACCGCCGGGCCACAGCCGCTGGGGAATGGCGAAGTACGCGCGCAAGGCGCGCGAGACCGGCGGCACCTGGGACAGCTCGGGGCGGGGCTCGAAGAAGGTGTCCCAGCGCGGATTGGTGCCGCGCACGCCCCGCTCGAGGTCGTTGACGTTCAGGTAGGCGAACCAGCTCCGGTCGCGCTCCACCGTTCCCAGCCAGTTCAGGAGGTCGCGGCCGATGCCCGTCGCGCCGAAGTCGTGGGGTTCGAGGGGAGCTCCTCCCTGGAACGAAGCGTAGTCCTCGAATCCGCTCCGGAAGCCGTATTCCGGAGCCAGCCAGGCGTGGTCGACGAAGGCGGCGGTCGCGTAGCCGGAGGCGAGGAACTCCACCGCCAGCGAGGGGGCGGTCGGCGGGATCTTCCACTTGCGGCCCAGCGACAGGAAGCCCCCACCCTCCGGGGTGGGCTGGCGGGCGATGCGCGGATCACAGCCGGTGAGGAGGCCGGCGTGGGCGGGGATCAGCTCGGGCGTCGCCGCGAAGGTCGCCGGGAACCAGATGCCCTCCCGGGCCAGGGCGTCGAGCGTCGGCGTGGTCTCGCGATCGTAGCCGTAGAGACCGAAGTGATCCGCCCGCAGGGAGTCGATGGCGATGACCAGGACGCCGCGACCCTCTCCGTCGCGCTCCGGCGTGCGGACGCACGCCGCCCCGAGCGCCAGGCAGAAGCAGAGCGCCACGAGCGAGGCTCGTGACCAGGCGGGTCGGCGGGGGAGCATCGCGCAGAAGATCGCAGGGCTCCCGCCGCCGATCAAGAGCTGCCTCGGAGCGCGGGCCGACGCCCGCCACTCGACCGGTCGACAGACCGTTCAGAACACGATTCTCGCCGACCTCAGTGCCCTCCGAGCCTGGTTTCTGCGCGCCACGCGCAGAAACCGACTCCGGGCGGATCAGTAGCCGTGGATCTCCTGCCAGAGGAGCAGGAGGGCCGCCCGGTTCTCCTGCTCGCCGTAGCCTCCCTGCTCCAGGTCGGACCACAGGTCCCCGCCGGCCATCTCCGTCGCCCGGGTCAGGAACCCCGAGTCCCCGGTCAGCCGGAACCCCCAGGCGCAGGAGCACCACGTCTGGTAGGAGTCCGAGCCCATCGTCCCGTCCGAGGGCACGTAGCCGCAGAAGCCGGGCAGGTCGGTGTTGTAGGGCCCCGTGGCGACCAGGAAGTACGGCGCGTGCTCGACGTCGTTCCAGTAGGTCGACGAGATCATCGCGTAGAAGGTCTTGCGCAGGAGCTCGTCCAGCTGCGCCAGCATCGCCGGATCGCGATCGGCGTAGACGCTGGTGCGGACACCCCACAGGCCGTTCTCCAGGATCGCCGCGCTGATCGACTGGCGGCAGCGGTACTGCGCGTCGAACCAGTTGTGGTTGGGGACCGAGCCGATCACTCCCGAGCAGCTCTCCTGCCCGTCCGAGAAGAGCTGGACGATCTCCCCGAACCAGGGGTAGACCTCCGCGCGCCACTCCGGGTCGGCCAGGCGGTACGCCGCGACGACCGTGTCGGTGAGCCACCCCTCGCCGCGGGTGACGTCCAGCCCCTCGCCGAGGTGGCTGGCCACGAACTCGATGTCGCTGAACATGCCCGTCACGATCGAGCTCCCACCCTCGGTCTGGGGCAGGTGGTTGTACGAGAAGCGCATCAGCTCCGCGTGCATCCGGAGATCGTCCTTGGCCAGCGCGTCGTTGCCGAGCCAGGCGAGTGTCTTCAAGGAACGCGTGTAGCGCACCAGGTGCTGGATGTCGATCGGCTGATACTCGTGCATCAGCGCGCTGTAGTAGGGCTCCCGCCCCTGCGCGATCACCGCCTCCTGCTGGAACGTCGGCGCGTCGCCGAAGCCGTGCGGGTCGCCGAGGAAGAGGTACGGCACGAGGAAGATCCAGACCGGGAGGTAGGTGATGCTGTCCGGCTCCGTGCGGACCCAGTTCTCGACCCGGCTCTCCGTGCCGTCCGCCTCGTAGAGGGTGACGTCCTGGCGGCAGGTGTACATCCGCTGGCTGAGCTGGTGGAGCCGGTACCCCTCGAGCGAAGCGGAACTCGCCGTGCGCAGCCCGTCGAAGAGGAAGATCTCGCTACCGCCGTGCATCGCGCCGAAGGCGGGGCCCCAGGGGTGGCACCAGCCCATCACCTCCTCGACGATCGGCCAGGGACCGGTCGTGCCGTCCACCAGGGCCTCCAGGTGCGCCTCGTAGCGCTGCGCCAGCGCGGCGCGAACCTCGTGGTCCTCGCCGAGGAAGGAGAGATCGGGGAAGCGCAGGTTCTGCGGGAAGTAGCGCGCGGTATCCCGATTCCACCAGGACCACTTCTCGCCGGGATCGGCTCCCTTGGCCGGGCGTACGAAGGCCAGCCCCTCCTCGTTCAGAGCGACTCGCGCCCGCGCGACCGTCTCGGGATCATCCTTGGCGATCACCAGCCGCCGCTCGAACTGCGACTGCACGGTCATCAGGTGGAGGTCGTCGTCCGACAGCGGCTCGACGATCGGCCAGGCGACGCGGCCCCCCACGGGGATCGGATCACCGAAGTAGGGGTCACGGAAGGCGACGAGCACCTTCCAGCCCTCGGGCAGGCGCAGCTGGAAGGAGTCGAAGTAGACGTCGTTCAGCGGGTCGTCGAGCACCGTGTAGGGACTGAGTCCGCTCGCCCCGTTGTGCACTCGCAGGTCGAGGGCGAAGAACTCCTCCTGGTCGTAGAAGGTGACGTAGGAGTGAATGCCCATCAGGTGCGGCAGCGTGCCCAGCGATCCCGTGACCGGACTCTCGGCGAGCAGCAGCTCGTGCGCGCGAACCTGTCGCAGGTGGTTCCCGTCGCGGAAGCGCCGCAGCTCCGGCGAGCTCGTGCGCACCTTGGCGAGGAGGTCGGCGGTGTACACGTGGCCGAAGACGTCCCGGGTGCTAGCCGTCACCGAGCCGGCGTCCCCGAGCAGCTCCTCCACCGCGGGGGAGAGGGTCAGGGGGGTCGGCAGGTGGGGATCCCAGATGATCGCGTACTTGAGGCGATCGCCCGGCTGGGTTCCCTCCGGTGCCCGGACCCGCGCGATCACCTCCAGCACGTCCGCGCCCACCTCGGGCACGGAGTAGCGGGTGACGATCTCGGTCTGGGCGGGGAATACCTCCTCAGCGGGAGAGACGAAGGAGAAGAGGTCGACGTCCTCCTCGCGCGGGAAGGTGTTCGGCGGCACCGGCAGCGTCGCCCGGAGGAAGAACTCCGCCTGCGAGGGGGCCGCGAGCTCGACGTCCGCCATCCGTGTACCGGGGTCGTACGGGCCGGTCGATACTCCCACGTCGCCTCCGCCCACCGGCTCGCCGTCGACGTCGGTGGGGCTCCCGGAGTTGCTGCAGCTCGCCAGAGCCACGGCGACGAAGAGGCCTGCGACATGGCCCAGGCCGGACGGCAGCGCGCCGATCCGGCCGCCTTGTGCGTACGCACGACAGTTCCCGCGCGGACCGCGGCTGCGGCCCCGCTCTCGATACCCAGTGGTGGCCATCTACCTCCTCCTTGGAGCGGCGGCGGTGGGGGAGGGAGGGAGGGCCGCTCCGATTGCTCGAGGGGCACCCGGGAAGACCGGCGTGAGGCGGGGACCGGCCCGGGGGCCCGGACGAAGGGCCCCGTACGTACCGAGTCGCGCCCGATACGTCAATGGGATCCCCGGATCACCGGGAGGATCAGGAACTCGCTTTTCTGGAATTCCCTATTCCAGGCTCTGCAGCAGGGAGATCATCCCCGCCCTCGTCTCCAGCTCGCCGGTGTGGGTGTCCTTCCCGATCTCCTCGACGGTGAGAGTCCCTCCGGCCATCTGCCGGGCCCGCTCGAGGTAGTAGGCGTCGCCGGTGGTCAACAGGCCGAAGACGTAGACGTTCCACGTCTGCCAGCCGTCCTGCCCCTCCTCCCCGTCGGGGGGCACGTAGGTGCAGAAGGGCGGCAGCTCGTCGTCCATCGGTCCCAGGGCGGTGTAGAAGAACGGGACGTCGCCCGCCTCGTCCCAGACCAGCGGGGAGATCATCGCGCCGGTCGAGCCGGCGAGCACCGTATCGATCCGGGCGACGGTGGTCGGATCGTGGTCACCGAAGACGGTGGTGCGCATTCCCCAGATGGCGTTCTGGATGATGCACTCGCTGATCGACTGGAGCACTCGGTACTGCGCCCCGAAGTGGTTGCCGTTGGGCGTGGACTGCATCGCCCCGGTGCAGGTCGACTGACCGTCCTCGACGAGGTCGACGTAGTCGGTGTACCAGGAGCGCACCTCGTCGCGCCACGCCACGTCGCCGAAGGCGTAGGCGGCCGCCGCGGCGTCGAGGATCCAGCCGTGACCCCGGTCGATGTCGAAGCCCCAGCCGGGGAAGAGGTCGATGTAGCGACGCGCATCGAGGGCGCCGATGATGATGGCCTTGCCGGCCTCGTTCTGCGGCAGCAGCGTGTAGGAGGCCCGGCACAGCTCCCCCTGGAGCATCAGGTCGTCCTTGGCCAGGGCGTCGTTCCCCAGCCAGGCGAGCACCTTGGGTGACCGCGTGTAGCGGATCAGGTGCTGCGTGTCGATCTCGTCGAAGTCCTCTAGGAGCTCGTCGTAGTCGGGAGCTCGCCCCTGAGCGGCGACTGCATCCACCTGGAAGGTCGGCACGTCGTGGAAGCCGAAGGCGTCTCCCAGGTAGAGCTGGGGAGTGAGCCACATCCAGGTCGGCACGTACGGGCCGTTCGCCCCCTCGACGATCCAGTCCTCCTGGTGGTGCGGCACGCCGTGCTCGTCGTAGAGCGCGGTCGGGTGGCGCTCGGTGTACATCCTGTGCGTTGCCTGAAACATGCGGTAGCCGTCGGTCGAGGCGGACCAGGCGGTCTTGACGCCGTCCCAGAAGTAGATCTCCGAGCCCCCGTGCATCGCCCCGAAGGGGGGGCCCCAGGGGTGTGCCCAGCCGACGTTGCCGTAGGTCACGGGCCAGGGTCCGGGCACGCCATTGCGCAGCGCGTTGCGGATCTCCTCGAAGTCGTCGTACAGCTCGTTGCGCGAGCTGGTCATCGGCTCCAGGTAGTCGAGATCGGGCAGCGGGAGGTTCTGCGGCCAGTAGCGAGCGGTCTGCGAGTTCCACCACGAGAAGAGCTCGAAGCCCTCACCGGTCATCCCCTTGCGGCAGAAGCCGAGCCCCTGCTCCTCGAGGGCGACTCGCGCCGAGTTCACGTGACCCGAGCGGGCCAGCACCAGCCGCCGATGGAACATCTGCTGGGGGTGCATCACGTGGAGCGTCCCCCCGCCGATCTTGGCGATCAGGGGCCAGACCTCGGTCTCCCCCTCGGTGTAGGGCGTGCCGGTCGTCGGGCACGGGAAGGCGTGGATCAGCGTCCACCCCGTCGGCGCGACCAGCTCGAGGCCGTCGAAGTAGAAGGTCCCCGCGGGATCGTCGAGGTCGGTGGTCTGGTCCTGGCCGTCGTGCCCGTTGTGCACGCGCAGGTCGATCGAGATGAAGTTCTCGCTCTGCCAGGTGGTCAGGTAGGTGTGCACCCCCATCATGTGCGGCAGGGTTCCGGTGGAGCCGGGGGTGGGGTTGCGCGGGAACATCGTCTCGTGGGTGCGCACCTGGTGCGCCGCCGTTCCGTCGCGCATCACCACCAGGTCGTCGGGGTCCTCTTCGCGGTAGTCGGTGAGCAGGTCCACTTCGTACCAGTGGCCGAAGACGTCACGCGTGCGCAGCATCAGCGATTCCGGAGTCTCGACCAGCTGCCGGACGTCGTCGGTGATGTAGTGGGACACGGGGTAGTTGGGGGACCAGATCACCGAGTAGGTGAGCCGCTCGCCGATGTGCGAGTCCGGCGGGCGCTCGACGGAGGCGAGCACCTCGACGACGTCCGCGCCGTCGGCGGGGTCGGGGTAGCGGCTGACGATCTCCACCTGTGCGTTGACCTCGTTGCCGAGGGAGTCGCGAATCGCGAAGGGGGAGACGCCCTCCTCCTCCAGCGGGTAGAGCTCGGGGGGGACGGGAACCGTGGCCCGGAGGATGAACCGGGTGGTGATCGGCGCGCCGAGCTCCACCTGGGCCAGGACGTCGCCCAGCTCGTAGCTGGCGTCGACCTGCGGCGGATCCGGGGGATCGCCGTCGCCGCCGCCGCCGGGGAGGCCGGGGGCTCCGCCTCCGGAGCAGCCCTGCAGGAGGCCGAGCACGACCAGGAGGCCGAGACCACACGTTCCCCTCGCTCTCCGCACTGCGGCCCTGCTACCGATCCGACTCGACGATTCGCGCACTGGATTCCCCCACCTGAACGTAACTCTCCTCGAAGCGAGACGAGGGCCCGACCCCGCCCGGGGTCGCCCGAGGGCCCTCAGCGCTCCTGTCGTCTCGCTGGGGGGGGAGGGGTGAGAGAAAAGCATCTTCCTATAAAAAATCACCGACAGGCGCGTTCGGTCCCGGCTGCCAACCCCCCGAGGGTGCCCCGGCGCGGGCGCGACAGCCACCCTCCACGCCGCTACAATTCCCGGGGACCGCCCCCGACCCGATGCCGTTGCTGGAGATCACCGAACTGAAGAAGAGCTACCGGGGGCCCGACGGCGTCCACCGGGAGGTGCTGGACGTCCCTTCCTTCATCCTCGAGGAGGAGGAGCAGGTCGCGCTCGAGGGGCGCAGCGGCTGCGGGAAGACCACCTTCCTGAACCTGGTCGCCGGGATCCTCACCCCGGACCGGGGCTCGATCCGCCTCGGCGGCCAGGAGCTCTTCGCCCTCTCCGAGGCGGACCGCGACTGCTTCCGGGCGCGGAGTCTCGGCTACGTCTTCCAGGCCTTCCACCTGCTCGGGGGCTACACGGTGCTGGAGAACGTGGTGCTGGGCATGGCCTTCGGGCGGGGGATCGACCGCCGGCTGGCGAGCGACCTCCTGGTCGAGCTGGGCCTCGGTGACCACCAGCGCCACCGGCCGCACCAGCTCTCCATCGGCCAGCGGCAGCGGGTCGCCCTGGCGCGGGCCCTGGCCGCCCGGCCGCGGCTGGTCCTCGCCGACGAGCCGACCGGCAGCCTCGATCCGGAGCGGGCCGGCGAGGCCCTCGAGCTGCTCCGGGGCGCCTGTCGGGAGCACGGGGCGGCCCTCCTCCTGGTCAGCCACGATGAAACGCTGCTCGGGGGCTTCGACCGGCGGCTGTCGATGGACGAGCTCGCCCGCGGAGTCGCGGGCGCGAATGGGGGGGCGACGTGAGGGACACCTTCGCCAGCGCGCTCCTGATGGTGCGGCGCAGCCTGCGCCAGCACGCCCTCTCCAGCTGCGTGACCGTGGTCTCGGTGGCCCTGGCCGCCGGGCTGGTGATGGCGGTCTTCGCCGTCACCGAGCAGAGTCGTGCGGCCTTCGCCGGGGGCTCGCAGGGATTCGACGCCGTGCTGGGAGCGCGCGGCAGCCAGCTGCAGCTGGTACTGAACAGCGTCTTCCACCTGGAGACCTCGCCGGGGAACCTTCCCTGGAAGAGCTACCTCGCGGTGAGGAACGACCCCCGCGTCGAGCTGGCGATCCCCTACGCGGTGGGGGACAACTACCGCGGCTTCCGGATCGTCGGCACCGATGAGCGGATCTTCGACGAGCTCCGCTTCGCGCGCGATGCGCGGGTCCAGCTGCGCCCCGGCGGGAGGCTCTTCGATCCCGCGCGGCGGGAGGCGGTGATCGGCGACGCCGTCGCTCGCCGCGGCCGGCTGTCGGTGGGCTCCGCCTTTCACGCCAGCCACGGCGTCGATCACGGAACGGGGGATGAGCACGACGAGGAGTACGTCGTCGTCGGCGTGCTGGAGCCGACCGGCTCCCCGAACGACCGGGTGATCTGGATCCCGATCGAAGGGGTCTTCCGGATGGGGGGGCACAAGCTGCGCGGGAGCGGGCACGAGTTCGAGGCGACACCCGGCGAGCAGATCGAGGACGAGCACAAGGAGGTCAGCGCGGTGATGCTGCGCCTCTCGAGCTCCCGGGCCGGGCACTCCCTGCACGAGGAGATCAACCTCGAGGGGCGCGAGGCGACCTTTGCCTGGCCGATCGGGGCCTCGCTGCTGCAGCTGTTCGACAAGCTCGGCTGGATGAACCGGGTCCTCGAGGTGATCGCCTACCTCGTGGTCCTGGTCGCCGCCGGGTCGATCCTGGCCAGCCTCTACAACACGATGAACGAGCGGCGCCGGGAGTTCGCCATTCTGCGCTCGCTCGGCGCGGGACGCCGCACCGTCTTCTCGGTGATCGTGCTGGAGGCGAGCAGCATTGCGCTCCTGGGCAGCCTCCTCGGCTTCGCCGTGTACTTCGTCATCGTCACCACCGCGGCGGCGATCATCCGCGAGCGGACCGGCGTGGTCGTCGAGGAGTGGCTCTGGCACCCGGTCTTCCTGTGGACCCCGCTCGGCATGTCGGCGATCGGCGCGATCGCGGGAGTCCTGCCGGCGCTCAAGGCGTACTCCACCGACGTGGCCGAGACGCTGGCCCGGATGGACTGAGGAACGTGGTGGCCGCGAACGCGATCCGGATCCTCGGCCTGCTCCTGCTGCTCGGCTGCGGTGAGGAAGGAGTGCCTCCAGCGGCCTCCCCGGTCGTGCGCGGCGCGCTGATCGACGGCAGCGAGGACCCGGGACGGGAACCGGGGGAGTCCACCGCGGTGATCGACGAGCCCTCGGTCCTCGCCGACTCCGGATCGTCGCCGATCACCTTTCGCGATCTCTCGCTCGCGGGCCTCGACGTCGACGCCCTGCTCGATGCCGTACTCTTTCCCGAGGAGTACGAGCCGGAGGAACTCGAGGCGCTCGCGCTCCCCGAGCGGATCACACGCTTCGACGGCCGCGACGTCTCCATCGTCGGCTACATGATTCCCGGTGAGCTCGAAGGGAACGAGGTGCGCGACTTCATGCTGGTGCGCGACCTCATGAGCTGCTGCTTCGGGGGGTCGCCGAACGCGGACGAGTGGATCGACGTGGTGATGGTGGAGGGGGAGCTGGCGGTGTACCACCCCTTCTTGCCGATGCGGGTCGAGGGGCGGATGAGCCTGGGGGGGGCCGTCGACGATGCGGGGTTCGCGGTGGGGATCTTCCACCTGGAGGCCTCCAGGGCGGACCTGGAGGATTGAGCGCAGCCGAGGCACCTTCGGCCCTCGTACGGGCAGGTTCCCGTCATGTAGTGCTGGCGGCAAGAAGAAGAAGGGACTCCTGCGCCACGTTGAAAGGGGACCCCCAGGGGTCGGGTTCAAATGGGGGGTCCGGGGCTCTCCCCCCCGGAGATGCCGGCCCGGGTCATCGTGGTGACCCGGGGACCGTTTTGCCTTGCGGTGCGGTTCGGGGCGAGGCGGAGGATCGCGCTCGGCTGGAGCAGAACGGAGAAAGAACCTGCGAATTGCCGGTCACGAGAACCTGATCCGGTGGATTCACCACCTCGACATCAAGATCCCCGTCCCTCCGGGAGGCTCGCCGTGCCGGCTCCTCCGCGGATCGTCTCGTCCCGGGTCCCCTCCGGTGCCCCGGAAGGCGAGATCGTCGGGATCTTCTCACAGCAATTCCACCAGAAACGAGGAGACCAGACCGTCGTGACATGTTCCATCCACCATAGAGTGCTCTCCATCTCGATCCTCACCGCCGCCCTGGCCGCGGCCGCTCAGGCCCAGACGGCGTGGTACGTCGACTGCCACGAATCGCCCGGGGGGTCGGGCACCGCGACCGACCCCTTCGACACGATCCAGGGCGCCTTGAGCCATGCCGGCGTCCAGGCGGGCGACACCATCCTGGTCCTGCCCGGCACGTACCAGGAGAACATCCTGTTCGGGGGGAACGACGTCGTCCTGGTGAGCCGGGACGGACCGATGGTGACCACGATCGAGGGGGTCAGCTCCGACGACCCGACGGTGCAGTTCGACCAGATCGTGTCGAGGAGTGCCACGGTCGAGGGTTTCACCATCACGGACGGAGGTGGCTTGTGGACAAGCTCGTACTCCGTGGGTGGGGGGGTGTTGATCGGGGACATCCAGCCCCTGTCGCTTCCCGCCGATCCCACCATCCGAGGCAACGTCATCCGCGACAACCTGGCCGGGTACGGCGGAGGGATTTACGTCGGGTCGGACGCCGCGCCACGGATCGAGAACAACCTGATCGTCCACAACACCGCCGAGGAAGGGTCCGGAGTCTACGGTGGCGGGATCTGCTGTGACGCGGACGGGTGAGACACGCTCCAGACGGAGATCGTCAACAACACGATCACCGCGAATGCCGGGGAGCAGGGAGCCGGGATCTGCTTCATCAACTCGAAACACGCGACCTCGGTGACCAACACGGTCGTCGTGGCGAACAACCCGCCGCCGACCGCGGATATCAAGGACTACTACTCGAACAGCAACCCCGTGATCACTTACTGCGACGTTCAGGGGGGATGGACAGGAACCGGCAACATCGACCAGAACCCGCTGTTCGTTGACGCTGCACAGGACCTCTACTACCTCGAGCAAGCGCCCTGCCAGACGACGAAGAGCCCCTGCGTCGACACCGGCACCGGCGCGATGATCGCGGGCACGACGAGCTCGTGTGGCGGACTGGATACTGGAACGGTGGACATGGGTTTTCACTACCCCGACGCCCTCGTCCAGGGCTACGGTTACTGTTTCGGTGATCCGGGGTCCGGTACCCCTTGCCCCTGCGGCAACGACAACGATGGGAGTGTCCCCGGCTCCGGGTGCGCGAATGGGGTCTTCACCTCGGGGGCTCAGCTCAGCTGACGGTCAGCGGCGTCGCCAGCCTCGCGAGCGATACGCTGGTCTTGATCTGCACCAGCGCGGAGCCGGACAACTTCGGCCTGTTCTTCCAGGCGGAGGACCCCGTCAGCTTCGGCCTGGGATTCCCCTGGGGCGACGGCCTGCGCTGTGCCGGCATGGGCTTGTTGCGCCTGCAGTTGCGGCAGGCCGATGCCAACGGAAACGCGAGTAGCACGATCGCGATCGCCACCACGGCGGGCAACATCGCCGCCGGCGACATCAAGCGCTATCAGTACTGGTATCGCAACCCCATGAACTCCCCCTGCGGAAGCGACTTCAACACCTCGAACGGCCATGCGGTGGTCTGGCTTCCCTGACTCGTGGACAGGCCTGTCGACCAATGGCCGGAGGGTTCGCTCTCGGAGTGCCAGCGAGGTGTTGCCGATACGAGGCTGCACCTCGCCGGCCGCGCCCTCATTCCCCTCCCATCAACTCGCGCAGTCGCGCGATCGCACGGCTGTGCCGCTTGCGAACGGTCGAGTCGGCGATACCTAGAAGGCTGGCCGCATCGCTGTACGGCCAGCACTCATAGTCGATCAGCTCGATGATCTGCCGATGTTCCGCGGAGAGACTCTCGAAGCACTCCTGAAGCCGTCGGGTCGCCTCTCGATTGCGGGCCACGCGAGAAGGAGTGCGCGAGTCGATGGCACCTCCGAGATCGGTCCACGTGCCGCCGGAGCTGGCGTCCCCAGCCGGCTCGGGGTGGTGCTCGCGATCGAGATCCCGCTTGAGTGCGCGCTCCCGCTGAACCACGGTCGCCAGGGCACGATCGGTGATGGTGGCGACCATCTCCCGGAAGGCCCCCACGCCGCGATTCTCGAACTGCCCGCGCATCTTGACCAGCTCGGCCGCCGTGAGCTGCAGCAGGTCGCTGCCACCCATCCGACGCCGGAGCTCCCGAGGGATTCGAGAACGCACGCGATTCAGGATCCGCGGGGTCTCCCGTTCCACCAGCTCTCCCAGCGCGGAATCGTCTCCGCGGGCGAAGCGAGAGACCAGCTCCTCAGGAGTCTGCTCGGTCGCGCGAGCGGTGGGGTCGATCGGGGAATCCGACATGAGGTAGGGACCGGTCCAGGGTCGGCTCCGCCCATCATGCATCGCTTCGCGCATTTGCGAAAGCGGGGATTTGCCCCCTCTCGAGCCGGCGGGCTATCGAGAGCCGTACCATGACCGGAGAGATGGTCGAACCGAAGGACGAGCTCCCCGGGGCGGCGGTGCTGTTCCTCCGGCACCTCGTCGCCGATGGCGGATCCGAGGCGGGTGCCTTCGAGAGTCTCTGCGAGCGGAATCCCGACGAGTCCGTCGCGCTCCGCCGGCTCCGGCGGCGCTTCGCGCGCAGCCGCGAGCGCACGTCCGTTCTGGGTCACCCACCTGGTCTGGCCACCGGGCGCTACCGACCGATCCGCTTCCTCGGGCGCACCGGCGACCTGGCCACCTTCGAGGCGTGGGAGGAGGTTCTGGAGCGCTTGGTCGTGCTGCGAGTCGCGCTGCTTCCGGAGCCCTCGGCACGGCCCGGCGAGAGCAGGGGCGATCCGACCGAGCAGCTGCTGCACGAGGCGGCGATCACCGCGAGGCTGGACCATCCCGGCGTCATGCCGGTACACGAGCTGGCCACGGACGGAGATGGACGTCTGTTCCTCGCCAGCTGCCCACCGTCCGGACGCACGCTGTCCCACTTGCTCGAGATGGTCCGGCGGAAGGAGGACGACTGGACGCGCGCTCGAGTCCTGGAGACCCTGATCCAGGTTTGTCGGACCCTCGAGTTCGCCCACTCGCGCGGCGTCGTGCACGGAAACCTCCACTCCGAGTGCATCGTCGTCGGGGAGTTCGGAGAGGTGGTCCTCTCCGGGTGGGAGTGGGCCGTCTCATCCCCACCGATCGATCCGTCGAGACTGGAGATCCCCGTTCGCGAGGAGCTCGACGAGAAGAGCTGGCGGACCGCGGCCGGCGCGGACGGGGAGCTCCTCTTCGAGGAGAGGGAGGACTGTACGAACATCCGCGCTCGCGAGCCGACCGCCGCGCGCGAACCGGATCCCGCCCCGGTCGATGATCTTCGCGCGATCGGTACCTTGCTCGATGCTCTCCTCTCCGCGGCTGGCGACAAGTCGGATGCTGAGCTGGTCGCCGTCGTCCAACGATCGACGGCGCGATCTCCGGAGGAGTGCTACGCGAGCCCCGGGGAGCTCGCCGATGACCTTCAGGCGTTCCTCGAACGAAGGGTGGTCCGGGCGCACGCGGTCGGAGCCCGGGCGGAGTTCGTCAAGTGGGCGCAGCGGAATCGAGCCGCGGCTGTGCTGGTGGCAGGAACCATCGCGATGGCGATCTCCATCCTCGCCTGGACCACTTTCCGGAGCCGCGGCGATCGGGAAGCTCTCGTCCTCCTGCGATCGGTCGGTGAGCTGGATCAGCTGATCGTCGAGGCGGAGCATCTCTGGCCCCCTGTCCGTTCCAATCGCGACTGGATGGCGAGCTGGCTGACCCGGGCGGAGACGCTCCTCGAAAGGTCCTCGGAGTTTAGAGGACGGCTGGATTCGCTGCGGGAGGAGATGATCGGCGAGCGGGCGGGCGACGGCGGAGGGGAAGGGCAGAGTGCTCGGTGGCTCTTCCTGTGGTACCCGATGCACCGACTCCGGGTGCTGAACGAGCGGATCGCGACACTCGAGGCGGCGCTGGCCCGGACGCCGACATCGACCGATCCCACCACTCGGGATTGGCGAAGGACGGCCTTGTCGCGCGCCCTCGACAAGGCTCGGAAGTCTCGGGATGTCGCGACGGCGTCCGTCGAGCGCCATGACCTCTGTCGGCAAGACGACCTCCTCCAGGAGTGGGAGTCCGATGCCCTGACCCGGCTGCTGAAGGACCTGGGGAGATTCGGCCAGCAGGGACTCGAGAAGGGAAGCGGGGCGGTGGCTGCCGTCCGCGGTGCCCTGGAGCGCCTCGATCTCTGGCTGGGGGATCGCAACGAGGAGATCGAGCGGCGCTGGGAGGCAGCGACCGCGTCGATCGCCGATCCCGGCGAGTGTCCGATGTACGATGGCACGAGGATCGAGCTACTCTTCGGCTTGGTCCCGCTGGAGCGCGACCCGACGACCGAGTTGTGGGAGTTCTGGGCCTTCTTCACCGGAGCGGAGCCGGTGCGAGACTCGGCCGGCCAGTGGTGCATCGAGGAGGAGACGGGGATGGTCTTCGTACTCGTGCCCGGCGGTACGCTTCCGGGAACGGAGCGAGAAGTGGCTCCCTGCCTCGTATCGAAGTACGAGATGACCCAGGCCCAGGCCCGGCGATTCCGGGAGTCTCGGAGCTACTTCTCGGCATCGTCTCCGGACGGCAAGCTCCACCTGACGAGCTACACTCACCCCGAGGAGCAGATCTCCTTCTCGGGTTTCGTGCAGCTGACGGAGAGGATGGGAATGGCCCTGCCCACGGAGCTGCAGTGGGAGTACGCAGCACGGGCGGGATGCACGACGAGGTGGTGGACCGGTGACGACCCGCGCGCCGTTCTCGAGGCCGAGGTCCTGCGAGACCGCACCGACGACCAGCAGTTCGTTCCCCGGGGCCTGGAGCGGTTCCGGGACGGCCCCATTCGCGTCCACCAGCCGGTCGGTGGCGGGAGGGCGAACGGCTTCGGTCTGTACGACGTCCAGGGCAACGTGGCCGAGTGGTGTCAGACAGGATCTGCAGACAACGAAGGGGCAGTGCGTGGAGGCAGCTTTCTCTCGACCCCTGAGGAGGCCGCCTTTGGCCCCGGCATTCGGCGGGGCGACGGCGCCGAGTCGATCGGAGCACGACCGATCTGGAGCCTCACTGCGCCATGAGCGGCAATCGGATGAACCGAATCGAAGCGGAACCGAAATGGGCCGTTTCCAGTGTCGAGCCCCCGGGGAACCTCGAGCTCGACGAGGTGGAGCTCGAGTACTGCCGGTTTCTCCTGGCCCGGTCCGCGGGCGAGGTCGCCGACCTGGCGACCTTCTCAGGAACCGGGGCCGGGATGTTCCACGCCCTCGGGGTGGAGGCCGAGCAGTGGACCGAGGTGCTCGCGTCACTCCGGCCGACGGGAATCTCCGAGGACTTCGCGTCCGAGCTCCTGGGCCGGTACGGGAACGCCATCGATCCGGAATCCGGACGATCGACCGCGGATCGGGACGATCGCTCGGAGAATGACTGCGCGCTCGAGCTACTGATTCCAGTAACCCCTCGCTACCGCTGTTCGCGGGAGATCGGCCGCGGCGGAATGGGTGCGGTGTTGCTCTGTGACGACCGAAACCTCGGACGCGAGGTGGCCGTGAAGGTGATGCTGGGGAAGGACGGTGTCCCTGCTGCGAAGCGCCTGGAACGGTTCCTGGAGGAGGCGCGCGTTCTCGGTCGGCTCGATCATCCCGGCGTCGTACCGGTGCACGAGCTCGGCGCGGACGAGGACGGCCGCCCCTTCCTCGCCATGCGCGCGGTTCGCGGGAGGGGCTTCGGGCGGATCGTCGAACTGGCCCGGCGGGGGGAGGAGTCGTGGAACCTGACCAAGGCGCTCGGAGTGCTGGTTCGCGTGTGCGAGACGGTGTCCCACGCGCACTCCCTCGGCATCGTGCACCGCGATCTCAAGCCGGCGAACGTCATGGTCGGTGAGTACGGCGAGGTCTACACGGTGGACTGGGGGCTCGCTCGCCGGGGATCCACGGGGTGCTCGGACGCCAACTACGACGACGGCCTCGCGAAGCGATCCGCCTCCCCACTCGAGACGCGCGAGGGAACCGTGGTGGGGACGCCTTCGTACATGCCCCCAGAGCAGGCGCTGGGCGCGGTCGAGCGAGTCGGTCCACACTCCGATGTCTACGCTCTGGGGGCGATGCTCTACACCCTGCTCACCGGGAGCCCTCCCTTCGGGGGGCGTGAGGAGGGCTCGAGCTTGCGCAAGGTGCTCCGCGATGTGGTGAGCGGTGAGACCGCGCCGATCCACTTGCTCGACCCGCGGGCTCCGGCCGAGCTGGTATCGGTCTGCAACAAGGCAATGGCGCCCGATCCGGAGTGCCGACACGAATCGGCGGGACAGCTGGCTGCCGATCTGCGAGCCTTCCTGGATGGACGCGTGGTCCCGGCTCACGACATCGGCTCCTTGACCGGACTCCGGAAATGGACCGGAAGGCACCGCGTGGCCGCTGCCGCTTTCGCTGGGAGTCTGGCCACGGTCATCCTCTGTTTCGTCGCGATGAGCCTGTGCCTCGATCGGAGCTGGGCGAAGGTCGAACTGGCGGCCGCAGCGAGCCGGAAGAACCTCCTGCGAGAGCGAGCGGGGTGGCTGATGCTCCATCGCTCCGTGGTCGTGGAGGGGATCGACGACTGGGAGGCGGAGATCCGGAGCCTGGGGCTGGAGGAGGCGTTCACGGACGAGGCCAGGGACCTCGCGGAGGTGCGCGAGAGGGCGCTCGAGCTTCACGAGCTATCCCTCGTCGATCACTGCACCGAATGGGATCACGCGATCGCCGCGATCGCCGACCGGAATCAGACGCCCGCCTACAATGGCCTGGTGCTGGAACGTCGCGAGGACCTGATTCCAGTGGGTCCGGATCCCGAGTCGGGACTGTGGGAGTTCGCCCACCTGCTCACGGGTGAGCCACCGGTCCGAGGCCTCGACGGGCGCTTGCCCATCGGGCCCGGGACGGGTCTGGTGATGGTGCTGATCCCCCGCGGGGAGTTCACCATGGGCACATCGTCGGAGGAGATCCTCCGAGAGGCGGGAGAAGGGGCGCCCCCACCGTTCCCGGCACGCTGCGCCGAGACACCGGAGCATCGCGTGTTCCTCGAGGCGTTCTACCTGTCCAAGTACGAGATGACCGGGGAGCAGTTCCAGAGGATCCAACCGAACGCCGAGTCGACGACGCCCCCTGACGCCGCGCTCTCGGTGGTGAACCAGCGGTGGGAGCAGCAGCCCCTGACGATGATGGGGCTCTACTATCCGACCGAGGCGCAGTGGGAGTACGTCGCTCGACTGACTCCGCCCGACCACCCGTCGCGAAGAGCTGTGTTCCCTGCCCCGTCCGCGTCACCGGTTGTCGTCTACAGCGGCGAGCCCGACGCTTCTGGACTACACCACCTCTCGGACAACGTGTCGGAGTGGTGCCGAGACCACTGGGCCCCCTACGATCTCCCCGTCACCGGAGCCGACGGCCTGCGAGCGGGCGAGAGCGGTTCCCGCGTAGTTCGTGGGGGCAGCTTCGAGCGCCCCCCGTCGGAGTGGTGGATCACCGATCGGGGAATCCCGGGGGATCAGGGAGCTCACACCGGGCTGCGGCCGATGATGCCTATCCGCCCGTGGGAGGCGAGCATTCGCTGAGCAGTGAGGCCGATCGGCTCGGACCACTTGGAGCGATCCACGGTGGATCCGGAATCCGCGGTTCCGGCTCCCGAGGCGGCAGGCTCGGTCGAGGACGCCCCGGAGCCACGTTCTCGGGCTCTCCTGCGGTTTGACGGGGTGGTCCGATGGGGGCAGACCGTGCTCGAACGGGTCCCTTTCTTGACAGCTCGCTCCTGTCCGCCTAGAAGGGATGTCGATTCCCTATCATCTCACCATGAGATTCCGCGCCCTCCTCCTCGTCCCGCTCCTCACCGCTACCGCCGGCCTCGGCGTCCTGGCGCAGGGTGACGGCGTGATCGAGGTCAGCATCATCAAGCTGAACAACGTCGAGTACGAGTTCGGCGACGAGCTGCCCGAGTGGGTGACGGCGCTCGACGGACACCAGGTCCGCATCTCCGGCTACATGCGCAACGGCACGACCGAGGGAGAGACCTGGTTCGATCTGACCAATGACAATTGCGGTTGCGGGACCAGCAAGCTACAGCACTTCGTACGGGTCACCCTCGGAGAGGGGCAGACGACCTTCCGTCCCACCGAGCTGACCCTGGAAGGCGAATTCTCCTCCGGTGAGGTCGAGGACGAGGACGGGTTCGTCGAGAGCATCTTCCGGTTGTCGATCGATTCGTTGCCCGAATGAGACAAACTGCCAGTTCGGTTTCACTGCTCACCCTGGTCCTCGTGATCGGGGTTCTTTCTTCCTCCACGACGGCCGAGACCACGTACGCGGTTCGACAGGACGGGACCGGCCAGCGGGATGGTGCCGATCCGGAGGGGGCCGTCGACGAGAAGACCGCCGCGAAGATCGAGAAGTACATCGATCTGGCCCGGACCGGGCGAGTCGCGGTGAGACCGCAAGCGGCTGGTCGGTTGGTGCGGCTGGGCGCGCCGGCGGCGAAGCGCCTCCGCGAGGAGTGCGGCGAGGACGGCCGCGGTCTCGCCGGCCTGGGGCAGTACCTGGTCGAGGTGCTCGGCGAATTCGACGACCCGACGCTTCGCGTCCACCTCTGGCGCGGGCTCGAGGATCGGGACTTCCCCTGGCGCGGCCCCGCGTCGCGGACCCTCGCCGCGACCGCCGCGACTACGGAGCTCGAATCATTCCTGGCGCTCCTGGACGATCACCTGGGGCAGGTGCGCGAGGCGTCGATCAGCGCGCTCCAGCGCCTCGGAGCGAAGCAGCACCTGGACGCGGTTCGCCCCTTGCTCGAGGACCAGAACGACCGGGTGCGGCGCGCGGCGGCGACACTGCTGGATCACTGGGGAGAGGGCTGGGCTCTCGCCTGGCTGGTCGAGGACCTGAAGCGCGATGACCGCTTCTTCCGCATGCCGCTCGGCGAGATGGCGCGCTTCGATGCGATCCGCCTCCTCCAGGAGCGCCTGGGCGACGCGTTCGGCTACCGCGCCGAGAAGCCTCCCGGCGATCCGGAGAACCGGGCGGCGATCGAGGCGATCGCGAGAGCGGTGAGGACACGAGCGAAAGGGGTGAGCGTGGAGATCCCCGACCTCGCGCGGGCCGGTGGGGAGACGGAGGGGGACCTCCTCGGCCTCGAGCTGCGCTCCTGCCGGCGAGGGGAGTTCTACCTGCGCTGGAACCGGGCGGACGTACTCTACGTGGGCACCGGAAACGCGGAAAAAGTTCCGCTCGTGCCGGGGACGGTGGCGCGTCTCCACCAGCGCTTCCAGGAGCTCGCCGGCGAGCTCGGCGAAGAGCGCTACTGGGGCGCTCCGGGGTGCGATTTGGAACAGTTCCACCTGGTGCACGACGGCGGCGAGGTGGAGTCGTTTCTCGTATCCAAGGGGCCCGATCCGGTGCCCGACCTGCGTCCCACGCCCCTCGACGAGGTGGTCCGACTGCTGGTCGAGACGCTGCCCGACGACCCTTCCGAGGACCCGCGAATGAGCGCTCTCCGCACGCGGGTCACGGAGGCGTTGAAGGTCCTCGGCGGGGCCCCCTGAGGGGCCTGGAGGCCCCTGGAAGGGGTCCTTCCGCACATTGTCGGATCAACTCTCCGGTGGTAGGGTACTAGTGATAACGGGGGTTGGAGACCCCCTTGTCCCAGTACTCCTCGGAGCACCCGGTCCTCGTCCCCAGCGAAGTCGGTCCAGGATCCCCGTCAGGCGAGCGCCAGTGGCCGTTCTCGCGGCCAAAAAACCGGAAAAGCGGACGGGCCCTCTCGGCGATCGGCGGATCTGGATATGTGGAGGTTCGGTTCTCCGGTCGAATCCCTGCTCTCTCTCTTTGCTCCAAACTCTCACCCCCGAGGATTGTCATGCAGTGTTCCCCCAGGCAGGCCCGGCAACGCCTGCTGATCTTTTTCGCTGCCGCCCTTCTGCCCGTCACCGCCTACGCGAACGACAGCGTGACGGTCACCGTCCTGGATCCCACTCCAGGGGACACCCTGGTGAGTGTCGGTCTGAACGACTACACGCTCGAGGCCGCTCCCGGCCTGGCGGGGTGGTCGAAGCTCACCGTCGACGGAGAAGGCCTCTCCCGGACGGTCGGCGCCCCCGAGCTGCCGCTGGTCGGTCGCGGAGTGATGATCCCCGACCACGCCGCCGTGACGACGACCGTCGAGTCGGTCAAGTACCACGACATCCCCGGCGTCCTGATCGCTCCCTCGCGGGGACCGATCCCCCGGACCCAGGATCCGGCCACTGTGCCCTACCGCTTCGGCCGCGCCTACCAGACCGACGCGTTCTCACCCGGCCAGGTACTGACGCAGGAAGCCCCCCACATCATGCGCGACGTGCGCGGTGTGACGGTGCGCGTCAGCCCGTTCCAGTACAACGCGGCGACCCAGACCCTGCGCGTCTACGACGAGATCGTCTTCCGCGTCCAGCAGGTCGGGCCCGGTTCGGTCAACGCGATCGACCGCACGACCGTGCCGAGTCGCCCGGACAACGGCTTCGAGAGCATGTACAACAGCCACTTCATCAACTACGCCGCGAACTCTTCGCGGTACGGGCCGATGAACGAAGTGGGGGACATGCTGGTCATCTCGTACTCCTCGTTCATGGGAACGATGGGGTCGTTCGTCACCTGGAAGAACTCCAAGGGGATCAACACCACGCTCGTCGACGTGTCGACGATCGGGAACAACGCGACCTCGATCAAGAACTACATCCAGGGCGTCTACAACCAGGGCAACCTGGCCTTCGTCCTCCTGGTCGGTGACCTCGCCCAGATCACCAGCTCCACCTACTCGGGTGGGAGATCCGACCCCACCTACTCGCTGATGACCGGTGACCAGTATCCGGACATCCTCGTCGGTCGCTTCTCCGGCACCACCAACGCCCAGATCCAGACGCAGGTCGATCGTACGATCGCCTACGAGCAGATGGATCACTCGCTCGCCGCGGGGGGCTGGAACGCCAAGGGCATGGGGATCGCCTCCAACCAGGGCCCCGGCCACAATGGCGAGTACGACGACGATCACATGGACCTGATCCGGAACCAGCTGCTCGGCTACGGCTTCACCGAGGTCGATCGGATCTACGACTACTTCGGGACGGTCGCGATGATCCGGAACGGCCTGAACGCGGGTCGCCGGATGGTCAACTACTGCGGGCACGGCTCGACTACCTCGTGGGGCACGACCGGCTTCAGCAACACCAACGTCAACGCCCTGACCAACGTCGGCACGCTGCCCTTCATCCACAGCGTGGCCTGCGTCAACGGCGCGTTCGATTACGGCACTTGCTTCGGCGAGGCCTGGCTGCGCGCGACGAGCGGTGGCCAGCCCAGCGGCGCGGTCGGGGCCTACATGTCCTCGATCAACCAGTACTGGGACGAGCCGATGTGGGCCCAGGACGAGTCGGTGGACCTGTTCACCGCCGAGACCTACTGGAGCCTCGGCGCCCTGTGGTACGCCGGCTCCTGCCACATGATCGACGTGGCCGGCAGCAGCGGCATCGACATGTTCCGGACCTGGATCATCTTCGGTGATCCCTCGCTGACGATTCACAACGATCCCGGATGCAGCGGCGACCCGCCGGTCACCTACTGCGATGGGTATCCCAACTCCGCCGGCCCCGGGGCTTCGATGGGTTACAGCGGCTCGACGAGCATCGCCGCCGGCGACCTGACGCTGATGGCCGTCGGGGCGATCCCGGGTCAGTTCGGCCTCTTCTACTACGGCCCGGCTCAGATCTCGGTTCCCTTCGGTGAAGGGCTTCGCTGCGTCGGTTCCGGGGGCGTGGGTGTGTTCCGCATCCTGCCGCCGCTGACCGCGGACAGCTGGGGGATGTACCAGCTGACGCTGGACTACAACGCTCCGCCGCTCAACAGTGGGGCTGGCGAGATCACGCCCGGCTCGGAGTGGAACTTCCAGATGTGGTACCGCGACCCGGCGGGTGGGCCCTTCGGCTTCAACTACTCCGACGGCCTGCACGTCGAGTTCTGTCCGTGAGATAGGCTCGGTCTCCTCACTCGAGGGGGCCAGGGTTTTCCGACCTCTCGGGGCCGGCCTCTCGGGGCCGGCCCCGAGTCTTTCCGGGTCGACGCCCACTTCCCGGGTCGACGTCGTCCGAGGTGGAGTGTGGACGTCGTATCGGGAGATCCCGGCTCGTGCAGTGCGGCGGCGAAGCGCTACACTGCTCGGCTCCAGACCACCCCCGACCCTCCCCGTACCGATGAGCTCCTCTCCCCACGTGATCGAAGTCGGCCTCGACAACTTCGAGCAGGACGTCGTCGTCAAGTCTTCCCAGGTCCCCGTCGTGGTCGACTTCTGGGCGGAGTGGTGCCAGCCGTGCAAGGTGCTCGGCCCGCTTCTGGAGAAGCTCGCCGTCGAGCTGGAGGGCCGCTTCGTCCTGGCCAAGATCGACGTCGATCGGAATCCGGAGCTGGCCCAGGCGTTTCGGGTGCAGAGCGTCCCGATGGTGATGCTGCTCAAGGACGGACGCCCCCTCGACGCCTTCGCGGGGGCCCTCCCCGAGGCGCAGCTGCGCGCCTTCCTGGAGCCGCACCTCTCGGACGTGGCGCCGGGTGGGGGGCCCCTCGAAGAGGCGAAGAAGCTGGAGGAGGCCGGGCGAGGCGAGGAGGCGCTGCGCGTTCTGGAGACCCATCTCTCGACAGATCCGGGCGACGCCGCGGTGCGCATCGAGACCGCCCGGCTACTCCTGGTCGAGGGCCAGGCGGCGCGTGCGCGAGAGACCTTCGACGCCCTCGCGGAGACCGAACGCGAAACGGAGGCGGCGAAGGCGGTGGCGGCCCGCCTCGAGCTGCTCGAGGGCGCGGGCGACGCCGAGGCCCTGCGCGCGGAGCTCGAAGCCGATCCCACCGACGTCGGCAAACGGATCGAGCTCGGCCGCGCGCTGGTCGCGGAGGGTCGAACCGAGGAGGGGCTGGAGGAGCTGCTCGGAGCGGCGATGCGCGACCTGGAATTCGAGAACGGCGCTCCGCGCAAGGCACTGCTGGAGGTCTTCCAGGCGCTCGGGCCCGACGACCCGCTGACCTTGAGCTTTCAGCAGCGGTTGTCGGTGTTGCTCTGTTCTTGAGAGGCAACTGCGCTGATCGCCTCGATCAGCACAGTTCTTTCTCAGCACGCTCTTCCAGCACCCGCTTCACCGCATCCGCCGGAGTGTCTGCGAGCTCGACCGGCAGCCCGTCACTCCACGAGCCGAGGCTGACTACCCGCTTCTTCCGCTTCAGGGCGTAGGCGATCTCCGAGAGGGTGCCGTACTCGCCGCCGACCGCGACGAAGGCCTCGGCGCTGTTGCAGATCACCGCGTTCCGTGCGTCCCCCAGCCCGGTGGCGATGGTGATGTCCAGCCACGGGTTGCCTTCGGAGGGGAGGGCGCCGGGCAGGATGCCGATCACCAGGCCACCCGCCTCCTGCGCGCCGCGGGCGGCCGCCTCCATGACCCCCCCGAGGCCGCCGGTCAGGACCACGCAGTCCTCGCGCGCGAGCAGCCGACCCACGTCCCGCGCCCGGGCCGCGACCTCCTCGTCGCAGCTTCCGGCGCCGATCACTCCGATGATCCGTCGGGCCATGCCGAATGCCTCCGCCCGGAGTCTAGCAAGCGGGAGGGGGGCCTCCGCGGCGGGACGATCGTGCGCTCCGCGAGGGCGCCCCGGCGCGAGGCCCTAAGGCCTCCATCTCAAACGAGTTAGGCGACATCGCCGAGGGCCGTGCCCACCGGTTGTTCACAGATTTCCACCCCTTCGGGGAGCGATTCCACGGATTCTACAGGTCTTCCAGTCCGTCTCCGCGCACCCGATGGCCACCCACCGAGAGGAACCCCGATGAGAATCCTCGCCGCCTTCCTGCTGCTCCTCCTGTGCTCCTGCGGTACGACCCGCATCTCGGCGAACGCCGGCAAGGCCGAGCTCGACTCCGACCTGAAGCCGCTCAAGTCTCCGACCCTCGTCGGTCTGGAGTTCTCCGACGTCCCCGAGGAAGGGGGACTGGGCTACGAGATCGGGGGTCACTACGGTCGCGACACCGGGAGCGTCGACGGGGAGTCTCTCCGATCGGAGCTGTTCGAGGGCTACATCGGCCCGCGCTACGAGTTCCGCCTCGGCCAGTTCAGCCCCTACATCTCCGGAGGGGCGGATGTGCTCTCCTACCACGGGCTCTTCGGCGACCTGGGCTCGACCGTGCCCGACCGCGATACCGACATCGGCTTCTACGCCGGTCTGGGGGTGGACTTCGACTTCGCGGATCACTGGATGATGGGGCTGGGTGCGCGAGCCACCTTCGATCACGACCTGCAACTCAGCGGCGTGAAGGGCAACGCCGACGCGTGGCAGTTCCTCTTCCGCTTCGGATACTACTTCTAGAGGAAGCGCCGCGGCTGGCCGGCCTCAGCCGCTGACCACGACCACGAAGCCCCGCTCCCGGATCCGCTCCGCCCACGCCTCCAGCCACTCCGGCGGGAGCGGGGAGAGCGTCTCGGCCTCCGGCTGACACGATGGGCGGGCGAGGCCGTAGAGCTGGATTCCCCGCAAGGGGATGCCTCGCTCACGGACCCGGTCGAGCAGCTCGAGGTAGGCGAGCTGTTCCCTCTCCGCCGGTGGCTCCCCGTCGACGGCGAAGACGCACGTCTGCAACCAGGTGGGGCAGAGCTCGCAGGAGAGGGCGAGGTTCCGGTGCGTGCGCTCCATGCCGGCGGTGTTGCCGTTGATCGCGGCCTGCCCCTCCGCGGTCGCCGAGTCGAGCTTGAACCAGACCTCGCCGCCGAGGGGTCGGAGCGTCTCGAGGGCCGCGCGAACCTCCTCGCGGTGGATCAGGGAGCCGTTGGTGATGACGACGACCTTGATCTTCCCGACGAGCTCGAACTCCTCGAGGAGGGTCCCGACCCGCCGGGCGACCGCCTCGAGCTCCACCGCGCTGGTCGGCTCCCCGTTGCCGGAGAAGGCGATGTCGTTCAGCCGTCTCGAGCCCGGGGGAGCCTCCCTGGCGAGGAAGTCGCCATTCACCACCGAGTCGAGGAGCTCTCGCAGCTCCCGTTCGAGGAGGCCCAGGTCGATCCGGGGGGCCTTGCCGCGGGTGAGCCCCGGCACCTGGCAGTAGATGCAGCGGAAGTTGCAGGCGTTGTTGGGGTTCAGGTTGATCCCGATCGAGAGGCCGCGGGCGCGACGCGAGATCACCGGGTAGACGTAGGTCATCCCGGCGGAGTCGCGGTCGTGATCGTGAATGCTCAGCGCCACGCCGGGGAGGATAGCGGATCGCGGTGGTGAAGCGTGGCGTTCACGCCTTCTCCAGGAGGCACGAGAGGTGCACCTCCACCGATTCCGCCAGCCCGGTGAGGTCGTAGCCGCCCTCCAGGCACGACAGGAGCCGACCGGCGCAGCAGCCCTCCGCCACCGCGAGCACCCCCTCGCTCATTCGCCGGAAGCCGTCCTTCGTCACCCGCGTGTCGGAGAGGGGGTCGCGGTGGTGCGGGTCGAACCCCGCCGAGACGACGACGAAGTCGGGGTGAAACCGCTCGAGCGCCGGCAGCACGGTCCCCTCGAAGGCCTCCAGGTACTCAGCGTCCCCGCTGCCCGCCGGCATCGGGCAGTTCAGCACCGAGCCCTCCCCGTCACCCACTCCGCGCTCGCCCTCCGCGCCCGTACCCGGGTAGTGCGGGTACTGGTGCAGGCTGGCGAAGAAGATCGACGGGTCGCGCTCGGTCAGGTGCTGCGTCCCGTTGCCGTGGTGCACGTCCCAGTCGAGGATCGCCACCCGCTCCAGGCCGTGCCGCTCCCGCAGGTAGCGCGCGCAGACGACCACGGTGTTGAAGAAGCAGAACCCCATCGACTCGGCGAACTCCGCGTGGTGTCCGGGGGGGCGTGCGGCGAGGAAGGCGTTGTGCCAGCGCCCCTCGACGATCGTATCGATCGCGGCCAGCGCTCCACCGCAGGCGTGCAGCGCCGCGTCGAAGGCGTGCTCGGTGACCGGCGTGTCCTCGGCGAGGGAAGCGACACCCTTCTCGAACGCCGAGCGCACCACGCCCACGTGACGGGGGTCGTGTACCCGTTCGATCCACTCGAGCTCGGCCGGACTCGCCTCCACCTCGATCAGCTCGTCGGCGAGCCCGCTCTCCTCGACCCGCTGGTGGATCGCGCGGAGCCGCTCCGGGCGCTCGGGGTGCCCCGGCGGAGTGTCGTACTGGAGGAAGACGGGGGCGCGGACCAGACCCGTGGGCGGCATGCGACCTACTGGTCCTGGAGGTGGAAGACCTTGCCGTACTTGGGATGCGCGACCATCTCGGCGAACACCGGCTCCTTGGCGAGGTCGCGCAGCATCACGATCGAGAGCGGGGCGTCGTCCAGCCACTCGTGCGCGTCCTTGAGCTTGCCCAGTCGGGCGCAGCACCGGGCCAGGCCGACGTAGACGTCGGGCTGGGTCCGGCCGTACGCCTCGCCCGCCTTGAGCGCCTCCTGGTAGTCCTTGATGGCGTTCTTGTAGTCGCCGATCCGATAGCGCAGATCAGCGCGGCTCTCCCACGCCTGCGCGAGCCGCACGTTGTTCTGAATCCGATCGTCGTACGGCGCCAGGAGCTTCTTCCGGGCCCCGCGGTCCCCGCCCTTGGCGAGGCCGATCAGGGCGGCCTCGGCGATGCGCTGATCGGTGGAGCTGGACAGCTGCTTGAACTCCTTCTTGACCTTGGAGTTCCAGCGGTCCTGGAACTCGGTCAGGAACTCGAGCAAGAGCTCCACCGTGCCGGGATCGCTGACCATCGAGCGCGCGAGTGCGACCAGGGCCGTGCAGTGCTCGTCGTCCACGATCTCGTGGCAGGCGCGATAGTAATCGAGGAGGCGCGGCACCTGCCTCGCGGCGGCCGAGGTCGACTGCACCAGCTCGAGGATTCGCGGAGCGGCGTCGGTGATCTTCGCCTCGGCGAGCACCTTCAGGGCGAGGGTGACCACCCGTGCATCCTCGTCGGCGAGGATCGTGGCGACGAAGGCCTCGTTGTCCTTTCCACCCAGTCGGGCGATCGCTCCGAGCAACTCGCCCCGGTACTTGTCGGAGCTCTTGGCGTAGAGCTCCCGCAGCACGGGGCCGACCCGCTGCGGGTCGTCGCTCGCGCTGAGCACGCGGAGCGCGTTGCGGCGCCCCTCGATGCTCCCCCGATCGAGGATGTCGAGCAGGTTCCCGGTGATCGCCCGCGTCGAGGGGAGCGCCTCGAGCACCAGCGCCACCTGGAAGGCTCGTCCCTCCACCGCCTCCGCCGGTGCGACGCCGGGGTCGAGGAACTGCACCATCAGCGGCGCCGCCGCCGGCCCGAGGTCGAGGAGCTGCTTGCGGTATCCCGCCAGCGCCGACTTGCGACCCGAACCCTTCTCGTGGGCCGCCTCCAGGTCCGCCACCAGCATGTTCACGCTGTCCCGGTAGGCCTCCAGGACCCGATCACGCTCCCCGCGGTAGACCTCGAGCAGCTCCTCGAGGGAGAGCTGTTCGCCGGGGTCGACGGGGTGGTCCGGCAGCGGGGTGGTGAGGGGGGCGAAGAGCAGCAGGGTGGCGAGGAAACTCATGGGGTACTCCGGGCAGACAGCTCAATCTAACCCAGAACCCCGCCGAGGTTGCACCGCCGCCGCCTCTCGCGCTCAGAATGTGGGAGGATCCATGGGGGCGATCACCACGTAGCGCCCCCTCCGGGCCACCATTCCCGGCTCGAGGCCCGATCGCCGGACCTTCTTCGGCCTCGCCCGGGGGGCGGGCTCCGGCACCTCCTCCGGGACGGCTTCGTCGGCCGGGAGGGGGAACGGCAGCCCGTAGATCACCCTCAGTCGGGCCCGGTGGCGAAAAACCCAGGAGCGCATGGAGACCGCTTTCGTCGCGCGGCCCTCGCCCGGTTGAGTGAGATGGCGGAAAAGCCCGTAGTCACGAGAGATGATAGGGGTCGCCAGCGGCGGAGCGGTCGGGTTGAATGTCCGGCCTCCCGGACTTCGTCATGACCTCACCCACCCCCTCAGAGCCCTCTCCGGACCGCCGCCACGCCCATCCGCGCCCCGAGGCCGCGGAGTGGGACGTGGTGGTCGTGGGGGGGGGCCACGCCGGGATCGAGGCGGCCCTGGCCGCGACGCGGCTCTCGGCCTCCGTGGCGCTCTGCACCTTCCGCGCCGACAGGATCGGGGAGATGAGCTGCAACCCGGCGATCGGCGGTCTCGGCAAGGGCCAGCTGGTCAAGGAGATCGACGCCCTCGGGGGAGTGATGGGACGGGTGGCCGACGCGACCGGGATCCAGTTCCGGATGCTCGGCACGCGCAAGGGCGCCGCGGTGCGCGCGCCGCGCTGCCAGTCCGACCGCTTCCGCTACCGCGAGGAGATCACCGGCGAGGTGCGCGGAGCCGGCGGGCTCGAGGTGGTGGAGGGCGGCGTCGCCGGGCTGCTCGTCGAGGCGGTCAACGCCGGGCACCTCTCGGCGCGGGGCGGCGAGGAGCGAGGTCCGTGGGTCCGGGGAGTCCTGCTCGAGGATGGTCGGATCCTGCGCGCCGGCGCGGTCATCCTCACCACCGGGACCTTCCTGCGCGCGGTGATGTTCACCGGCGAGGAGCAGGCTGTCGGCGGGCGGAAGGGCGAGGCCTCGTGCGAGGGGCTGACCGGTGAGCTCACGCGGCTCGGCCTGCGCACCGGCCGGCTGAAGACCGGGACGCCGCCGCGGCTCCTCGCCGACTCGATCCGGTGGGACGGGCTCGAGTGCCAGGTGGGGGACGAGCGTCCGGTGCCGTTCTCGTGGAGCACCGATCGCGCGAGGTTCCCGCGCCTCGAGCAGCGTCCGTGCCACATCACCTGGACCCGGCCGATCACGCACGAGATCATCCGCGCGAACCGGCACCGGGCGCCGATCTACTCCGGCGCGATCCAGGGCGTGGGGCCGCGCTACTGCCCCTCGATCGAGGACAAGGTGAGTCGCTTCGCCGACCGGGATCGGCATCAGGTCTTTCTCGAGCCGGAGGGGCTGGACAGCGACTGGATCTACGCCAACGGCATCTCCACCTCGCTACCTCTCGAGGTGCAGGAGGAGTTCGTGCACACCATTCCCGGGCTGGAAGAGGCGCGCTTCGCCCAGCGCGGCTACGCCGTCGAGTACGACTTCGTCCAGCCGAACCAGCTCGACGACACCCTCTGCGTTCGCGAGCTTCCCGGCCTCTACCTGGCGGGTCAGATCAACGGCACCTCCGGCTACGAGGAGGCCGCCGCCCAGGGGCTCATCGCTGGCGCCAATGCGGCGCTGTGGGTGATGGATCGCGCGCCGCTGGTGCTCGGTCGTCACCAGGCGTACATCGGCGTCCTGATCGACGACCTGGTGATCACCAATCCCAGCGAGCCTTACCGCATGTTCACCAGCCGGGCGGAGCACCGGTTGCTCCTGCGGCAGGACGACGCCGATCGCCGCCTGACCGGGCTCGGGCACGAGCTCGGGCTCGTCTCCGCGGTCCAGCACGGGAGCTGGTCGGGGAAGTCGCGGCGGCTCGAGGCGGCGCGCGCTCTCCTCGACTCGACGCGCGAGGCGGGCAAGACGCTGGCCGAGCTCCTGCGACGCCCGGAGGTGCGGATCGGCGAGCTGGTCGACGGCCGTCCGGAGCTGCGGGCGCTCGAGCTGTCGGTCGACGAGCTCGACACGCTCGAGGCCGACGTGAAGTACGAGGGCTACATCAAGAACCAGCTGGAGGACATCGAGCGGCTGCGCGGGCAGGAGGGGCGGGAGATCCCCTCCGAGTTCGACTTTCTATCCCTCAGCGGAATGGCCGTGGAAGCGCGGCAGAAGCTCGACGCGCTTCGCCCGCGGACCCTCGGCGCGGCCTCTCGAGTAGAGGGTGTTCGCCCTCCCGACGTCGCGCTGCTGGCGGTGCATCTCGAGCGGTACCGGCGGGAGCACTCCGCCCCCCGGTAGTCGCCACTCAGCCCTCGGTGCGAGATGTCGGGTCGCGTCGCTCGAACCCGGCGCCGAGCGCGAGGCCCGTGCCGATCCAGAGGAGAGCGAGCGGGGCGGCAGTGAGGGCCAGGGCCACGAGGCCGAGGCCGGCCGCCTGGATTCCCCCCGACACCTTCGCTCCCACCACGTCCCCGAAGCGCGGCACGGCGAGGTCGACCAGGTTCTTCGCCTTGTACTTCTCCTCGGGGGTGAGCACCGTCCAGAGGACCTCGCGCGCCGGCCGCGCGATACCGTACCCCAGGCTGCGGCGGAGGATCTGGAAGAGGCTGAAGACGAGTAGCAGGGACCCCGCCGGGATCCACCCCGAGGCGAGCAGCAGAAAGCCGAGCAGGCTGTACACCGGGAGCACGATCAGGGTGATCCCCGCGCCGAACCACTTCAGCAGACGCCCCGCGACGAGGAGCTGGAAGCAGAGCGTGACGAGGCTCACCCACAGGTCGAGGTTCGCGAAGATCTTGGTCCTCACCGTATCCGACTCGGACGCCGCCGCGACGACCTCGGCCTGGAAGAAGTAGGCGAAGGTGGAGGAGAGGCCGTAGAGGAGCACGTAGGCGCTGACGCACAGCAGGTACGGCGAGCGGAAGGCGGCGCGCATCCCCGCCCACATGCTGCCGCCGAGGGCGATGTCCCCGCGCGCCTGGAGTCGGGTACCCGACCGGCTCGCGTCCTCGGCCGCCGTCGCGCTGAAGCGGCCCATCACCGCGCGTGCGGCCCGGACCGCGCCTTCGAGGAAGAGGCACGAAAGAATCAAGAGGTTGGCAGGGCCGAGCGTCTCGACCAGGAACCGGGTGAGCGAGCTGCCGAGGATCGCGCCGAGGCTGCCCCCGACGGCGGCCAGGCCGAAGAGGCGCTTGGCGCGGTCCGGGCCGAAGAGGTCGGCGAAGACGGTCCAGAAGATCGAGACGACGAAGTAGTTGAAGACGCTGAGGAAGACGTAGAAGGCACGCCCCGTCCAGAGGATCGCATCCCCCTCGAGGAGTCTCAGGCCGAACGAGAAGCCGAGCAGCAGCACGATGAAGCCGCGGTAGACGAGCGGGACGACGCGACTGCGCGGCACCCTCGCCACCAGCGAGGAGTAGAGCGGGTTGATCAGCACCATCGCCACCACGGTGCCGTACATCAGCGCGGGCAGCTGGCCGGTTCCGGAGCTGATCCCGAACGACTCGCGGATCGGGCGAAGGATGTAGTACCCGGAGAGCAGCAGGAAGAAGTAGAGCACCCCCAGGAGGAGCGGGACGAGCTCCGCCGGCTGCACGTCTACGATTCGCCGCACCAGGCGCAGGGTGGGGGAGTCGGTGGGCTCGGGTTCGGGGGTGGAACTCATCGCGGGCCCAATCAACACTCCACCCCTGGCAAAAGCGATCTAGTGGATCGATTTGTCGCAACGAGGCCGGATTAAGGCGGATGTGGCGTTGGTCGAAGGCGAACGCCACGCCAGACCGGGCTCCGAGCTACCGGCTCACCCCTCTCCCCTCACGTTCCCTTCCGGAGCAACACCATCTTGATCGTGTTGAACAGGATCGACAGGTCGAACAGGAACGACTGGTACTTGATGTAGAAGAGGTCGAACTGGAGCTTCTGCAGGGCGTCCTCGACGGTGTTCCCGTACGGGTAGTTGATCTGCGCCCACCCGGTCAGCCCCGGCTTGACGATGTGCCGCTGGCGGAAGTAGGGGATCTGCTCCGCGAGCTCGTCGACGAAGACCGAGCGCTCGGGGCGGGGGCCGACCAGGGACATGCTGCCGCCGAGCACGTTGAACAGCTGCGGCAGCTCGTCGAGACGCGTGCGGCGAATGAACTTGCCCACCGAGGTGATGCGGGGATCGTCCTCGGTCGCCCAGACGGGCCCGGTGCGCTTCTCGGCGTCGATGTACATCGAGCGGAACTTGAGCAGGGTGAAGGGGCGGCCGTCGCGCCCGACCCGAACCTGCTGGAAGAGCGCGGGGCCCTCCGAGTTCATGCGCACGCAGATCGCCGTGATCAGCATCGCCGGCCAGAAGATCAGGAGCATCACCAGGGCCAGCATCCAGTCCATCGTGCGCTTGAGCAGGTCTCCCCACGGGTGGCGGGCGAAACCCTCGTCGAAGATCAGGTACGAGGGGCGCAGCGACTCGACCGAGATCTTCCCCGCGACGTTCTCGAACACCGGGTCGTAGCTGCGGACCGAGAGGCCCCCCAGGCGACAGCGCAAGAGCTCCCCGACGGGCAGCTTCTTGCGCCGGTCGGCGAGCGTGGCGACGATCTCGTCGACGCCCAGCTCCCGGGCGAGGTGGATCAGCTCCTGGCGTCGCTCCGGATCGTCATCGTGCCTGACCTCGTTCTCGTCGAGGTGAACGCCCTTCAGGATGAGGTCCTCCGTGCCCGTCTCCTCGGGATCGAAGGCGGGGACCGGCGCCTCCTCGGTGGAGGGGAGGAGCTCGGGCAGGATGCCGGCGACCTCGTAGCCCGAAGCGGCGTGGGCGCGCATCTCCCGGGCCAGCACGTGCGCCGCCCGGCTGGAGCCGAGGATCAGGACCCGCTGGTAGAAGCGCGCCCGGCGCAGGAGACCGTGGAAGAGGGTGCGCCAGGAGTAGAGCAGGGCGAAGCCGATCAGCAGGGCGAAGATCAACATCCGGACCTTCTGCCAGAGGCTCAGTCCGGGGAAATCGAGCGCCGGGTTCAGCTGCCACCAGTCCGCCAGCACCACCACGACGAGCGCCACCGCGAGGCCCGAGCCCATCGACCCGACGAAGCGGCGGGCGCGCTCGTAGCGGGACAGCGACACCCGGAAGTCGTACAGCTCGTTGAACGAGATCGCCACCTGGGCCAGGGCCGAGACGAGGAAGGCGGTGAGCAGGCAGTGGCCCCGGGCGCTCTCGGGGGTCATCGAGTTCATCCCCCGGGCCAGGGCGTGGTGGAGCTCCTGATCGGGCTGCCACAGGTGGGCCGTCCCCGCCGTGGCGAGCACGATCCAGAGGATCAGGGTCTCGCTGAGGACCAGGAGGGCCTTCCGTACCGGGAGGTAGTGGCTGAGGACGCGCAGCATGGGAGGGGAGAGGCTCGGAGCCCCCGGTGGAACCCTCTTCGGTTGCGGGGGTCCCGGGGGTGTAACCCCCTTTCAGTCTAGGGAGTCGGGGCGCCCGAGGGGAGCGAGCCGTCCCTCACCGGGGCACTTCCGAGAAGTGCGGAGGCCATTCCTCGGTGAGAGGGCTCGGGGGCAGCACGCAGATCGCGCGCCCGTCCGGGGAAACCAGCACCTCGACCAGGAGCACTCCCGAGCTCCGCCCGCACCCCCGGCCGAGGTGGCGGGCCGCCCGGAAGAGGCGCCGGAGCTGCCCGCGATCGATCCGCTGCCCCGGTCGCCAGCGCAGATCCCACCGCGGCGCCGAGGGGACCCCGCGGATCGGGGGCGACCGCCGCAGGCGTCCGGTCTTGACCTCGATCACCCAGCTCCGCCCCTCCCGCTCCGCCCAGAGGTCGACCTCCCCCTCGGGCGTGACCACCCGTCTCCCGCGCAGGCGCCAGCCGCGCCGGAGGAGCCAGCGCGCGGCGAGCTCCTCCCCGGCCAGCCCGAGCTCGGCTCGGGAGGCCCGTGCGCAGCGCAGGAAGAGACGGGGCGCGAGGTGGGCGAGGGCGCGACGGAGCGGCGCGTCGAAACGGATCCACCGGCGTCGCGAGCTCCCCGTCGTCACGAACGATCGACGGACGGGGAGGGGACCGGTCACGCCCTGGAGACCGATTCTTCGGAGCGATTCGTCACCCGACGGGAGACGCTATCGCGTGGTTCCTCACCCCTTCGAATCGCCCGCCGGCTGGGCTCCGTCCTTCTGCTCGACCACCGCCTGGATCGCGCCGCGGGTGAACTTGATGCGCACGTTGTCGGCGACCTGCACGGTCACGACGTCGTCCTGGACCGAGGCGACGCTGCCGAACATGCCGCCGTTGGTCATCACCTTGTCTCCCTTCTGCAGGGCGCCGAGCATCGCCTCGCGCGCCTTCCGCTTCTTCCGCTCCGGACCGATCATGACGATCCAGAAGATGGCCAGGATGGCCAGCATCGGGAGCATCATGCTGCCACCGCCGCAGGGACCGGGCGGAGTCGAGTTGGGGTCGGTTCCCGCACCGTCGGTTCCCGGATCGGGGGAGGCGCTCTGGGTGGTAGTCGTTTCCTGCAGGATGGCGGCGGAGGAGGGGAGGGTGGGGAGGTACATGGGACCGGGAGGACGGGGTGGGGTGGAAAGCTGCGGCCGAAGAGCATAGCGAAGTGAGCGGGTGGAGCCGCCTCGACTCCCCCGATCTTCGCTATCCTGAGCGCTCTCCTCCCCCGGAACCCCGTGTCCCCCCCCGATCCCTCCTCCCCCCGCCGCTTCGTCGTGGCCATGAGCGGCGGCGTCGACTCCTCGGTCGCTGCCTGGATGCTGACCCGGGAGGGGTTCGAGGTGGTGGGGCTGTTCATGCGCAATGGGGTGACCCTCGAGGAGGGGGAGAGCCACAAGAAGTCCTGCTGCTCGGTCTCCGACGCGCGGGACGCGCGGATGGTGGCCGCGTCGCTCGGGATCCCGTTCCACGCGGTGGATCTGGCGGAGGAGTTCCAGCGGATCGTGAGCTACTTCGTCGAGGAGTACGGCCGGGGCCGGACGCCGAACCCCTGCGCGGTCTGCAACCGGGACCTCAAGTTCGACGCCCTGCTGCGCTTCGCGGAGGAGCTGGGCGCCGAGGGGGTCGCGACGGGTCACTACGCCCGGCTCTCGATCGAGGAGGGGCGGGTCTGCGTGCGGCGAGGCGTGGACCGGCACAAGGACCAGTCGTACCAGCTCTTCTGCGTCGCGGAGGAGAACCTCGCCCGCACCCGCCTGCCGCTGGGCGAGCTCTCCAAGCCCCGGGTGCGCGAGATCGCCGCGGAAGCGGGGCTGCGCACCGCGGAGAAGGCGGACAGCCAGGAGATCTGCTTCGTCCCGTCGAACGACTACCGCCGGCTGCTGGCCAGCCGGGGCGTCGCCCTGCACCCGGGCCGGCTGGTCGACTCCTCGGGGCGGGTCCTGGGCGAGCACGCGGGCACCGAGAACTTCACCATCGGTCAGCGGAAGGGACACGGCATCGGCGGTCGCGAACCCCTCTACGTCCTCGAGGTGGATCCGGACACCGGGACGGTGGTCCTCGGCCCGCGCGAGGAGACCGGGTTCAGGGCGATGAGCGTCGACCAGCTCAACTGGATCGGCTTCGATCCCCCGGCCTCCGGAGAGTTCGAGGCCCTGGTCCAGCATCGTTATCACTGCACTCCGGCCAAGGCGGTGATCGCCGTCGAGGGTGGGGTTGCGGCGGTCCGGTTCGAGGAGGCGCAGAGCTCGGTCGCGGAGGGGCAGGGCGCGGCGTTCTACGATGGGGATCGGTTGATCGGGGGGGGGTGGATACGGGGCACGGAGAGGGTGATGGGGTGAGGGGCGGGGTATGGGGTTTTTATTATTAAAACACCCCCGACCCGAGACCCCCCCCCCGACCGCAACACCCAACCCCAAACGACCCAC
>CAZCAC010000022.1:39711-84611 GCA_964496575.1 uncultured Planctomycetaceae bacterium | reverse complement strand
GAATGTGTTACCTATGTCCCCGGACAGATCTGTTACCCATGTGCCGGGTTGCACATGTACTCCTCTTCTCGTCCTTTTCGTGCAAGCCGAGCCCCGGTGCCCGGTGCGAGCGGGGCTCCAGACCATCTCCCAGGAGAGAACGGAATCCCCTTCTCCGCAAGGGGTTTCTCGCCGGGACTCCCCGGGAATGCCCCGATCGGCGTGAGGCCTCTGCGGCGGCGTTGAACAGAGGCTCCGCGCGCATCGTGTCGGAGTGGAATCGTGCCGCGAGATCGTGTTCGGCGACGTGCGCGTACCCACCTGGACCCCGGCGAGATCCTGATCTGCATCGACAGCCTGGAGGGCTTCACCCACCGGAATCAGGAGGACCGATTCGGCCTCAGCTGGAAACTCGTCGGCTACGGGTCGACGGGAGAGAATCCCCGTCTCGCCTCTCGGAAGCGCGCAGTGCGTTGGACACGGGAGTGGCGATCGCCTTGAATACCCGCTCCCCGTTTCTCCGCCCCGATCCCCGCCTCGCTCGCCCGGACATGCCCGCACGCCGATACGACCCGCCGATGGTGGCTCTCTCCCGGCAGCCCGTGGAAGGTGCGGGAGCCGTGCGGGGAGGTGTGCTGGAGGGGGAGTACTCCCTGCGCCCCCGGTCGGCGCCCCAGCTCCTCGACCTCGGGGTGGAGGTCCTCGCCCGGCGCTTCCTCATCTGTGTCGGGGTGTGCGTCCTGCTCTGGTTCCCCCTGCGGCTGTTGATGCCCTTCTACCAGAGAATGGCCGAGGGACAGGGGCCGGTGCCCGAGCAGATGACCTGGATCCTGGGTACGACGGCGATGCTGATGCTCCTGCAGGGGCTGATCGACGTGCTGGCGACGACCGCGGTCACTCTTCTCTCCTACCAGGAGCTGCTCGGGCGGCGTCTGGGCGTGGCGGCGACGCTGCGGCGCACCCTGAGACGGCTCCCCGCCCTGATCGCGATCTTCATCCTGAAGGCGGTGATCATCGGGTTCGGCCTCGTGCTGCTCTCCGGCGTCAGCATCTTCTGCCCGCCCTTCCTGCTGGTCGCTTTCGCCTACTATCTCTTCTTCCAGTGGAAGCTCGCCGTCGCACCCTCGGCACTGATCCTCGAGGAGCTCGGGGTGGGCGAGGCGATTCGACGCAGCTTCGAGCTCAGTCGGAGCAGCTTCCTCCGCTACTTCGGCGTCTACATCCTGGCCGCGGTCCTCGGAGCGGGCTTCAGCCTGGGCCTGACGGCGGGTGACTACCCCCTCCTCTGGGAGCAGCTCGTCGATTCGACGGGAATCCCCGAACCGGTGTTCAACGGCCTCATCATCGTTCTCTCCTCGGTCTTCTCCGGCGTGGTCACCGCCATCAACGCGGTGGCGATCACCGCCTACTACCTCGACTCGCGCATCCGCCGCGAGGGACTCGACCTGGAGATGAGGCTGGAGCGCCTGCGCTCGACCCTCTCGCCGCCCGGGGAGCCTGCCGGGTGATGAAGCTCGAACCCACCGATTCCGTTCCCGCCGAGACGATCGAGCGCGAGCTGGAGGAGCTCTTGTCCGGCTCGGAGTGGGGGAGCGAGCCGGAGGAGGAGGGCTCCAACCTGATCGTCGAGTGGATCCGGAGCTTCTTCGAGTGGCTCGGGGAGCTCTTCTCTCCGGAGGATGTCGCCGAGGGCGCCGAGATCGGCAGCAAGGTCTTCCTCTGGATCGTGATCATCCTCGCCGCCATCGCGCTCATCTCGTTGCTGGTGACGATCGCGCGCCGGCGGCTCTCGCGAGAGAAGCTCGCGGAGAGTGATGGAGGAGCGATCGCACTTCGCGTCGAGGAGCTGCGGAGGGAAGCCCGCGCGGCGCAGCGCGAAGGAGAGTGGACGCGCGCCCTGCGCCTCTACTTCTTCGCCACGGTGGTCGGACTCGGCGAGCGCGGTGACCTCGAGTACCGCGACGCGTGGACCAACCGGGAGCTGCTCGAGCGCGGCCAACCGGAGCCGGAGGCCCGCGATCGGCTCACCCCCCTGGTCGGCGAGCTGGACGAGCACAGCTTCGGGGGTCGCCCGACCAGCGCCGGCGAGGTCGATCGCTTCTCGCGGGCGTGCGACGATCTGCTGGGAGGTGAAGCGTGAGGCCGCAACGGTCCTGGGCGAGTCGCTTCTTTCTGGTGGGTATCGGCCTGCTCATCCTCCTGGGGGTGTACCTGCTCGGCTCCCCGGAGTCGGGGCTGGAGATCGAGGGGAGCGTGCACGGCCCGGGCGCGGGCGGTCGCCAGATCGCGTACCGGCTGCTGCGGCAGACCGGCTTCGAGCCGGAGGCCTGGCGGCAGGCGCCCCTCGCCCTGCCGGACGGGGAGCACGTCCTGTGGATCGCCTCCGCGCCGAGCGGTGTGAGCGGGAGCGACTCGGACCTTCTCGAGCTCGGGTCCTACGAGGACGGAGAGATCGATCCCTCGGCCGCCGACCCGCGACACCCCTGGAACTACCGGAACTTCGTCGAGGGGGGCGGGATGCTGGTGCTGCCCGATCGGGAAGCGGAGGTGGAGTGGCTGACCGAGGGCTTGGGGATCGAGCTGCCGCCGTGGAACGGGATCCGGTCCGGGGCCTCCCCGCTGGTGCTGGAGCTCGAGAGCGGCGAGCGGCCGGTGGTGACCGCCGAGCTCGAGGGCGGCGCGACCCTCCGCGGGTACGACGAGAGCTGGCACGACCTGGCCGTCGACGACGACGGTGAGCCCTTCGCCTCCTGGACCCAGGTCGCCTACGGTCGCGTGGTGCTGCTGGCGGACGACGCGTTCCTCCGCAACGACAGGATCGGCGAGAGCGACAACGGCCTCCTCCTGGTGCGCCTGGTCGAGGCGCTGGATCGCGGCGGGAGGCTCCTGTTCGACGAGTACGCGCTGGGGCTCTGGGACCCGCCGTCCAGCACCTCGCTGCTCACCGACCCGGGGCTCCTCGAGGTGACCCTGCACGTGATCCTGCTGGCACTCTTCGTGGTGCTCGCCGCCGCGTGGGCGCGTGAGTTCCCGCGCGATCCCGACCCCCTCTCCGCCAGCCCGCGCGTCCGGGCCACCGCGCAGGGACGCTTCCTCGAGCGAGCGCGCCGCTTCGACCTCTCGGCCCAGCAGCTGCGGCTCGGCGTCCTGCGCCGCCTCGCCCGACACTTCAAGCTCACCCGCGCCGCGGCGACGATGCGCGAGGACGGTGACTCCGAGGCGATCGTCACGCTGACCCGCGAGGTGGCGCGGCTCGCGGGGGCGAGCGCCGGCGACTGGGTGCGGCTGTTCGCCGAGGAGAGGGTCCGTTCGCGCGACGACCTCGCCGCGCTCGCCGAGTCCCTGGAGAGCATCGAACGAGAGGTCCAAGTCCACGGTCGCGCCCACGCGCGCGGCGAGAACACACACCGCTGATCGACGAACGACGATGGAAGAGAAACCCGACCCGATCCCCGAAGAGGAACCCACGGAAGAGCCCCGCCCGGAACCGGAGCCGGTGGACGGCCTGGAGGACGTTCTCGAGGCGCTGCCGCTGATGCCGGAGACGGGGCCGATGGCGGAGGTCGCCGAGCTGGGCGAGCGCGTCCAGGAGGAGGTCGCCCCGGTGGTGATCGGGATGGAGCGCGAGGTGCGCGCCTGCCTCTCGGCGGTGCTCGCCGCGGGACACGTCCTGCTCGAGGGACCGCCCGGCGTGGCCAAGACCCTCCTGGTGCGCACGCTGGCGACGGCGCTGGGCGGCAGCTACGGGCGCATCCAGTTCACGCCCGACCTGATGCCCTCCGACGTGACCGGGACCAGCGTCTTCCGGCCGAACGAGGGGGAGTTCCGCTTCCAGCCGGGGCCGCTCTTCGCGCACGTCCTGCTCTGCGACGAGATCAACCGCGCGCCGGCCAAGACGCAGGCGGCGCTGCTCGAGGCGATGCAGGAGGGCGCGGCGACCGTCGACAACCACCGCCACCCGCTGCCGGAGCCCTTCGCTGTCTTCGCCACCGAGAACCCGCTGGAGCACGAGGGCACGTACCCGCTGCCCGAGGCTCAGCTCGACCGCTTTCTCTACAAGGTACTCGTCGGCTACCCCGACGAGGAGGTGGAAGCGCGCCTCCTGGGCGCGGTCCACACCCGCTCGCCCTCCGCGTCCCCCGAGGAGCTCGGCGTCACCGCGGTGACCGGCCCCGAGGAGCTGCTCGCGATCCGCGAGAAGGTCTCCGGAGTCGAGGTGCGCGAGGACCTGCCCGGCTACGTGGTACGCCTCCTGCGGGCCACCCGCGAGGCCCCGGCGCTGGTGCTCGGCGCCAGCCCGCGCGCGGGCGTGATGCTGATCCGCGCGGCCAAGGCGATGGCCGCGCTCGTCGGGCGCGACTACGTCACCCCCGACGACCTGAAGGAGGTGTTCCTGCCGGCGATGCGCCACCGCGTCCTGCTCGACCCCGCCGAGGAGATCGAGGGCGCGACCACCGACGAGGTGCTCACCCGGATCCTCGACACCGTGGAGGTGCCCCGCTGATCCCGACGCGCCGGTGCATCGCCCTGCTCACGGGGCTCTTCGCCGTCTCGCTCCTCGGCGTGCCGGTGGAGGGGGTGCGTCCGCTGCTGTGGATCCTCGACGGTGCGTTCCTGCTCGCGTGCCTCGTCGACTTCTTCATCACGACCTCGCCGAAGCGGCTCTCGATCGGGCGCTGCCTGCCCGACAGCGCCGGCCTGTCGGTCGCGTTCGAGCGCGTCGTCGAGATCGAGGCGCGCAAGGCGCGGGGCCTGGTGGTGGAGCTGCGCGAGGAGTTCTCGCCCCACTTCCAGGTCGTCGCTCGCACCACGCGGGACGGCTTTCCCGCTCCGCCCGAGGAGGGCGATCCCACCGGCGGCCCCGATCGTGTCCGCCTGACGGACGAGGTGACGCGCCTCTCGCGGCGGTACAGCTCGGCGGTGCGCGGCGTGCACGCGCTCGGCGACCTGCGCCTGCGCCTGCGCGGTCCCCTCGGCCTGATGCAGCGGCAGGGGCGACGGTACGGCGTGCAGCGGATCTCGATCGAGCCGGCGCTGCTCGGCCTCGCGCGCACGCTGCGTCTCGCCGCCAGCGAGCGATGGCACGACCTCGGCGTGCGCCGGCTGCGGCGCAAGGGCGGCCTGACCGAGTTCGAGTCGCTGCGCGACTACGTGCAGGGGGACGATCCGCGGCTGGTCGACTGGAAGGCCTTCGCCCGGCGCGGCCGACCGATCGTGCGCGAGTTCCAGGAGGAGCGGGGGCAGGAGCTGATCCTGCTCGTCGACGGCGGGCGACGGATGGGCGCGACCACCGCGATGGGCGAGCGTCGCGGCTGGACCAAGCTCGACTACGCGCTCGACGCGGCGCTCGAGCTGGCCGCGGTCGCGCTGCAGGCGGGGGATCGCGTCGGCATCACCGTCTTCGATCACACGATGCGCTGCTACCTGCCGCCGACGCGGGGGAATCGCCAGCTCGGCCGCCTGCGCGAGCTGGTCTCCCACCAGCAGCCGAGCCAGGCCGAGAGCGACCTCGCGCGGGTCCTGCGCGAGATCTCGGTGCTGCACCGCCGCCGTGCGACGCTGGTGATCCTCTCCGACGTCGCCGACCCGCTGTCGGTCGACCGGCAGCGGCGCGCGCTGAGCTCCGGCTCGAAGCGGCACAGACTCGTGCTGGCGACGCTGGACGACCCGGCGCTGCGAGGCGTGGTGGAGGGCAGCCTCCCGGCGCGACCCTCCGAGCGGGCCGCCGCGTTCGCCCTGGCCGAGGAGCGCCGCGTGGCGCGGGCGGCGCTGCGCCGCACCGGCGCGCGGGTGCTCGATACGCTGCCAGCGGAGTCGGCGGGGCCGCTCCTGGCGGCGTGGCTCGACGTGCGGCGCGGGCGGGTGGGAGAACGGGTATGATGAGCGGGCTCCCCGAGGAATCCGCACCGTTCGACACCGCGCCATGACTCGCCGTCTCCTGCTCCTCCTCGCCATTCTCGCGTCCTCGTTCGCTCCCCTCTCCCTCGCGCAAGAGGTGGATGAAGAGCTCGAGTCGTTCCAGCAGAACCTCACCAGGCGCCTCGGCCGGCACCCCTACTTCTCGACGATCGACTACGACTTCGTCTGGGAGCACGAGCCGTTCGTGTTCGTCGTGCAGAAGCCGGCCCGGGTGACGCCCGGCTACACGGAGAGGGTGGTGGCCGAGCGTCTGCCGATCCTGACGGCGCTGCACGATCGGTTCGTGGAGGATCTCGGCCGCCCGCTGGGTCTGCGCCTGCGTCCTGCCTCGCCGAGGATGGCCGTCTTCGTCTTCGCGACCCCGGGCGACTGGGAGAACTATCAGCGAGTGGTCTGGAAGACCACCTACCGGAGCCTGACCTCCTACTACAGCGCCGCCGACCGGTTGCTCCTGCTGCGCGAGAATCCCTTCGGTGGAGGGCCGGAGCGTACCCCCTGGGTCTACCACTGCGAAGTCCGTCAGGCGGCACGCCTGATCCTCCACGGGTACGGTTCGAGCTCGGAAACGCTCCCCGGACCGATCTGGTTCCAGGGCGGCATGGCGGACGACCTGGCGAGTCACACGCGCTTCGAGCCGGACGCGTTCGAGGAGCGTGAGCCGGGTCCTCTCGGGGTTCGCTGGATCGTCTCGATCCTGCACGACGAGGAGCTGAGGCGAGTCGGCGCGCTGCCGCTCCAGCAGCTGTTCGGCCTCGCGTCCCTCGACGAGGCCATCGCGGCCTGCAACCGGCGCTCGGAGGAGGTCCGCGGCAAGGGTATCAGTAGCACCTGGGCGGCAGACGTGACCATCACCCAGCTCGGGCTCCTCTGCCACTACCTGCGGCGGCAGGCCGCGCCGGAGTGGCGCGAGGCGATGGCACGCTTCACCGAGGAGGCGATGAAGGGAAAGCTGGACGGCCGGAGCTTCATCGAGGGAAAGAGCGAAGAGGAGATCGGTGAGCTGGAGCGCGCGCTCTACGAGTTCATCTGGAAGGAGCACGCCCGCCTCTGGCCGGAGGTACCTCGCGACACTGCGGCGCTGACCTCCTTCTTCGCCGAGCGCTGGGCGCCCACGGAGCAGCCGACCCTCACCGAGTTCGGCGCGGAGAGCGCCATCGCCTCGATCACCGACCCCGCGGTCCGGCTGTCGCTGGCGATCGCCTGCGCGCGCGCCGGCGATACGGATCGGGCGCTGAAGATCCTCGAGGCGCTCGCCGTGGGGGATTCGCGCGCGGCGCGGGAGCTGGGGCGCGTGCGCGCGTGGGTGCTCCTGCGCGACGAGTACCTGGCGGGCCTGGTGGGAAGCAAGAGCAAGCTCTCGATCACCTGGCTCGGCGAGCCGCTCTCGGCGAAGGTGGAGAAGCTCGAGGCGGGGGTACTCTACCTCGGGGGGAACAAGCGCAAGGTGAAGAGTGTGCCGGTGCACGAGATCGATCCGGTGGACCTCGCGAGCCTGATCAACCGGCGGAGCTCCGGGCTCAGCGATCGCTGGGCGCGCGCCTATCCGCTGGTGATCGCCTACGAGAACAAGAAGGCGAAACGCCCGCTCGCCGGCGATGCCCCCGAGCTCCCGTCGCTGATCCGCGACTTCGAGGAGGACTACCCGCAGCGGCGGGAGAGCGTCGAGGCCCTGGAGGCCCTGGTGGAGCTGGCCCGGCTCCAGCCGCGGGACTCGATCGCCACCGCGCGCCGTGCCCTCGAGCTCGTCCAGGTGCTGTGGTCCAAGCGCCACGCCCTCGACTTCGTTCCGCCGCTGAAGGGAGACCTGCGCGTCTGCGCGTCACGCGCGTACGTCAACATCTTCGAGAAGCAGGGGCTCGCGGAGACGCTCGAAGGCGAGCTCACCAGGCTGCCCGACGGGCGCACTCGGCTACGCTACGACTTCGAGGACCCGGCGCAGCTGCGCGATTGGCCGCTGGAGACCGGGCCCGACGAGCTGCGCAAGGACGCGCCGGAGCTGCACCGAGAGCGGAGCATCCTCGACTGCGAGAAGGGCAAGCTGCGCCTGGCGGGGACGGCGAGCCGGCGGCACGTCCTCGGCTTCGAGGGCGAGCAGGGCATCCGCTGGAATGACATCACTCACCAGGGGCCGGGCGGCGCGCGCGACGAGTACATCCTTCAATGCCTCGTGATGATGTGCTGCAAGGACGACGGCAGCTACATCGCGTCGACCAACTCGAACACCCTGGAGCTGAACGACACCGAGACGGGTGAATACCTGCACGAGCTCACGCCGGTGATCCAGACGCACTTCGACACCGAGTACCAGATGGAGCTGCACCACGACGGCAGCGAGACGGTCACCCTCTGGCGCGACAGCCACCGCGACCTGGAGATCCCTTGCGGCCCGCGGAAGGAGGGCGGAGTGCGCCTCTGGATCCACAGCGACTACGTGAGCGAGTTCGAGGAGCTGGAGATCATCGGCACGATCACCGAGGAGTCGCTGGCGGCGTTCTCGGTGGCGTGGGTGGGCGCGCGGGTGAAGGAGATGGGGTTGTAGGGGTGGGGTAGCGGGACATCGGGCGCGGAGGAAACGGAGAGCACGGTGGTTTCACACGGAGCTCACGGAGACGCAGAGCGGCACGGAGGGAACTGAGGACACGGTGAGTTCACGACGAAAACTGAGACCACGGAGGTTTCAGATTGCCTTCGACACGGAGGAGACGGAGATCGCAGAGGTGTTCCTTGGCGAACGGCCACGCACTGGAGTGGCGCCATGGGCTCCGTGTCCTCCTTGCCCTCCGTGTCGAAAGCAATCTGAAACCTCCGTGGTCTCAGTTTCCGTCGTGAACTCACCGTGTCCTCAGTTCCCTCCGTGCCGCTCTGCGTCTCCGTGAGCTCCGTGTGAACCCGCCGTGCTCTCTGTTTCCTCTGTGTCCCTTCTTCCCGAGCTCACTCCACGACACTCAGCCGAAACTCCTCCCCCTCCTCCGTCGCGTAGACGACCACCTCGACGTGCTCCAGCACGTCCGCCAGCGCCTCCAGCCACAACCGATGGCGGGAGACCCCCGGTTGCGCCCGGACCTCCGCCGCCAGCTGCTCGAACCGGGACGCGGCACCCTTCGCAGCCTTGACCACGCGGTCCTGGTAGACCAGCGCGTTCTGCACGATGGTGTTCGCGCGACCGCGCTCGGTGGGCAGCAGGTCGCGGCGGAAGCCGTCCGCCTCGCTGATCAGGCGCTCCTTGTCCGACTCCGCGCTCGCCACGTCGTTGAACGCGGCGATCACCTGCGGCGGCGGGTGGACCGCGGCGATGTTCACGGTCAGGAGATCGAGGCCGAGGTCCAGGGCGTCGAGCTCCGTCTGCATCCCCGCCTTGGCGTCGTGCTGCAGGCGCGCCTTGCCCACCGAGAGGACCTCGTCGACCTCCAGGCAGGCGACCAGCCGCGTCAGCTCGGCCCGCGCCGCCTGCTCGATCAGGGCGTCGCGGCTGCGGCCGTCCGGGAAGTCCGCGACGGAGTAGAGATAGGCCTCGGGGTCGCCGACGATGTACTGCACCACGACCTTCATCTCGACGATGTTGGTGTCGCCGGTCATCCACTGCACGTCGTCGTCCTCGTCGCCCTCCTCGTCGGCGGAGAGACCGATGGTCAGCGTGCGCACCTCGGTGGTGGCGACGCGCTCCATTCGCTCGAGCGGCCACGGCAAGGTGAGGCGGAAGCCGGAAGAGACGACCCGGTCCACGCGTCCGAAGCGCGTCACCACGCCATCCTCGTCCTCGCGGATCACCCAGCAGGAGCCGAGCACGAGCCACAGGATCGGGACCGCGAGCAAGAGCGCGCGGATCGTTCGCTGCCGGACGGCGCTCCACCGCTCAGTCATCGGCGGGCTCCCCGAGCTCGGGGGCCTTCTTCAGGACCTCGAGCAGCTCCGAGCTGGACGGCAGGACGAAGGTCGTCTTCTCCCCGAAGACCGCCTCGTAGACCTCGAGCGTGCGCAGGAACGCGTAGAACTCCGGGTCGCTCCCGTAGGCCTCGCCGTAGATGCGCGTGGCCTCGGCCTCGCCCTCGCCCGAGAGCTCCTCCGCCTTGCGCAGCGCCTCGTTGACCAGCGACGCCGCTTCGCGGCTCGCGTCGGCCTTGATCCGCTCTGCTGCCTCGAGACCCTCGGAGCGGATCTCCTGCGCGATCTTCCGGCGCTCCGCCTCCATGCGACGGAAGACCGCCTGCTTGTTCTGCGCCGGGTAGTTGAGCTGCTTGATCCGGGCGCCCTGCACCCGGATGCCGAAGTCGGAGGACGCGCGCGCCGCGATGCTCGCGGTCAGCTCCGCGTCGAGATCGGCCAGGCGCGTCTCCGTCTCCTCGGTGCTGACCAGCGCCTCGAGGGGGTGCGCGCCGAGGATGTTGCCCAGCTCGGCCAACGCGATGTCGCCCAGGCGCGCCTCGGCGGTCTCGAGGTCGCGGGCGCTGCGCACGAAGCGGATCGGCTCCGCCACCGACCAGGCGACGAAGCAGCTCACCAGGATGTTCTTCTTGTCCTCGGTGAGGTACTCGAGCACCTCCGGGTCGAGGATGCGCGTGCGGCGGTCGACGCGGATCAGCGTGTCGACCGGGAAGGGGAACTTGAAGGAGAGCCCCGCCTCGTCGACGACCCGGCTCGGATCGCCGAAGCGCGCGACGATCACCGCCTCGTTCTCGGCCACCTGGAAGAGACAGGACCAGCACACGAGGCCCAGGGCGCCGGCGCCGATGATCCATTTCGTCGAGGTCTTCATCGTCAGTCTCCGGTCGTTCTCCGCTCGAGCCCGCTCTCTCGACCACCGAGGCGGAGCAGCGGTTCGATCCCGCTGGTCTTTTTCTCGTCCACGTTCATGAGCTCCAGCTGGACGTCGTCACCCAGCAGCACGAAGGTCCTCGTACCCGAGAGCACCTCCTCGATCGCCTCGAGCCGCAAGCGCTCGTTCGTGATCGCCCGGTACTCCCGGTAGGCCGCGAGTCGCGCGAGGAAGCGCTGCGCCTTGCCGCGAGCCTCGAGGACCGCCGCGTCCCGCCCCGTCTCCGATTCCCGGACCTCCCGGTAGGAACGGGAGGTCGCGCTCGCCATCACCTTGGCGCGCTCGCGCGAAGCGTCGTGCGAGCTGCGTTCCTTGTCCTCCAGCGCGCTGGCGACGTCCCGATACGCGGGGTGCACGTCGGGCGGCGCATGGACCTCGCGCACGTTGAGCGAGGTGATGCGAATCCCCGATTCGATCGCGTTCAGCTCCTCCTGGAGGCGAGCCGCGGTTTCGGCGGCGATGCTCGCGCGTCGCTCGACCAGGAGATCTCCGCTGGTGTGACCCCCGACGACCTGCCGTAGGGCGGACTCGGCGAAGGCGCGGACGTACCGGTCGGGATCGGCGAGGCCGAAGTGCACCGCGTAGGCGTCGGTCCAGCTGTAGTGCACGGCGTAGGCGACGCGCAGCAGCGTGCCGTCTCCGGTCATCACCTCGGCCGCCTCCTCGAGCTCCTCCTCGGTGCGCGCCTCCGCGGGGTCGTAGCCCACCGCGAAGCTGCGCACGTCGTCGGGGCGGACGATCTCGCCGCTCTCGATCGGGAAGGGCCAGTGCACGTAGAAACCGGGAACCTCCAGGGTGCGCGTGACGCCGCCGAAGCGCTTGATCCAGCCCGCCTCGCCGGGGAGCACCAGCGTGAAGGCGGTCGAGGCGTAGATCACCACGCCCGCCGCCACCGCCACCTTGTCGAACCATGGCTTCCACGCGCGAGTCCGGCGCACGCTGCGGTAGAGGAGGACGCCGAGCAGGATGGCGGTGAGGATCGAGAACCAGCCGGGACCCTCGACGAGGCTGGCCGAGACGATCGCGCCGAGATCGATCCCACTCTGGAGGTAGTAGGAGTTCACCCAAGCGCCGGCGAGGATGGCGAAGCCCGAGATGCCGAGCAGGTAGACGACCAGCGCGCGCTTGCCGAGCAGCTTCGACACCACCAGGATCGTCGTCACGTTGGTCGCCGGACCGGCGAGCAGGAAGACCAGGGCCGCGCCGGGATCCATCCCCTTGGCGATCAGCGCCGCGGCGATCGGTGTGCTGCCCGTCGCGCAGATGTAGAAGGGCGTCGCCACCAGCAGCATCAGCAGCATGGCGGGCAGCCCGGTGGGGAAGGACTCGGCGAAGAAGGAATCGGGGACGATCGTGGCGATCAGCGCCGAGATCGCGAAGCCGACGATCAGCCAGACGCTCAGGTCGTCTAGCAGCGGCCCGAACGCGTAGCGCACCGCCTCGCGCAGGCGCCCCCAGACGCTCGTGGACTCCGGGGCCGCGTCCCAGTCGTGGTGGTGAGCGCACGCCTCGCCATTCGATCCCTCGGGCGCCACCTCTTCACTGCTCTCACCCGCGTCGCCGCTCCCCTGGCGGCGATCGAAACGCCCGACCACCCAGCCGGTGCAGACCGCGGTCAGGAACGCGAGCAAGGGACGCACCACGGTCATCACCGGATCGAGCAGCGCCCAGGTGACGCTGATCGAGTCGACGCCCGTCTCCGGGGTCGAGATCAGGAAGGACGCAGTCGAGCCCTTGCTGGCCCCGCGCTTGCGCAGCGCGGTCGCAGCGGGGATCACCGAGCAGGAGCAGAGCGGGATCGGGACCCCGTACAGCGACGCCTTGATCACCGAGCGCAGATCGTTTCCGCCGAGGTGGTCGCGCACCGCCCTCGCCGGGATGAACACCCGGAGCAGGCCGGCGACGAGGAAGCCGACCAGGAGGTAGGGCGCCGTCTCGCAGAAGAGGTCGGCGAGCTGCTGGAGGAACTCGGTGGGGAAGCCCATGGCTGGACGCGTCAGAGGCCCGGCATTCTATGCAGATGCGAATGCAATTGCAATAACGGCCGAGAGAAACTAGGATCGGGACCGGGTGGTGCTCTCCCGACCCGCCGCCGCCCCGGGACTCTCCCATGAAGCGCAGAACAGTTCAACGAGTGACGATCGAACGTGTCTTCACCGAGGCCCGCCGGCCCCTGGGGCCCCAGGAGATCCTGGACGCGGCACGCCCCGAGCTGCCCGCCCTGAACCTCGCCACCGTCTACCGGACCCTGAGGCGGATGGTGGAGGAGGGCGCGATCACCGCGGTCGAGCTCCCCGGCGCGCCGGCGCGCTACGAGCTGGCTCACGTGGCCGAGGAGCACCACCATCACTTTCGCTGTACGGCCTGTGACGCGGTCTTCGACCTGGAAGGGTGCGTCGACGGGTTGAAGCGTTTGTTGCCGGCGGGGTTCCAGCTGACGGGGCACGACATTCTTCTCATCGGCCTCTGCGACGAGTGCGCGGAGTGAGGTCAGGATCCCAGAGCTCCGCATGAATCAGCCCCCCCCCCGACCCACCCCTGGAGCTCACCGCTCCGCGCGGCGCGCGTCTCCCGAGACCGGCCTGCTGGCCCGGTCGCTGGCGATTCCGTTCGTGCTCGCGGCCCTCCTGGTGCTGTTCACCTGCACGGTCCTGTTCCAGGCGGGCGAGTCGTCGGCGGAGAAGAGACCGGTGGTCGCGGTCAGCGTGGTGCCGTTGCGCTTCCTGGTGGAGCGCCTCGCCGGCGGCGAGGTGGAGGTCGTCGTCGCGGTCCCCCCCGGCGCCAGTCCGGCGTCGCACGCCCCCTCGGACGCCGACATGGCCCGACTGCGCCGGGCGGCGCGGTACTTCTCCGTGGGGGTGCCGATGGAGCGCGGGCCGTGGTTCGAGTCGATCGCCGGTGGGCCGGCCTACGTAGACCTGCGCGAGGGGCTCGAGCTGCGCGCGATCGACGGGGGACACGACCACGCACACGATCACGGCCACGACGATCCCCACGTCTGGTTGTCTCCCCGAGTGCTGAGCACGATGGCGGGGACGATCGCCTCCTCGCTGCAGCAGCTTCTTCCGGAGGACGCGGAAGACACCGCCGGCCGGCTCGTCGAATTGCGGCGTGAGCTGAGCGAGCTCGAGGCGGAGCTCTCTACCCTTCTCGAACCCCATGCCGGGCGAGCCTTCCTCGTCTACCATCCTTCCTGGGGATACTACGCGGATGATCACGAGCTGGTGCAGCTGTGTGTGGAGACGGCGGGCCAGCAGCCGAGTGACGCCGAGCTCGCCGAGCTGAGCGCGCTGGTCGCCGCCGAGGGCCTGCGCGTCCTCTTCGTGCAGCCGCAGATTCACGGGCGCAGCGCGGAGCGTCTGGCGTCCGCGCTCGGCTTGACCCTGGTGACCCTCGACCCCCTGGAGCCCGACGTTCCGGGAGGCCTCCGGCGGGTGAGCGAGGCGCTCGTATCGTCGTGGTCGGAGGGAGAGCGGTGATTCACCCGATCGACATCGAGGGACTCAGCTTTGGCTATCGCGCCGAGCTGCTGGTCCTCCACGACGTGACCTGGCGGGTCGGCGAGCGCGATTTCGTGGCGCTGGTCGGCCCGAACGGAGGTGGCAAGACGACGCTGCTCCGGCTGGTGCTCGGGCTCGAACGCCCCCTGCGCGGTCGAGTGCGGCTCCTGGGGCACGAGCCGAGACGCACCAGGCACCGCGTCGGCTACATCCCGCAGCGCGATTCCATCGACGCTTCGACCCCGCACGATGCGCTCGACGTGGTGCTGAGTGGTCGATTGCGACGATCGCGGTGGGGGTTTCGTCACAGCGCCGACGATCGTGCGGCGGCCGAGGCCGCGCTGGAGCGGGTCGGGCTGGTCGACGTGGCGCGGAGACCGCTCCATCGCCTCTCCGGCGGACAGCGACAGCGCGTGCGCCTCGCCCGGGCGCTGGCCGCGGAGTCGGAGCTCTTGCTGCTCGACGAACCGCTGACCGGCGTCGACCCGGCGAACGAGGCGCGGCTGATGGAGCTGTTGCACGAGCTCAATCGCGAGCACGGCATCGTCATGGTCAGCCACGACATCGCGTGCGTCTCCAGGCACGCAACGCACGTCGCTTGCTGTAGCGGCTCGGTCACCATGCATCCCGCGGCTGAGATGACGGTGGATGCGTTGCTCGCGAGCTATCACCCCGGGAGCCGGCCGCTGTCACACGATCACGAGGCGTGCCCCTTCCGGGCGGAAGGGGGGAGTTGAACATGGAAGCGGTCTCGGCGCTGTTCGACCCGGCACTCCTCCTGCCGAGCTTCCTGGCCAGCCTGCTGGCGGCGCTGGCTTGCGGCGTCACCGGCCCGCTGGTCGTCTCCCGCCGCCTGGTCTTCCTCGCCGGCGCCGTCGCGCACGTCGCGGTCGGCGGGATCGGGGTGGCGATCTACTTCGATTTCGACCCGGTGCTGGGCGCGCTGGTAGCGGCCGTGTTCGGCGCCTTCACGCTCAGCCTCATCCGCCTCCGCGCGAACGAGCACCTCGACACGATGATCGGCGCGCTCTGGGCGGTGGGCATGGCCGTCGGTCTGATCCTGGTCAAGCTGACGCCGGGGTACCACGTCGAGCTCCTGAGCTACCTCTTCGGCTACCTCGCGGCGGCGGACTGGGGTGACGTTTGGATGCTCGCCGCGCTGGACGTCGTGCTGGTGATCGCGGTGCTCGCGTGCTTCAAGCGCCTCGTCGCGGTGGGGCTGGACGCCGAGCAGGTCCGACTGCAGGGCCTATCGGTGTGGGCTTCCGATTTCCTCTTGCTGACGCTGGTCGCGCTGACCGTGGTCGCCTTGACGCGCGTGGTCGGCCTGATCCTGGTGATCAGCTTGATCAGCCTTCCCGCGGCGACGGCGGGGCGGCTGGTCACCCGCCTGCCGGCGATGATCGCCGTCAGCACCGCGCTGGCGATGGGGCTGGTGGTGTTTCCGCGCGTCGCCGTCTACGGTACCCCGATCGCGCCCGAGCCGGCGATCGTCATCGGTGCGGGACTCCTCTACGTCGCCTCCGTGGGAATCGCAGGCCTCTGTCGTCAACGAAGGACCAGCTGATGACTGACCGATCCGATCCCGATCGCACCTCGCCTCCTCGAAACGTGTCGAGGCGCCGGAGGGTCCTCCTGTGGATCCTCGCGTTCCTCCTGATGCTCACGGCCGCGTCCTACCAGCGCAGGACCGGTCCGACGAAGCCGTTGAGCGGCACGGTCGAGCTCGGCGGTTTGGAGCATCAGTACGAGCTGATCCGCAGTGACTGGTCGAACCGGGAGCAGGACGCGGCGCGAGTCCTCCTGCACGATCCGTTCGATGGGGAGGGGGGCGACGTCCTCGAGGCGACGCTACATTACCGCCGCTTCAAGACCGACGACCCCTTCACCGCGGTCGCGATGACGAGGGAGCGGGTCGATGATCGGCCCACGTTGATCGGTCTCCTGCCGGCCCAGCCAGCGGCGGGGAAGCTCGAGTACACGATCGAGCTGCGACGCGAGGGTGAGGTGCGGCACCTGCCCGAGGAGAGCGGCGAGACGGTCGTCATTCGCTTCAAGGACCACGTCCCGACGGCGATCCTCCTGCCGCACGTCCTGCTGATGTTCCTCGCCCTGCTCTTCGCGCTGCGGGCGGGGATCGGGGCGCTCCTCGACCCGGACGGGACTCGCTTTCGCGTCCGCGCCGCGTTCGCGGGGATGACCGTCGGCGGAATGGTTCTGGGGCCGCTGGTGCAGAAGCACGCGTTCGGCGCGTACTGGACGGGGTTTCCGCTCGGCGGCGACTGGACCGACAACAAGATGCTGGTGATGTGGCTCGCCTGGGTCGTCGCCCTGGCCGCGGTCGAGCTGCTCTTCAGAAGGAAGGCGGCGATGGCCCGCGGCGTCGTCCTCGCCGCTGCCGTGGTGACGATCGTCGCTTACCTCATCCCACACTCGACGCGCGGCAGCGAGCTCGACTATTCGCAGGTCGACCGCGGAGTGGATCCCGCCGAGGCGATCGAAACGGGGCGGTAGCGCCCTGCCGTTCACTCCTCCGCTTCGCCCTCGGGAGCACAGACGCGCTTCGCCTCGGCGTGGAGACGGGCGATCCGTTCGTCGAGGCGGAGCTCCGGGTTCTCCGCGAGCTTCTCCTCCGCCTGGAGGAGCGCCTCCCGGGCCCGGTCGGTCTCTCCGCTCGAGCCCAGGACGATGACGGTGGCCAGCTCGCTCGACCGCGACTCGCGGGTGGCAGAATCGAGCAGGGTCCTGGCATAGGCCGTGCGAGACCGGTGAAGCGTGCGTCCTTCATCGCCGTGGTCGAGCTGTTCCCCGGCCCGAGCCAGGTCATTGAGCGAGCGCCGGTGGTACGCGTCCGCGGCGATCCTGTACGCGTCGCGCTCCAGCTCGCTGCGATCGGCGTAGGTCTTCGAGACGAGGGGACGCCGGAAGTCACCGAGCTGCTCGGGGCAGATGCCGAGCGCCGTCTCCGCGGCTTCCAGGGCCTCGTCCAGCTCGTCCCGATCCAGGTGCGTGATGCCCTTCACGATCCAGGAGAGGGGGAACAGGGGATCGATAGCGACCGCCAGGTCGACGGCATTGCGGGCCGACCCCAGCTCACCCGCCGCCCGGTGCAGTACGGCCATGTCTCGCCAGGCATCGGCATCGTCGGGCCGCAGGGCCAGCGCGTGGCGGTTGTGCTCCAGCGCGAGGTCGCCTCGATCGAGCTCCGCGTAGATACCAGCCAGGACTCGGTGCAGGTCCGGGTATTCCGGGTGTGCCTCGGCGGCCAGGAAGCACAGCTCGATGGCGCGCTCCTTGGAGACCAGGGTTGGCGCGACCTCCGCGGCGGCGTAATAGCCGATCATCTCCCGGGTGCTGAGCCTCCGGCCGAAGTTGGGCGTTCGCCGATCGCGCTCGGTGAAGTACCAGAGATCCTCGCGAGGCTCGGGGAAGTACGTGTTCGCCGTCGGCTCCATCTCGACGGCACCGCCCGGACACTCCAGCCGCGTGTACAGGTGAAAGGGGCTGCAGATCCCGTGTACGTCGAGGCCCGCGCGCTCGGCCACGGCGAGATAGGCGAGGGAGAGCGCCACGCAGTTTCCGTTGCCTTCGAGCAGGGCTCGGTGCATCCTCGACTGCCCGCCCTCGTAACGGAACGGAACGCCGGTCGCTCCCCCCAGCCCGACCATCTGGATCAGGGCCGTCACGGTCGCGATCGGGTCATCCCGATCCCGTGCAGCGCGCCGTACCCCGTAGGCGAGCCAGTCGAGTTTCCCGAGCAGGAGCTCGAGGTCGAGGTCCGGTTCCAGCTCCCGCTCGAGCAGGAGGATCGCTCGGCCGAGATCGAGCTCCTCCTCGGGGAGCTCGAAGACCTCTTCGATCGTCCGGCACTCGAGCCCGCGCCGCCCGGCGTTGGCGAGGGGGGAGGAATCGAGGTCGGTGCAGGAGGCGCAGACGGTGACCCACGCGACGAGGATCCCGAGCTGGCGAGCGGCTCTTCCCATCGCCGGATTGTACGAAACCCCGAGGACGGAGGTCCCCGGGGCTCACGCCGCTCGTCGCGCACACGCGACTCCGCCTCTCACCGATACCGCTCGAGCTCGTGGCTGCTGACCTCGCGCATCTGCTCCGAGGGATGCCGGGGGTTCTGTCCCTCGAAGTGGACGTACTCGTGCTCGCGCCCCTCGAAGTAGTCGCCCGTCGCGGTGTCGCGCGTGCCCCACGGGTCGGTCGCGTAGACCTTGCCCCCCTCCAGCTCGGAGACCCAGTACGAGTGGCCGCGCCGGTAGTCGTCCCACCGGGAGTCCATCAAGGCCTTGCGCTCCTGACGCGCTTCCCAGGCCGCCTGGTTCTCCTCGCGGGAGCGGTTCAAGCCCTGGATGCTGCGGCGGGTCTTCTCCTGCAGCTCCCTCGCGCGCGCCAGCCCCTTGCGCACGTAGTCGCTGGCATAGCCGTCGCTCACCGAGAAGGAGGCGCCGACTGCCTCGAGGAGGGGCCAGCTGCCGACGAAGTCCTCCTCGGGTCCCCAGACTCCGGTCACGATCGAGAACCACATCCCCATCATCGAGGGTCTGGCGCTGATCATCTTGAACGCCCCGAGGCAGCGCGCGCCCTGCGGCGAGGTCCACCGGACCACCAGGTCCGCCGCCTCGGAGCCGCGACCGACCTGCGCGGCGAAGCTCCGCACGGTGCTCGGGTCCGGCCGGTGCTCGAGCACCTTCACCGACCGGTTGCCGAACTTGGTCAGCACGTGGGCGATGAAGCGCCCCGGCGGCTGGTACGTCGAGACCAGCACCGTCGGATCGAGGGGGACGCCGGGGTGGTACGGCAGCACCTCGAAGGCGGTGAAGACGAACCCCGCCTCGCCCCGCTTCGCGCCGGTCAGGACCTTTCCCTTGCCGGCCTGGAAGCTCCAGTCGGCCGGGACCCTCATGGTGAGCGAGCCGTCCGGGGCCCGCCGCGGGACGAGCGGAGGCAGAGGGGCAGGAGCCGGCCGGGAGTCGCCGGTGATCCTCAGGTTGGCGAGGATGTCGACCAGGAGCGGGCGTCGCTTGGCGAGCTCCGCCGAGCCCGCGCGATACCCCTGGACGCAGGTCCGGTCGGGCGAGCACTCGAGGTAGTAGCGCCCTTCGACCCGACGCCCGCGGGCTCGTCCGCGCAACGTGGTCACCGCGCGCGCGCGGTCGGCGCTGACGTAGGTGCCCGTCAGCGTGAGCTCGTCGAGCTCCTTCCTCGAGCGCTTCTCCAGCTCCGCCACCAGGCGGAGGGCGTCCACCTCGCGTTGGGGATTCGCCGCGCAGTGGAGCTCCACGGTGGAGGCTCCGGTCGGCGAGGTCACGGTGATGCGGTGGGAGTCCTCCTTCGGCTCGCTGCGTACCTTCCAGTCCGCCGGCTTGAAGAGCTGGAACGAGCCGTCGGGGGCGACGTACCGCTCGAGCCTCGGAAGCCGGGGACTCTGGCCTCCGCCGGCCTCCGCGGTCCGGGCGGTGGTCGCGAGGGAGAGGGTCAGGGCGAGGAGGGGCAGGCAGCTGGATCGGGACATCATCGGATCCTCCGTTGGGTTCGTGGTCGTCGGTGCACCTGCCTCACGCGACGCCCCGCCGGGCGAATCACCATCGAATCCGAAAAAAAGGGCCTCTGCTAGTTCGAGTAGCGTCGTACCCGTTCCGCCGCCTCGACCGCCCGCTCGTGCTCGCTCCCCAGCGTCGCGGCGAGGTGCGCCGCGCTCTCCTCCAGGAGAGGTGCCGCCTCCTCGAGGCGTCCCAGCCGTGCCAGGCACTCGCCCAGCACGCTCCGGGTGTTGGCGAGCAGCCAGTGCTCCTCCGGCAGCACCCGCCGGCGCACGGCCAGGCACTCCTCGACCGACCGCAGTGCCTCCTCCTCCCACCCCACCTCGAGCAGACACCGCCCTCGCACCAGCAGCGCCGCGCCGATCGTCGGGTGCTCGTCGGGGAGCACCGAGCTGCGACCGGCGAGGACCTCATCCGCGAGCTCCGCTCCTTCGGCGTACGCCCCCTTCGTGTACAGCAATGAAGCGAGGTTGACCCGCGTCCAGGCGAGGTCAGGGTGCTCGTCCCCCAGCACCCGTCGCCGGAGCTCCAGCGCTCGCCAGTAAGTCGACTCCGCCGCCTCGAGCTCCCCACGCGACTCCCGGATCGTGGCCAGGTTGCTCAGCGCCGCGGCCACCTGCGGGTGCTCGGGGCCGAGCGCTTCGCGGATGATCTCCAGGGCCTCGACGTGCAGGGCCTCGGCGCGCTCGAGCTCGCCGCGCAACCCCAGCACGACGGCGAGGTCGTTCAAGCTCTCGGCCACGTCGGGGTGCTTCGGCCCGAGCACGCGGCGCCGGAGCTCGAGCGACTCCCGGTGGGCCGCCTCCGCCTCGGGGAGCAGACCCTGTCCGCCGAGGATTCCGCCGAGGGTGTTGAGGATCGCGGCGACGAGCGGCTCCTCCCCGGCGCTCCTCGCGATCAAGAGCGCTCGCCGGCAGCCCGGCTCGGCGGCGCGTGGGGGAGCACCTCGGGCCAGCAGCAGCGCGCACAGGTGGTGGAGGCTCCGGGCGACGTCGACGTGATCCGGACCCAGTCGCTCTTCGCGCACCTCCAGCGCTCGCCGCAGCTCGCGCTCGCTCGCCTCCCAGCTCCCGAGGTTCAGCCAGGTCAGGCCCAGCGTGGTGCGCACCTCGGCCTCGAGCTCGGGGTCGTTCGAGAGCTCCACCCCCGCGCGCAGGGACGCCTCGTCGAGCACCTCCGGCACGGTGAGGAGCCCCCCCTGAGCGTACGGATCGGCGGCGGAGAGCATCCGCTGGACGAAGTCCGCCGCGCGCCGGGCCCGGTGCATCTGACGCACGGCCTCGTCGCGCTCCCGCCGGGCGATCGCCGCCTGCCGGGTGGTGGCCACGATCCCCGCGAATAGCGTGACGAAGAGGAGCACCGCCGCGGTCACGGCGAGGCGATGTCGCCCGATGAACCTGGCGGAGCGATAGCCGAGAGTGGGGGGGCGCGCGTGGATCGGCTCTCCGGCGAGGTGCCGGCGAAGGTCGGCGGAAAGCTGCTCGACCGAGGCGTAGCGACGCTCCGGCTCCTTGCGCAGCGCGGTCAGGACGATCCGATCGAGGTCCCCGCGCAGGCGGCGGCTTCGCTTCGCGCCCGCGTCGCCGCCGCGCACCACCCCGCTCGGCCGCTCCGGCTCCACCTCGCAGATCGACTGGAGACGCTCCACGGCGCTACTGCCGGCGAGCGCGTACGGCGGCTGCCCGGTGAGCAGCCGGTAGAGCAGCACCCCGAGGGAGTAGACGTCGGTGGCCGTGGTGACCGCCTCCCCGCGCACCTGCTCGGGGCTGGCGTAGTCGGGAGTCATCGCCCCGTCGGCGGTCGCCGCGCTCGCGGCGCCTCCCGCGTCGTCCTCGAGGATGCGGGCGATGCCGAAGTCGAGCAGCTTCGGCGCGCCTTCCCCGGTGACCAGGATGTTGCCGTGCTTGATGTCGCGGTGGACGACCAGCTTCCGGTGCGCGTACTCCACCGCCGCGGTGACCTCGAGGAACAACCGCACTCGCTGCTCGAGCGAGAGGTCGCGCTCGTCGCACCAGCGATCGATCGGTACCCCCTCGACGTACTCCATCACCAGGTAGGGGCGGCCGCTCGCGCTCGTGCCGCCGTCGAGGAGGCGCGTGATCCCGGGGTGGTCGAGGTCCGCGAGGATCTGCCGCTCCCGGTGGAAGCGCCGCACCGCGGCCTCGCCCAGAACGCCGGTGCGGATCATCTTGATCGCCACGCGCATCCGGAACTGGTCGTCGGCGCGCTCGGCGAGGTAGACCTCCCCCATCCCGCCGTGACCGAGCTCGTGGAGGATGCGGTAGGGACCCAGGGCCTCGCCGGCGAGGGACTGGCGCGAGGCGGCGAGCACCAGCTCACTCGCCTCCAGGGCGACCGGGGTCTCCAGGAACCCTCCCGACTCGTCGGAGGAGCGCAGCAGCGTCTCCACCTCGTCGCGCAGCCGGGGGTCACCAGCGCAGGCCTCGTCGAGGTGAGCGGCGCGCTCTCCCGCCGGCAGCGCGGCGGTCTCGTGGAAGAGCTCCTCGATCCGCTGGAAGTCGGGGTCGGTCATCCTCGTGGTCGCGAGCTCATCGCGCTCATCCTCCGTCCGTTTCGTCGGGGCGCAGCGCCCGGTACAACCAGGCTCGCGCGAGGTTCCAGTCGCGAGTGACCGTGTTGGGGGAGACGTTCAGCACCTCCGCGGTCTCCTCGAGGTCGAGTCCGGCGATGAAGCGCAGTTCGACCACGCGGGCCTTGCGCGGGTCGCGCGCCTCCAGGGCCTCGAGCGCCTCGTCGAGCGCGACGAGGTCGGTGGCCGGTTCGGCACCGACCACCAGCGCCTCGTCCAGCTCCACGGGACGCCGGTCGCCACCGCGCTTGTCCCGCCGCTTCGCCCGGGCGTGATCGACCAGGATGCGGCGCATCAGGCGCGTGGCGATGGCGAGGAAGTGCGCGCGGTTCTCCCAGCGCACCTTCTTCTGCTCGGTCAGCCGCAGGTACGCCTCGTTGACCAGCGCGCTGGTCTGGAAGGTGTGCGCCGGCCCTTCCCGGCGCATGTGCCGGGCGGCGAGTGCGTGGAGCTCGTCGAAGACCAGCGGCACGAGCTCGGCGAGAACCTCGCGGTCGCCTCCTTCCCACTCCGCGAAGAGCCGGTCGAGCTCCTCCGGGGACATGCGGGCATCGTTCTCCACGGTCTATTGCCTCTCGGCGGACACCGAGGATACGGAGTCGTGCGGCTACTCGAAAGCCACCTCGACCCGCGGCGGCCCTCGGAGGTCCCTCGAGTGGATCCTGGAGGAAGTGTGCTCGCGCCTCGGATGTACCGGCCTGTCGTGTGGTAGCGTATCAGGCCGCAGCAGGAGTCACCGGGGACAGGAGAACGAGGTGAAGATCGCCATCGCACTGATCTGCGCACTCAGCGTCGCCCTGATCGTCTACCTGAGCTTGATCCGCCCCCGGCAGCTTCGCTGGGGTGCCACGGACGCCGAGGTCGAGCGATCGATGCCGGGCGACGACGTGGTCGTGGACCCGACGTTCGACGCGACCCGGGCGGTCACCATCGAGGCCCGGCCGGAGGAGATCTGGCCCTGGATCGTGCAGATCGGATACGACCGGGCCGGCTGGTACAGCTATGACTGGATCGACAACCTCGGTCGACCGAGTGCGGAACGCATCATCCCCGAGCTGCAGCACCTGGAGGTCGGGGATCTCGTACCGATGGGCCCCGGAGGCTTCGGCTTGAGGGTGAAGGATGTCGAACCGAACCGATCGATGACGTGGTGGGACCCGGAAGGCAGTACGACCTGGGTCTGGGGACTGAACCCGATCGATCAGACCAGCACGCGCATGATCACCCGCGTACGCATCCGCTACGACTGGATCAGCCCGACAATCGTCCCCCTCCTCGCCCTGGACGTCGGTGACATCATCATGATGCGAAAGTGCATGCTCGGCATCAAACGACGGGCGGAGGCTCTGGCACGGCGCGACTAGTCTCGGAGGAGGTAGCCCGGGTCACGTATTGCTGAAAAGCCTGCGGTAAGCTGGGGACCGGTGGCAACGAGACTCCCGGAAGCCATGCACCCCGATCTGAAAACCCTGCTCGAGAACACCGCCTGGGTCCGCGCCCTCGCGAGGAGCCTCGTCGCCGACCCCCACGCGGCCGACGACCTGGTCCAGGACACGCTGGTGGCGGCGATCGAGCATCCGCCGGTCGTCGAAGGGGCGCCGCTGAGGCGCTGGCTCGCGGGCGTGATGCGCAACGTCGCCCGGCAGCGCTGGCGCGGTGAAGCGCGTCTCGTCGCGCGGGAACGAGCGGTGGCGCGCGATGAGGGGGTCCCTTCGAACGAGGGGATGCTCGAGCGCCTCGACGCGCACCAGAGCGTCGTCTCCGCGGTCCGGAGCCTCGACGAACCCTACCGCTCGGCGATCCTGATGCGCTACTTCGAGGGCCTGCGCCCGCGCGAGATCGCCAGGCGGACGGGCACGCCCGTGCGCACCGTGCACTCGCGGCTGAACCGGGCCCTGAAGCTGCTGCGGACGCGCCTCGATCGCGACTTCGGAGAACGGCGGGCATGGCTCCTCGCCCTGGTCCCGCTGGCCCGCCCCTCCGGCGGGCCGGTCGGAAGCACCCTGCTGGGAGTCGCCATCGTGAATACAAAGCTGGGAATCGTCCTGGCGAGCGCCGTGCTCGCCGTACTGCTGGTCGCTTCGATCCTCGTCTGGAAGGCCGCGAGTCCCGCCGAATCTCCGGCCGCGCCCGTGGTGGCCGGACTCGACTCACCTCCCGCGGGAACCGAGCTCCCGGTGGAGGTGCGGGCCACCCGCGAGGCCGTCGGTACGACCGACCGACCCGACGGCGGCGAGGGGACCGCGGCGGTCGTGGAGAGTCGGCCGCGCGGTCGCGTGCTGGACGTCGAGGGTCGGGGCATTCCCGGCGTTCGGCTTCGCCTGCGGGAGATCGACGGGCCCACGATTCCCGACACCGACGTCGAGAGCGGCCCGGGGGGGACGTTCGAGGTGCCGGCAGCCGAGCAGAGGGGTAGGGTCGTGCTCGCCGACGAGCGTTATACGACGATCCTCCAGCCCCGGCTGTGGAGCTCCTACGCCGGCGCGGAGCACGTCCTGGTCGTAGCGCCGCGGCAACCCCTGGCGGGAGTCGTCGTCAACGCGTCGGGGAATCCGCTGCCCGACGCCGTCGTCGAGGTCGACCTGCTCGACGACTTCCGCTCCACGTTCGATTCGGTCCTCGAGGCCTCCGCCTTCGTGGAGCTCACGGCGAGCTGCGACGAGGTGGGGCGCTTCTCGTTGCCCACCGCTCCGCGGATGCGCGAGGCGCACCTCGTCACCTCGCTGGTCGGTAGCGGTTATGGCATCGACGTGCGCCCGCTGCCGCTCGAGCCGACCTGGGATCTGGAGATCGTCCTCCGCGAGCGAGAGGAAGGGCGGCTCCTGCGCGGCACGGTCCTCGGCGAGGACGGCCGACCCGTCGCCGGCGCGCACGTCGCCCTCGACTCGGCCGCGGCGACGAGCGGCGCCGACGGAGGGTTCGTGCTCCACGTCCGGGAGCCGGGCGAGCGCGGGATCCTGTGGGCTGCGGCGGTGGGGCGGCTACCCGCGCGGCTCGAGCGCGAAGGGGACTCGAACCTCACTCCCCGCGCCTGGCCGGATCCGCTGGAGCTCTACCTGGGCGGTGAAGCACTCACGATCGGGGGCCGCGTCCTGGATCCCGACGGCGAACCGGTGGCGGACGCCGCGCTGTGGACCGACGACCTGACCCAATTTGGCATGGCCTTCGACGAGGAGAACTTCGGCCCGAGGTTCATGGTCGAGGCGACCGTGGAGGGGCTCCTGGGCGGCGACTACGAGTACCCCTCGGCCCAGACCGACGCGGACGGTCGGTTCCTCCTCGAGGGTCTCCTGCCTCGCGACTACCGCCTGTCCGTGTTCCAGGAGCGCAGCCTGGCGTGGATGGTCACGGAGCCGATCGCCGCCGGCCGGAAGGGCGTCGAGATCCACTTGCCGGCGGCCGGGCGCCACCCGCGAGTCGCGGGGCGAGTGGTGCAGCCCGACGGGCAGCCCGTCGGAAACGCCGCCGTCACCCTCTGGCGCGACATCGAGCCCCCGGGGTGCGAGCCGTATCCGATCGAGGGCCCCATGGCGCGAACCGACGAGGAAGGTCGCTTCGAGTTTCTCGACGTCTCCCGGGCTCTGTCGTTCGCCTTCGTCGAAGGGACCGGGCTCGTGCTGTTGGTCCGCTGCCCGATCCTCGCGGACGCCGACGTCGCCGACCTCGAGCTGGTCGCCCCCCGGCGCTGCCACCTGCGCCTCCTGCTCACCGACGCGCGGTTGGCCGACTCCTTCTCGATCCTCGACGAGGGTGGGGAGCTCGTCGAGATCTGGTTCCACCACGGGACCCGGGCCTGGAGGAGGGAGCGCGCCGAGCTCGTCGAGGATCGTTCCGAGGTGGTCTCGGTATCGGAACTGGCCCGGACGCTCGTGCTGTACCTGGAGGACGAGGAGGTCTCGCGTCAACCGCTGCGGCTGGTGCCGGGCGAGCTCACGATCGTGCGGCCGTGAGGGCCGGTCGAATGTTTGGTCCGCTACAGGGGTGGCGCATCGACCTCGAGCCTCGTCCAGAGCTCGGGCGACGGATGCGAGCTCCGGTCCTGGAAAGGCCGGCTGCGGGGCGCGGGGGCCGCAAAAAGCACCCTGACCGGAGCGCTCCGTGCTATGCTGCGAATGCCGCTTCCAGGGCCCGTGACGACGTCTTCCAGGGCCCGTGACGACGTCACGGGGCCTTCCACCGGCCAGGTACCATCGAGGAGATGCTCTGGTGAAGACACAGCTGACAGGAACAATCGTGGCCGCCCTGCTGGGCTTGTCCAGCCAGGGCCTCGCCGACACGATCTCGGTGAACTTCGTCGACAACGCGACGAACCAGACGTTCACCGGCGGCCAGATGATCGGTCCGCTCTCGACCGACAGCGCCTTCTGGAACCAGAACTCCAGCCCCACCACGGGAAACTTCGTGGCCGGGACGCTCGTGGGCCTGATCGACGGAACCGGAACGCCCACCACCGCCGATGTTTCGTGGCAATGCTCGAACACCTGGTCGAATGGCGACGGGACCGCCGATGACGAGCACAAGCTCGCCCACGGCTACCTCGACGACTACGACACCGGCGGTGGGTACGGGGTGATCATCACCTTCTCCAACATCCCTTATCCCGACTACCGGATCCACGGCCTGTTCGCGTCGGACTTCACGACCCACGTGACCAACTACGCGGTCAACGGGACCTGGGCGCTCGGCGGTGACTACTCGACCACGGCGGCGTGCTACGGCAAGATCACCGACAACTTCACGAACAACGGTGAGTACTGGACCAGGATCGAGCCGGGTGTCGTCCAGGGCAATTACTGGACCGTGGAGGCTTCGGGCCCGAACTGTGTCATCACGGGCGAGGTGCGCGCCGGATCCGCTCGTGGTTGTCTCACCGCCGTGATCATCGAGAAGTTCATCGGCGACCCCGGAACGCCGTACTGCTTCGGGTCCAGCGGCTCGGGCAACGTCTGCCCCTGCGCCAACGACAACGACGGGAGCGACCCCGACGGCGCCGGGTGCGCGAACGGGACCCACGTCTCCGGGGCCAAGCTCTACGGCTCCGGGGAGGCGAGCGTCTCCAACGATTCGTTGCTCCTCATGGGTACCCGCGGTGAGCCCGGCAGCGCGAGCCTGTTCTTCCAGGCGGCCAACGACCTCGACGGCGCCGGCTTCTACCTCGGCGACGGCATCCGCTGCGCGGGCGGCAACCTGAAGCGGCTGAAGGTCCGAATCAACGACGCCAACGGGGACGCCGACACGATCGGCACGGTGATCAGCGCCCGGTCGGCCCAGCTTGGCTACACGATCCAGCCCGGAGACGTCCTGCGCTACCAGTGGTGGTGCGCCGATACCATCAACCCGCCCTGTGGAATGGGTATCAACGGCTCCAACACCTCCAACGGCTACGAGATCGTCTGGTATCCGTAGTTCCGGCCAGGTGGGGCGGGGAGCCCTGGACTCCTCGCCGTAGCACGGGCTGACGCCCGCAACCACGGCGACCGCGACCTACTACTACTGCGTTGCCGACGACGTGGTGGCGGAAGAGACCTTCATCTCCTGCTACCCCACGACGCCCGTGGTGGCCCTCCTGAGTTCTTCGGACACTGGGTTTAGGTGGTTTATTGATGTAGAGGATCGTGGTGCGTGACGCTCTGGGGGGATGGGATCTGGGGAAGGGCTCTTCCTTCCCCAGCGGGCAGCCCATGAGGAACAGAACGCACAGAACCGACGCAGATCAGCTCACCGCTACCGACCACGCTGCTTGCGAACACAGCCTGGAGCACCCATCCTCTCGAGGGGCCAGCGCGAGGGGCAGGGGGGGCGAGCCCGTGGCGCAGCCCGCCTGGATCCCTCGAGCTCGGTACGGTACATGGCGAGCGGGCGCGCCGGGGGCCGGGGGCGTTGATCTTGCAGTGACGACCGCACCGTATCCGCGCGTGCTCGGGCGAGAAACCACGTGCGCGGAAGTCACTTTGGCCCTCCGCGGGGCCGCGAGTCGAGAGTATCTTGGAGGCCAGAAGACCTCGACCTCCCGAACATCCACCCCCTCCGTCAGGACTCCGGCATGGTTGATCCCCGATTCCCGAGACTCGTCCTCGGTTCGTTCGTCTCCGTTCTCATCGCGACCGGTGCGATGGCCGATCCGCCGAGCACCTTCGACCTGCGGGACGTCGGCGGCAACAACTACGTGACGCGCGTGAAGAGCCAGCAGGGCGGAACCTGCTGGACCCACGGCGCGATGGCCGCCATGGAGGGCAACCTCCTGATGACCGGGAACTGGGCCGCTGCCGGCGAGGTTGGCGAGCCCGATCTGGCGGAGTACCACCTGGACTGGTGGAACGGCTTCAACAAGTTCAACAACGACGACGATCCGGGTGGGGGAGGACTGAACGTGCACATGGGTGGTGACTACCGCGTCACCTCCGCCTACCTCACGCGTCTGGAGGGAGCCGTTCGAGACATCGACGGGCAGGACTACCACCACCCGCCGCCGAGGTCTGATTCGAGCTGGCACTACTACTATGCGCGTGACATCGAGTGGTTCGTCGCCGGGACGGACCTCTCCAACATCGACACGATCAAGTACAAGATCATGGACGAGGGAGTCCTGGGCACCTGCATGTGCTACGACCCCTCTTACATCAACGGTGTGGTTCACTACCAACCACCGAGTACGAGCGCTCTGCCGAACCACGCCGTCGCCATCATCGGCTGGGACGACTACAAGAGCACGCAGGCGCCGCAACCGGGGGCCTGGCTGGTGAAGAACAGCTGGGGCAAGGGCTGGGGCAATGGTGGGTTCTTCTGGATCTCCTACTACGACAAGTGGTGCTGCCAGGAGCCGGAGATGGGGGCGATCTCGTTCCGGAACGTCGAGCCGCTCACGTACGAGGAGATCTACTATCACGACTACCACGGCTGGCGCGCGACGAAGGAAGACGTCGACGAGGCGTTCAACGCGTTCGTCACCACCGGGCCGTTTGCCCTGGAGTCGGTGAGCTTCTTCACCGCGGCGGACGCCGTCGACTTCACCGTGGGAATCTACGATCGATTCGAGTCGGGTCAGCTGCTCGACCCGCTCGCGACGAAGGTCGGTCACATCGAGTACACCGGCTTCCACACCATCGATCTCGATCAACCGCTGTCGCTCGGGGTGGACGAGGACTTCTTCCTGTACGTCAACTTCTCCGCCGGTGGGCAGCCCTACGACTGCACTTCGGACGTGCCGGTGCTGCTCGGAGGCGGCTCGCGGACGGTCGTCGTCTCGGAGGCGTCTCAGGGGCAGAGCTACTACTGGAATGGCAGCCAGTGGGTCGACCTCGTCACGTTCGACGACTCCGCCAACTTCTGCCTGAAGGCGCTCGGGGACCCGACGGGCATGCACGTGGGTCCAGTGGAGCCGTTCACCTCGTCGGGACCGGTCGGAGGGCCGTTCTCGCCCTTGCAGACGAGCTATCGACTCGATGCGTACGGCAGCACGCCGATCGACTTCGAGGTCGTCATCGACCCGCCGGTCGGATGGCTGACCATGGTCGGAGACACCTCCGGGACGCTGCCGCCCGAATGTCCCGCGAGCGTGGACCTGATGATCAACGCGAACGCCGCGACGCTCGAAGCCGGTGCGTACCTGACCACGCTGCGCTTCACCAACCTGACCGACGGCGCCGGCGACACGACTCGGCCCGTGGTGCTGGTCGTCGGTGACCCGGCGGTGCGACACGAGTGGACGCTCGACACCGATCCCGGCTGGACCACCGAGTCGGAATGGGCCTTCGGAACGCCCACGGGGCAGGGGGGCGAGCAAGGTTATCCCGATCCGACCGGCGGGGCGACCGGCGCGAACGTCTACGGCTTCAACCTCGGCGGCGACTACCCCAACGACCTTCCCGAGCGCTACCTGACGACCACGGCGATCGACTGCAGCAGCCTCTACGCGACGCGGCTGCGCTTCCAGCGCTGGCTCGGTGTCGAGCAGCCGGGCCACGACCACGCCGGCATTCGCGTCTCCACTGACGGATGGGCGTGGGTCGAGCTCTGGAGCAACGAGGCCGAGACCACCGATTCGTCGTGGACGCAGGTCGAATTCGACATCTCGTCGATCGCGGATGGTCAGGACACCATCTACGTGCGCTGGGTGATGGGGGCGACTGACGGCGGTTGGAGGTACTGCGGCTGGAACCTCGACGACATCGCCATCCTCGGGGTCGAGGCGCACGAGCCGGATCCGGGCGTCGGGTTCTGCTTCGGTGATCCTGGCATGGGTACACCCTGCCCCTGCGACAACGACAACGACGGCAGCGTGCCGGGATCCGGCTGCGCGAACGGGGTGTTCGCCTCGGGTGCGAAGCTGACCGGCTCAGGCGTCGCCAGCCTCAGCGCGGACACGCTGGTTCTGAGCGCGACGGGGCTCGAGCCCCTCAACAGTGGCCTTTACTTCCAGGCCGACAACGACCTGTCGCCGGGTCTCGTCTGGGGCGACGGCCTGCGCTGCGCTGGCGGCGCATTGAGGCGCCTCGAGGTCGTCTTCGCCGACGCGGCGGGCGCCTCGAGTACCAGCCACGTCGTCTCGGTGAAGGCGGGCAACGTGTCGGCGGGCGACACCAGGTACTACCAGTGCTGGTACCGCAACCCCGCGGGGTCGCCCTGTCTCAGTGACTTCAACGCCACCAACGGATACGCCGTGACCTGGGCGCCGTGATCGGCGGAGTCGCTCCTGATGGCCGACGCACCCGCTCCTCCGGCCAGACGAACACCTGCCGCGGAATCGCCGTGCGCACAGCCCGCGCCGAGCGAGTCGGAACCGTGGTTTCCGTTGCCGTAGGGGCAGGAGTTGCCCTGACTCCGTATCTCCTGAAGAAGCGGAAATCGTGGTAGGCTCGACCTACCACCATTTCCGCCAAGCCAGTGACCATCGCCCTGGCTCGCGTCGAACGCAGGGAGCCAGGAGCCTCGGAGGAGCTCTGGGAGTTCGTCTATCAGGACCTCCGTGGGCTCGCCGCGGCCCGGCTCCGCAAGCAGGGGGCCGAGCAGACCCTGCAGGCGACGGCGCTGGTGAACGAGGTCTGGTTGCGCCTCGGAGCGGACGCGCCGGAGACCTGGGAAGGGCGTGCTCACTTCTTCGGCGCGGCGGCGATCTCGATGCGGAACATCCTGGTCGATCGGGCGCGCCGCAAGCACCGGCTGCGTCGCAACGAGGGCGTTCGGCCCGAGCCGCTGCACGCCGACGTGGTCCTCGAGGCAGGTCTGTCGGCCGATGACCTCCTGGCGCTCGACGAGGCCTTGACCGCGCTGGGCGAGGAGTACGAGCGCCCCGCGCAGATCGTGATGCTGCGCTTCTTCGCCGGGCGCAGCATCGCCGAGGTGGCCGAGTTCATGGGGGTGACGACGCGCACGGTGGATCGGGAGTTGCTATTCGCGCGCACGTGGCTGCGCCGCTTCCTGGACCGCAGGTGAAGCTCACGGTCGCAGGACCGCGATCAGGCCGGAGCCTCGGTGAGCTGCGCCGACACCGGGATCGGCGCGCACCGGCGGCACGACACCAGCCGATACGCGCAGGGCACCAGGAGCAGCGCCAGCAGCGTCGCGCCGAGCACGCCGCCACCGATCGCCACCGCCACCGGCGGCCAGAAGCTGCCGCCGCTGAGGAAGAGGGGCAGGAAGCCGGCGATCGTCGTCGCGGTGGTCGCCAGCACGTGGCGGGTCGAGCCGCGGACCACGTCGCGCACCGCCTCCACGTCGCCGAGGCGCGCCTTCGGGTCGTTCCGGATCGCCGAGAGCACCACGATCGAGTCGTTGATCGCCACTCCGACGAGGCCCATCGTTCCGACGATGGCCATGAAGCCGAAGGGATAGCCGAAGAGCCACAGCGCGCCGAAGGAGAGCCCGACCGACAGGCCCGCGACCGTCGCGATCACCGCGGCGAGACGGAAGGAGTTGAACGAGAGCACCAGGGTCGCCGCCATCAATACCAGGATTACCGCGGTCGAGGCGGCGAGCTTGGCCACCGCGTCGTCGCGCTCCGCCGCTTCGCCCCCGATCCGCGAGGTCACCCCGGCGGGGAGCCGGTAGCCGCTCTCGTCGAGGCGTGACTGGAAGCTCGCCAGCGAGTCGGCGGGCAGCGTGCCCGGCTCGACCCACGCCTGCACCGCGTTGATGCGTACGCGATCCCGCCGGGTGATCTGAGCGGTCGCCGGCTGCAGCGTGAAGTGCCCGAAGGAGGAGAGCGGCGCCCAGGCGAGCTCGCCCCGGCCGGGCAGCACCACCTGCATCGACGCGAGGCGGTCGAGGTCGGTGCGCGTCTCGCCGCTGAAGCGCACGCGAACCGGCAGCTCCTCGGTGCCCTCGACCAGGGAACCGCCGACCACGCCCTCGAGCGCGGCCTGCAGCCGGTCGGCCACGGCGCTGCGCGTCAGGCCGCCGAGCTGCACCTCGCTCTCGTCGAGCACCAGGCCGAGCTGCGGCTGCACGCCGCGCAGACTGGCGACGGTGTGCAGGACGCCTTCCGACGCGGAGAGCTCGCGACGCAGCTCGTCGCCGGCGCGGGTCAGCGCGCCGAGGTCGCTCCCGAAGAGCAGCACCTCGACCTGCGCGTCCGCCGGCGGACCCTGCTCGAGCAGGCGGATCAGGACGCGCCCCGCGGGCAGGAGCTCGTCGAGCTCGCGCTGCGTTCGCCGCATCCAGGACGACAGGTCGTGCTCGTCGGTGAGCTGCACGATCGCGGCGGCGTAGTTGGGCGAGCCCTCGGTGGCCTCGATCTGGTTGTAGCAGAACTTCGGCGCGCTCTCGCCGGCGAACCAGTGGGTGTCGACGACCTTCGGGTCCTCGAGCAGGCGTTCGCGCACCTCCATCGCGCGCGCCATCGTCTCGGCGAGGGAGGTTCCGCGGGGGAATTCGACCTCGATCTGCACCATGTCGCGGTCGGCGGGGGGGAAGAACTGCTCCTTCAGCGTCGAGCCTCCCCAGAGGCCGAGGAGCGGCAACACGATCGAGACGCCGAGGCCCAGAGCCGGCCGCGGAAGCAGGAAACCGAGGGCAGCGCGCCAGGCGCGGGCGAGTGTACGCGGGCGGAAGCCGTGGCGGAGGAAGCCGCCGGGTCTCGGCGGGCCGGCGAAGCGCTCGAGCAGACCGGCCATCGCCGGCACCACCGTCAGCGCGAGCGCCAGCGAGCTGAGGATGGCCAGGATCACGCTGACCGACATCGCCCCGACGAACTCGCCGATGCCGCCCTCGGCGAGCACCAGGGGCAGGAAGGCGAAGGTGGTGGTCAGGGTCGAACCCCCGAGCGGCACGGCGAGGCGTCTCACCACCTTGGCGATCGCCTCGCGCGGCGTCTCGCCGACGTCGAGGTGCCGGCGCACCTCGTCGACGGCGACGATCGCGTTGTCGATCAGGAGGCCCAGCGCGATGATCAGCCCCGACACCGACATCTGGTGCAACGGGATGTCGAGCCACCGCATGCCCGAGAAGACCATCAGCACCGAGAGCGGCAGCGACGAGCCGATCAGGACCGCGGAGCGCCAGCCCATCAGGAACAGCACCACCAGGGTGACCAGCGCGGCGCCGAGGTAGAGGTTCTCGAACAGCTCGCCCAAGCGCCGCTCGGTGTACTCGCTCTGGTCGAAGAGGGGGTCGAGGGTGATTCCGCGCGGGAGGCGCTCGCCGAAAGTGTCGAGGCGCTCCTGGGCGTCGCGGGACCACAGGTCCACGCGTTGCCCTTCCTGCATCCGCGCCGCCACCACGACCGCGTCGCGGCCGAAGACCCGCGCGCGGCTCGAGGGCGGATCGGCGAGGGTCTTCTCGATCGTCGCGATGTCGCCGAGACGCAGGATCCGCCCCCGCTCACCGTCGACCAGCGGTACGGCGGCGATCCGCTCGACCGAGTCGAGCTCACCCTGCAGCTCGATCAGGAGCTCCTCCGCCTCGCCGCGCCAGGTCCCCGAGGCGAGCTTGGCGTCGCTCGCGGCGATGCTTCGTGACACCGCACCGGCGGTCAGCCCCAGCGCCGCCAGCCGGTCGGAATCGATCTCGACGCGGATCTCCTCGATCGCCTCGCCGTAGAGCTCGGTGTCCATCGTCCCCGGGACGCCGCGCAGCTCCGCCTCGAGCTGCTCCGCCAGGCGGCCGAGCAGACCCGTGGGCGCGGGTTCGTCGCGGCGCCAGGTGAGCGAGACGATCATCGTGCGGGCGGCGATCTTGAACTCGGTCAACTCCGGCACGCCGGCGCCGCGCGGGAACGAGGGCGTCACGTCCGCGAGTCGATCGCGCACCAGCGACCAGGCGAGGTCAGTGTCCATCACGCTCTCGAGCAGCTCGACCTGCACCGTCGACGAGCCGGCGCGCGAGGTGGAGTTGATCTCGTGGATCTCCTCCAGCTCGGCGAGCTCGTCCTCGATATTCTCGGTGACCAGCGCCTCGACGCGCTCGGCGTCCGCCCCCGGATAAGGGGTGAAGATCACCGCGTAGCGGCCGACGAGCTCCGGGTCCTCCATCCGCGGAAGAACCTGCAGGGCGGTGAGCCCCGAGACCACGATCAGCGCGACGCTGAGCAGCAGGAGCCGCGGGTGGTCGAAGAACAGCGTGAGGATCGCGTTTCGGCGCTTCATCACCGCTCTCCCCCCCCTCGCGTGAGCGACTCGTCGACGATTCGCACGTCCTGCCCGGGCACGACGCGGTGCAGCCCGCGGTCGATCACCCGCTCTCCGTCGGAGAGGGTCCCGCGCACCAGTGCCTCGTCGCCGCGGGTGTGGATGACCTCGACGTCGCGGCGCTCGATCCGGTACCGGGGATGCTCCGTCTCCACCAGGGCGAAGCTCGCCCAGAGGCCGCGATCGCCATGGGCGAGTGCGGAGACCGGGAGCCAGAAGCCCGGTTCGGCGATCTCCTCGTCGAAGCGGAGGTGTGCGATCTGCCCGACGATCACCGGTGCCGCATCACCGGGAATCGCGAAGAGCACGGTCGCCGTCCGCGTGAGCGGGTCGAGCTCGGGGAGCACCGCCAGCACTCTTGCTTCGAGATCGTATCCATCGACGCGCACCGGGCGGACCTCGCCGGGTCGCAGCTGGCGGGCCGCGGTGGGGGGGAGGCCGAGGCGCACCTCGAGCACGCCGCTCTCGACCAGGCGCAAGACTGGCTGCCCCGCCGCGACCACGGCGCCCTCATCGAGGTGGCGGCGGGCGATGGTGCCGGCGAAGGGCGCGAGCAGGGTGGTCTTCTCCAGCTCCACCTCGAGCGCGTCGATCTCCGCGTCGAGGCTCCGGGTCACGGCCTCCTGCGCGTCGATCCTCTCGGCGCGCGTTCCGGTCAGGAGCTCCTCGAGCGCGTGCGTCCGCGCCTCGAGCCGTGACTCCAGCACGTCGACGCCGCGCTCCGCCTCGTCGACCACCTCGCGCGAGACCGCGTTCTTCTCCACCAGCGACTCGCGGCGGGCGAGTCGGGTGCGGGCCAGCTCGAGCTCCTCCTCGACCTCGGCGAGCGCGGCGCGGGCTACCTGGACCACCTCCTCGCGCGGGCCGGCGCGCAGCTCGGCGAGCTGCGCGGCCGCCCGGGCGCGGCGGGCCTTCGCCCCGGCCAGGCTCGCCTCGAGGCGGGAGCGGTCGAGCCGGGCGAGCGGCGCACCCGCCTCGACCGACATCCCCTCCTCGGCGAGTACCTCGAGCAGGAGCCCGCTCGAGTCGAAGCCGAGCTCGGTCGCCCGACGCGCTTCGAGCTCGCCGGTGTAGACCGACCCCCGGGTGTGCTCCTCGACGCGCTCGAGGCGCAGCGAGGAGACGGGCAGGAGGGCCGACGGCATCCTCTCCGCGAGCGGCGCACGATCGGAAGTCCCGGAGTCGTCCTGGCTCCAGGCGAGGTGGGCGCTGACGATCGCGGGGACCGCCACGGCGAGCAGGATCAATGTTCTACGTTTGGTCAGCATCTGACGAACCGTCAATATCTGGGCAAGATGAGGGTGGGTTGGGGGGGAGAAGCGGCCTACTTCGCCCCGGGGAGGCGGGCCAGCTCTTCGCTGAAGATCTCCTTCTTGACGCGCTCCCGCGTCGCCTCGAAGTCGTACTCGTGGGAGAGGGGCTTCCAGCCGAAGCCGTCGAGCAGGCATTCCTGGTTGCGGCGCAACGCCAGCAGCGGATCGCCGAACTGGCGCTCGGTGAGCTCGTCGTCGTCGACCGCCTCGACGATCTTGTAGGCGCCCCAGGAGAGCGCCCAGAGCCCGAAGTAGAGGTCGTGCACCGTCTGGGGGTCGTGGGCGGGGAGGTCGCCGCACTCGACCGCCTCGATGATCAGGTCCACCAACACCGCGTCGCTGCGCTCCTCCGCCTCGCGGACGGCTCTGGCCGTCTGCTCGGACATCTTCGCCTTGATGTGGCTGGCGTGGAAGATCGTCTCCGCCTGGCAGTTGTCGGGGTAGAGCGCGTTGAGGATGTCGTACGCCGCGCCGATCGCGCTCATCCTCTCCCGGGTCGAGCCGTCGAACCGAGCCGCCCGGGCGAAGAGCTCACCGCGCCGCTCGGCGTTGCGCCCGGCGAGGGCGGCGAGGATGTCCTCCTTGCTGGAGAAGTGCTGGTAGATCGTCCCCTTCGAGTACTCGATGCGCTCGGCGATCCGGTCCATCGTCAGGCCGTTGAGGCCGAGCTCGACGAGCATCTTCGAGGCGACCTCGAGGATCAGGTCCTCGCGCTCGGCGATCTCGCGCTGCTTTCGGGAGAGGGTGGTCATGCCGGTAGTATTGACGCTTCGTCAGAAAACGACCAATGGTTTTCGGTATTTCTTGACGAGTCGTCAAAAAATGACCCAGGGTCGAGTGAGCCGGCTCCAGGGGCCTGGAACGGGGCTCAGGCCCCGATCACGGCCAGCACCTCGCGGGGCACGGCCTGCTCCTCCAGCTTCCGGCGCAGCCGCTGCCAGCGCTTGGCCACCGCCTCGACCCCGATCTGGAGCCGTGTGGCCACCTCGGCGTGGCTGAGCCCCTCGAGGCCGTGGTGGAGCAGGAGGTCGCGCTCCTCCCCCTCGAGCTCCCGCACCCAGTCGCGGAAGCGTTCCAGCTCCTCGCTCCGCGAGAGGCGCAGGCTGACCCCGGTCACCGAGTCGGGCACCTGCGCCAGGACGCGCACGCGCGTGGTGGTCCCCGGGGTCTGGGCGCGCCCGTCGGGTCCGCTCACCTTCCGCGTCGCCTCGAGCAGCACGTTCTTGGCCACCCGGAAGATCCAGTAGCGGAAGGAGACCTTCTCGGGATCGAAGCGGTCGAGGATGCGCAGCGCGCGGCACCACACCTCCTGCACCAGGTCGCCGGGATCGACCCAGGAGCGCACGCTGGGGCGGATGCGGATCTCGGCCCAGGTGTAGAGCGCGGGGGCGATCTTCTCGTAGAGGATCCCGAAGGTCTCCGTGTCTCCCCCCGCCGCGGCGCGCGCGAGGTGCAGCGTGTCGGGCGGGTGCGGGTCCGGAGTCGGGGGCGGGGCGGAGGCGCTCATCGCAGGGTGATTCTATAGAATCGAGGGCGTGAACGCGGACGCCGATGGATTCGACGAGGAATCACCGGAGGTCTTCGACTTTCTGGACGAGTACCTCTCCGATCGCGAGGCGGGGAAGGAGTACCCGCTCTCCCACTACCTCGCCCGCTTTCCCGGGCACGAGGAGGCGATCAGCCGGGAGTTCCTGCACCGCCGGGACCTGGAGCGCGGCAAGCCCGAGCTGCCGCGGGTCGACCCGGAGGGGGTCGAGCCGCGGATCGGTCCCTACCAGCTGCTCTCCGAGCTGGGGCGCGGCGGGCAGGGGATCGTCTACCTCGCCGAGGACACGCGGATCGAGCGGAAGGTCGCGCTGAAGCTCCTGCCGCCGGCCGCGCTGCTCGTCTCCGAGGATCGCAAGGCACGGATGCGGCGCGAGGCTGAGGTGGTCTCGCGCCTCGACCACCCCGGGATCTGCGGGATCTACGACGCGGAGATCTCCGGCGAAGTCGCCTACATCGCCATGCCCTTCGTCGAGGGGCGGACGCTCGGAGCGGCGATCGCGGAAGCGCGGGAGGGGCGCGGGGAAGCGGGGGGCGGGCTGCCGCTCGCGCCGACGGACCAAGCCGAGCTCTTCGAGCTGCTCGCGTTCTTCGAGGACGCCGCCCGCGCGCTGCACGCCGCGCACGAGGCGGGGATCGTGCATCGCGACATCAAGCCCGGCAACCTGATGATCACGCCGACGGGTGAGCCGGTGTGGCTCGACTTCGGCCAGGCGCGCGACACCGAGTCGACGGCGATGCAGCTGACCGTCTCCGGCGAGCTGTTCGGCACGCCGGCGTACATGTCGCCGGAGCAGATCCACGGCGGCAGCGACAAGGTCGATCCCCGCATCGACGTCTGGGCGCTGGCGGTGAGCCTCTTCGAGGCGCTGACGCTGGAGCGACCCTTCGAGGGGGCGAGCAACGAGGCGCTGCTCTTCAACGTCCAGACCGCCGAGCCGCGCCGCGCGCGTGAGCTGAATCCGACCGTCACCGACGAGCTGGAGGTGGTGCTGCAGACGGGGCTGGAGAAGGACCTGCCGCGGCGCTACGCGAGCGCGCTGGCCTTCGCCGAGGAGCTGGCGAGGATCCAGCGCTTCGAGCCGATCCACGCGCGTCCGGCGAGTGCGGCGCTGCACTTCCGGCGCTGGACGAAGCGGCACCCGGTGCTGTTCGTGTCGATCGCCGGGGCGCTCTTGGCGCTGACGGCGGGGCTCATCGTGACGCTCTACCTGCTCGCGCGCGAGCGGGAGGCGCTCGACTTCGCCGTGGGACGACACCTCGCCGAGCGAGCGGTGGCGTTGATCGACGAGGAGCCGGCAGTCAGCCTAGCGCTCGGGATCGAGGCGGTGGAGCGCGCGCCGACGTATCGAACGAGGTCGGCGTTGTACGAGGCGCTCGACGGCTGCTACCTGATCCACGAGCTGGACGGCGACCCGGCGTTTCGCTTCCGCGACCTGGAGGTCGTCGACGGGAGTATCGCCGCTGCGGCGCTGCAGGACGGGACGGGGCGGCTCTACGACGTGGTCACCGGCGAGGAGGTCGCGCGATGGAAGGCCCACGAGGGGGACGCCGTGGTGGTCAGCGTGGACCGCGTCCGGGTGGCGACCGGAGGCGTCGATGGACGCGTGTGTGTCTTCGACCGCGAGTCGGGCGAGGTCGCGTGTACTTTCGACGGGCCGGGTGGCGAGATCACCGACCTGCGCCTGATGCATTCGACAATCGCCGTCCGGGGGAGCGAGGGTCCCCCGCGGGTCTATCGCACCGAGACCGGCGAGGATCTCGGACCGTTGCCCGGGGCGAGTGAGATCGGTGGAAGGATCCGCTCCACTCCGGTCGGATTCACATTCTTCGAGGTTCCAGTGCTCGGGGCCCAGCTCGAGCGACTGCGGGGATGGGCAGGGGACGAGGGGGCTCTCGAGGAGTCGGTTCTCCCCGTGGAGACGGGCGTGCGCGTCTGCGCGGTGGATCGAACCGAATTCAGCACCATCTGGGCCGGGGACGACCGCCGGCTGTATTTCGTGGATTCGGGCGGGAGACCGCACTTCGCGCCCCCTCCGATCGATCTCGGTGGAACCGGTGAGCTGATAGTGATGTCAGGGAGCGCTGCCTCGGCGGCGGTCGCTTTCGCCGTGGTCCGCGAAGGCGGGTCGGTTCGCGGGGTCCTCGCGGACTTCGAGGCCGGCGAGCTGCGCGTCTTGTGTCCTCCAGGAGCCGAGCCGATCGTGGACGCGGCCTTCGAGCGCGGGGGCGGACAACTGGCGACCGTGAGGCAGGACGGCGTCGTCCGCATCTGGGACGTCGAGGAGGCCCGCGAGATCGCGTCGTTCAAGTTCCAGCTCCTACCCGTGGAGCTGCTCTGGGCCAGCGGGAATCTCCTGGTGACCCAGAGCAACGGCCCGACGGCGCAGGTCTGGTACGGCAGTCACCGCCCCGACCTCTACACGCTGCTCGCGGGCGGCGCGGTGCGAGTGGTGCTCTTCGCTCCCGACGGCGAGCGGGCGCTCAGTCTCGCCGACGAAGGCGGGGCGCGGCTGTGGATGACGCCCACCGCGAAGGGGGAGGGGATCGTGACGGGGAAGCGAATCGCTGCGCTGCCGTCCGATGGCGCGCCGTTCCTCGGCGGGGCGTTCGACGAGACGGGGGGTCGAGTGCTTCTGTGGGGGAGCGGGGGCGTGGTCTTGTGGCGTCCCGACGCCGACGAGGCGGAACAGCTCGCGCCCGGGGACGGCCGGGTGGTCGAGGCCGCGTTCCAGCCAGTGGGGACGAGAATCCTGGTCTCGGGAGAGCAGAGCGGCGCGAGGACGATCGACGTGACGGGCGGAGGTGCGACGGTGGACTACGGCGCGTCCGGGGCCTCCCTGCGCGCCGAGTTCTCGTGCGACGGACGGTTCGTGGCCACCAGCGACGAAGCGGGCACCCTGCGCCTCTTCGAGACCGAGACCGGGAGCCTTCTCTGGGAGCGGGCCCACGGCAACGAGGAGGAGGCCGAGGTGCGCATCGTCGATCTCGCGTTCGAGCCCGGCGGACGAGAGGTGGCCGTGGCTCGCGACGACCGGCAGGTTCACTTCTTCGACCTCGTCAGTGGAGAGCGCTCCGCTCACCGCTTCCCCTACGGTCCGCCGGAAGACCCGAAGACCCGGGAGTACATGAAGGTCTTCCCTCCGCGCAGCTTGTCGTGGTCCCCCGACGGCCGGCGTATCCTGGTCACCGGTGCGCACGGGCGGGGTGCCTTCGACGTTCGGGAGCTGGCGACCAAGAAGAAGATGCTCATCGAGGTCTACCACGAGGACGACCTCACTTCCGGGTCCTTCAGCCCCGACGGCTCGCTGGTGCTCAGCAGCTCGAAGGACGGCACCATCCTGGTCCGCGACGTCACCACCGGCACGCCGGTGGTCCACCTGCGCGGCAAGGGAGGCGCGGCGTGCTGCGCGGCCTTCAGCGGCGGGGAAGGACCGTTGCGGGTGATCGCCGGATTCGAGGATGGCACCGTGCAGGTCTGGCCGGTCGACCCGCTGCCCTGGGCCCGGGCGCGGCGGCCGCGGGAGCTGCTCGCTTCCGAGGTGGAGCGGGAAACGCGGTTGGCGAGGCCGCTCGAGTATCCGTAGCGGCCACGACCAGCAGGCCACCTCGGAATCGATGAGAGCGATGAAAGGCGCGTCGCGAGCAAAGGGCAGATCGGCGTGAACATGGGCCCTACGCCGCGAGTACGCTGTTTCGACCCTGGCGCGTCGCTCGCACTCGCGCACGGATGATGAAACCAACCTTCGACTACGATCGCGGACCGGGTTCACGCCTTTTCGGTATCCCGCCGCCGGCGCGACCCTTCGAGCCGTTGGCGATCGCCGGGGCATTCGTCTGCCTCGTCGCGCACTTCGTGCCAATCTCCGCGTTGAACGAGGTCGCGGCCTCGGGGGGAATGATCGAGGGGGAGGAGCTTCCGGAGTGGTACCACCGGACCATCCGACTCCTTCTCTCGAGCGTTGCCGTGAGCCTCCTGGCCCTGCTGCGGATCTGGTGGCGGGGACACTCGAGACAGGGCGTGATGCTGGTGTTCTTCTCGATCGTCACCTGCGTCTGGATGATGATCCTCCTGGGATTCGCACGCGGAGACCTTCTCGCCCCCATGGCCGAGGTCGACAACCTCGAGGGCTTCAACCTCTCGCTGACCTACCCGGTCTTTCTCCTCTGCACGATCGGCTACGGCACCCTGCTGTACGGTGGATACTATCTCCTCACGCGTCTCCGCCGGTCGACTCAGTGGCCGACCCTCACGGCGGGGCTGATGCTGCTGCTCGCCGCGGCGGTCGCCGGCGCGAGCTGGACCGCCTTGACGGTGCGGTCGGAGCTCGTGCGCGCGACGTTCTCGGAGTACCGGGAGGTGTTGCCCGAGTCGACGACCGCGGATCCCTACGTGAGTCCGCTCTCCGATGGTTGCGTGGAGGGCGTGGTCCTGGTGCTCGATGGGGAAGAGAGCGTGACCTGCTACGGCCTCAGGCAGTACACGAACGTCAGTCTCTGGAAGGAGGACGCGCTCGCAGCGCTGGGAGAGCTGTTCGAGGACTGGCCTCCTTCGCTGAAGGAGCGGCACGACTGGCTGCTCGAGATCGACTCCGGTGAGCCTTTCGGGGAGATCCCCTCGATGCAGCGCTGGCTCGACAGCTCGCTCTTTCTCGCCCCGCGCCCCGATCATCGCTTCGAGGATCTGACCGAACTGCTCGATGTCGCCCGAGAGGTCTTCCCCGAACGTCCGAACGTCGTGCTCCTCGTCTGCCGGCGGTACGGCCGGGCCCGGGGAGTTCGGGCGATGTTGACCGGTGAGGAGGTGAGCGCGCTGCACGGTTTGCCGCTCGAGACGCTGGCGATCCCCGGGGCGGCGACCGTCCGGCTGGACTTCCGCGATTCGCGCATCGTGCTGGAGCTGAATGGCGAATCCCTCGAAGACGAGCGGGAACTCACCGCGAGGCTGGTCCCCGACCGACCCCTGGCCGTGGATTTCACGAGCCATCCCGGGGTGCACGTCGACTACCTCGTGCGCATCCTCGACGCGATTCGCTCCGCGGGAGCGATCCGCCTGGCCATTCCGCCCGCCGCGGAGGGGGCGGAGTGATGGCACGCCGCCAGCCGTCTCTTCGCGACCCGCGCTCCGGAACCCGCGGCACGCTCCGGTGTTGGAGCTCCCCATGGGTCCTTCGATCGTCTGCCGTTTCGTCCTTCTCGGATCGGTCATACCACTCACGGCGTGCCCGGAGCAGCAAACCCCGGATCCCGCTCTCGGCGAGCACCTCGCCGATCGCGCGCTGGCCCTGATCGACGAGGAGCCGGCGGTGAGTCTCGCGCTGGCGATCGAGGCGGTGGAATGCGCGCCTGGCTGCCGGACACGGTCGGTGTTGCAGGAGGTTCTCGGCGGCTGCTACCTGCGGCGGGAACTGGGCGATTCCTTCCGAGATCTGGACGATCACGGGCTCGTCGCGGCCGCGATGCAGGACGGGACGGGGCGGCTGTATGACTCGGAGACGGGTGAAGAGCGGGTCCGTTGGCAGGCGCACGAGGGGGCGGCCGTGCACGTGATCGCCGATCACTACCAGGTGGTGACCGCCGGAGTCGACGGTCGTATCTGCGTCTTCGATCGCCTGCCGGGCGAGATCCGGTGCCGCTTCGACGGGCCGGGGGGGGAGATCACCGAGCTGCGTCGTTTCGGCATGACGCTCCTCGTTCGCGGATGCGAGGGAGCTCCGACGGTGTACTCGATCGAGGATGGCGAGGAGCTGGGGACGATGTCGGGGGCGAGCGAGAGGGGCGCGTGTCTCCGGGCGAGTCCTATGGGATTCGCCTGCTTCGAGGCCCCCGCCCCCGGTGGCCGACTCGATGGCCTGAGGTTCTGGGACAGCATGGAGGGACCGCTCGAGGGGCCGTGGCCTCTGGTGGAGACGGGGGCGCTCGTGTCCGCGGTCGACCTGGGCGCCTTCAGCACGATCTGGGCGGGGGACGACGGTCGGCTGTACTTCGAGGACTCGGGAGGACAGCCGCACCTCACCTACCCTCCCTTCGACCTCGGCGGAATCGGCGAGTGGGTCGACGTGCCGGAAGCGGACAGGGCGTCGGAGCTCGCCTTCGTCGTGGTTCGGGAACGAGAATCGGTCCGCGGTGTCCTCGCCGACTACGAACGGGGAAAGCTCAGCGTGCTGTGTCCGCCGAGCGGAGAGCCGATCGTCGACTCCACCTTCGGTCCCCGGGGGGAGCGGTTGGCGACGGTGAGGCGTGATGGAGTCGTCCGTGTCTGGGACGTGGCCGAGGCGCGAGCCGTCGCGTCCTTTCGGCCCGCGGAGCCTCCCGAAGAGCTCCTCTGGGCGGGCGGGAGTCGTCTCTTGACCCGGGGAGGCGGTGGGACGGTAGAGGTCTGGTTCGGAGGCCATCGCCCCGATCGTTACACCGTCCTGGCCGGCGGCGCGGTGCGCGAGGTCCGCTTCGCGCCCGACGGCGAGCGCGCGCTGAGCCTCTCCGACGAGGCGGGCGTGCGGGTCTGGGCGACGCCGATGGCGAAGAGGGAGCGGATCCGTGCGGGGGAGCTCCTCGCCACGATTCCGCCCGCCGAGGTGGGGGACGTGGAGCGGGCTTGGTACTCCGCGGATGTGAGCTCGGTGGTGACAGCCCATGTGGACGGCAGGACGCGCCGGTGGGAGGCGGCGACCGGAGCGCTTCAGGAGGAGCGGGAATCCACGGTCGGGGAGCGGGAACCGGTGGCCGCGGTCGATCGGGTGCGGAGTCTCGACGGGAGGCTGGGCCTCAGGGAGGTGGGCGAGGGCACGATCGTCGTACGTGATCGGATCACCGGTGTGCCGGTGGTCGAAGTGCGCGGCGAGGGGAGCGCGGTCTCGTGCGCGGCGTTCAGCGGAGCTGAGGGAGCGCTGCGGGTGATCGTGGGATTCGAGGATGGCGAGGTGCAGGTCTGGCCGGTCGACCCGCTCCCGTGGGCGAAGGCACGCACTGTGCGGGCGCTCTCCACCGCCGAAGTCGAGAGGGAGAGACGGTTGGCGAGACCGCTCGAGTTCCGCTGATCGGGAGCGGGCGGCCGGGGGGCTGAGCGCCC
>CAZCAC010000022.1:16320-39701 GCA_964496575.1 uncultured Planctomycetaceae bacterium | reverse complement strand
TGATAACATCCACGTTGGGGGGTGGTGGTGGTGGGGTGGGGGGGGGGGGGGGGGGGGGTGCGCCCGTTCCCCCCCCCCCACGCCCCCGTCGGTCCTCCCCGTCCGCCTGCGGCGAACCCTCCCCCCCGGAATTCCCCCGGATTCCTGTCCACCACCAGATCCCTGGCTCACTTGAGGGTGTCCCGCTCCCCACCCCCCGTATTCCAATCCTGAGCCGGAGATCACCGATGAGCTTCAACCGACCGCGAATCCCCTTGCTCCTGCTGCCGCTCCTGGCCCTGCTCCCGGGGGCGGGCCGGCCGGTGGGCCTGCCCGCCGATTGCAACCAGAACGGCATCGAGGATGCCGTGGACATCGCTTTCGGGACGTCCAGCGACGTGGACCAGAACGGGGTCCCCGACGAGTGTGAGGAGGTGCGCGTCCCCCGAATCGCGCCCGGCGGGGCGGGGGAGGGCTAGTCCTCCGCTCCAGACCCGAGGGTCTCTTCGCCGGCCTTGCCGGTCCCAGTCTGGCGGCCTGGAGCGACCTGGAATACCCTCGAAGATGTCCGTCTCGCGCGGTGGAACCCCCGGAATCCCCGACGCGTCCAAGTACCGGAGCGTTTAGCCATGAGTCCCTCGATCGCCACCCTGCCCGTCCTCGTCGGCCTGGCCGTCCTGCCTCAGGACGACGAGACCAAGATCCTGTTCACGATCGACTGGAAGGGGCCCACCATCAGCGTCCTCGATTCGGGTGGAGGCACGCCGATCACCGAGGCGGACATCCTCACCCCCGGTACCGGAGTGCCCGAGTTCGGGCCGCTGCCGCCGCCCTCCATCGAGGTGAGAGGGGACGCGCTCGGCCTCTCCAACTACGCCGCGTGCATCGGCCACCCGCCCGGGACTCCCTGTGGGGTCGAGGTGGACAGCCTGTCGCAGGGGCTGGACGCGCTGCTCCAGAACGGGGCGCTCCCCGGTGGGCAGCGTCTGTGGTTCTCGGTCGACGAGTGGGCGGTCGGTGATCCGAGCCTGACCACCGGGCCGACCGTCTTCACCGAAGGCGGCGTCAACGATGCCGCCGCCGACGCGTTCGTCGAGTACGGGCTGCCCGCAGGGCCGCTGCCGCCGAGCCCTTCGCCCGGCACGCACGTCGGGACCCTCGACGGAAACGGCCTGCCCAGCGCGCCGCCCAGTGGACTGGTCTACAGGGGGATCGGTCTCATCGAACCGACCATCCCCGGCACCCCGCCTCCGAACACCGGGGACAACCTCGACTCCCTCGACCTGACCACGGCGGTCGGCTTCCCGCCGCTCGGCTACTTCTTCTCGCTCGACGCGGCGTTCGTCGACCCGAAGACCAACCTGCCCAACTCCGGCAGCGCGGGGATCCAGGGCTTCAGCGGCGCGGACGTCCTGCGCACGGCGACACCGGCGGGTACGCCTACGCTGTACGCCTCCGCCCAGCAGCTCGGCCTCAACCTCGTCGGCCCCGACGACATCGACGCGATGGTCCTCTCCGAGAACGGCGACGGGATCTTCCAGGTCAGCCAGCAGCCGTACGACTGGGTCGGTGGGGGAAAGGACATGCTGCTCTTCTCCGTGCGCCGCGGCTCGGCGGTGATCGGCCAGCTCGACTCGATCTTCGGCGTGCCGATCGAAGAGGGGGACATCCTGACTGCACCGCTGCCGACGAGCATGGGCGGTCTCTCGCTGAACCCCGGCATCTTCTACGCCGCGGAGAACCTCGGCCTGTCGACCTCCCGAACCCACGGGGAAGCCCACGGCGACGACGTCGACGCGCTCGACATCACCACCCAGCCGTACTTCGACTGCAACCACAACGGCGTCGAGGACTCGGTCGACATCGCCACCGGCGGTTCGAGCGACACCAACAACAACGGCGTGCCGGACGAGTGCGAGGCGATCACCGAGTACTGCTACTGCGGCGTCGGCGACGCGCCCTGCGCCAATCCCGACCCCGAGGTCGACGGCGGCTGCGCGAACTCCACCGGGCAGGGCGGCCACCTGTACTTCAACGGAACGCAGAGCGTCAGCGCCGACGACCTGGTGCTGATCAGCGACAAGTTGCCGACGAGCCAGTTCGGCCTGTACTTCATGGGCGGCGGAGGAAACCTGCTGACCTTCGGCGATGGCCTGCGCTGCGCGGTCGGCGGCGGGGTCGGCGTGTTCCGCTTCACCGTGACCAATACCGGCGCGCTCGGGATGGCCACGCGCGGCCCGGGGATCGTCGCGACGGCGGCGGCCAACTTCCCGCCGGCGGGGTGGATCACCGCCGGCTCGAGCTGGTTCTTCCAGTTCTGGCACCGCGACCCGCCGGGGCCGTGCGGCAGCGGGTGGAACACCACCAACGGGCTCAGGGTCGACTTCGGGCCGTGATCGGCTCGGCGCCGGAGCGCCCCGCGAAGAAGAACCACGAGAGCAGTAGCGTCCCCGTCAGGACGGCGACGCCGACCCGGATGACGGTCGGCGCGTGGGGGCTGACGAAGCCCTCGATCAGGCCGGCGCAGACGAGCATCGGGAAGACCGGGGCGAGCACCAGCAGCGCGCGGCGGCTCTCCAGCCTCATCGCGTGCGCGCGGCTCCACACCCCCGGGGCGATCCAGGCGCGGATCAGGATCAACCCCGCCATCCCCGCCAGCACGATCGCCTCGAGTTCGAGCACGCCGTGGCACCACAGGATCGACGAGATCTCCGCCGCCTGGTCCCAGTGCGAGGCGACGCCGAGATAGCTGCCCAGCATCAGGCCGTTGGTGGAGAGCACCCAGAGGAAGAGCGGGGGAACCATGCCGACGGCGAAGAAGAAGATCGACACGCCGATGTTGTGGGCCATCAGCCAGCCCGCCGAGCCGGGGGACTCCTCCCAGCCGAAGTTGAAGTTGCCCCGGAACGGCTCCCCCTCGGCGGTATCGCGCAACTGCTCGATCTCGTGCGCGATCATGTCGGCATCGAACAGCGTGAAGGCGAGCTCGAGGTTGCTCGCCACGGCGACGTAGGAGACGAGCGCCAGCCCGTAGAAGAGGAGCAACATCAAGAGGAGCAGTCGCCACTCCGCCCGAACGGCTCTCGGTGAGTCGACGAGGAAGATGCGGTAGAGCCGGGCGGCCAGCGACTCGGTGCCCTTGTCGATATCGCGGTAGAGGAGGACGTGCGCGCGGGCGACCACCAGCCGCGTCTCCTCGAGCGTGCCGGGATCGTCGCCGCGCGTCTCCAGGCGGGCGTAGAGGGACGAGGCGAAGCGGTACAGCCGCGGCAGCGCGAGCAGCTCCTCCTTCTTCAGCCCGCGCAGACCGCGCCCTCGCGCGCTGGTCAGGATGGTGCGCAGCCGGCGCAGGTGGGTTCGGTCTGTCTTCTCGGTCGCCACGGGTCGAGATTCTGCCAGAACGCCCTCCCCCGGCCCACGCGAATCGGCATCATGCTGCCGTGCCGACCCTGATCGTAGATACGCCGGAGGGGATCCGGCTGCGCACCGAGGTCGCCGGCGTCGGATCGCGCCTGGCCGCCGCCCTGCTCGACCTGGTGCTGGTCATCGCCGGCTACATCGTCCTCGGTCTGCTCTTCGTCCTGATCAACTCCTTTCTCCAGGCCGGCGACCTGGCCGTGATCGAGGAGATCAGCAGCTTCGTCGTGGGCCTCATGGTCGGGGGCGTCCTCCTGGTCGTGCCGCTCTTCTTCATCGTCTGCCCGCTGCTCCTCGGCGGGCAGACCCCCGGCAAGCGGTCGATGAAGATCCACGTCGTCTCCAGCGACGGCAATCCCGCCTCGACGATCCAGCACACCCTGCGCGGGCTGCTCTGGCTGGTCGACGCCGGTCTGTGGGTGCCCGCGCCGCTGGGGCTGATCCTGATCGCGATGGCTCCCGGCGCCCGCCGGCTCGGGGACGCGGTCGCCTCGACGATGGTGGTCTGCGAGGTGGACACCGGCGCCCGCGAGGAGCCGTGGCCGGAGGAGAGCTGGAGCGCACGCCCCGAGAAGCACCTCACCCTGACCCCGGGAATGGCGACGCGCTTCGGCGAGGAGGACCTCTCCTTCCTGCGGGATGCGATCCTGCGCCGCGAGATGCCGCGCAAGCTGCGCGACGCCCTCTACCGCGAGGTGGTCGATCACTACGCGGTGCGTCTCGGCTTCGAGGCCTCCGACAAGACGCGGTTGTGCCTGAAGGAGCTGTACCTGTTCGCGCGGGAGTCGCGGCAGGCCTGAGAGTTTTCCGAGCCCGTGCAACGCTCGGGGGGGCGCGGCGTCTGGGTCTGGTGAACCCGACGCTTTTCCCCCAGGAGACCCCATGAACCCCACGACTCCCGATTTCGCCGCCTCTCCGATCACCGCGGAGAGCCTGCTGCAGTACGAACCCTTCGTCCGCGCGATCGCACGGAAGCTCCTCTCCAGCGAGGCGCAGGTCCAGGACGTCGTCCAGGAGACCTGGCTGCGGGCCCTGCGGCGGCCACCCTCGCGGGGGGCGGCGGTCAAAGGCTGGCTGGCGCGCGTGACCGGCAACGCGGCGCGCGACGTGCATCGCCGCGAGGCTCGGCGGCGGGCGCGCGAGCGGGATGCCGCCCGCGGAGAACGCGAGGAGTCGGTCGAGACCACCCAGGAGCGACTCGAGGCGCACCGGCTGGTCGTCGACGCGGTGCTCGCGCTCGCCGAGCCCTACAGGAGCGTCGTGCTGCTCAGCTACTACCAGGAGCTCTCCCCGGCGCGCATCGCCGAGCGCCTCGGCCGCAAGCCGGTGACGGTGCGCTCGCAGCTGCACCGGGCGCACCAGCTCCTGCGGGAAGGGCTGGACGAGGAGTTCGGGGGTGACCGCAAGGCGTGGGCGGTGCTGCTCGCGCCGATGCTCGAGTCTCCGCCGGTCGAGGCGGGGCTGCTGTCGCCGCTCTTCGGAGTCGTCGGTGCGACTCTCGCCGCCCTGGTCGCCCTGGTCGCGATCGGCGGGTTCTTGGTCGTGCCGCTGCTGTTCAGTGGAGACGGCCTCGAGAGTCGAGGCGAAGGCCTGCCGCGAGGCGAGACATCCCGGGAGAGCGGGCTCCCGGTCTCGAGGACCGAGATCCCGCCGGCACCTGCCCACGCCGGTGGGCGGGAGGTGGTCGGACGGGAAGCGCTGCCCGGCGAGACCGCGGCGGCGGAGGAGGAAGCGGACGAGGGCTTCGCCGTTCGCGTGGTCGATCGCGAGGGCCGCCCCGCCGCGGGTGTCCCGGTGGACCTTCGCTGGAAGACCGAGGCGGACACTCACGGACGGCTGCTCACCAGGGAGACCCGATCGGACGGTCTCGTCGTCTTCCGCGACCACCGGGGCCTCATGCACTTCGAGAACGATCTCGCGCCCGACTTCAGCGCCCGGATCGGGATCCCGGGATGCTCGCGGCGATCGGTCGCCGTCGACTGGGAGCGGATCGGCGAGGAGCACCCGGAGCTGGTCCTCTCGACCACCGCACCGCTCGAGATCAGGACCGTGGATCCCCTGGGCCGCGCGCTTCTGGCCCGCGGGCGGGTCAAGGTGAGCGAGCGGGGCATGGCCTGGAAGGGCTGGCCCGAGCTGGAGGGGGAGCTCGTCGACGGCCGACTGCTCTTCGAGCGCATCGGCCTGGGGCTCGAGCTCGAGGTTACGGTCGTCGTGCTCAAGGACGGCGCGCGCTGGAAGGCCACGGGGGCCGGCCCCGTCGTGGAGGGCGAGAGGTTCGTTCTCGAGGTCGTCGCGCCGGAGCAGCCCCGGCTGACCGGACGGATCGTCGGCCTGGACGGCGAGCCGTTCGCCGGGAAGAAGCTGCAGTTCACCCTGCGCGATGAGAGCGACGAACAGCTGCAAGGAACGGGGCTGGTCACCGACGAGGAGGGGCGCTTCACCGCCGAGCTCGTGGAGGGGATCGAGACGGAGACTCGCGTTCAGCCGACCCTCTTGTCGTACGTCTTCGGCTCGTGCACGGCTCGCGCCGATCTCTCCCGGCCGATCCTCGTCGGACCCGGGGTGAACGAGCTCGGCGAGCTCCGACTGCGCCCGCTCCGCGGAAAGATCGGCGGGTTCTGCGTCGACGAGGCGGGCGAACCCGTGGAGGGGGTCGAGGTCAGCGCCCCGCACATCTTCGCCAGGAACACCTCCGCGGATCGCACGGGGCCCGCGGGCCGCTTCGATCTCGGCGGGCCGTTTCCCGACGAGCTGGAGCTCGAAATCGAGTCGGAGAGGCTCATCCCCCGAGAGGCCGCGATCGTGCGGGTGGGGGAGAGGGAGATCGAGGTCGTGCTCGTCCCCGGCGGTGAGTTTCGCGGGAATGTCGTGCCCCGCGAGGGGGTGCGCTGGAACGAGGTGTTCGTCACCGTCTGGGAGAGCAGCCTCGAGAATCCCTCGGGGACCGACTACTCCCGCTGGCTCCAGATCGACGAGGAGGACGGTTCGTTCCACGCCGAGGGGCTGGATTCGGGCAACTACACCTGCGTCGTCCACCACGGGGGCGAGCGGCTCCTCGAGGTGAAGGACGTGATCGTGAACCGCTCGCAGCTGACCGTCGACCCGAGGTTGCACGACATCGATCCGTGGGGCGAGCTGCACTCGGTCCGCCTGCGGGTCGTCGACCGGGGCGGCCGTATCGTCCCCTTCGCCTATGCCAGCGAGTACCAGGACGGGAAGTTCGTCGGCCTGGCTCGTGCTGACGAGGGGAGGATCGAGCTCTGCTACGGCAAGCCGGAGCGCACCGAGCTCCTGGTTCACGCCTCGGGCTATCGTTCGATCCTCCTGCCGGGGACGATCGACGACCGCGAGGTCGTCCTCGAGCCGGGGATCCGGGTGACCCTGACCACCGAGGATCGGCCGAAGCTGCGGCAGGGGGATCGGACCGCCCATCTCTCCCTGGCCATCGCCGAGGTCGTCGACGGCTTGCCGGCGGGAACGCACTCGGTCTCCTTGCCCGGTTCCCTCGTCACCGCTGGCGCGGCGGAGGTCGTCTTTCCGCGGCCGGGGAAGTACCGCCTGCACGTCTCGATCACCCGGCCGGCCTCGGGAGGGTTGGCGATGAGCTCGGTCGCCACTCCGGTCGAGGGGGAGCTCCTCGTCGAGGTGCGGGAGACCGACGACGGCGGGACGTTGCCGATCGCTCTCCCCGAGAGCCTTCTCTAGTCCTGAACCAAGCGTGACCGGCATGGACGTTTCTGCGAAAACGACTCGAACCGCCTCCTTCTGATGCGTATGCGGGGATACCAACAAACCTGCAGACGCGACAAAGGAGCCGATTCGAGTGAACAGCAACCTACAGGGCGAGTCGAAGAAACTCAAGCGCCGGATCGCTCACAGGCTGCGGCCGATCAACTGGGAGGATCAGCCGTCTCCGATGATGTCAGGGACGGGAATCCACTACGAAGTCGCGACCCGTGCACGGGCAATCGAGGTCGGGGGCATTGGTGCCATCCATTTGCTCGCCAAGCGCATCGGGCTGCCTGCGGCGATCGACGCGAGGTTGAGACTCCTGAAGAAACACCTGCCGTACTGGGAGTCGGACCACGTCATGAACATCGCCTACAACACGACGGAAGATACGGTACCAGGTTCGTTTTCGTGCACTTCCCAGGGCCCGGCAAGTGCGTGAAAACGAACCTGGTACGGTATCGCTTCCGCGTGAAAACGAACCTGGTACGGTATCGTGGTACGGTATCGAGAGCCCCTTCCAGCCCTGGTCGCGCACCTCGCCGCTCGCGGCGCACCAGGCGGACATGGGCGTTCGCGACGGGCGGCGTCAGTCGCCCCTCGCCCGCTCCATTTCCGCCTCGCGCGCCTGCTGTTTCTCGAAGCGGCGGTCCGCCACGGCTCGGATCTCCGCGGAGACCCGCTCGCGCAACTCCTCGGCGAGCTCTGCCATGAGGTCTCTCTCGAGATCGTCGGCGCAGCCCTGGATCGCCTTTTGCCGGCCCCGGCTGCCGATGGCAGCCGGATTCCCCAGTCCATGGCGCGTCGTCAGAGCTCCCTCGCGCCGGCTGAAGTACCGGAAGTCGGCGATTCGTTCGGCGATGGTTCGTTCGAAGGGACTGAGTCGGTCGAAGCTGCTGGCACTCTCGTTCGAGTCACACATGGCTCATCTCCCCGGTGTGAGCTGTGGGCATGGGCCTATGTGACACCAACGGTGGGGAAACGGCAACCGAGCGTGCGAGTCCGTATCGGCTACTTCTGATCCCGCTCCTTCCGGACGCAGGGCGAGTGCCGCTGCAGCACCTCGGCGACCCAGGCGCGAGCTTCCTCGTCGAGCTCGTGTGGCTCTCCGCCCCGGAAGCAGGAATAGTGCACCTCACCGGTCGGGCCGCGAGTGACGTCGAGCTCGCGACGCTCGGTGGTCTCGTCGGAGCGGATCGCCAGGAAGCCACCCTCGGGTAGCGCGACGATCGCCCGGCCGTCGGCGGAGAAGGTCGGCTCGCCCCGGAAGGCGACGTGCGTCCGCGTCTCCTCGTCCCAGAGGATCGTCGTGCCCTCCTCGCCGGCGCGGTCGCGGATGGTCAGCGAGAGCTCGAGCTGGTGGTGCTTCAGCGACCAGTCGATCGGCCGCCGCCCGGCCTCGCGCAGCAGCGCGAGCGATCGCTGCTCGTGGAGCAGCGGGCGCGCCTCCTCGCCCCCGACGCCCAGCGCGCCCTCGACGATCAGCGCGATCACCTCCTCCGGCGTCAGCGTCGGATCGACCGCCAGCAGCTTCGCCGCGAGGTTCGCCGCCGCCGGGGTGGACATCGAGTTCCCCGAGAGGCGCACCCGCTCGCCGCCGGGCACGAGGTTCGGGACGCGGTGCCCGTGGGCGAGCACCCGCACCGTCCTCCCCGTGCTGCTGAAGCTCGCCGGCCGCCCCGCACCGTCGACCCCTCCGACCACCAGGAGGTTGGGCAGCTCGAAGCTGGCCGGGTACAGCTCGGCGAACTCGTTGCCGTCGTCGGAGTTGCCGGAGGCGGTCACGAAGAGGATCTCCGGTGCGTCGCGCATCGCCTCGTACAGCGCGTCGCGGCTCGTCTCGAAGATCTCGCGCGCGAGGCGCGCGCGCTCCTCGGGGCTCTCGCCGACGCCGTTCTCCTCGAGCGATGCCTCGATCCAGGCGCGGGTGTCCCCCCAGCTCATGTTGACCACGCGTACACCAGCCTCCTGGAAGTACCGGATCGCCGCGCGCGACGCCTCCGCGTCACGCCGCGCGCCCTCGACCGTCGGCGTTCGCCGCCGGGCGGTGTGATCGGCGGTGTAGCGCGCGATCAGGAGGCGCACGAACGGATTGCCCTCGGCGGCGATCCCGGCGACGTGCGTCCCGTGCACGTAGATCCCCCAGAGCGAGAGGTCCTCGCCGAAGGCGCCGTACTCGTCAGGGGGTACCTCGGCGAGGAAGCGCCGGTAGGCCTCCGCCTCGGGAGTGACGCGGCCAGCGCGCAGGTGCTTCGAGCCGCGCCAGAGCCGTCGAACCTCCTCCGGGTCGCGGTGCAGCGCCTCGAGCGGATGGAGCAGCCCCACGTCCGGGGCGCAATCCTCGTCGAAGGCGATCCCGTGCACATCGTCGACGAAGCCGTTCCCGTCGTCGTCCTCGCCGTCGAGCTCCTCCTCGTCGTTGACGTAGAGCCTCCCCGCGAAGAGCGCCTTATCGGTCCCGGTGTCCCAGATCGCGACCACCACCGGGGTGTAGTGCGCCTCGGGATCGAGCTCTACGGCGCGTTCGGCCCAGATGTCCTCCTCGACGATCGGGTTCTCGGCGAGCAGCTCGCCGTACACCTCGAAGCGATCGGCGGAGAGGGGAAAGGCGATTCGCTGCAGGAAGCGCGCGGTGACCAGCTGGCGGGCGATCTTCCCGCTGAGCTCGCCGCCCTCCGGCACCAGCGGGTCGAAGCGCGCGCGCACGTAGCCGCGCAGCTGGTTCTCGCCGAAGGTGGCGACGTCGACGCGACTGGCCAGGATCCGATCGCCGACCAGCGCCCACGGCATCGCCCGCACGGACTCGCGCAATGCATCGCGGAAGCGGGTCCGGAAGGCCGCGTCGTCGGTCCCCGCCTCGCGGTGCACGAGGACGTAGGGCTCGATCCAGTGCAACGTCATCCACCGATCCGTCTCGTCGGTCTCGCCGGCGCGGAGCCGCCGGACCCGCTCCAGCCCCGCCTGGTGATCGCCACTCAGGAAGTCGATGTTCATCAGCAAGCCTTCGAGGTTCGCCACCGTCGACGCGTTCCGGATGTCGAAGCGGGCGAGATCGGCCTCGACGTCGCGTCGAACCGCGGTCAACAGCTCCTCGAACGCCTCCTCGGAAACGAGCAGCTCGCTGGCCGTGCCCGGGATCGTGTAGACGTGGCGAGGGAGCTCGTCTGCGGTCCGCACCGGGATCTTCGTGTTCGCCTCGTCGTCGGCCTGCCGACCGGCCTCCAGCAACGGAGTGCTTAGAATCAATGCTAGTATCGCGAGATGTGTTCGTCGTTTCATGATTACCTGCCTTCGATGTCGGGGCGTACCTCCTCCCCGCCGGCCGAGCCGGGACATTCGGTGATCGAGCGGTGGAGACTCAGTCGGTCTCGTCGCCGCTCAGCAAGGTCAGCGCTTCGAGATACCTGCGCCGGGTGTACTCATCCTCGAGCCGCTCGAGCTCGGCCAGCACCGCGTCGCGCCCGCCCCGCTTCCAGAGCCCCTCGACACGATCGGAGGCGTAGTCGGCGCGACCGCGGATCGTGCGCTTCAGGATCGGCGCGAACCACGCGCGCGCCTCCTCGTCGAACTCGTTCGCCACGCCGTCCACCAGGTAGCGGTAGGTCGGGGCGCCGGCCGCGCCGGGGCGCACGTCGAGCTCCCGGCGTAGGCCCCGGCGTTCGTCGAGCACGGCGAACCAGGTGCCGGCGGGTAGGCGAACCAGCGCGCTCGCCTCGGCGTCGATCTCGAAGTGGCCGGAGGACGCGGTGCGCAGGAGCTCGTCGCGAGCGACCCAGAGCGTGGCCAGCTCGTCCTGGCCGTCGGCGGTGAGCAGCGTGGCGCTGATCGGCAACCGGAACACCTCGTGCGTCCAGTCGACGGGGCGCTCGCCGCCGAGGCCGAGCTCTTCGGGATCCTCGGGGTGGCTCCACGCCGCGCGCAGCTCGGCCAGCCGCGACGGCTCGAGGGGCAGCGACAGGCCCGGAACGGCGGTGAGCAGCATCGCCAGCGCCACGGCGGCGAGACCGACGCCCGCCACCAGTCGCCCGCGCGAGGGGTGCGCGCGCCGGCTCGCGGCCGGGCCGAGCAGGTGCTCGAAGCGGGTGACGATCTGCTTGCGCCGCGCCACGGCTCCTGGCGCGAACGCGTGGCCGGCGCCCGAGGAGAGCTCCTTCAGGCGGACCAGCGTCCGGCAGTAGTCGGCCGGCGCTCCCGTACGGCGAACGACGGCCTCGTCGCAGGCGAGCTCCCGCTCGAGCTCGAGACGGCAGCCGATCCAGCGCACCAGCGGGTGGAAGAAGACGATCGCCTCGACGAGGCGTTGCGCCAGCTGGGTCCACGGATCGTGGAAGCGAAGGTGCGCGCGTTCGTGGAGCAGGATCGCTTCCAGCTCCGGAGGGGAGAGGTCGCGCCCGATCGACTCCGGCAACAGGATCGTCGCGGGTCGAGCCAGGCCGACCGCGACCGGATGGTCGACGGCCGGCGAGACCCGGACCTCGATGGCGTCGTTCGCGAGGATGCGCCGGGCCACCTCGAGCTGCTCGGATCTGGCGATCGGCTCGAAGGCGTGGCTCTCTCGAGTGATCTGTCTCGCCCGGCGGAAGGAGCGGACCAGCCGGATGAGGAGGAGCGTGGTGATCCCGGCCCACGCCGCGGCGAGCACCAGCGGCAGGAGCCCGGCCAGGAGTCGCGCCGGCGAGCTCGATCCCGGTTGTCCCACGGTCGCCGGAGCGGCTGCGGTGAGCTTCCCGTCGTGCGAGCTCTGGGGGATCGAGCTCGTTCCGGGAAGGCCCGTCGCTTCGGCGGTGACCGCCGGGGAAGTGGCCACCTCGCTCTCCGCGCCCGCGCTCGAGGCGAGCGAACCGCGGAGCACCGGCGCAGCGAGGACGGCGACCAACGCCACCCACCAGATCGCGTGACGCCATCGCGCACCCCCGCCGAGCCAGCGGCAGAGGAGCAGCGCGACGAGGGTCACCAGCGCTCCGGGCAGGAGCCCGTCGAGGAGCAGCGACAGGGCCGCGTGAGCGGCGGCGTTCGACGCGTCGAACCAGGGCACCATCACCTCGCGCCCCCCTCGCTCTCCTCGATCATCCGTTTCAGCCGCTCCAGCTCGACGGGGGAGAGGTGCTCGTCCTGGAGAAGACTCTGCAGCAACAGTTCGGGGGAGTCGTCGAAGAAGCTCCTCACCATCTGTCGCACCGCCTTGCCCTGCGCCTCCTCACGGCTGACCGTCGGGGAGTAGCGGTGAGCGCGCCCTTCCTTCTCGCGCTCGAGGTAGCCCTTCTTCTCGAGGATGCGCATCGTGGTCAGGACCGTGTTGTAGGCGAGCGGCGTCTCGCCGGGCAGGCCCTCGACCACCTCCTGAACGGTGGCCGCGCCGCGCTCCCAGAGGATCCGCATCAGCCTCAGCTCGCCGTCGGTCAGGTTCTCGGCTGGTCTTCGGGGCATCGTCGAACTCGTCTCCTATGGAATTAGTTGTTCCGGGTAGAGCCTCGGCGACGGCGGCGGATCCGTCAACTACAATATTAGTTTTTACCTGGAGCCGGCCCGGGTGAGGAGCTCCGGAACCTACCATCCGGCGATGAAGAGCCATCGAAGAGAGTTCATCGCGGGCGGCGCGTCCCTCCTGGGCGGAGCGGCCATCGCGGGTTGTGCGGGGCGCGAGCGGCACGGGGAGCACGAAGGCCAGGTCCACGAACGTGCGCCCGCGCGCCGTGGCAACCCGATCGCCGTCTCGACCTACTCCTACTGGCGCTACCGCGAGGACTCGCGCCTCGCCGTCGAGGAGTGCATCGACCTCGCCGCGGAGACCGGCTTCGACGCGGTGGAGGTGCTGGAGATCCAGATCCCCGAGGAGCAGCGCGACGACAACGTCTACCTGCAGGAGCTGAAGCGGCGCGCCTTCCTCGCGGGGATGAGCCTGTGCGGGATGAGCACGCACCAGGACTTCGTCGACCCCGACCCCGAGGTGCGGCGGAAGAACGTCGAGCGCACGATTCGAAGCATCGAGCGCGCCTACCGCATGGGGATCCCGACGATCCGCGTCAACACCGGTCGGTGGGGGACGACGAGGAGCTTCGACGACCTGATGGCGAACCGCGGGATCGAGGATCCGATTTCCGGGTACGGCGACGAGGACGCCTATCCCTGGGTGATCGATTCGCTCGAGCAGTGCCTGCCCGCCGCCGAGCGCTGCGGCGTGGTGCTCGGCCTGGAGAACCACTGGGGGCTCGGGCTCACGCCCGAGGGGGTGCTGCGCATCGTGGAGGCGGTGAATTCGCCGTGGCTGCAGGTGACGATGGACACCGGCAACTTCCTCGAGGATCCGTACGCGCGGCTGGAGCAGCTGGCGCCGCGCACCGTCTTCGTGCAGGCGAAGACCTACTACGGCGGGGGTACGTGGTACACGCTCGACCTCGACTACGAGCGCATCGCCTCGATCCTGCGAGAGGTCGACTATCCCGGCTACGTCTCGCTGGAGTTCGAGGGACAGGAGGACCCGCGCACGGCGATCCCCAAGAGCCTGGCGCTCCTGCGCGAGGTCTTTTAGCAGTACGGAGTGCGACTCCGTACTGCTACTCCTGTCAGTCGCGCTTCAGGCGGCCGTGATAGCGCTCGAGCGACTCGATCTCCTCGTCGCTGAATCCGCGTCCCGGCTGGCGCGGGCCGGAAGTCGGTTCCTCCCGCGGGGCGCGCGGTTCGAAGCCGGCTGCGGAGCCGTCGGCGCCGTAGCCCTCCGGTCGTGGCGATCCGTAGGCATCGCTCGCCGGCCGCGCCCCCGCGGCGGGGTCGGCCGCGCCGGTGAAGGCGCCGAAGGGCCAAGACGACTGGCCGAGGGAGCGGGCGCGCACCGTGAAGAGCTCGCGCTGCCCCGCGAACCAGAGGTAGACCGCGATCAGCGGCACCATCAGGTGCCCGTAGATCAGGCCGAGGATCCCCATCGCCAGGGCGATGTACTTGGAGACGGTCACCGCCACCTCGGTCGCGCGCAGGTAGTCCCCGCGGCGCGAGAGGAACGCGCGCAGGATCCGCCCGCCGTCCATCGGGAACGCGGGGATCAGGTTGAAGATCCCCAGCGCCAGGTTGATGGAGATGAACCAGCCGATGAGCGGTTGCTGCGGGCCGGGGATCAGGAACAGCGGCGCGAATAGCGCGGCGATCACGAGGTTGGTCGCCGGCCCGGCGATCGCGACGAGTCCCTCGACCTTGCTGTTCTCGGGGATCTCCTCCATCCAGGCCACTCCGCCGAGGGGCCAGAGGGTGATGTGCGAGACGCGAATGCCGTGGCGCCGGGCGACGAGGCAGTGGCCGAGCTCGTGGGCGAGGACCACGACCGCGACGCCGACCACCAGGAGGAGGACGAACCCGGGGTGGATCCCCTTGAGGGTGGCGACGATCATCAGGAACGCCACCAGCCAGAGCAGGAAGCGACTGATCCAGATGCGGATCCCGAAGAGGGATCCCAGCGGGAGGTGGTTTCTCACGGTGTGGGGGGGAGCGGCTGAGCGGCGCCGGACCCCCCAATATGGGCCGAGACGCCGTTCAGCGACACGGTTTTGTTGTTGGAAGAACGGATCGGGGGATTTCGCGGGGCGCCCGGCTCCCCCCGTTCCGGCCTCGTCGGCGCCCCTCGCGGCGGCTAGGCTGTCGGCCTCCGCCCCCGCTCCGTGGCCCCCAGCGCTCCGCCGACCCCCCTTGGACTCGATCCTGATCATCAAGACCGGCGCCCTCGGCGACGTTCTCCGCACCACCTCGATCCTCCCCGGCCTGTTCGACCGGGCGCCGTCGGTCTCGATCGAGTGGATCACCGCCCCGGCGGCGGTCGACCTGGTCCGAGGGCTGCGCTACCTGGAGCGAGTCCACGTCGCGCCACCGGGCGATCCGGGGGCGATCGAACGGCTGGGCGAGGAGCTCGCCGGGCGCTCCTTCGACTGGGTGATCTCCCTCGACGACGAGGAGCCGCTCTGCCGCCTGGCGAGCCGGCTGGAGACCCGGCGCCTCTCCGGCGCCTACTGGGACGCCGAGGAGGGGCGGGCGCGCTACACCGAGGACGTCGCTCCCTGGTTCGACATGGGGCTCCTGTCCGTGCACGGCAAGAAGGCCGCCGATCGGCTGAAGGTCCTGAACCAGCGCTCGCACCCCGAGATCTACGCGGCGATGCTGGGGATCGCCATGGGCTGGCCGGAGCTGCCGCTGCCCGAAGCGGCGCTCTCGTTCGGCCGCGACTTCGCCGAGCGCCACGGCCTCGGCGAGTCCGTGCCGCTGATCGGCCTGAACACCGGCGCGGGGGGACGGTGGACCTCGAAGCAGCTGCCGGAGGAGCGGGTGGTCGAGCTCGCGCGCGCGATCCACGACGCGCTGGGCGGTGCGGTGCGCTTCCTGTTGCTCGGCGGCCCCGAGGAGGAGGCGCGCAATGCGCGGATCCTGGAGGGGCTGCGCTCGGTCGAGGAGCTGTGCGCCGTCGACGCGGGCGTGCACAACCCGATGCTCGAGTTCGCCGCGCTGGTCGATCGCTGTTCGCTGCTGGTCACCAGCGACAGCCTGGCGCTGCACATCGCGATCGCGCGCCGGGTCAAGATCGTCGCCTTCTTCGCGCCGACCTCGGCCGCGGAGATCGAGCTGTACGGGCTGGGGGAGAAGGTCGCGAGCACGGCGCCGGACTACTGTTCGTACCGCAGGGACGCGGACAACTCGACGTTGACGGTAGAGCGCCTCGGGGCGGCGGTGCAACGCGTGCTGGGTTAGGGTTGCCCGGGCACGAGCAGGTACTGCCAGTCGGTCGAACTCACGCCGTCGTCGTCGGTGACCGTGCAGGAGACCAGGTACCGTCCCGGGCGATCGAATGCGTGCCCGGGTGCCGCACCGGTCGCCGTGTGGCCGTCACCGAACCTCCAGCCGTAGGCGATGACCCGGCCGTCGACATCTGCGGCCCGGGCCTCGAATCGGTGGGGGAAACCGTTCCCCGCGCCGTTGCCGTGAGCGCTCACCCGTAGCTCGACCACCGGCGCACGATTGTCCGCCTGGGTGTGCAGCAGGTGGAACAAGAGGCTGTAGGCATCTTCCGCCATCCTCCCCTCGACGCGCGGCATGTCGTGTACCGCCAGGGCGGAGGACTGCCTCCACTGACGGGCCAGCTCCTCGACCTCCTCGAAGAGGTGTCGTTCGACGGGGAAGACGCTCGCTTGCGTGATCCGCTCGTCGCCGACGTCGCGCAGGGCGTTCGCCAGGAGCGCCAGCTCACCGCTGCCGAGGACGTCGGGGACCACCTCCACCGCCACCCACGTGGGTACGGCGATGGCGTAGTCGGCGTGGCCGAGGGCGCTCCACATCGTCGAGAGCTGGGGATCCTCGCCCGGCCGCACGCCGTGTACGACCATCGAGGAGCAGACGCCGGGTACCGCGATCGTCTCGAGGGTCCGGCCTGGACCGTAGCGCATGAACTCAAAGCCGGTCGCGCCGTCGTCACCCTGCATGACGGTGAAGGCGGAGAGTCGATCGAGCCCGATCAGACCGGCGATGTTGAGGCGACCTGCCAGATAGCGCCCGCCGATGTTCCGGTTGTCGGTACCATCGGCGCGCTGGTGCCACTCGTTGGCACGGACCACCCAACCGTGCAGGCCGTACCAGGCACGATCGGGATCGAGGCAGTCGTACTCGAGAAACCACTTCTTGTGGTTGATCTCGAACAGCGTGGCGTTCCCGTGCGCGTCCGCGAAGGGGAAGCAGCCTTCGGCCTGCAGAGTTTGCTGGGCGTACTCGCCCTCGATGTACTCGCGCACCTCGTCCACGGTCGCGAAGTTGAGCAGGACGTGGTGCATGAACGCACCGTTGAAACCGCCCATCCCGACCAGGGTGTTACCGAGGGACAGGCCGGCGGAGTTCACGCCCATCATCGGGTCGATGGTGCCGGCGCTCCGGATGGCGAGGTAGCTGTAGGGGCGACCCTCGAAGCGATAGACCTGGTTCTCGGCTCCTCCCGCGACGCGGGATTTCCAGAGCAGTGGTCGCCCGTCCGTGGTGACCTGCCCGCTGGCGACGCCGTTGGTGCAATCCGCGGTGGCGGGACGAGGCGACAGGAGGAGAGCCGAGGCGAGAACGGCCAGAAACGTCGCGGATCCCTTCACGCCTTCCTCCCGGCGGTTCGCTGACTCACCTTCTCTCATTCGACTGTCATCTCCCGGAGCACGGGGGATCTCATTCCCCCGAAGACAGTGAACCAGGGAGGTTCGATTGGTGCAAGTCGTCAGTACGGAGTCGCACACCAGGCTGCTGCTTTCCGGCAGTCCGCTGCCGCACACGCGCCTGTCGGTCGAGCCGGTGACCGCGTCCCGGGTCGCTTCCGTCACTGATCCGCCAACCAGGCCTCCGCCCGCGCGATGCAGGAGTCGATCCCCAGCGAGAGCTCGACGAGATCCTGGAGCACCTCCTCGTCCGGGTCGATGCCGTGGCCTTCGATGGTGCTGCGGCCGCCGTGCCAGTGGCGGCAGACGAACTGGCCCTTGGCGAAGCCCGAAGGCAGCTCGAAGCGGATCTTGGCACCGGAGGAACCCGCGGTCGTCTCACCGAAGAAGCGGACGTCGACGCTCCTCGCCTCGCGCATGTCGCGCAGGTTCCACATCTCGGTCTCGGCCTGGGACATCGCCTTGGGGCCCATCAGGACGGCGACGGGTTTGTCCCAGGTGCCCTCGCGCTTGTGGTAGGCGCCGACGCCGCTCTCGCCGCCACCGCCATTGCAGGGCTCCTGACATAGGTGCGTGGAGTGGCGGCATTGGCCGAATGCCGTTCATTCACGATGAGGGGGTGCGTCATAAGGTATGCAACGCTTTGACGGGGGCCGCGATCGACACCGACCAGGGAGCGAGCCCGACACGCCGTTTCCCTGCTGAGCCATGAGCGGATGGTTGCATGAATCGGGGCGCATGTGTCAGGAGCCCTGCATTGAGGCGCATGTCGAGGATCAGGCCGGGGCAGTCGGCGAGCGCCCGGTTGGCCTGGTCGAGCGCCTCGCGACTCTTGCCGGAGACCGAGGTGTAACGCACGAGGCCGTAGCCCGAGGGCAGCTTGCCGTACCAGACGCCTTTGTCGACGGTCTCGGTCAGCTCGGGGCGCTCCAGTGCCATGAAGACGAAGTTGCGCGGGTTGTGTGTCTGCAGGCACTCGGTCGCGCGCAGCGAGACCTTCTTGCTCTTCCACTTCAGGCTCTTGAAGGCCTTGGCGCGTTTCTTCTGCGAGAGCTCGACATAGCGCCGGCGCGCGTCCTCGGAGGATTCACAGGTCTTGAAGACCAGCTTGAGGCCCTCGCCCTCGGCGATGTTCAGGCCGTTGAGCGCTTCGACGTAGGCGCGGCCGTAGGTCGACTGCCAGCCCTCCTGCTCGTGCTTCTTCCTGGCTCGCTCCGCGAAGTACTTCGCCGCGGGCACGCCGTCGACCGACTCGAGGTAGGTGGCCTCGTGTCGCACGCCCTTGCCGTACAGGGGGCTGTTCGAGCCGCGGCCGGCGAAGGTGTTGGAGACGATGATCACGTCGTGCGCGCCGGGCAGGAACTCGATCCCCGCGTCGTGGAACTTCGGCTGCGCTGCTTTCCACCCCTCCCGGATCGCTTCGTCGACCTCGAGGTAGGCGTGACTGTCGCGCAGCTGACCGACGACGAAGTTCAGGATCCCGTAGAACTCGATCCCCTGTGCGAGCGGGTCGTTCTTCCTCTTCTTCTTGAACGCCTTGGCCTGGGCGCTGAAGCGCTTGTCCGCCTCCTTCTTGACCTTCTTCCAGTCGATCCCCTTGGCCTTGAGGATCTGCCGCAGCGTCGACTCCTTCTCGATCTCCTCGTAGAGGTAGTCGAGGTCGGCGCGCCAGGCCTTCCACCGCTCGGCGGTCGTCTCGTCGCCTCTCGCGGCGATGGCGGAGGCGTCGATCGGTTCGGTCGCGAGAGTGAAGCTGCTGGCGAGGACGGGCACGAGTGCGAGGAACAGAACACACCGCTTCATGGTTCTCCTTGGATCGGTACGGAATCTCAGGTCGGGTGGTCGTTCTCGATCCGGATGGGGCCGTATACGATACTGCTGATCGGAGCGGGTGACAGCCTCGTGCACGGTGGCCAGATGTAAGAGTGTGGAAACCCGGGGACGCGCGATCACTCTCACTCGATCGGTCCGAGGATCACGAACGGCACCTGCGGGATCTTCGCCTGGCGGATGGTGGTGAGCAGCGAGACGACCTCCTCGAAGAGCACTCCATCGCGGGCGTCGAGCTCGATCCGGTCCACGGGCCCGCGAGCGAAGCGGTACTCCAGGACCTCCCGGCACTCCCGCGACCCGGCAACCTCTCTGGGGCCCAACCAGCACTTCAGCTCGCGTGGCTCCGCCTCACCGATCTCGAGGAGGATCTCCACCGTGCGGACCCAGTATTCCTCGTGGGCGGGATCGGGTGGTGAGACGAGGTCGCGCGGGGGCTCCTCGTGGTCCAGCGGGACGGGGATCGTCCCCCCGCCTCCGGTGGCCAGCTCGAGCCTCCAGAGAAGGGCGCCGTCGATATCCAGGCATAGGTTCTGGACTCCGACGAAAGGAGCCTCCGGGTCGGAGTGGATCACGACCCGCAGCCAGGGCCAGATCGGAGCGTCCGGGGCGTCGTCGACGGGCGCCCAGTCGGATGCCGCGGCCGCGTCGGACAGCCGCTCGCGCCAGGCCTCGAGATCCTCGGGCAGGTCGAAGCGCTCTTCACCGATGGCGTAGGAGTTCTCGTCCAGGATGTGGATGTCGAGAATCGGTTCCGGCGCCGTCTTTGCATCTCTCTTCGTAGCAGGCGATGGCCAGGCACGTGAGGCCGAGTAACGAGCCGGCGAGAAGTCCTCGTAGGGGATACGGGTCTCCTTGCGGTAGGGCGGCGGCTCCTCGACCTGGAAGGAAGCCGGGCACGACGATCACCAGCCAGCAGAGTCGTTTCACGCGGTGGACCTCCGAAGGTGATCAACGGAGGCCTCCCGGGCGGGTTCACCGATGGAGCGAAAGTGCCCTGGAGTCCTCCGCGATCTCCGCCTGCTCTGCGGCCTTCTCCGCGATCTCCGCGCTGAAACGCCGCGCTCTCTGCTTCCTCTGCGACCCGGGGGTGCACCTCTTCGTACGGACAAGGACGGGTCCAGACGATAAGCTCTGACCCCCCTCGCACTCCGAGGCGATTCAGCAACGCCAGTTCATTTCACTCGAGAAACGGGCACGACGATGACGGACCAGGTCAAGGACGAAGGCACGAGCGATTCCGGCGACGAGCAGAAGGGCAACTTCGTCGCCGAGTACTTCAAGAGCTTCGGCATGCTCAGGGAGACGCGCTCCGACTACTGGGGAATGCAGGTGGTCAACTTCCTCGACCACACCATCTTCTTCGCGCTGATCACCATCGCCGTGATCTTCTTCTCCGACAACCCGGAGAAGTTCGGCTTCGGCCTCAGCGACGCCCACGCCGGCTACATCTTCGCCATCTTCGGCAGCCTCACCACGATCAGCCTCTTCTTCACCGGGCTGGTCTCCGACTGGCTGGGCATCCGCAAGTCGATGATCGTCAACCAGGTGGCGATGCTGATCCTGCGGGGCGGCATCGTCTGGCTGGCCTTCAACCAGTCGATCTTCTCCGGCAACATCAGTATCGAGGTCGCCGACAGCAAGCAGCAGCTGGTCGTGGTCGACTCCACGGGCGGCACCGGGCCGCTGCGAGTGGTGGGGGATGGCGCGAATGCCGGCGCCACCGCGGCTGCACTCGGACTCCTGATCGACGGCGGAGTGAATTCGGACCGCCTGGAAGGTCAGGCGCTCGTCAAGCCGGAGAAGAAGACCGCGGTCACCCTCGGCAACCTGATCGACCGCATCAACGGCGCGCCCGGAAACGACGAGAAGCTCACCGCCAAGCTCGATGATGACGGGAAGCGCATCGTCCTGGTGGACCAGAAGAAGGGCGACGGTGAGTTCACGGTGGTCGAAGGGGAAGGCGGAACGACGGCCAGCGTCCTCGGGCTGCTGGCGAACCCCGATGGTGACGAGATCGAGGGCGCGGACCTCTTCGCCGGCTTCAGCCTCGAGGCCTACCGCCCCCTGGTCAAGCTGAGCGAGCTGAACCGTGGCAAGGGCGTGGCCATCCGCGACAACCGCGTCGACTTCACCATCACCACCCGCGACGGCACCACGCTCGAGGTGAACCTCGGCAACCGGTACACCACCCTGACCGCGGACTCCCTGCTGGCCGACTTCCGCGATGGGAAGGGCGTGCCCCTTGACGCCGACAACGCGGTCCCGGATATCGGCTTCGACGCACGCGACGGAGCCGAGTACGAGGTGGACCTGACCGGCGTCAAGACGGTCGGCGAGCTGATCGAGCGCGTCGCCGCCGAGACCGGGGGACACATCACCCTGGCGCTCGACGAGACGGAGCGACTGACCGTCACCGATACGCGCGGCGGGGGCGACGAGCTGGTGATCCGCGGGGCGGGTGCGAACGGTGCCCAGGCCGCCAAGGCGCTCGGACTGTTCACCGAGGATGGTGTCGAGGAGAACACCTTCGAGGGCTCGCTGGTCGAGTACTTCCCGCTCGAGGACCGGGTGAGCACCGTCCAGGACGTGGTCGAGCGGATCAACGGCCTGGTGGCCAACCAGGAGAAGGTCCGCGCCGCGATGACCGACGACGGCCTCGGCCTCTCGATCACCGACCTCACCGGCGGCGACGGCGCGCTGATCATCCGCGACGCCGAGGAGAGCACCACGGCCGCCGAGTTGAGCCTCGTCGGGACCGCCGAAGGGGACGCGATCACCTCCGCCGCGTTGCTCGCCGACGTGAAGGTCGAGAAGCTGACCCGCAACACGCCCCTCGCTGCGCTGAACGGGGGGCAGGGCGTGCCGATCCGTCAGGAGCAGGTGGACTTCACCGTGACCAGCCGCGACGGGACCGCGATGGCTGTCGATCTCGGTGACCTCCGGGTCGAGCTCAAGCGCCGCACGCGCCTCGCCGATCTCGCGGACGGCCACGGCGTGCTGATCAGCGAGGACGACGAGAACGCCGACCTGAAGATCATCGCCCGCGACGGCACCGAGTACTCGATCGACCTGACCGAGGTCGTGACGATCGGCGACCTGAAATCGCGCTTCGATGCGGAGACGGGCGGGCTGGCCTGGTTGATCCTGGCCCTCCTGTTCATCGCCCAGGCACCGTTCCTGGCGCTCAGCCAGACCGCCTTCCAGGCGGCGAACAAGCGCTACACGACGAAGAAGTCGCGCGGCGCCGGCTTCAACCTCTGGTACCTGTTCATGAACGTCGGCGCGTTCCTGGCGGGTATCCTGATCGACCTCCTGTACCACATCATGGACCTGCCACGGGTCCACGTGTTCACCACCGGCATCGGCACGGCGGTGCTCTGCCTGATCGTGATCGTCTTCTTCGTCCGCCGCGAGACGCAGCTCTACAGCCCCGGCGAGGAGCCCGACGAGGAGGAAGTCAAGGAGGGCGAGGAGAAGGGCAAGGTCGAGCGTCTCAGCCCCTGGATGAACACCAAGCTCGTCCTGTCCGAGCCGATCTTCTGGCGCTTCACGCTGCTGATCGCGCTCCTGCTCGGCGTCCGCTCGGTGTTCCTCTACATGCACCTGTTGATGCCGAAGTTCTGGCTGCGGGTGATCGGTCCGGACGCCTACATCGGCGGACTGGAGGCGATCAACCCGGCCCTGGTGATCATCGGATTGATCCTGCTGATCCCGATCCTGAGCAAGTTCAGCGTCTACAAGATGCTGGTGTACGGGGCGATGGTCTCGGCGCTATCGCTGTTCATCCTGGCCATCCCAGCCACCGGCAACGCCTGCTACACGGTGTCGATCGCCTGCCTCGTGGTGCTCACCATCGGCGAGGTGATCTGGTCGCCGCGCCTGACCGAGTACACCGCGGCGATCGCGCCGAAGGGGCAGGAGGGGACCTACCTCGGCCTCTCGATGGTGCCGTACTTCTTCGCCAAGACGGTGGTGGGCTTCGCTTCGGGGCACATGCTGATGCGCTGGGTGCCCGAGCCGCAGGACGAGGCGGGCCTCGGCCTGCGCAACGCTCTCGAGGCGGGCGAGGTCGGCTTCTGGGATTCGCCGAGCGCGATGTGGCTGATCCTCGCGATTCCCGCCCTGGGCGGCCCGCTCATCGGGCTGATGCTGAAGGGCTTCTTCACCAAGGGAGCTCACTTCGACCAGGAGCACGGGGACCACTAGTACGGAGTCGCACGAAAAAAACCCCAAAAAAGGGCGCAGGGCCCCCCCCCCCCACGG
>CAZCAC010000022.1:12097-16310 GCA_964496575.1 uncultured Planctomycetaceae bacterium | reverse complement strand
CCCTAAACCCCCCCACCTTCTGCCTCCGGGCCCCGCACCCCGTGCGGGGGCGGGGGCCAGCTGCCAGAAGATGGCGGATTTTCGTGCGACTCCGTGTCACTCCGCGAACTGCAGCTCGAACAGTCGCGCGTAGATCCCCCCGCGCTCCAGCAGCTCCTGGTGTGTGCCCTGCTCGCGCAGCTCACCCTTGTGCATCACCAGGATCTTGTCGGCGCGGCGAATGGTGGAGAGGCGGTGCGCCACGACCAGCGCGCTGCCCTCGCGCAGGAGATTGCGCGTCGCCTCCTCGATCTTCGCCTCGGTCCCCGAGTCGACCGACGCGGTCGCCTCGTCGAAAATCACCAGCCGGGGGCCGCCGGCCAGCGCCCGGGCGATCGCCAGCAGCTGACGTTCGCCGGTCGAGAAGCTCACTCCGCGCTCGCTGACCTCCTCCTCGAGTCCATCCTCGCAGCGCTCGACCACCGCGGTCGCGCGACTCATCTCCAGTGCACGGGCGAGGCGCTCCTCGGTCACGCGCTCGCGGCCCATGACCAGGTTCTCGCGCACCGAGCCGGCGAACATGAAGTCCTCCTGGAGCACCAGACCGAACCGAGCGCGCAGCGCGGTGGGGGAGAGGTCGCGCAGATCGACGCCATCGAAGGTGATCCGGCCCGAGTCGGGATCGTGGAAGCGCAGGAGGAGGTTGACGATCGTCGACTTGCCCGCCCCCGTGGCTCCGACGATCGCCACCGTCTCGCCGGCGGCGATCTCGAAGCTGAGGTCGCGGAGCACCTCGACGCCCTCGACGTACGAGAAGGAGACGTTCTCGAAGGCGATCGCGGCACCGCGCTCCGAGCCCGCCAAGGACTCCGTCGTCTCCTCCGGGGGCGCGGTGATCGTCGGCTTCGTATCCAGGATCTGGAAGATCCGCTCCGCCGAGGCGAACGCGGCCTGCAGCACGTTGTAGCGCTCGCCCAGCTCGCGGATCGGGCTGACCAGCAGCGCCAGGTAGATCCAGAACTGGAAGAAGCGGCCGAACTCCAGCTCGCCTGCGGCGATCTCCGCCCCGCCGATACGCAGCGCCGCGCCCTGGATGACGAAGACGGTCAGGCTGATCGCGGGGAAGAAGCAGGCGAAGAGCAGGAGGGTGCGGAGGTTGGCGCGGAGGTACGGCTCGAGCAGCTCGTCGAAGCGCCGCGAGACGCGCCGCTCACGGTGGAAGACCTGCACCACGCGCATCCCCGACAGTACCTCCTGCAGGTAGCCGTTGAGCTTCGCCAGGTGCGCGCGCACCTCGCGGAAGCCGCGTCGCGCGCCGCCGCGGAACAGGAGGCTGACGACGATCAGGACCGGAGTCAGCGATGCGGCCACCAGCGCCAGCTCGAAGTCGATCCAGAAGATGGCGACGACCAGGACGGCGATCTTGAAGAGGTCGAAGAAGAGGATGATCAGCCCGGAGGTGAAGAGCTCGCTCAGGTTCTCGACGTCGGTGGTCACCCGCGTCACCAGTGAACCGGTCGGCCGGCCGTCGAAGAAGTCGAGGTCGAGGTGTTCGATGTGCGCGAACAGCTTCGCGCGCAGGTCGTGAATCACCCGCTGGCCGGTGCGCGCGAGCTGGGCGACCTCGAAGTAGGAGAGCAGCCCCTGCACCACGACCAGCCCGGCGTACCAGAAGACGAGGGTGTAGAGGTGCCGCAGCGCGGTGTCGACGATCTCCGGCTCACCGGAGAGCGCGACGTCCTTCACCGGGCCGTCGAGCGCCAAGCGCCAGACGTACGGGCCGGCGAGCTGCACCGCGAAGAGCCCGGCCAGCACGCCGAGGCTGGCGACAAAGTGTGGCCAGTGCGGCCGGGCCCAGTGGAGCAAGCGCCACAGGAGCCGGCTGTCCCACGCCTTGGTGGCGACCATCTCATCGACGGGATCGTGCGCGCGAGTCACAGCTCTTCCAGCTCCTCGCGGGCCTGCTGCCGCTTCCAGGTCCGCGCGTACCAGCCCTCGCGCGCGAGCAGCTCGTCGTGCCCGCCCAGCGCCTCCATCCGTCCCTCGCTCGACAGCACCAGGATCCGGTCGGCGTCCTTGACCGAGCTCAGCCGGTGCGCGGAGATCACCACGGTGCGGCCGCGACCCGCGTGGCGCAGGTTCTCGATCAGCCGCTGCTCCGTCTCGGTGTCGACCGCGCTGAGCGTGTCGTCGAGGATCAGTACCTTCGGGCCGCGCGCGAGGGCGCGGGCGATGCAGGTGCGCTGGCGCTGACCACCCGAGAGGGTGACGCCTCGCTCGCCGATCAGCTGGTCGAAGCCATCCGGGAACGCCTCGACCTCCTCGCTCAGGCACACGCGGCTCGCGAGCCGTGCCAGCGCCTCGTCGCCGAGCGACTCGTCGGAGCCGAGGTTCACGTTCTCGCGCCACGTGTCGGAGAAGAGGAAGGACTCCTGCGGCACGTACCCGAGCGGCCGGCGCAGGTCGAAGAGCGACAGCTCGCGCAGGGGCACCCCGTCGAATTCGATCCGGCCCTCCTCGACCTCGTAGAGGCGCCCCAGCAGGTGCAGGAGCGTCGTCTTTCCGCAGCCGGTGGGGCCGACCACCCCGAGCACGCTGCCGGCGGGGATCTCGAGATCGATCCCCGAGAGCGCCGGCCGGGGGGCCTCGGGGTAGGTGAAGCCCACCCCCTGGAGGCGGAAGGCGCCCCGCGGGTCGGGCAGCCTCCGCGGCTCCGGCGGGCTCTCGATCGTCGGCTGCCGGCCGAGGATCTCGACGATCCGCGAGGCGCTGGCGGTCGCCCGGGGGTACATCCCGGCGATCCAGCCCAGGGTGAGGATCGGCCAGAACAGCTTGAGGGTCAGGTCGATGAAGATCAGCGTGTCGCCGTGCCCCAGCTCGCCGTGAATCATCGCCCGACCGCCGAGGGCGAGGATCACCAGCATGGTCACCTGGCTGGAGCCGATCGCGACCGCGTGAGCGAGGCCCCGCTCCCTGGCCAGGGCGATCTGGTTGTCGCGGTTCTGCCTCGAGGCGCGGCCGAAGCGGGCCGACTGCTGCTCCTCTCTCGCGTACCCTTGAACCACGCGGATTCCGGCGAAGTTCTCCTGGGCGGTGTGCGAAACCTCGGCGAGCCCCTCCTGGACCGCCTTGGAGGTGCGGTGCAACCGCGGCATCAGGAGCTTGAAGGCGAAGCCCATCACCGCCAGCGGGACCGACATGGTGAGTGCCAGCCCCGGCTCGAGGCGCAGGAGCAGCACCAGGGTGACGGGGACCATGATCAGGCCGCCCAGCGCGAACATCAGACCGGGCCCCAGGAACATGCGCAGGTTCTCGACGTCCGAGGTCAGCCGGCTGACCACGTCCCCCGACCGGCTCCGATCGTGGTAGTCGAAGGAGAGGTGGGTGAGCTTGTCGAACAGCTCCTGCTTCAGCTCTCGCTCGACGAAGCGCGAGGTGGAGACGGTCAGCCAGCGCTGGAGGAAGCTGAAGAGCGCCTGGCCGAGGGCGTAGAGGCCGAGCCAGAGCAGGAGCCGGTTCAGCATCGGGACGCCTTCGCCCTCCTGGAGGCGGTTGATCGCCTCCCCGATGACCAGCGTGGCCGCGATGTCGGCGAGGCGGGTGAGCGGGACCGCCAGGAGGCCGCCAACCAGTCGCCAGCGGTAGCGCAGGAAGCGCCTGAAGAAGGAGGCGAGCTGCCGCACTTCACCCCTCTCCGCGCGAGGCGCCACTCGGGCCGTCCGCCGCGACGAGAATCGGGGCGGGACCGGGCTGGGCGGACGCGGGGGGGACGGGGCTCATCCGATGATCCTAACAAGGGTCGGGGTGCGAATCCGGGAGGGGATGCCCCCCGTGTGAAGCTTCGAACCAGATCGTTGTCCAGACCCCCCCGACCCCGGCCGAATGATTCAGTGCCGTCGGAGCGAAGAACCCGCGAGACCAGGGCACCGACCCAGACAGGGACCTTCGCCGATTCCTCTTCGACGGTGACGATTGTGACCTCCTCGGTGCCACCGGGCCGGTGGTGATCTCGAGAGAGGGGAGGTCGCCTACCGGTCTCGGAACCAGCCGCGGCCTTGCCTCGCGGTGCATGACTCTGGACACACGAGAAGCACGTTGATCCACCGACCGTCGGCGCTAGCTGCCCCGACGGTCGGATCTTCTTTGGTGGGGGGAGTGGGCCGGGTAGGGGGTTCGGGGCAGGCGGGGGGGGGGGCCCCGGGGGGGCGGGGGGGGCCCGGGGCCGGGGGGGGGG
>CAZCAC010000022.1:0-12087 GCA_964496575.1 uncultured Planctomycetaceae bacterium | reverse complement strand
TCGCTTCCATTGAGATAGATGCAGAGGCCCCCCCCCCCACGCCGGCATTGCGTCCATCCCGTCCGCCCGCGGCGAACGCCCAGTCCCCATAGAACGTTCCCATCCCCCTCGGCCTCCGCGCCGCCACCCGCATCCACTCCAACTGCCCTCACCCCACTCCTGGCGAGCGTCGGTCCGTGAAATCCGCTACATTCCCTCCGGCATGGACCCCTTTCCCTTCGACGCGGTGCTCTTCGACCTCGACGGCACCCTGCTCGCGACCGACCGCTACTGGATCCCAGCGGCGCGCGTCGGCGCCCGGCGCGCCTTCGAAGAGCTCGGCCTCGAACGCCCCATTCCCAGCGCCGCGGAGTGGATGTCGCTCGTCGGCCTCCCGCTCGACCAGGGGCTCGAGCAGCTCTTCGGCGACCTCGACCACGACTCGGTCGAGCTGATCAAGCTGCGCTGCGTCGAAGAAGAGCACTTCGCGCTCAGCTCCGGCCTCGCCGCCCTGATGCCCGGAGCCCTGGAGACCCTCTCCGAGCTCCGCTCCGGTGACACCCGCATCGGCATCGCCAGCAATTGCTCCCGGGACTACCTCGATACCGCCCTGCGCGAACAGGGCCTCCACGAGCTCGTCGACCAAGCGCGCTGCCTGCAGTCCCCCGGCGTCGAGAGCAAGGCCGACATGATCGAGGACCTCCTCCTCACCTTCGGCACGCGGAGCGCCGTCATGGTGGGGGACCGGGCCGTCGATCGAGACGCGGCGCACGCCAATGCCATCCCGCACCTCCACCTCGAGAACGGCTTCGCGCCGGACACCGAGCGAGTCGAGTGCGAGGCCGTCATCGAGGACCTCCCCGCCCTCCTGCACCGCCTCCGCGGACGCAACCGCTGGATCGCCGGCGCCCTCGACGACCTCGGGCTCCCCTCGACCCCCCCTCCGCTCCGCATCGGCGTCACCGGACGGTCCGCCTCCGGGAAGAGCCTCTTCGCGCGCGACGCCGCTCGCCTGCTCCGCGCCCGCGGCATCGAGACCGTCCACCTCTCCCTCGACGACTTCCTCCGCGAGGACGCCCCGGCCCGCCACCCCGGCTCCCGACCACCGCTCGCCTCCGACGAGCACCTGCTCCGCGCCTTCGACGTCGACACGCTCCTCGCCGAGGCCCTGCAGCCCCGGACCCCTCCCGATCGGCTGCTCCTCCTCGACGGCCTCTTCCTCGCCCACCCCCGCCTCCGCCCGCACCTCGACCACCTGATCCACCTCGAGGTCCCTTCCGAGCTGTGCCTGCGGCGGGCCCGGGCCCGCGACCTGCCCCTGGGGCGGAGCGTGGAGGTCGAGCGGACCCGGGAGCAGTTCCTGCCCGCCCAGGAGCGCTTCGAGGCCGCCTATCCGCCCTCCGAGCACGCCGATCTGGTGCTGAGCGGGGTGAATCCCCTCGGTCCGGAGGGGGCGAGGGGTTGCAGCGCTTGACTCGAAGAGGCTAAGATACCGGGTCCAGGATCCGGCTCCAGAGCCCGGAGGGGAGGTGTTTCCCTTTCCCTCGACGTCGAAGTCGACGCGGAGCCGCCGCGGCCCGCTGCCTCTCGAATTCTCCATAGCGCGGGCTGACGCCCGCAACCCAACCGGTCAACCGACTGTTCAGATAGCGATTCTCGAGTGCTTCAATGCCCTCCAAGCCTGCTTTCTGCGCGCAGCGCGCAGAAACCGACTACGAGTAGATCAGCGCGTAAATGGAACAACAAACCCTGCCCCAACGCCTCCAGAAGTCCGTCTGCGGATCCTTCCACAAGACCGCGCTTCTGCAAAAGAGGGTCCGAGAACTGATCCGAGGCGCCGCTCCCTTGATCGAGACGCGGGAGAAGAACCCGATCAAGATCGCCTTTCTGGAGATGGAGCGCGGGCTGATCGAGCTGATCCCCGACGAGGACTCCTCCCCGAACTTCTAGCGCCGGGCGAGGAAGGGGACCGCCTTGGGTGCCCACGATCCCACCGTCGAGCCCGATCGGGCGGAGAACCTCCTGGCTCGCCGCGGCGGGTGGGTCGAGCTGTTGCGCCTGCCCGCCACGCTGATGCGCGGCGTCACCTCGCTGCGCAACGCCCTCTACGATCGCGGCATCCTCCCCAGTCGTCGCCTCGACCTGCCGGTGATCAGCGTGGGCAACCTTACCGTCGGCGGAACCGGCAAGACGCCGATGGTGGTCTGGCTGGCGCGCGCCCTGATCGAACGCGGGCGCCGTCCTGGCGTGCTCTCGCGCGGCTACCGCGGCGGGGATGAAGCGCTGAACGACGAGGGGCGCCTGATCGCCTCGCTCCTGTCCGAGGTCCCGCAGGTCCAGCGCGCCGACCGCGTGGCCGGCGGCCGCGAGCTGGCCGAGCGTGGCGTCGACGTGATCCTGCTCGACGACGGGTTCCAGCACCGCCGGCTCGCCCGCGAGGTCGACCTCGTCCTGGTCGACGCGACGAGACCCTGGGGACTGCCCGAGCCGGCCTCCGGCGAAGCCCCGGTGCGCAGCGTGCTCCCTCGGGGGTTCCTGCGGGAGGAACTCGACTCCCTCGCTCGCGCCTCGGCGATCGTCCTGACGCGCGCCGATCAGATCGATGGGCAGCGGCTCGAGGCGCTGGAGGCCGAGCTGGAGGAGAGTGCGCCCGGCGTGCCGCTCCTGCACGCCTCGCACCGGCCCGCCGCCCTGCGCAGCGAGGTCGGCAGCGAAACCGTCGATTCGCTGAAGGGTCGCCAGGTCCGACTCGTCTCGGGGATCGGCAATCCCCAGGCATTCGAGCGCTGCGTCCGCGAGCTGGGGGCCGAGATCTCCGCCGTGCGGGTCTTTCCCGATCACCACGCCTTCCGTCGCGAAGACCTCGCCGCGCCACCAGGCGAGGACGGCGAGCTCCTGGTCACCGCCAAGGACTCGGTCAAGATCGAAGCGCTGGGCATTCCGCATCTGGTGCTCGAGATCGAGCTCGAGATCACCCGCGGCCTGCCGGTGCTGAACGCGATCCTCGACTCCCTCCCCGAGAGTCGCCGCAACGAGGAGCAGCGGGCGTTGCACGAGGGGATGTATGGCTGAGCCGGTCCTCTTCGATCCGGAGGGGAACCTCGGGGCTCGCGGCGGAGTCGCGGCCTGGCTCGAGTACGCGGTCACGCGCCTCGCGCTCGGCGGCGCGAGCCGGTTGCCGCGCGCCGTGCAACGGGCGTCGACCGGGTGGCTGGCGCGGCTCGCGGCCCGTCTAGATCGACGGCACAGTGAAGCGGCGCGCCGTTTTTTGATCCAGGCGCTCGGCGACTCGATCCCCGACGCCGAGCTCGACCGGCGCATCGTCCAGGCGTACCGGCACCTTTTTCATATCTCCCTCGACGCCGAGGCGTTCGAGCGTCGCGTGCTCGGCGAGCGGCTGCTCGAGCACTACCGGGTCGAGGAGGCGCCCGGGCTGCGCGAGGTGATCGAGGCCGGTCGCGGGGGGATCGTGATCACGCCGCACGTCGGCGACTGGGAGGCGGGTTCGGCGATCCTGCCGCACCTCGGCATGGCTCCGACCTACGCGGTCGCCCGGCCGCCGAAGAACCGTTACCTCTCCGGACATCTCTTGCGCGTACGCGAGCGCCGTGGGTTGACCGTGATGCCGCGACGTGGCGGCATGACCCAGGCGGCTCGGATTCTCGAGAGCGGCGGCTGGATCGCGATGCTGCTCGACCAGCGTCCCAGCGGCAAGCACGTCCTCGCTCCCTTCTTCGGCCGCCTCGCTCCCTGCGAGCGCAGCGCCGCGGTCCTGATCCGGAGGATGCGCGTTCCGGTCGTGTTCAGCGCCTGCTACCTGACCGAGATCCCCTTCCGCTACGACCTCTGCTTCGCGCGAGTGGTCCCCCCCGAGGAGCTGGGCTCGCTCTCGGTCGAGGAGATCACCGCTCTGATCAACACGGAGATGGAGCAGCTGATCCTGCGGCGTCCCGAGCAGTACTTCTGGCTCCACGATCGGTACCGGGACGCGCCGCCGATCTCCGAGGGTGACCGCGAGGCTGCCGCGGAGGAGCCGGATCGGATCCGCCCCGGTTGATTTCAGACTTCGCGCCTACTCGGCCTGCACCGCCGGCGCCGGCATCAGCTTCCGGACCCGCTCCAGCAGCTCCTCCATCGCGAAGGGCTTCACCAGCGGCTCGTGCTCGCGCAGCTCGAGGTCGCTGTACCCGGTGACGAACAGGAACTCCAGGTCCCCCCGGATGCGCATCAGCTCGACGGCCAGCTCGTCACCTCTCATCTCGGGCATGATCACGTCGGACACGACCAGGTCCGGCTTGGGGCCGTCACCCCGCATCAGCTCCAGTGCCTCCGAAGGCGTGCCGGCGGAGAGGACCTCGTACCCGGCGTTCGCGAGCTGTCGCACCAGGATGAAACGCACGTCCACCTCGTCCTCGACCACCAGGATCGTGCCCCTCTCCCCGGCTCGCCGGTCGTCGGGGACCCGTGCTTCTCGCTCTCCGGCGAGCTGATCCGCGGACGCCTCCGGCAAGAGCAGCCGGACGGTCGTGCCGGCGCCCGGCTTGCTGTTCACTCGCATGAAGCCGTTGCTCTGCCGGATGAAGCCGAGCACCATCGGCAGCCCCAGGCCGGTACCCTTGCCCGGCACCTTCGTGGTGAAGAAGGGCTCGAAGAGGTGATCCAGCGACCGCTGGTCGATGCCGACCCCCGTATCGATCATCTCCAGGAGGATGTAGCGGCCCGGCACCGCCGCCTCGGGGTACTTCGCGGCCTGCTCCTCGTCGAGGGATGTGCGAGTGGCGAGGAGGACCAGCGTGCCGCCATCGGGCATGGCATCGCGCGCATTGACCGCCAGGTTCAGGATCGCCTGGTGCAGCCCGGAGCGGTCGATGAAGAGCCGCGGCAGATCGTCCGAGGCGTCGACGAGGAGCTCGATGTCCTCGCCGATCATTCGACTCATCGGGTCCTCGATCTCCATCAGCAGCTCGGCGACGTCCACCGGCTCCGGCTCCAGGACCTGTCGTCGACTGAAGGCGAGCAGGTGGCTGGTGGTCGATCGCGCCCGGACCGCGGCCCGCCGGATCTGGGTCAGGCTGTTCCCGAGCGGATCATCGGGCGAGCGATTGGCCATCAGCATGTCGCAGTAGCCGAAGATCACCTGCAGCTGGTTGTTGAAGTCGTGGGCCACGCCCGCCGCCAGCCTGCCGACCGCCTCCATCTTCTGGGCCTGGACGAACTGGGCCTCCTTCTCCCTGAGCTCGCTGATGTCGATGATCGCGCCGATCAGACCGGCCACCTCGCCGGCTTCGTCCACGAAGGTCGCCTTGTGGCAGATTACCTCGTGAACGTCGCCGCGCAGGTCGACGACCTGACTCTCGTACACCTGGATGCCGGGCTCCCGGAGCAGCTCCTGGTCTCGCCGGTGGAACAGCTCCGCTTGCTCGGCAGGCATGACATCGAAGGCCGTCTTGCCGACCAGTTCCTCCCCGGGAGCCCCGACGAACTCCTCCATGGCCCGGTTGCAGCCGAGGTATCGGCCCTCAGTGTTCTTGTAGTACACCGGCACCGGGATCGCGTCGATCAGAGACTGACGGAACCGGAGCTGCTCCTCCACGGCACGCTCCGCCAGCTTGCGCTCGGTGATGTCCTGGCTGACGATGATCGCCGTCGGCTTCCCCTGCATCTGAACGGAGACGGACGTGGAGATCGCCCAGCGCTTCTCGCCGTCACGCCTCGAGTACGTGTGCTCGAAGGGGGGATTGTCCACGCCCCGGCCGATGCGAGCGAGCCTCTCGCGGGCGGTCTCGTGGTACTCGGGGGCGATGACGTCGAATGGCGTCAGGCCGATGATCTCCTCGGGGTCCTCGCAGCCCAACCTGCGGGCACTCGCCTGGTTGGCGAAGGCGTACTCGCCGTCGCGCAGGAGCAGGATGCACAGCGGTGAGGCCTCGACCAGCGCGCGGAACGTCGCTTCGCTCTCGCGCAACGCCCCGGCCGTCTCCCGCTGGGCCAGGCCCATGGCGAGGTTGGAAGCGAGGCGCTCGAGGAAGGCGATTCGCTCCGCGTCGAAGAGACCCGGCCGGTGATCGTTGAACTGGAGGAGACCGGCCACCGAGTCACCGTGGCGCACGGGGATGAGCGCCACCGATTCGTAGCCCTCCCGGGGACACCGGCCGCGGAGCCGACTGAGGCCACACGTCACGTCGGTGGAGGCGAACAGCTCGGAGGTGCTGTTGGTCCAGAAGCTGCCATTCTCGGTGAAGAACGGCAGGGTCGGGTCGAAGCATCCCCGGATCACGGTGCCGCAAATGCACTCCAGCACGGAGCTGCCGTCACTGTCGCGTAGCGGCTCGCCCCGTGGATCTCGGGCGCAGAGCTCTCGTTCGGCCTCGACGAACTCCTCGGGGAATCCGCGGGTCTCGAGGTACGGATAGTCCGCTCCCTCCCGCATCCGAACACCGACTGCCTCACACCCAGACCACTCACGCATCAGGTTGGCCACCTCTCGTATCAGATCGTCCCGGTCGTTGGCCCGACCGAGGATCTGCAGCAGGTAGAGGGTGGTCTCCCGCTCTGCCTCGACCCGCCGGCGCTCGGTGATGTCGTGGAAGACGGCGGCGAAGCGTGTCTGCCCCGTGCGGTAGGCGACCATCTGGAAGTGACGGAGCGCTGCCACGGAGAAGATCTCGAATCTGGCCGGCTCTCCGGTCCGGACGACCTCGCCGAATCGTTCGATCAGGTTCTCGTCCCGGATCGACGGGTAGATCTCCGTGGCGCGCCTGCCGATGATGTCGGCGACGCGCATCCCGGTGTGTTCCTCGAAGGCGGGATTGGCCTGGACGATGACGCAGTCCACCAGGACTCCCTCGTCGTCGTGGACCAGCTCGTGTAGAGCCACGGCGTTGATGGAGTTGTCGAAGAGGCCGCGGAACCGATGCTCGCTCTCCTGCAGCGTCTCGCGATCCTCGATTCGTCGCAGTGCCAGGGCGAGGTCACCGGCCAGCTCGCGCAGACAATCGTGCTCCTTCACCTCCCGCACGCACTGCACGTTCACGGAGACGCCCAGGACTCCATAGATCCTGTCGCCCTGCGAGAGGCGCAGGGCCAGACCGGCCCGATCCCCGTAGTCGCCGGCGAGCGGGCAGCCGGGACAGCTGACCGACGGGTCCTCCGTGGCGACGATCCCTTCCTCGGCCAGCGCTGCCCGAACGCACGGGGGGAACTCCCCTGACTTCAAGCGCCGGGTCAGCTCCTTCAGCTCCACCTCGAGGCCGGGTCCGGCCGCGGCGGTCATCGTCGTCGCTCGGCCCTCCTCGTCGAGCAGCATGATCCAGGTGCTGAAGTACCCCATCGTCTCCGTCAACGAGGCGCAGGCGCGATCGATCAGGCGGCGCGGATCGTTCTCGGTGATCACGATCTGCTGCACGTTGCGGATCGCCGTGAGCACCTTCCGCAGGTGGACTTCCCGCGTCGAGATGCGCGGCCGCTCCACGGTGAGCAGCGCCCGGGGACCCTCCGGCGTCGGGAGCAAGGACGTGGACACTCGCAGCTCCTCGGTGAGGGGACCGTCGCCACGATCGATGGTGAAGCGGCCCTGGATGTCGGCGCTCGTCCCGCCCGTCTCGAAGGTCCGGAGGAGGAGGGTATGCGCCGGGCAGGTCGAGCACGTCGAGCCTTGACCGCACTCCTCCCCCCCGGCCACGTTCTGGCACCCGATGAGTTGCCCGAAGGTCCGTCCGGCGACAGCATCGTCCGGGGAACCGGTGAGCTCGCGGGCGGCCCGGTTCAACGCCCGGACGATCGTCCCCGAGTCCACCAGCATCATCGCCTGGGGGGCCGCCTCGAAGGCGGCGCCCAGGGTCTCGTCCGCGGCCGTTGCGCCTCCTGGAGGACGCTCGCCCGGACGGTCCATGTGCTCGTCGCTTGCCATGCAGCTTCACCTGAGATCGGAGATCGGACCCGCCAGCAGCGGATCGGATCGGGGGGGCCCGAAAGAGCTGCGGCCACGCCGGGAGCTCGATCCAGGCGAGGCGCAATCGAGAGCGTAGGAGTTTCGATCGGGCATCGCAAGCAGGGCGAACCGACCGGTGAGGAGTCGACCCGTCGTTGAGAAAACCACCCGGGGCCGTATCGTCGAGATATGTACATTCCGGACATCGCCTCGGTACTTCTCCTCTTTCTGGCGCAGACGAGCGACCTTCCTTCCGGTCCTCTCTCGATCGCCTCCCCGGACGGTGGACTGGTCGTCGCCTTCGACCTGCGCGACTGGGAGGGCGAGAGCGGGGTGCCGGTCTGGTCGCTGTCGAGGGGAGAGGAGTTGCTGATCGCGCCCTCGCGGCTGGGTCTCACCCTGGAGGACACCACGATCGGCGCCGTGACTCTCGATCCGCGGGCGCTCGGCCGTCGGCTGGAGGTGATCGCTTCACGGACCGGCTCCCACGACTCGAGCTGGCGGCCGGTCCACGGAGAGCGGAGCGTGGTGCGCGATCACTACCACAGCCTGACCGTGGACCTCCGGAGCGCCGAGCCGGCGCCTTTCCGGTTCGCGCTCGAGCTCCGCGCCTACGACGGAGGAGTCGCCTTCTGCTACTCCGTTCCCGAGCAGGACGGACTCGAGCAGCTCCGGTTCGCCCGGGAGCGCACCGAGTTCCGCTTCACCGCCGATCACCGAGCCTGGCCGGTGTACTCGGCGCAGGGTGAGTACCGGGCGACGACCCTATCGAAGGTCGGGAGTGGCTGTGAGCGGCCACTGGTGCTCCAGGCCGAGGACGGGCCCTACCTGGCGGTGGGGGAGGCACGGCTGGTCGACTTCGCGCGGATGAAGCTCGCACCGCTCGAGGGAGTGGCCAACGGACTGGTCGCCGAGCTCAGCGGGAAAGCGATCTGCGCTCTGCCCTTTCGCTCGCCGTGGCGGGTGGTGATGGTCGCCGACACGCCGGGAGAGTTGCTGGAGGCGGGCGATCTCCTCCTGAACCTGAACGACCCCTGCGCGATTCCGGACACCTCCTGGATCCGGCCGGGGAAGGTCCTGCGCGAGGTCACGCTCACCACCGAGGGCGGCCGCGCCTGCGTCGACTTCGCCGCGGCGAACGGCATCGAGTACGTCGAGTTCGACGCCGGCTGGTACGGGCACGAGTACGACGACGCGTCCGACGCGACGACGGTGACCGTCGACCCGAAGCGCTCGCCGGGGCCGCTAGACCTGCCCCACGTGATCGAGTACGCGGAGGAGCGCGGCGTCGGGATCCTGCTCTACGTCAACCGCCGCGCGCTGGAGAAGCAGCTCGACGAGGTGCTACCGCTCTTCCGCGAGTGGGGCGTGAAGGGAGTGAAGTACGGCTTCGTCCGGGTCGGCTCGCAGCGCTGGACCAGCTGGCTGCACGAGGCGGTGCGCAAGGCGGCGAAGCACGAGCTGATGGTCGACGTGCACGACGAGTACCGGCCGACCGGCTATTCGCGCACCTATCCGAACCTGATGACCCAGGAGGGGATCGCCGGCGACGAGACCTCGCCGACCAACGAGCAGACGCTGACCATCCTGTTCACCCGGATGCTGTGCGGGGCGGGGGACAACACGATCTGCTACCACGACGGGCGGGTGGAGAAGAACGCGAGCCACGCTTATCAGCTGGCCAAGGCGATCTGCCTCTACAGCCCCTGGCAGTTCGTCTACTGGTACGACCGGCCGAAGGGTTCACCCGGAGCGAAGGGCGGCGCCGGCGGCCAGAAGAACGTCATCAGCGAGGGACCGCACCTCGAGTTCTTCGAGCACCTGCCGACGGTCTGGGACGAGACGCGCGTGCTCGAGGGCGAGATCGGGCAGTACGCGGCGATCGCCCGCCGCAGCGGATCGGACTGGTACGTCGGATTCATGAACGGCGCGACGGAGCGGACCTTCGCGGAGTCGTTCGAGTTCCTCGATGAGGGGCGGAAGTACACGGGGATTGCGTACCCGGACGCGGTAGGGGCCCGGTCGGGTGGCCCGGTGACGACCTGGCCGATGTCCGTCGAGCGCGGAACGAGGTGGAGCTGCCAGGTCCCCGCCCGCGGTGGCCTGGCGATCCGACTCGTTCCGCGGCTCGACGTCGTCGTCTCACCCGACGGTGACGACGCGAACGAGGGGAGTCTCCGGGCGCCGCTGCGCACCCTGGAGGCGGCCCGTGACTGCGTCCGGGCGAGCGAGCACGTCGGCAACGTCGTGATCACGTTGCTCGAGGGACGCTACCACCTCGGCGAGACCCTCGAGCTCGACGGCCGGGACGCCGGCAGCGCCGGCCACACGACCACCTGGCGTGCGCGCACCGGAGTCGAGGTCATTCTGGACGGCGGCCTGCTCGTTCCGGGTGGGCGGTGCGAGAGGGTGAGCGACGAGGCGATCGCGAGCCGCCTGCTTCCCGAGGCGCGCGAGTCCGTCGTCCAGCTCGACCTCTCGGCACTCGGGGTGACCGACTACGGCCAGTTCGGCCCACGCGGCTTCGCCCGGCCGACGCTTCCCGCGCCGGTGGAGCTCTTCGTCGACGGAACGCCGCTTCGAATCGCCCGCTGGCCGAACCCTGGCGAGCCGCGGATTCCGCTGGGCGAGGTGCTTGATATGGGCAGCGTTCCGCGCCACGGCGACGACAGCAACCGGGGCGGCGTCTTCCGCTACGTCACCGAGCGCGCGGAGCGCTGGACCGAGGCGGAGGACCTGCACGTCTCCGGGATCTTCACCTGGGGTTTCGCCGACGACACGGTGAAGATCGCGAAGATCGATACCGAGGCGGGGACCTTCACGACGGTTCAACCACACCGCTACGGCTTCGGCAACAGCCACCAGAAGAGCCTCTGGGAGTGGCACGCGGTGAACCTGCTCGAGGAGATCGACCTGCCGGGCGAGTGCTACCTCGACCGGGGGAGCGGCATCGTCTACTTCCTGCCGCCGGACCCCGCGGTGCCGATCGAAGCATCGACCATCCAGATCTCACTGCTGGCGGCACCGCTGGTCTCGATGAGGGGCGTCTCGCGCGTACGCTGGGAGGGGATCGACTTCGAGAACGCCCGGGGAACGGCGCTCCGGATCGACGGCGGCGAGGAGAACTTCGTCGCCGGCTGCTCCTTCCGCAACCTCGGCGGGCTCGCGGTGCGGGTTTCCGGTGAACGACACGGAGTCCTGAGCTGTGACGTCGAGGGCACCGGCGCGGGCGGGATCGCGGTGAGCGGCGGCAACCGGCGCACCCTGGCGCCCGGCGGCTGCTTCGTCCGCAACTGCGATATCAGCCGCGTGAATCGCTGGTACCGGACGTATCGACCGTGCATCAGCCTCTCGGGGGTCGGCCACCGGATCGAGCACTGCGTGCTGCACGACTGCCCCGGCCAGGGCGTGCTGCTCTCGGGCAACGAGCACGTCATCGAGTACACCGAGTTCGGTCACCTGGTTGGCGAGATGTCGGACCAGGGCGCGATGTACATGGGTCGCAACCCCTCGCACGCGGGCAACATCTTTCGCTACAACTTCTTCCACCACACCGAATCGTCGCACGTCGGTGGCTACGGGAACTCGGGGATCTTCTTCGACGACGGCGACTCCGGGCAGCTGGTTCACGGCAACGTCTTCTATCGCTGTGGAGCGAACGGTGCGGTGAAGTACCACGGCGGCCAGTTCAACTCGTTCGTGAACAACCTGGTGATCGACTGCCCGCTCGCGGTCAAGGAGCAGCTGTGGACGCAGGAGCGCTGGGACGAGTTCCTCGCCGGTGAGCAGCAGCAGAGTCAGCTCCTGAAACAGGTCGACGTTCGGAAGGAACCGTACCTCTCCCGCTACCCGAAGCTGGCGCGCATCTTCGAGACCCCGTACTCGCTGGAGCGGCAGCACGAGGAGCGCAACTACCTGTCCACGGCCGACGATCCGCTGTTCAGTGATGGGGCGTCGATGGACTTCTCCATCGGGGGCCTGGCGAAGCTGCGTGAGCTCGTGCCGGGGTTCGAGCCGATTCCCTTCGCACGGATCGGCACCTACGAGGATGAGTTCCGGCGCTGATCGCCTGTTGAACTCACGGGAACCGAGTTAGGGACACGGAGGAAGCGGAGAGCACGGCGGTTTCACACGGAGATCACGGAGACGCGGAGCGACACTGAGGGAACAGAGGACAC
>CAZCAC010000021.1:0-84637 GCA_964496575.1 uncultured Planctomycetaceae bacterium | reverse complement strand
CGACAAGACCGTGCCGCACGCGAGTCTGTCGCAAAACCGCGGCAAGGTGTGCGACTCCGTATCCTCAAGGACGCCAGGTCACCTCGTACCCATTCGACAGGTTGAAGTCGTTCACCCCGACACCGCAAGGCTGCAGGCCGGAGGTGTCGCGATACCAGCACTGGTAGCGCTTCGTATCGCCCGCCGAGACGCCCCCTTTCGCGGAGAGCGAGATGCTGGTGGCGGAGTCGCCCGAGCTGCTGGAGACGCGGACCTGCAGTCGGACGAGTGCGCCTCCCGCGCACCGAAGGCCGTCGCCGAACAGGATTCCGTTTCCGTCGTCGATCCGGTTGTCGGCCTGGAAATACAGGCCCGAGTTGTTCGGGTCCAGACCGCTCGCGGTGAGCACGAAGCTGTCCATGCTGACGCTGGGCGCCCCGCCGCCGGTCAACTTCGCCCCCGAAGCGGACGCACCGTTCGCGCACCCCGAACCGGGGACGCTCCCGTCGTTGTCGTTGCCGCAGGGGCAGGGCGTGCCGAGGCCGAGGTCTCCGAAGCAATAGCCGATGCCGGCGGGCAACGGGTCGAAGATGTACCCCGTGCCCGTGAAGTCCGCGCGCCTGGGAGCGCCGATAATGGAGTAGACCCCGTCGAACCCGATGCTCCAGCCCAGCTGATCATCGGCCGAAGCGTCATCAGCGAAGAGCTGCCCGAGCTCCTCTCCGGTGTAGGCATCGAAGGAGTACGCGCAACCGGCGAGAATGCCGGCGGTGCTGTTGCAGGGCGCCCCGACGACCGCGATTCCACCTCCGATGGAGACGCTGTAGCCGAACTGATATTGCGGCGCTCCGGCACCGGGGACCAGCTTGAGGAGTTGCCCGCCCGTCGTCACGTCGAACACGTAGGCGGAGCCCGAGCTCTGCCCGTGGTCATCGTCATGGTACGCACCGATCAAGACGCGATCTCCATCGAGGGCGACCCTCCATCCGAAGTAGTCCTGGGCGGCGCCATCGAGTGCTGACAGCTTGAAGAGCTCCTGCCCCGTGGTCAGGTCGAACACGTAGGCCGAGCCGGAGAGGTATCCCTTTTCGTCGTCGTAGAACGCCCCGACGACGACTCGATCTCCACTGGCCGCCACGCTACATCCGAAGTTGTCCCCCGACGCACCGTCAGTGGGCTCGCGATGCCAGAGCTGCTGACCGTTAGCTACGTCGAAGGCGTACACCGAACCGGACCAGGCCCCGTTGTTGCTGTCGCCAGGGCAACCGACGACGAGGTAGCTGTCCGTGACCGACACGCTGACCCCGAAGTAGTCCATGGTCATGTTGTCGGCGGGGACGATCTTGGAGAGCTGCTGGCCGGTGTTTGCGTCGAACAAATAGGCAGCGCCACCAGTGGGGTGGATGACGCTGTCGCCGAAGGCACCGACCGCGGCCAGATCCCCATCGATCGCGACGCTGCACCCGAAGAACGTGAGGGGCTGAATGAAAGAAGGGGTGAGCTTGAACAGCTCCGCCCCCGTGAAGACGTCGAAGATGAACGCCGCACCCGTGTTGGACTCCTGGTCGCAGCCGACGATCGCCCGATCCCCGCTGATGTCACAGCTCACACCGAATCGCTCTGCCTGGGTCACTCCCGAACCGTTCAGCTGGTGGAGCTGCGTCTGCGAGTGCGCACGCGCCTGCGCGAGGATCACCAGGATCAGGGCGAGAAGACAGGGGACGACGGCTCTCTTGACCGGTGTGTTCATGAAGATGCCTCCGAGGGCGGCGTGGATACAGGTCAGGCGGGTGGGGGCGACCTGAGGAGAGGCGAGCTGCCCGACCTGGTGGTGCAGGCCTCATACCACCGGAGCCCGGTCGAGTCACAGGAGCGTTCGGCGGCGGTACGCGAGCGCCGAGCGGTCGAGCCTACCCTCGGAGGGACACCGGACCCGAGTCCCGGGGCCGCCTTCCCGGGGTGCCGGGGGGGAGGGGCTGTCGTCGCCCAAGAGCGCCCGAGCCACGGACTGTCCGGATTGGCTGTAAGTCGAGGGGGTACAGCTATTTGCGACGATTCAAGAGCACCCCGGAAATCCCCTAGCCAGGGTGGCGTATTGGTGTATATGTAGAGTGATACACCTCTCCCCGAGACCATGCTGCTCCTCGTCGATCGCCACAACGGAGTCCCCGCCTACCGCCAGATCATGGACCAGATCCGGTTCCAGATCGCCAGCGGTGTCCTGAAGGAAGGGGACGAGCTCCCCAGCACCCGCGCCCTCTCGGCGGAGCTGGAGCTGAACCCGATGACCGTCTCGAAGGCCTACGGCTACCTCGAGAAGGAGGGAGTCCTGGAGCGACGCCCGGGGCTCCCGCTGATCGTGCGAGAGAACAGCGGCGAGGAATCGGCGGAGCGAAGACTCGAGCAGCTGCGACTGGCGCTCGCCCCCGTGGTGACCGCGGTCCGCCAGCTCGGGGTGAGCCGCGAGCGCACCCTGGAACTGCTCGGCGAGCTGCTCGAGGAGGAAGACCAGTGAGGAATGACCGGATGACCGAAGTATTCGAAGCGAAGGGACTGACCCGCAAGTTCGGCGAGACGATCGCCCTGGACGGGATCGACGTCTCGATCCCGTCCGGATCGGTGGTGGGGCTGATCGGCCGCAACGGCAGCGGCAAGACGACCCTGATCGACCACGTCCTCGGGCTGCGGCTGCCGACCCACGGGAGTTGCCGGACCTTCGGCGTCGAGACCGCCGACCTCGAAGCCGCTCAGCTGGCGCGAATCGGCGCGGTGCACCAGGAGAACCGGCTGCTCGCCTGGATGAGCGTCGAGCAGCACCTGCGCTACGTCGCGGCGTTCCACCCGCAGTGGGACCTCGAGCGGGAGCGGGCGCTGCTGGAGGAGCTGGAGCTCGGACGTGAGGAGAAGATCCACAAGCTCTCACCGGGCAACGCGCAGAAGCTGGCCGTGGTGCTGGCGGTCTGCTCGAGGCCGGAGCTCCTGTTGCTCGACGAACCGGTCAGCGCGATGGACCCGATCGCGCGCGAGCGGCTGCTCGCCTTCCTGCTCGAGCTGGTGCGCTCCGACCGGACGACCGTGGTGGTCTCCTCGCACGTCCTGCGGGACGTCGAGCGGGTGGTCGACCGCGTGCTGTGCCTGGAGAAGGGACGCGTGTGCGCCGATGCCGAGCTCGACGAGCAGCTCGAGAGCTTTGGCGAGTGGGTGGTCACCTCGACCAACGGCGGTCTGCCTGGCCGCTTCGACGAGAACTTCGTCCTGCGCCAAGAGGGCGACGCCCACCGGGCGCGGCTCGTGGTGCGCGATGGAGAGTCGTTCCGTGCCGAGTTCGAGCGTCGCCACCACGCGCAGATCGAGCGTCGCGCGGTCAACCTCGAGGGGATCTTCCCCTACCTGATCGGCGTGGAGGGGCGGTGATGAACGCCGAGTATCCGCTCTTCCGGCTGCTGTGGCGCCCCGGCGTGCTGCTCGACCTCGTCGTCACGACCGTCTTCGCAGCGATGCTCTCCGGCGTCGGCATCGTGGCCGGGCAGGTACTCCTTCACGGGCGTGGGACGATCTTCGGATTGGGGACCCCGGCCGAATATCCCCCCGTCGATGTCGCCGAGAACCTGCACGTCTGCCTGCTCGCCGGGGCGGTGATCGGGACGGTGGCCAGCTACGCGATGCAGGACCTGCTCTACTGTCGCTTCTCGTGGATGCTGCCGCAGTTGCGGGCACGGCTGCGCGTCGGTCTGTGGACGCTCGCTCTCCTCGCCGCCGGGATCGGCGGGGGCTTCGGCCTGCTGCTCGGCGCCCACGATGGCGGGCCGGGGCCGCTCCAGGGGACCGCGCTCGGCCTCGCCGGCTTCGCCCTCGGGAACCAGCTGTGGGACCCGAAGATCGGTCGCGGCTTCAGCTTCGGGATGCTCTTCCTGCTGGTCGCCGCGGTGGTCGGGGCCGACTCCCTGGCGCGCGGGATCGAGCAGGTCCCGTGGGTGACACCGGTCGCGGCGGTGCTCCTCGTCGTGCTCAGCATCCACCGTGCGACGACGCGCGAGGGAGCACGCTTGCGGGCGCTGGTACCGAGGGTGCAGCTGGGCGCGTCCTTCCGCGCGGCCAGGGATCTCCCTCCGCCGAAGCTGTTCGGCGGCGCCACTACTCGAGTCTGGCGCGAAGGGCGCGTGCTCGATCGCCGGAGCTGGATCCGCGCGCTGCACTACGAGGACGCGGGCTGGTTGCGCAGTGGATGGAAGGCGCGGTTGGCCTGGGTGGTCGTGCCGGTCGCGCTCCTTGCCTGCGGGGGCAACTTCGCGATGGCCTGGTCCGAGCACCAGTCCCTGCTCGCGAGCGTGCGCGCCGTCGCTGCCGGCGTATTCGGGAAGGTCGGCGATCTCACCTTCCCCAACTTCATCGGCCTCGGTGTCGCCCTCGCCGCGATCATCCACGTGCTCAACACCCGACTCGACCTGCGCCGGGGGGTGGCGTACCCGCTCTCCCGCCGCGAACGCGCCACGATCATCTGGCTGGCGGCGATGCGACAGGGACTGACGATGTTGCTCTCCCTCACGGTGATCCTCTTCCTCTTCGGTCTCGCCGCCGCGTGGTACGCCGAGGTCGAGGTGACCCTGCACGGTGTGCCCGAGGTCCTGGTTGCCGCGCTGGTGATCGCTCCCGTGCTGCCGATCCTGCAGGGGGTGCGATTGTTCTTCCTGGACTCCGGCCGGGTTCCGGCGAACTCCGTCGCCTTCGGCGCCGGTGCGGGTGTCGTCGGGATCCTCTTCGTGGTGCTCGTGGAGCTTTCCGTGGTCACCCTGCGCCTGGCCGAGCCCAGGACGACCGTATTCGTGGTGCTGATCGTCGCGCCCGTTCTCTGGGCGTGGTTGCAGCTCGGATTCCGCATGGCGTTGCGGAGCTGGTACGCGACCGGAGACCTCTGCTGACGCGCGCTGTAGAGTACCGCGACCGAAGAGCCACGAGATCACGGATCATCAGGAGACCATGTCGGCCAACCGAAACCCGAAGCACACCGAGCTCCCGACCCCCCAGTGCCCTTTCTGCGGCGGCGACGAATTCGAATGGGGGGTGGCGAACGGAAGACAGGAGTTCGTCTACCGGAGCGACCGGGAGCGCTCCAGCGGCCTCTCGGTCAGCAGCGGGCGGCAGCTGAAGGCACGCCGGTGCCTCGGGTGCGGCAACGTCCAGCTGTTCACGCACAAGCGCTGACGGCCGGATCGCGAGTCGATCAGTAGTTCTTCGCGAACAGCACCCGTTGCTGGCTCGGCCTGCCGGTCTTCACGCAGCTTCCCGGCTCCGGCGTCGGGCCCTCGCCCTCGAGCGGGATGCACCGGACCGTCGCCTTGGTCTCGTCCTTGATCTGGAGCTCCGTTTCGGTCGTGCCGTCCCAGTGCGCCCAGACGAACTTCGAGGCGCTGTCGGCGAAGACCTCCTGGAACTCGTCCCAGCTGTCCACCTCGAGGGTATTGGCCTCGCGAAAAGCGAGCGCCCGGTCGTAGAGGGTCTGCTGGAACTCGTCGAGGACCTTGCCGACGTGGAGGCCGATGTCCTCCATCGGCAGCTTCTCCTTCATCGGCTTGCCGCGCTCGTCGACGTCGGAGATGCGGCGTTTCGCCATCGCCGTGCCCGACTCGAGGTCGCGCGGGCCGATCTCCAGGCGCAGCGGCACGCCCTTGCGCTCCCAGTCGTAGTACTTCGCGCCCGGCTTCATCCCCTCGCGGTCGTCCACCTCGACCGTGAGCCCGTCGTCGCGCAGCTCGGCGGCGACCCTGTTCGCCGCCTCCATCACCTCGGCGCGCTCGCCCTCCTTGCGGTAGATCGGCACGATCGCGACGTGAATCGGCGCCAGCTTCGGCGGCAGCACCAGGCCGGCGTCGTCGGAGTGGCTCATGATCAGCGCACCGACCAGCCGCGTCGAGGTTCCCCACGAGGTCTGCCAGACGTAGTCGCGGAAGCCCTCCTGGTCCTGGAACATCACGTCGAACGCCTTGCCGAAGTTCTGGCCCAGGTCGTGGCTGGTGCCCGACTGCAGCGCCTTGCCGTCCTGCATCATCGCCTCGATGCAGACCGTCTCCAGCGCTCCGGCGAAGCGCTCGTGCGCGGACTTGAAGCCGCGGATCACCGGCATCGCCATCGTCTCGCGGCAGAAGGCGGCGTAGACGTCGAGCATCCGCATCACCTCCTCCTTGGCCTCCTCGTGCGAAGCGTGCGCGGTGTGACCTTCCTGCCAGAGGAACTCGCCAGTGCGCAGGAAGATCCGCGTGCGCAGCTCCCAACGCATCACGTTCGCCCACTGGTTGATCAGGAGCGGCAGGTCGCGGTAGGAGCTGATCCACTTCGAGAAGAAGTGACCGATGATCGTCTCCGAGGTGGGGCGGATCGCGTAGTGCTCCTCCAGCTCCTTGCCGCCGGCGTGCGTCACCACGGCCAGCTCCGGCGCAAAACCCTCGACGTGCTCCGCCTCCTTCTGGATGAAGCTCATCGGGATGAGCAGCGGGAAGTACGCGTTCTGGTGACCGGTCTCCTTGAAGCGCCGGTCCATGTCCGCCTGCATCTTCTCCCAGATGGCGAAGCCGTGCGGTCGGATCACCATGCACCCCTTGACCACGCCGGCCTGCTCCGCCAGCTGGGCGTTGGAGATGACGTCCTGGTACCACTGGGCGTAGTCCTCGCTACGCGGGGTGATCTTGGCCTCGGCCATGGCTTTCGTCCGGTCGGGATCGGGGTTGACGGGTGGCGGAGAGAGCTCTCTCACCGAAACGAGCGAAAGAGGGTAGGGCAGTTTCCCCCCTGGAGGGTCCGAAAATGCCGATCTTGGGGATAGGATCTTGCAATCATCCGGATCCGCCCCGTCGGGGGAAGCCCCGGACCGACTCGTCTCGGATCGGGGCCAGGTCCGAGCGACAGCCCATCGACCCCCGGACTGGTGCCCATTTGGCCGAGTCTCGCAGTGGACAGCTCGGGAAGGGTGGTGTTACAGTCGGCGTACACCGATCGCAATCCTGCCGTAGCGATCGGCGGCCAGGCGTTGCCCGACGTCTGGTGCTCCGAGCCCCTTCGGAGCGTTTCGAGGGCCGTCCTGCCAAGGTCCTCGAAGCCGCTGGGTAGGGTACCTGCCACCAGACCCAGCCACCGTCCGGTGGCCCACATCGGACGAGACCTGCGCGGAGTCGTCTCCTCTGGAGACGACTCCCTTTCGTTGAGTGAAGTCCTTCCCCGGTGCCTAGGTGCCGTCGTCGCTCCAGGGCGTGAGCAACCCGTCGATGGTGATCCGCCCCGAGCCCTGCTTCAGGCAGAGGATCCGCACCCGGTCGCCGTAGCGCAGCTCCACCTGCCCCCGCTGCAGGCAGAAGCCGTGGTGGTTGAAGCGGAAGGTCCGGGGGGTGTCGCTGTCGACGTGGGGGATCTCGATCCCCTCGAAGATCGCGTCGGCGGAGTAGGTCCGGACCAGCGCGCCTCCGCCGATCGGATTCTGCAGGAGCTCCCCGTCGGCTCGCATCACCGAGTAGCCGTCACCGTTCTCGTCCACCACCAGCCAGGTCTCCTGACCGATCAACACTGCAGCGTTCTGGGCGTAGCGCATGTCCCGCGCCAAGAGGACCGCCGCGTTGTCGAGGGTGACCCCCGGCTGCGAATAGAAGGCGGGGATCGCGACCACCGAGGCGATCGTGATCAGCGCCAGGGCGATGGTCAGCTCGAGGAGACTGAAGGCCGAGCGCGGCCCCTGGTTATTGCTTCGCGACAGCATTCTGGACGGTGGGCAGGTTCAGCCGGTCGGGCTCGACGGCTCCCGATCGCGGGTCGTAGATCCATCCGAAGAGACCGTCGTTCGCCGAGCGCAGGCTCTCCCCCTCGCCGACGATCCGGACCGTGTTCAGACCGGTCTCCGGATTGATCGGAATGCCGCTGGGGAGATACGGCCCCCAGGGGTGGCTGGTCAGGAACTGCGGCACCACGAAGCCGTAGCTGTCGGTGCACATCTTCAGCTGTCGTGCCAGCCAGACCTGGTCATGGACGCGCGGGCCCAGCATCCCCACTTCCACGGGCTCGGTCCCGGGCCACATGCCGTGGTCGTTGTGGTACTCCTCGATCGCCCGGGCGAGCTCCTCGTGAGCCATCTGCACGAAGTGGTGCTTCTGCATCGCCAGCATCTCCTGCAGCCGCGGCTTGCGCATCGGCAAGGCCATGAAGAGCAGCAGCCCCACGACGGCCAGGAACAGGGTGATCCCCGTCCAGGGCAAGGCTTCGTATTGCTCGCCCCGCCGGGAATCGCGGGGCGGCGGGACGGGGGAGGAATCCCCGGCTCGCCGGGAAGTCTGGGTGTGGCTCATAGGTGAACAAGGACGGGATCCCGCCCAGAGGCGGTTCATACAGGGGCAGGGGACCTTTCGGCTACGGCGAGGCCGCTCTTGAGGCAACCGGGGAGCTGTTTCGCCGGGCCGCGGATCGGCGGCTGGGCGTCGCCCGTTCCCCACCCATTCGCCCCGGTTCGCAACAGGCCCGGAATTCCGTGCCCCCGATTGCGCTAGACTCTCGAAGATCGGGATCGGGGGACCCGCCAGAGGCCCCTGGCGGCCCCCCCCCCTGCCGATCCACCGACGATGACCCGCCGACGCCCCTTCGATTTCGACCGGCTCCTGCGCTCCTGGTGGGGGCGCGGGATCGTCGTGCTGGTGCTGGTGGTCGTGGTGAGCCTGGTCGAGGCCGCCCCGCACTTCGAGATCGCCGGCCTCCGGGAAGAGGAGTTCCCGGAGATCCCGGGCTGGGAGGTGGACCGCCTCGCGGTCTTCCTCGAGCGCTTCGGCTTCTGGGCGGCCTGGGGTCTGGTCGCCTGGCCGATCATCGCCCTCGGCTCCTGGATCCTGCGCTTCTCCGGCTCCTGGACCGTCTTCCTCGTGATCCAGATCCCCCTGTCGGGAGCGATCGGCTGGGGGAGCGTCCTGCTCGACTTCGAGTTGGCTCAGCCGAGACGGGAGCGATCGATCCAGGCGTTCCGGGAGTGGCGGGAGGCGCAACGCGCGAGCTTCCGGCAGTTCGGGCCCGAGCGCCCACCCGATGATCGCTCACGCAGCCGCCCGATCGGGCCCCCCGAGCGCTCCACCGAGGAACGGGGACCGGGGCGCTCGCGCCGGGGAGGAGGGCGGCGCGGGCTGGAGACTCCCGACCTCGAGTCGCGCAAGTGGCAGACGCGCCTGATCCAGGCGGCGCTCATCTACTGGGCGATCCTCGGTCTCGGGGCGGGGCTCAATTCCTACCTGGAGATGCGTCGCAAGGACCGCCGGGCCGCCGAGCTCGAGCTGCGCGCCGAGCGGCTGCGCACCCAGCTCGCCCGGGCCAAGGTCGACTCGCTCCAGAGCCAGCTCCACCCGCACTTCCTCTTCAACGCGCTGCACTCGGTGGGTGGGTTGATCCGCGCCGGAGAGGAGCAGCGCGCCGTCCAGATCATCGCCGCCATCGGCGACCTGTTGCGCTCCACGCTCGAGCACGGCGAGCAGTCCCGGGTTCCCCTCGGCGACGAGTGGCGAATCGCCGAGCGCTACCTCCAGATCGAGGGGATCCGACTCGGCGAGAGACTGAAGGCCTCGATCGAAGCTGCTCCCGAGGTGCGCGAGGTTCCGATTCCCGCCCTCCTCCTGCTGCCCCTGGTCGAGAACGCGGTCGTTCACGGCATCGCACCGCGACCGGAAGGTGGGGAGGTCACGGTCAGCGCCCGCCTCGAGGGCGCGGACCTCCTGATCGAGGTCCACGACGACGGTCCCGGCTTCCCGGCGAGAGTCCTGAACGGCGAGAACGGGCCGGAAGAGAATGGCCGGAGGAGCATCGGGATCGACAACTCCCGGGAGCGCCTCCGCGTGATCTACGGCGATCACCAGCGCTTCGAGCTCTCCAACCCGCCGGAGGGCGGCGCCCTGGTGCGCATCGTGCTGCCGATCCTCGAGAACGAGACGGAAGAGAGGGGAAGTTGAGTCCGTCCGATCGAGTACTCCGCGTCGTGGTCGCCGATGACGAACCGATGGGGCGGGCCAGCATCGTGGCGCTGCTCGCCCGCGACCGGCGAGTCCAGGTGGTGGCCGAGTGCGCGAATGGAATGGAGACGGTCGCCGCCATTCGCGAGCATCGGCCCGACGTTCTGTTCCTCGACGTGCAGATGCCCGGCATGGGAGGATTCGACGTCATTCACGCCCTCGAACCCGGCGAGCTCCCGGTCGTCGTGTTCGCCACGGCCTACGACCAGTACGCGGTCGAGGCGTTCGAGGTTCATGCGGTCGACTACCTACTCAAGCCCTTCGACGACGAGCGCTTCGCCACCGCGCTGGAGCGTGCCAAGGAGCGAGTGCTCAGCCAGTCCGTGGACGAACGAGAACAGGCCGCGTCGCAGGTGAAGGCCGCGGTTTCCGACAGCACCAACGACATCGCCGAGAACGAGGGCGGCGTCACTCGACGGCTGACCATTCACCGCGAGGGCCGCGTCGACGTCGTCGATACCGACGATCTCCAGTGGGTCGAAGCGGCGGACCAGTACGTGCAGCTCCATACCGCGGACGGAGTCTTCCTGATGCGCAAGTCGATGACCTATCTGGAGAAGCACCTGGATCCGGACCGCTTCCTCCGAGTTCACCGCTCCGCCATCGTGGCGATGGAGCAGATCCGTTCTCTCGAGCGGATCGGGACCGGTGGAGGGCGGGTGCGGATCAGCGATGGAACCTGGATTCCGGTCTCCCGATCGAGGATGGCTCCGTTGAGGGCGCGGCTGGGCTGAGCCCCCGGGGCCGGGGATTTGCACTTTCTGAACGGTCTCCCGACCGCTCACAACAGGGACTCCACAGCTCGCTCCTGGGCGGCGAATCAGTCACACCTTTGCCCGCATGATGCCGTTCAATGGATATCGCGAGCGGAGCCCGGAGCCGGTCATCGTTCGCCTCGACCACCAACGGTCCCTCTGGGGAGGAAACAAGAGACATGACACGCCTGATCTACCCCGCAGCCATCGGCCTGGCCCTGTGCGCCGGCGAGACGATCTCGACCGACTACACCCACGGCAAGACCCTGCGCATCGAAGTTGAGTCCACCTACTCGATGGAGACCGAGCGCTCCATGGAACGAGATGGCGAGCCGGTCGAGGGCCGGATGGGCGGGGGAGGGCCGACGGTCGACACCCGCACGATCGTGATGATCGACGAGATCCTCGAGCACAAGGACGATCGACCGACGAAGGTGCGGCGTGAGTTCGAGGAGCTCGGCGGCACGATGACGATGACACGCCGCGATGAGGAGGTCGAGAACGAGCGCGAGTGTCCCCTCGAAGGCGTGACGCTGGAGATGCAGCTCGAGGACGGCGACGTCGTGGCCGAGGTGGTCGATGGCGACGAACCCGACGACGACGCGCTTCTCGAAGGTCATCACCTCACGCTCTCCCTGGATGCTCTGCTTCCCGAGGACGAGGTCGAACCCGGAGACGACTGGGACATCGAAGGGGAGGCCCTGCTGCGCGCCTTGTGCATCGACGTCGAGCCGCAGCTCTTCCCCCGCCCCGAGCGCCCGGAGCGCGCGGAGCGTGGTGAGCGCGGCGGCGGCCGAGGTCAACGGGGTGGTTTCCGGGGCGGCGGAGGCGGCCTGCGGGCGTTCTTCGAGAATGGCGATTGGGACGGCGAGGCCACCCTGGGAGCCGACACCGAAGAGCACGGAGACGTCGTCTGCCACGTGATCACCATCGAGGCCGAGTGCAGCGGCGAGCTGCCCGAGCGGGAGCGTGAAGGCCGCGGCGGCGGAGGCGGCATGGTCGTACCGACCACCTTGCCGATCCCCGAGAACTCCTTCGAGGTCGAGCTGGAAGGTACGCTCTACTTCAGCGTCGCCGACCAGCGGCCGGTCTACTTCGAAGTCGAGGGAACGGTCAGCACCGAGAGCTTCCGGGAGATGGAGCGACGCGAGAGCACCTTCTCGATCTCCTCCACCGGCGAAGGCACCTTCAACTACACCATCGAGATCAACGTCGCCAGCACGGACGACGAGTAGACACCCAGCCAACCAGAATCATGCAGAACACCATCCTCGTCTCCGTCCTGGTCGGCGCCCTGGCCGGCATCGGTGGAGCTTTCGTGGCTCAAGGCCTCGTCTCATCGGACGCTCCGCGCTCGGTCGATCACTCCTCGGGGCTCGTGCCGGAGGGAAGTGAAGACACCGATGCGTTGATCAATCAGGTCGCATCGCTCCAGCAGAAGAACGAAGACCTCACCATGCGGCTGAGCTCGCTCGAGCATCGGCTGAATGGTTCCTTGCGTGAGGAGATCCCCACCGAGAGCTCCGAGAAGATCGCCGAATTGCAGAACCAGGTGGTCCAGCTGGCCAAGGCCCTCGACAACCCCACCTCCCCCGAGTCGGTCAGTCTGCGCAACGCGGTCAGCTTCGCACTCGAGGACATCCGCGCCGCCGAGGAGGCGGAGCGCGATGCGGAGCGTGAAGCGCGTGAGATCCGCCGGATGGACGAGCGGATGGAGAAGTACGCAAAAGACCTCGGCCTCGACCAGATCCAGGTCAAGGAGATGCGCCTCGTGCTCGATGGCGAGAGCATCAAGCGTGAGGAGATGTTCAACACGATGCGTGATGGAACAATGGATCGCGGCGAAATGCGCACCGTGATGAACGATCTCCGGGAGGAGACCCGGACGGCTCTGCAGGGGATTCTCACCCCGGCCCAGTACGAGAGCTACACGGAGTCCGATCGGGGGTTCGGACGTGGGATGCGAGGCTTCGACAGTGGTGGCAACCGCGGCGGTGGTGGCCGTGGCGGCCGCTGATCGAGCCGTTTCTTACAAGACTGTGCGGGCCCGGCACTTTTGCCGGGCCCGTAGAATATCCGGCCCGGCCATCGTCCACCGGCACCGCTGATCCGAACTCGTCATGAAGCACTACACCCTCGCCGTCCCGGTCCTTTTCGCGCTTCTCGGTTCCTCGGCCCCCAAGGGGGGGATCACCTGGGATCCCATCTACGAGGACGCTCTGGCCCGGGCCGCCAGTGAGAAGAAGGTCGTCTTCATCGCCGTCAACATGGACGGCGAGCGGGCCAACGATCGGATGGTGAAGGAGATGTACAAGGAGAAGAGCATCCTCGAGCTCTCCACCTCGACGATCAATCTCATCGCCTCCAACAGTACGCACTCACAGGGAGACAAGACCTGCAAGCGCTTCGGAGGCGTCTCCTGCCCCGAGCACCGTCGCGTCGATGTGAGCGTTCGCGGTTCCGTACTGAAGCCCGACGCGGAAGGCTACGTCATCGCGCCGCAGCACGTCTGGCTGGGACCGGACGGGGCGGTCATCCTGTCGGTGCCCTACGCCATCAGTGTTCCGGAGATGGAGTGGTGCTTCGTCACCGCGCTGCGCACCTTGGATCCAGGCTTTCAGTTCAAGCTCTCTTCCGGAGCACGGGCTCCTCGCGCGCTGGTCATGGGGGACGTCGCCGAAACGCAGGCGGCCGGACAGCGAGGGAGCGCGCCGCCCACTCGTGAGGAGGCGCTCGAGCTGCTCGACGAGATCAAGCGCGGCGGCAGAAGTGGTGGACGCGGTGGCTGGGCGGAACGCGAACAGAATATCCGCCGCCTGGTTCAGGCGGATGAACCGGAGGCTCGCGAGTACGTGCTCACCCACTTGCGCGCCGCGGCGGGTGGCCGTTGGGGCGGGGGAGGTGGCGGCCGAGGGTCCGGCGAGGGCGAGGAAGGACAGCAACGACCGGATCGTCGCGCGACTCTCCTGCGCTGGATCGGGGAGGTGTCGCCCCCCAGCTACTGGGAGGTGTGCGCCGAGTTCATCTCTTCCGGCGAGGACGTCCTGCGCAAGGATGCCGTCGTGGCGCTCGAACAGCTCGCCGCTCCAGAATCGCTCAAGGTGATCCGGTCGGCGGTGAAGAAGGAGAAGGACCCGATGATCCGCAAGAACCTCTACCGCGCGCTGGGCACGGCGGGGAACGCGGACAAGGGCGTGCGGAAGATCCTCTTGAAGGAAGCCACGGACAAGCGCAACGAGCTCTGGCGGCTGAACTCCATCATCGCCCTGGGGTTCCTCGCGCCCGACGAGGACGTCGACGAGCTCCTGCGGGTGACGTTCGAGGAGAAGGAAGGCCCTGATCAGGTCGCCGCCGTGCTGTCGATGGCCATCACCCGCAATACCGACTGGCTCGAGGTCCTGAAGGCGAAGGAGAAGGATGCGGCGACCTCGGAGGAGCTGCGCGAGACCTTGAAGACCTCGATCGAGATCCTCGAAGGTGGGCCGCTCTGGAAGCTGGTTCCGGACGTGAAGCAGGTCGCCTCCGACGAGATCGTCCGCCGCCGCAGCTTCGGCTCCGTGGACGGCCGCTAGTACGGTACCTGGTCAGAATCCGCCGCTATTGGCCGAATCGTCGGACAATAGCGGCGGATTCTGACCAGGTACCGTACTACGATCCCGGCGATGAACGCTGTCACCAAGAAGCGCCTGCTGCTGGCGGCCCTGCTGGCGGTCGCCATCGCCGCCGGGCTGATCTACTCCCAGCGCAAGCGGATCAGCGAGCTTGACGTCTACACCCTCGGCGCCGAGCGGATGATCGAGGGGGAGGAGATCTACCGCTCTGACGACCCCAAGCCGTTCACCTATCCACCGTCGTTCGCGCTGCTCTTCATCGGCTTTCACTGGATCCCCGAGGGGGCCCACCGCGCGGTCTGGTTCCTCGCCAACTTCGCGGCGTTCGGGATCATCGTCCTGCTCCTGCGCCGCCTGCTGCTCGACTTCCTGGCGTCGCGGGAAGGCGACCCACCGAGGACGAAGTGGATCTGGCTGGTGACCTTCCTCCTCGCCGGACGTCACGTCACCGCGGTCTTCGAGAACCAGAGCCACGACCTGTTCGTGTTCTTGCCGGTGATGCTCGGGGCCTGGTGCTCGACGCGCGCCCGGGACGGAATCGCCGGCGTGGCCTTCGGGGTCGGGGCGGCATTCAAGGCGACGCCGCTGCTCTTCGCGCCGCTCCTCCTCTGGCAGCGCCGCTTCCTCGGCGCCGCGGCCGTCGTGCTGGTGACGGCGTTCTCGCTGTGGCTGCCCGATCTCCTGTTCCCTCGCGCCGACGGCGGGCACTGGGTGATGGCCTGGTACCACACCTTCGTCTCGGGGATCGAGGTGGGCGAGACGGCGAAGGCGGAGGGTGCCTGGGCGTCGTGGAACTTTCTCAACCAGAACCTCGCCGGCTCTCTCTACCGCTTGCTGACCCCGGTCGGGACGGAGGTCGCCTGGGCGTGGGACGTCAGCCTCTTCGATCCCGGAGCAGCGGGGCGCAAGACGATCACGCTCCTCGCCCAGGGCGCCGTGCTCGCCTACATCGCCTGGTGTACGCGTTCGCGCCTGACCGCGTACGAATCGGTGGAGGAGCGCTCGTTCCGCCGCCTCGGCGAGGCCGGACTCGTCGTCTGCGGGATGGTGCTGCTCTCGCCGATGAGCTCCAAGGCGCACTTCTGCGTGCTCCTGATCCCCATCCTCTTCTCGGTCACGCACTGGTTCGCGGTGCGCCGCGACCCGGTGCAACTGGTGCTCCTCTGCGGCGTCTTCGCCACGGGCACGCTGACGATGAAGGGTCTGCTCGGCACCGAGCTCGGCAATCAGTTCCTCGCCCGCGGCTCGGTCTGCTGGTGCACCGTCCTGGTCCTCTTCCTCACCGGTCGCGCCCTCCGGTTCGGGTGATACCGTGTCGCACACCTTGCCGCGGTTTTGCGACAAGGTCGTGCCGCACGCGCGGCTGCCGCAGAACCGCGGCAAGGTGTGCGACATCGTATCTTCCGTATCTTCGGCGGGGATCACCGTGGTCTCACTCACCGTTCTCGACTACCCTCCGGATCGTCGAAGCTCGAACTCGATTGACCGGTCAATCTTCGAAGGAGGATCATCATGTTTCATATTCGACGAGCTGTTGCCCCTCTCCTCGCGCTGACTCTCATGCTGGCGGCGATCGTGCCGGCGCAGATGGGTGGATCCCGTGCCGGACTGAACTACGAAGGCGGTGTAGGGGATCTGCCATTGCTGGAACGCAAGGTCGCCGAGTCGTTCATCGCCATCGACGGGCGGGCCGAGGTCCGCGTGCCACCGACGGCTCTCCGCGTGGTGCTGGCCGTGACCGCGGAGGCCGAGAGCGCCGAGGAATGCCAGAAGGTCGTCGATGAAACCACCGGGCGCATCAAGGACTCCTGGTTCAAGCTGGGCATCCAGCTGGAGAGGATCCACGCCGACTTCATCGCTGTCCTTCCGCGGTACGAGTGGCTGCTGGAGAAACGCGGCCAGGTCGAGGTCGGGATGGAGACGAAGGTGGGCTACCGCATGCAGACCAACCTCCACCTGGCCGTGGAGAACGAGGAGCAGGCCAAGCAAGCACTCGCTCTCGCATATGCGCAAGGAGTCACCGACATCATCGCCTTCGACTACCTCAACGAGAACCTGGACACCGTCCAGATCGAGGCCCGTCGGAAGGCGATCGAGGCTGCGCAGGCCAAGGCCGAGATGCTCCTCGCGCTGTTTCCCGAGCGACCGGGTCTCATGAACATCCAGGAGCGGACCGAGGTTCACTTCCCGGAGTCGATGTACGAGTCGTTCAGCAACGCCTACGAGGAGACCCCGGTGCCGAACTGGCGCCGGGACGTGTCCTTCCTCAGGGCATTTCGCCCCAAGAACACCTACTACCGCGGCCTCGACAGTGAGAGCGACAGCCGGCCCGCCGAGTTGCCGATGCGTCCGGAGATCTCCGTCGTCTCCACCGTGCGGTTGTACTTCGAATCCCCCCTCGCCAAGGAGGAGAAGGTGGAGTAGTCGCTGCCGCGAACTGAACTGCACTGATCCACTCGGATGACGCCGGGTGACCTTCTGAATCCTATCGCCCTGGACCTTCTGCTCAGCGGCATCAACAGCACCGACGAGCTGCACGCCAAGCTCTACCGGAACGATGGTGGGGGACACCTCACGCTGGACGGCAGCCAACGAGTTTGTCCCATCGGTCGCAGTGATTCGCGCTGGGGGGACTACGACAACGACGGAGCGCTGGACCTGAGTGTGCTTGGATTCGATGACGTCTACGGCAATCTCGCCGAAACCGTCTGGTACGCCGCCGACGGTATCGGCGACCTGAATCCAGGAGTGCGCTGGCCCCTGGTACAGGTCGGACACGGCTCGCTCGCCTGGGCCGACTACGACCGGGATGGGGACCTGGACCTCGCATCCGTGGGGTTCAAGCGCATCGGTGTCAATCAGTGGATGATGGTCGGGCGTTTTTATCACAACGGAGCGAGCACTCAGTTCCAGCCGAACACGGCCCCGCAGGCCCCCGTCGTCCTGAGCGGATTCGTGCAGGGCGGTGACGCGGTGTTCCAGTGGGAGTCCGGCTTCGACCTGGAGTCCGACCCCGCGGGCCTGACCTACAACCTTCGGGTGGGTACCCAGTCCGGAGCCGATGACGTCCACTGGGCCGAGCTACTGATCGACGTCGAGAACACCGTCACCGCCGGACGCTGCGGGCACCATCGCGAGAAGGTCCTGGCCATCCAGCCGGGGGTCGATCACTACTACTGGGCAGTGCAGACGGTGGATGACGGCATGGCTCGATCCCCCTGGTCCGTGGAGGCTGTGCTCGCGCTGAATCCCGGGAAGTGATCAGGTACCGTACGCTTGGCGGAAACGACCGCGATTCCGTAGCTCTACGGGGTGAAGGTCACGCTCAGGCCGTTCGAGAGGTTGAACTGCGCGCCCCCCGCCTGGGGGTCACGGTACCAGCACTGGAAGTAGCGGACATCGCCGACCACTACGTCGCCGCCGGCGGGGAGCAGCGAGCTCTGGCAGGGGTCCAGGAGTTCGCCGAACAGGCCGGTACTGGCCGGCTTCAGGCGATACGGCGACGGGCCGATGCATCGCGTGCCGTTGCCGAAGGGAACGTCCCACCGGGTCGAGCTGTAGAGGTGCAGGGCGAATTGATCGTTGGGCAGCCCGGTGGTGAGCAGCATGAGGTCGCCGTTGCCGATCGAGGTCGACCCGGAGGCGGAGAGCTGCGCCCCCGCTCCGACCGAGTTCGGCGAGCTCTGGCAGTAGGCCGCCGGCGGAGTCGGGTGGTACTCGGAGCGGAGCATGCCGCCCAGGAGCAACGCGCCGCTGATCCCGGTGATCGGGTCGTCGAAGTCGAAGCCGATCTGGATCGGGAACACGAGCTCATAGCGATTGCTCGCCCAGCGGATCTCTCCGGTGGTGGGGACGGGAGCCCCGACCAGCCCCGCGAGGTCCGTCACCGACTGCGCGCCGGCGAGATCGTCCAGCACCAGCGTGCCAGCGATCACCTCGACCGTCACTGGCGTCGAGAAGTCGCTGGCGACGTCGACGGGGAAGACCGGGGAGGAAAAGCGAACGCTCGTATCGAGGAGATCGATCGTGAAGATCGGCGCTCCCCCCGCGCCCCCGGGCACCTCGCCGTGGAGATCGGGGGTGAGCCGGGCCTCCCCGGCACCGGGGAAACCGCCGGAGCCCACCGGGTTGCCCCCGGTGTCGAGGGTCATCACGACGTCTCCGACGAGCGTGAAGGCGGCCGGCGCCTCATCGACGTCACCCACGCTGGTCGTGGCCGACCAGGTGAACTGGCTGCCGAGGGAGTCGATTTGCGAGGGATAGTCGACCTGAGCAGATGCGCTCGCGGCCAGTGCGGCGGCACCGAGCGTGGGGGTCAGAAGACTTTTCATAGGGGGGGTCGAGAGGGTTGGGAGGTAGGCCCTCACTGACCTGGCTCCCGGCCGATTGACCGGCAGGCAGGACGATTGCGGTTTCCCGATTCAAGCCAAGCTGAGCGGTTGGCTCCTCAGTATCAACCTATCACGCCATTTGGGGCGGGTACGGAGTCAGGGCAACTTCCTCCCGTCCTGGTCCTCACCCTCACCGGTCGCGCCCTCCGAATCGGGTTCCGGCTCGAACGGCCAGTACCACAGCTCGATCAGCAGCGGGTGAAGCGCGCTCGCCCACGCCTCGTAGCCCGCCGGGGAGAGGTGCACGAAGTCGGCGGCGTAGAGCTCTCTCCGCGCTCGCCCCTCCTCATCGACGAAGACCGAGGTGAGGTTCACGTAGGTGACCATCGGCACCTGGCCCAGAAGCTCGAGTCGCTCGTTGGTCTCGTCCACCAGGAGGCGCCGCTCGTCGTCCGGCTCCGCGCCTCGGGGGAAGATCCCCATCAGGAGCACGTTCGTCCGCGGAAGCAAGCGGTGCAGCCGGTCGATGACCGCCTCGACTCCCGCCGCGATCGCCTCGGGCGAATCGTGGCCGAGGCTTTCGCCGCCGATCGCCAGCACGACGATCTTGTTGCGGGCGCGAAGAAAGGCCCCGTGATCGAGGCGCCAGAGCAGGTGCTGGGTGCGATCCCCGCTGATCCCGTAGTTGGCGAAGTCCCACTGACCCCAGCGGCTCTGCCACGCCTCCGCCCCGGGCGCCTCGACGTTCCGCCCGCGGCCGCCCCACCCCTGGGTGATCGAATCGCCGAGGAAGACGCAGTGCTTCGGACGCTCCGCGCCGATCCGCATGATGTCCAGGTGCTGGCCGAGCCAGTCTCCACCGCCGAGCCACCCCACCTCCGCCGCGCGACTCTCTTCGCTCGGCGTGGGAATCGTGGTCACCGGCGGGACGGGCAGCTCCTCCGGCAACTCGATCTCGAATCGCTCGAGAAACGGCTCGGGAGTGACGCGGGCGACGTGAAGGCCCCAGATCGGCGGCTCGCCCTCTCCCTCGAGGGCCTCGATGAAGCCCTCGGTCGGACGGTAGAGCCCCGGGTCGTTCAGCAGTCCCTCGACGCGCGCGATCGTCGGTCCGAAGTGCACGCCGTCCTCGGACCACCAGAGCGTGCGGGGCGACTGCGTCTGCAGCGCCAGGAGTCCTCCGCGATACGGCAGGAGGCAGAGATCCTCGGCGGAGGGCAGCACCGGCCAGCCGTCGTTCTGGCGGACGAAGGGCTCGTCGGGGGTTCGGCAGGCGGCGAGCCCCATCGCGCTCCGGTCGTTCACCTCGGGGTAGGCCCGGCCGCGGTAGTAGAGGAACAGCTGCTCGTCGAAGCGGATCACCGAGGGGCCCTCGATGCGCAGGGAGTCGAAACGGCGCGTCTTCCGCTGGAGCGGATTCAGCACCGGGTTGCCGTCCAGGAGCCGCCGGGCGCCGAGCAGCTCACCACTCTCGTCGAAGCGCAGCCGGGCCACGCCGAGGTGTGTCCGGTGGACCGTGTTCGCCGACTCGAGGCGGACGTTCAAGGTCGGTCCGACGCCGGTGTAGTACACCAGGACCGCGCCGTCCGGCTCCAGGATCGCGGTCGGGTCGCTGACCCCGCGGGCGTCGAATCGCCCCTCCTTGCCGTGCTGCAGGGCCACCCCGCGCTCCCTCCAGTCGAAGCCGCCGTCCTCGGAGGTCGCGTACCAGATCATCCCGCGCAGGCTGTCGGGGAAGAGCGGCTCCCGCTTCCGGATCTTGGTGTAGAAGACGAAGTGTCGCTCGCCGATCCGGATCACGTCGCTGGGGTCGAGCCGACCGACCTCGGGTTGGTGACCGAGGCCGCCCACCGGGGCGGTGCGGATCTTCACCCTCGGCGATTGCGGCGGCAGGCACAGGAGCAGGGGGAGGAGGATCGAGAGCATGGTCGCCGGTTAGGATAGCGTGCGACGCCACCGACCTTCACTCCTCGGGCGGAGTCTCCTCCCCGGTGCGTCTCCCGGCCGGTTACCCTGTCCCCCGCGCTCCCACGCCCGCGATCACGGGCGAATCACAGATCCCGAAACAGAATCATGGAAGACAGCACTCCCCCGCCGCGCCGACTCCGCCCGCTCCTCGCCCTGGCCCTCTTCCTCGCGGCCGGCTTCTGCACCCCCGAGGCGCTGGCCCAGGCCCCACTGCGCTGGAAGTCTCACGACCTCTCGCGCCCGCTTCCGCCGGTCGTGACCCCGCCCGAGCAGCAGCTGCCGGTCACGCCGCCTTCGGACGCGGTGATCCTCTTCGACGGGACCGACCTCTCGAAGTGGCGCAGCCGGGACGGGGGAGAGCACCACTGGAAGCTGGAGGAGGGTGTGATCGTCGCCGGAGGGCGGGGACACGACCTCTACACGGTCCAGCCCTTCGGTGACGTCCAGCTGCACATCGAGTGGGCCGCCCCGTTCCCCGCCAAGGGAAGTGGCCAGGGGCGCGGCAACAGCGGCGTCTATTTCATGGAGCGCTACGAGGTCCAGGTCCTCGACTCCTACGAGAACACGACCTACGCCGACGGTCAGGCCGCGGCGATCTACGGCCAGAGTCCGCCGCTGGTCAACGCCTGCCGCCCGCCGGGGGAGTGGCAGAGCTACGACATCACCTTCCGCCGCCCGCGCTTCGACTCCAGCGGTGCCCTGGTGAAGCCCGCCCGGCTGACCGTCCTCCACAACGGCGTCCTGGTTCAGGACAACTTCGAGCTGGTCGGCGGCAGCATGTGGCTGCAGCCGATCCCTTACAGCTACCACCCCGACAAGCTGCCGCTCTTCCTCCAGGATCACGGCAACCCGGTGAAGTACCGCAACATCTGGCTGCGCGAGCTCCGCGAGACCGAGCTGCCGGGACCGCCGCCGAAGGAGGAGCCGCCGGTGGTCCACCTCGCGCCCGAAGTGCTCGCGGGGTACACCGGGCTCTTCAAGCACAACCCGGGCTCGAGGTACGGCTACGAGCTCCAGACCGACGGAGTTCAGCTCTGGTGCATCTTCGGCCGTGAGCGCGCCCGCTTCGACCTGGTGGCCAACTCGGCGACGCGATTTTCGATGCGCTGGACCGACGCCCACGTCGAGCTCGGCCTCGACGAGCAGGGTGTCGCCCAGGCGATGACGTTGCACGTGATGGGCAGTGTGTTCACGGTGAAGCGGGTGGAGTGAGTCGTGGTCCGGGATCTCCGGCGGTCGGTCGGCGATTCTCGTAGGATCGGTGAAACGCCGACGCGCCGGGAAACACACTTCTCTCGAGATGGAACGGAACGAGGCCCCGCTGGATCCGCACGACCTGCTCGAACAGACGGGGTGGATCCAGGAGCTCGCGCGGCGACTCGTCGTCGACACGACGCTGCGGGAGGACGTCGCCCAGCAAGCCCTCCTCGTCGCGCTGGAGCGGCGCCCCTCGGTGCTGAACCTGCGCGCCTGGCTGACCCGGTTGGTAAGGAACACGGCCTGGGAGATGAACCGCTCCGAGCGACGCCAGAAAGTCCACCTCCCGCGCGGGCGCGCCGCCGGCGAGGAGCCCCAGGAGTCTCCCGACTGCTTCCTCGAGCGAGCCGAGCTGCAGGGCCGGATCGCCCTCGCCGTCACCGGGCTGAAGGAGCCGTACCGCTCCACCATCCTGCAGCGTTACTTCGGCAACCGGAGCGCGGAGGAGATCGCCCGCCGCGAGGGGATCCCGCCGGCCACCGTGCGCACCCGACTGAAACGGGGTCTCGACCAGCTGCGGGAGCAGTTCCGCGAGGAGCAGGGCTCGAACCGTGGAGCATGGCTCGCGCTGCTTCTCCCCGCGACCGCGACGGAGGGTGTCCTTCTCCCGACCGCCTCGCTTCTCACCGCAGGAGGACTCACCATGAAGCTGGCCACACTCTTGCTCGGCCTCGTCACCGTGGGGCTCGCCCTTCTCTTCGTCGCGGGCCTGGACGACGATGCCCTCGCCGTCGAGGAGAGTGGCGTCACCCCTCGGGCGCCGGTGGAGCGCGCCGCCCCGCCGCCGCCCGCCGCCGCGGCCGCGATGGCGCTGCCGATGCCGGTCGAGCCTCTCGAAGCGCGCGCGAGGGTCGAGGCTTCAAACTCCGTCATCGCCGGGCAGGTTATCGACCTGGTGACGCGTGAGCCAGTGACCTCCTTTCGGGTGGTCATCCACCGGAAGCGCGGGATCGGAGAGCCGACCTCGGATTCTCCCAGCCGCGTGGTCAATCAACGGGTCACCGATCCGGAGGGGAGCTTCCGCTTCACGCTGGAGGAGGTGGGGGTCTACAACCTGATGGTCTTCAGTCCGCTACACGTCTCGGCGAGCCACGACGAGCTGGAGATCGCCGGTTCCGGGGAGAACCCGCCGCTTCTGATCGAGCTCGACCCCGCGCTCGAGGTGTCCGGACGGGTCCTCGACGACGCCACCGGCGAGCCGATCGAGGGCGCGATGGTCGCGCTGGCCTATCGCTCCCGCGTCGACTACCTGCTGCTCGGGGAGCCGGAGCGCTTTCATCACGCCGTGACCGACGAGGAGGGCCGCTTCCGCCTCACCGGTCTCGATCCGAAGTGCACGAAGATCGCCGCGATTCGTGACGACTACGCCGAGGCCTGGCGGACGATCACCCCTGGACAGGACGAGCCTGTCGTGCTCCGGATGAAGCGCGGGCCGCGGATCACCGGCACCGTCTTCGACGACGCCGGCGAGCCGAAGGAAGGGGTCTGGATCACGCTCCACGGCGCCGAGATCCCCCTCGAAAGGCCGCTCGTCTCCGCTGCGGACGGGACGTACCGAACGGCGCCGGTTCGCCCCGGCACCGTCGAGCTGCTCGCCCGACCTCCGTGGGGAGAGACCGACGACTCCTTCGGCTTCTCCACCGAGTGGGAGGTCGCCCACGTGCAGGACGCCGACGTGCGCGTCGACTTCGGGGTACGCACCGACTACGTGCGCTGGCGCGGTGTCGTCTTCGGCCGCGATGGGAAAGTGCTGCCCGACGCGACGGTCTTCATCCACTTCAAGCCGACCACCTACGTCGGCTACGAGCGGCTCGTAGGCCATTCCCGCAACGCCACCACCGACGAGCAGGGACGATTCGAGTTCCGCAAGCTCCCGCTCGGGCCCTACGGGCTCAGCGTCTTGCAGGCCGGACGTAGGCTCCTCGACCCTGATGGTCTGGTCGTTCTTGAGACTCCCGGACTGCACGAGCAGGACATCCGCCTCGACGCCGTTACCAAGGACGGGAGTTGCCGGATCCGGGGCATCGTCGTCGACGAGGCGACGGAGAAGCCGATCGAGACCGACGAACGCCGCGACGTTCGGGCGATGCAGGCTCTTCCGAGCTACCGCTCCTGGCGAACCGTCGTCGCCGCCGATGGTACGTTCGAGATCGACGGCCTGCCCGAAGGCGAGACACACGTCCTCGCCCACACCAAAGGATGGCGGGGCCGCTCGACGACGATCATCCTCCGGGAAGATTGCCCCGTCGACGATCTGCGCCTCACGCTCTCGCGAACCGGGACGATGCGCCTGGTGTTCACCGAGTTCCGCGAGCAGGCCCCGAGCACGTTCTCCTTCACTCTTCACGGAGAGGAGGAGGAGACGGGTATCCATCCGCTCGACGAGCGCCTGCCCGAGAATGGCGAGCACGAGATCTCCTGGCCCCTGCGGCCCGGCGCGTGGACGATCCGCGTGCACCTCGAGGAGCTGGGCAGTGTTGAGCGCTCGTTCGAGATCACCGCGGGCCAGGTCACCGACGTGATGATCCGCCCCGACGACCTCGTCGAGACCCCGCCGACGGTCAACGTCGCGGGCACCCTTCGGCGCGCGGATGGCACGCCGGTAGCGGATACCCCGATCTACTTCTGGGGCCACCGGATTCCCGGCATCGCCGACGAGGATCGAAGCCGCAACGGATTCACCAACGCCGAGGGCGAGTTCGAGATCGCCGGCTTCATCCCCGGCGCCTGGGGAGTCCGGGCGACGATCGGCACGACCAACGCCAACTTCCCCGACCTGGTGATCCCCGCCGGCGCCGACGATCCCCTTCCCCTGCACCTCGTCCTGTCCGGCGGCCGGCTGATCGGTACCCTCTTCGACCAGCGCACCGGCAATCCCCTCGGCGACGACGCCCCGCCGCGGTGGCTCTTCCTCGGTCGCGTCGAGGGTGGTGCCAGCGTCTGCGAGATTCAGAACGCACAGACCGGCTCCGCCTTCGAGATGGATGGCATCCCAGAAGGTGACTACCTGCTCACCATCTCGGCGCGGGGGTACGCGAGGTACATCTCCGAGCCGATCCACCACTCCGGTGACGGCGTGCTCGACCTCGGTCGCATCGACCTGGCGCCCTGCGGCACCCTCGAGCTCGAGGTCGTCGACGAACAGGGCACCCCCGTCCCGACCTTCCACGTCTACGTGGGCGACATCGCGTTCCCCGAGTGGCAGCGTCACTCGATCGGCGAGGGGCGCTTCAGCCTGTCGCCCATACCTCTCGGCAAGGTCACGATCAAGATCCTGGCCGACGGCTATCAGGCGATCGAGAAGGAGCTGATGTTCGAGCCCGAGGCGCCGACCCGGGAGCGCTTCGTCCTGCCGGGGCGCTGACCGCTAGGGAGTCAGGGCAACTCCACGATGATCTCGTCCGCGAAGATCCACGCCCGACCGCCGGCGCCCTTGTGCCAATCCGGGCAGACTCCGACGCTCGCGGCCCTGATCTTCACGAACCGGCACTCCTGGCGCTCGAATTCGACGGACAGGTCCCGGATGTGCCGTCGATCGTCCTGGGTCGGGTCGTCGACCTCGAGCACTCCGCCGGAGTGATACTCCTGGCCGTCGGCGGACAGGGTGACCTCGATCTTGCGGGGAGGGAAGATCCAGTAGGCCTGAGCCTCCAGGAATCCTGCGGTGACTCGCTCGATGGCATAGGGTCGCCCGAGGTCCAGGACGACCTCCAGGTCGGCCCCCTCGACGCCGATCCAGAAACCGTCGTCGTGCCAGCAAGAGGCTCGGACTCCGTCCGTCAAGGCGCCGACGCCGATCTCGGTGTATGCGAGGGAGACGTCGCTCTCCAGACGCACCGCCTTGCCCACGGCCAGGTGTTCCACAGAGCCGGTGTCGTACTTCTCGTTCCGGATCGCCATCGACGCCCAGAGGTCGGGATCGCGGGTGTTCTCCTGCGCGGCGCCCGGCGTGCTCCGACCCTTCTCGACGTACGACTCGAGCAGGCGGGTCAAGCGGTAGACGACGTCGGGGTACTCACTCTGGAGGTTGTTCTCCTCGCCGATGTCCTGGTCGAGATCGTAGAGCTGGACCATGGGCAACCCCAGGCGCATCGCCGTCTCCGGAGGAAGAGAACCGCCGCCCGATCCCGGACAGAGCGCCAGCTTCCACTTGCCCTGCCTGATGGAGAGCGAGCCGTCTCCCGCCAGGTGAACGGTCGCTTCCCGGATGGGGCCCTCGAGCGCTCTCCCCATCAAGGCTGGCGAGATGTCGTAGCTGTCCTCCGCGGCGTCGTCGGGCAGCTCGCCGCCCAGGATGGCGGCGATCGTCGCGAATAGATCCGTCAGACAGACGACCTCGTCGCTCTCGCTTCCCGCGGGAATCCTCGCCGGCCACTGGGCGAAGAAGGGAACGTGATGTCCTCCCTCCCAGACGTCGGCTTTCCTGCCGCGGAAGACGTAGCTGGGATCGTGGCCCAGCTTCAGGATCGTGTCCTCTCCACCGGCCATGTCGCGGCCGTCCATGCGCGGCGAACCGTTGTCACTGGTGAAGAACAGCAGGGTGTTCTCCGTCAGGCCGTTTCGCTCGAGAGCCTCCTGGATGTGCGCCACGATCGCGTCGATCTGGTGCACGAAGTCGCCATACGCGCCGGCCTGGCTCTTCCCCACGTGCTCGGCCGTCGGGCAGATCGGCGTGTGAGGGGCGGTGATGGGGAAGTAGAGGAAGAACGGCTGCTCCGTCCCGGCCTGCTCGTCGATGTACTGCACTGCCCGCCGCTCCAGTTCCGGGAGCACCGCTACGAGATCCCACCCTTCGAGCATCACTCCCGGAACGCCGTGCATCGCGGTGGGTTTTGCCGCAGTGGGGAGGCCGAGGGTGCGGTCGTTCTCGATGTAGCAGTAGGGCGGGTAGTTGGGGGCGTCCATTCCGAAGAAGTAGTCGAACCCTCGCGAGGTCGGACCGTTCTCCAGGGCGCGCGTGAAGTCGACGTTCCAGCCCTGCTCCGCCCCCGTGTTCACCATGATCGCGCCGCTCCTGTCCCGCCAGTGCATCCCGAGGTGCCACTTGCCGACACAGGCGGTGTGGTAGCCGCGATCGCGGAGGAACCGGCCGACGGTCATCCGCCCATCCTCGATCATCGGCGGAGCGAAGGACCACAGCGCTCCTCCTTGCGGCCTCGTGCGCCACGAGTAGCGTCCGGTGAGAAGACCGTAGCGGGTCGGCGAGCAGAGCGCCGAGCTCGAGTGGGCGTCGGTGAAGGTGATTCCCCGCTGCGCCAGCCGGTCCAGGTTTGGAGTCGGTATCTTCGATTCGGGGTTCAAGCACCGAACGTCGCCGTAGCCCAGGTCATCGGCGAGGATGACGATGATGTTGGGGCGGTCGGTCTCGGCGCCGATGGCGGAGAGTCCCGCTACCAAGAAGCCCAGCGTGAGCGAGATACAGCGCAGCGATTTCACCGTCATGACGTCGTGGAGTCGTACTCGCCGAACTCTAGGCAGGCCCGGTACATCGCGTCGAGATTCTCCAGCGGCACGAACGGCGGCAGGTTGTTTCCCTCCTGCAGCACGAAGCGGCCGCCGTCCTTGACGCCGCTCTCGAGGATCACCCGCGCGCGCTCGAAGACGTCGTCGGGCGTACCCTCGAGCAGCAGCGCGACTTCCGGCCCACCGGTCAGCTCCACGTCGGGGCCGAGCTCCTCGCGCATCGCGCGGAAGTCGATCGGAAAACCGGTGTCGAAGCTGCTCACCCCGAGCTCGCTCCGGATCGCTCCGAAGTGCCTCGTCGCGTCGCCGCATAGGTGCATCGTGCGCACCGACCCTTCGGGGCCGGCGTCGTACCAGGCGCGGTGGTGAGGCAGCACGCACTCGCGGTACATCTTCGGCGAGATCAGCGCGCAGGAGTCATCGGCGAGTCCGTTCGCCCGCGGCAGGCGGTCACCGAAGTAGTCCCAGAGCGCCTGGCGTCGGAGAGCCGCGGCGCGCACCAGGAACGCGAGGAGCTCCTGCGCGTACTCGGGGTCGGTCACCAGCTCGGCGAGGATGTCGCCGCCCCTGATATTGCAGGCGACGGTCAGCGGCCCGTCGCTGAAGATCAGCTCCCAGGGCACGAGGCGAACGGGCCGCCCTTCGAAGCGGCGGTCGCGGCAGATCCGCTCCATCTCGTGCCAGAAGGCCAGTCCGTCGCGGATGAAGGGAAGCTCCAGCGGCTTCTCGACCTCGACCTCGAAGATCTCCCGCTTGTTCGCCTCGTCGAGGAAGGAGGGGGTGACCGGAACCTGGTCGGGCGGGTAGACGACCTCGGCGCCGAGCGCCGCCGCCTCGTAGACGTTGTAGCACCAGAAGTTGATCGCCCACTCCTCGGGCGGCTCGGTGGGGAGGTCCGAGCGCGGCCCGATCACCTCTCGCCGGTAGAGCTCGTGACGCAGCGCGATCTCGACGTGTGTCTCCGGATCCCGCGCGGCGTCCTCGAACGTGAACCCCTCGGGGTTCCACTGCGGATCGGGGAAGACGACTCGCGGATTGGTGTTGAGCCGCATCGGCACGCGAGTGGGGCGGCGTGCGAAGTAGGCGTCCCAGATGGCGCTTTTCTCGAGGTCGGTGGGCATGGGGCGAAGGTACCGAGTCGTAGCAATCTCCGCCACTATGACCTGCCCCGGGCAGCTCTGCTGCCCGGGGCAGGTCATAGTGGCGGAGATTGCTACGACTCGGTTACGGCAGCCAGGTCACCTCGTACCCGTTCGTCAGGTTGAAATCGTTCACGCCGACCCCGCACGGCTGGTTGCCCGAGGTGTCCCGGTACCAGCACTGGTAGTACTTGGTGTCGCCGGCGGAGACGCCGCCCTTCGCGGCGATGGAGATGGTCGTGCTGGACACGCCCGATCCGTTGGAGGTTCGCAGCTGAAGGCGGATCAAGGCTCCACCCGCGCAGCGAAGGCCGTCGCCCCAGATGTTCCCGTCGCCGCCGTTGACCTTGCTGTCCGCCTGGAAGTAGAGACCGCTCTCGTTGGGAACCAGGCCCGTCGCGGTCAGGGCCAGGGTGTCCGCGCTCACGCTGGCAACTCCGTTTCCTGTGAGGTGGGCACCGGAGGTGAATGCTCCATTGCAGGGCTCCTGACATAGGTGCGTGGAGTGGCGGCATTGGCCGAATGCCGTTCATTCACGATGAGGGGGTGCGTCATAAGGTATGCAACGCTTTGACGGGGGCCGCGATCGACACCGACCAGGGAGCGAGCCCGACACGCCGTTTCCCTGCTGAGCCATGAGCGGATGGTTGCATGAATCGGGGCGCATGTGTCAGGAGCCCTGCATTGGCACAGCCGGAACCGGGAATAGCGCCGCTGTTGTTGTTGCTGCACGGGCAGGTAGTGCCCACGCCGGGGTCTCCGGAGCAGTATTCCACTCCGGGTTGGTTCACGACGTACGGGTCCCAGAAGACCATGGCTCGGCTAGAGTCATCGTCGAAGTCGTAGATTCCGGCCGCGATCTCGCCCGGGTCATCCGTGCACCAGTCGACATTCGTAGCGTCGATGTCATTCTCCGTCCCACCGCTGAACGGACTGTCGTTGTAGACCTCGTAGCCATCGTTCAGGCAGATCGTGTTGTGGGCCCCGGCGCCGCCATTGAGCGAGAGCCACTCGGTTCCATATGTGACGAATATACCACCGGCCTGACCGCTGCTCGTGTGGTTGAACCGGATGGTGTTGCCGACGAAGACGGCGTTTTCTGGACCCTTCAAGTACAACGCGCCTCCTTCGCTACTCGCGTTGTTGTTCTCAATGCTGTTGTCCAACAGCGAGTTGTTCCGATTGTTTTGGTCAAAGAAGATACCACCACCCTCGTTGGCGGTGTTCCCATGGATCACGTTGTTGGTAAGTGTATTGCTGTCACAATTCTGACCGATGCTGACTCCGCCGCCGCGCTGGACGGCCGAGTTGTTGCTGATCGTGTTGCCGGTCAGCGTATTACCGCCCGCGCTAATGAAGCGAATCCCACCGCCTCCGTCGTAGTCGGCGTTGTTGTTGCCCGTGATCGTATTGCCGGTAAGCGTGTTTCCATTCGAACCCCAAATGAGGATCCCGCGATCCTGGTTGTCATGAACGTGGCACTCATCGATCCTCAGCGGCGAATCGTTGTAGACGCCGATCCCACAGCCGAGGTTCTCACGGATCTCGCAATCCCTCAGATACGGCGAGGCCTGGGCTGTGCTGACGGCAGCGTAGCCGCTGGAACCGGCGTACTCGACGATCACATGCTCGAGAATGCAGCCGTCAATGTAGTCCCAGCTCCCGTTGAACGTGGCGTCCGCGGCCAGGTCGAGGAAATCGATGCGGGTCCAGTCACCGGGCGCTGGAGTGGGCGAGTTGGAGGTGAACAGAATCGGCTGTGCCTCGGTCCCCCGGGCCACCAGGGTTCCCTGCCCATCGGTGGTATACCCGACCAGAAGTGACTGCAGAGGTTCGAAACGCACCTCGACCCCCGGCTCGATCGTCAGCGTGGCGCCGTTGCCGACGCGGACCGAGCCACCGTTGACGATGTATGGACTCCCCGCCAGGTTCCAGGTGGTATCCGTGGTGATGACCCCACCGACGTTCTCGGCTCGGGCGGCATTAGCCGCAATCAGCAGCAACACCGCGACGACACCCCCGCGCCTCTGTCCGACAACCATCCTTCTCATCGCTTCTCCTCCTTCCAAATAGGCCGTGATCGGCCGGCGATTCCCCACCCGGAAGCAGGGCAGCAGGAATCGACTCGCTCGAAGGGCGCGGCCAACCCTGCTCCCACGGTAGGAAATAATTTCCAGGGAAGCCAATCATACCCACCACCCGGATCACCCGATAGAGATACGGAGCCAGGACAGATTCCACCGCCCTGGTCGCCGATTCCCACGTCCAGTGACGAGGCGGTGGGCCTTGTCCTGGCTCGGTACTGCGGCCCGCTGACTCGTCATCTTACCCACATGAACCGCCCCGAGAGCCACACCTCGCCCGGGCTTCGGATCTGCATCTTCGGAGCCGCTCTGGACACCGGGAACCTCGGCGTTTCCGCCCTGAGCATGTCCATCATCACCGGACTGCTCGAGCGAGAGCCGAACACGCACATCACCCTCTTTGACCACGGGATGGGGGCCCGTCGCTCGAGCGTCCGCGTCGGCGACGTGGACCACCCCGTCGACCTGCTGGGGGCCCGGCACTCCAGGCGCTACCACCGCGGCGACACGCTCGCGGTCATCCGCCTGGCCGGGAAGCTGGGGGGGCTCGGCAACGCCGCGATCCGCGCGATTCGATCGGCCAATGCGGTGCTCGACATCAGCGCCGGGGACAGCTTCACCGACATGTACGGGCCACGCGTCTTCAGGACCATCTGTCTGCCGAAGACGATCACCCTGGAGCAAGGGACGCCGCTGATCCTCATGCCCCAGACCTACGGGCCCTACTCCGACCCCGAGGTCCGGCGGAAGGCCGAGGAGCTCCTCCGGGCGGCCGCCGAGGTCTGGGCCCGGGATGAACACAGCTTCACCGAGCTGAAAGCGAGGCTGGGGGACACCTTCGATCCCGCCCGCCACCTCTCCGGGGTCGACGTGGCCTTCGGCCTGACGCCCGTCTTCCCCGAGGAGAAGCTGTCGGCGCCGGTAAGGGCCTGGCTCTCCGACACGGAAGCGTCGAACACCGTCGGCTTCAACGTGAGCGGGCTGATCCACAACGATCCCGACTGGGCCGCGGGGCAGCTCGGCATCGGCATCGACTACCGAGAGGCCACCGAGCGCATCCTCCGGCACGTCCTCGAGGAGAGCTCCCTCGACGTCATCTTGATCCCCCACGTCATGGCCCCGCCGGGGACCCGCGAATCGGACAACGCCGCCTGCGAGGCGGTGGCCGCGAAGCTCTCGGCGGAGTACGGGGATCGGGTCCAGGTCGGCCCGACCGACGTCAACGCCGCCGAGGCCAAGGGCGTGATCGCCCGCTGCGCCTGGTTCTGCGGAACGCGCATGCACTCGACGATCGCGGGGCTCTCCACCGGGGTGCCGACCGCGACGATCGCCTACAGCGGAAAGGCGATCGGCGTCTTCGAGTCGATCGGTCAGGGGGATCACGTGTCCGACGCCCGGACCCTCTCTACCGACGAGACGGTCCGGCAGATCGTCGAGTCCTTCGAGCGGCGAGACGAGACGAGGACCCACCTGGCCGAGGCCTGGCGAACCTTCCAGGAGCGGGTCACCGCCCAGATGGATCAGATCGTGGCCACCTGCCGGCGCCTCGGAGAGAGGCGGAAAGCGGGATGAAGGAGATCACCGATGTCGTCGCCCGCCAGCTCTGCTGCGGCTGCGGAGTCTGCGCCTACCTCGCTCCCGAGCAGATCGAGATGGTCGATGCGCTCCAGTACGGGCGTCGCCCCATCGTGAACGGGAACGGGAATGCGTCCGCCCCCGAGCTGCGCGACGCGCTGACGGCGTGCCCCGGCGCGACCCTGCGGAACGAGGTCGACCCGAGCACGCCCGGTCTCGTCACCGAGCTGAGACCCGCGTGGGGGCAGATCCTCGAGCTGTGGGAAGGCTTTGCTACGGACCCCGAGCTACGCTTCGCCGGATCGAGCGGCGGCGTGGCCAGCGCCCTGGGCCTCGCCTGCATCGAGGCCGCGGGGATGCACGGCGTGCTCCACATCGGAGCGCGAGGCGACGTGCCCTACCTCAACCAGACGATCCTGAGCACGAGCCGCGAGGAGATCCTCGCGGCCTGCGGCTCGCGCTACGCCCCCGCGAGCCCCTGCGACGGCCTGCAGCGGATCGTCGACGCTCCCGGCCCCTGCGCCTTCATCGGCAAGCCTTGCGACGTGGCGGCCACGAAGCGCGCCCGCGAGCTGCGCCCGGCGCTCGACGAGAAGCTCGGGCTGACCGTGGCGATCTTCTGCGCCGGCTCTCCCTCGACCCGGGGGACGCTGGAGCTGGCCGAGGCGATGGGGGTCGAGGATCCGGCCTCGATCCGAAAGCTCCGCTACCGGGGGAACGGCTGGCCAGGGATGGCCGCCGTCGAGTACGAGCAGGGCGGGGAGGAGCGCTCCGCCGAACGCACCTACGAAGAATCCTGGGGACAGCTCCAGAGCCACCGGCAGTGGCGCTGCTACGTCTGCGCCGATCACACCGGCGAGCTCGCTGACCTCTCCGTCGGCGATCCCTGGTACCGCCCGCGCGAGGAGGGTGAGGCCGGCCGCTCCCTGGTGCTGGTCCGCACCGAGCGGGGCCGAAAACTCCTCCAGCAGGCGATCCGCTCGGGCCACCTCGAGCTCGAGCGCGTCGAGCCGGAGATCCTGCCCGCTTCGCAGCCGAACCTCATCCACGCCCGAGGGGCGAACTGGGGGCGCCTCCTGACCTGCCGGTTGCTGGGCGCCGCAGCGCCTCGCTACGAGGGCTTTCCCGCCTTCCGCTTCTGGCTGCGCGCGTTGAGCCTTCGGGAGAAACTCTCGTCGCTCCTCGGAACGGCGAAGCGCGTGTTCCGGAAGGGGCTCCGCGAGCGCATCACCGTCGAGCGGTTCGAGGCATCGCGCCCTCCGAGACGGCTTGCCTCGTGAGGGCCGGACCATGGCAAAGCGCTTCGCCGCGGGATACTGCCAAAGACCATGTGCGGAATAGCCGGTATCTACTCACGCCCGGGCCGTGAGGCCCCGCGATCGGTCCTCCTGCGAATGGCCGGAGCCCTCGCCCACCGCGGTCCCGACGGCACCGGTCTCTACCAGGAAGATCGGTTCGGGATGATCAACACCCGGTTGTCGATCGTCGATCTCGCCGGCGGGGATCAGCCGCTCTCGAGCGAGGATCAGCGCTTCTGGGTGATGCAGAACGGCGAGATCTACAACGCCCCGGAGCTGCGCGCGGAGCTGGAGGAGCTGGGGCACCGGTTCGAGACCCACTGCGACACGGAAGTCCTGGTGCACGCCTACGAGGAGTGGGGACCGAAGAGCCTCGAGCGCCTGAACGGCGCCTTCGCCTACGCGATCTGGGATCGCCGGACGCAGGAGCTCTTCCTGGCGAGGGATCGCTTCGGCATCCGCCCCCTCTTCCTGGCCGAGGTCGGTGGGACGCTGCTCTTCGGCTCCGAGGCCAAGGCGCTGCTCTGCCACCCCGACCTCTCTCCGGAGCTCGATCCGCTGGCGCTGGTGGAGACCTTCTCGCTCTGGGCCAACGGGCCGGATCGCTCGGCCTTCCGCGGCATCCGGGAGCTGCCGCCCGCCCATTACCTGATCGTCGGCCCCGAGGGGATCCGGGAGGAAGCGCGCTGGTGGGACATCGAGTTCGCCCGCCGCGAGGAGTGGCGCCGGGATTCGGTGGAGGACCTGGCGGCGGAGCTGCTCGAGTTGCTCGAGGACTCGACGAACCTGCGCCTGCGCGCGGACGTGCCGGTCGGCGCGTACCTGAGCGGGGGACTCGACTCCTCGGCGACGGCGGCGATCGTCCGGAGACTCTCGAACCAGACCCTCTCCTCCTACGCGTTGAGCTTCGAGGACCCGCTCTTCGACGAGAGTGAGTTCCAGCGACGCATGGCGCGCGAGCTGGGCACCGACCTGGAGTCGATCCAGGTGGGGGGGCGGCAGATCGCCGAGATCTTCCCCGAGGTGGTGGAGCTCACCGAGAAGCCGATGCTACGGACGGCGCCCGCACCGTTGCTCCTGCTCTCGCGGCTGGTGCGGGAGAGCGGGCTCAAGGTCGTCCTGACCGGGGAGGGCGCCGACGAGGTCTTTGCGGGCTACAACATCTTCCGCGAGAACAAGGTCCGGCGCTTCTGGGCCAACGAGCCGGAGTCGACGGCTCGCCCGCAGCTGATCGGCCGCCTCTATCCCTACCTCGCCCGGGATCTCGCGGGAACGGGGGGATTCATGAAGGCGTTCTTCGGCAAGGACCTGACCGACACGGAGAACCCCCTCTACAGCCACCGGATCCGGTTCGAGAACACCGCCCGCTGCCAGCGCTTCATGACCCCGGAGCTCAAGGAAAGGGCGGCCTCGGAGGGCGACCCCCAGCAGCGCCTCCTCGGCCGCCTCCCGGCTTCGTTCGGTGGCTTCACGCCGCTCGGCCGGGCGCAGTACCTCGAGATCCACACGTTCATGCAGGGGTACCTGCTGCACTCCCAGGGCGATCGGATGCTGATGGGCAACTCCGTCGAGGGTCGCTTCCCCTTCCTCGACCACCGCCTGATCGAGTTCGCGGCGCAGGTGCCGGACAGCTTCCGCCTGCGGGGGCTGCACGAGAAGCACCTCTTGCGCCTGGCCGTGGAGCCCCTGCTGCCGCCGGAGATCGCCTCGCGCGAGAAGCGGCCGTACCGGGCCCCGATCCTCGGTGCGTTCATGGGGCCCGCGGCTCCCGACTACGTCGACGAGCTGCTCTCGCAAGGACGCCTCGCCCGGGCCGGGGTTTTCTCTCCCCGGGCCGTCGACGCGCTGCGCAAGAAGTGCCTCCGGAGCCTGGAAACGGGAATCAGCGAGACCGACGAGATGGCCCTGGTCGGGGTCATCTCGACGATGCTGCTCCACGATCGCTTCGTGGAATCCCCGATCCTCCCCGAAGAAGTGGCTCCGAACAGGATCGTAGTCGCAAGGGGGAGCGCTGGTTTGGTCGATGAGGTGACGGTGATGACAGGCGACGACGCCCGCCGAAACCACGCGGCCCACGGCCTCGATCGATGACCGAGCCGCGTCAACCAGCGAAGAGAGATGTCCCACGACTCGATGAGCCCGATCCCCCAGCGCCTCCTGGGGGACAGCCTGGTACAGGGAGCCCGCCTCACCCCGGATGCGCCGGCGGTGGTGATCGGGAATGAAACTCACAGCTACGCGGATTTACTGGACGCAGCTCAGCGCTTCGCCGGGGCGGTGCGCGAGCGCGGCCTGGAGCGTGGCGATCGAGTCGCGATCTACATGGACAACTCCTGGCCGTGCGTGGTCTCGATCTTCGGGACCGCCCTCGCCGGCGGTGTTTTCCTGGTGGTCAATCCGCAGACCAAGTCGGACAAGCTCGCTTACATCCTCGGGGACAGCGGGGCCAGGATCCTGTGCACCGAGAATCGGCTGTCGAAGTTCTTCGGTCCGGTGCTGAACGAAAAGGCTATGGAGCTCGGCACTCTGTGTCACGGACAGATTCCCGAAGGCTCATCCGGGCTCGTCTCGTTCGACGAGGCGCTCGGCGACGCGACGCCCTTCGATGGTCCAGCGGGTGTCCTGTCGGTGGATCTCGCCGCGCTGATCTACACCTCCGGGAGCACCGGGGACCCCAAGGGCGTCATGATGACGCACCAGTCGATGACCTTCACGGCGGAGTCCCTGCTGGAGTACCTCCGCCTCTCGTCGGGGCACCGGATCCTGAACGTCTTGCCGCTGGCCTTCGATTACGGGCTCTACCAGCTGCTCATGGCCATTCGCGCCGGCGCGACGCTGATCCTCGAGCGCTCCTTCGCGTATCCCGCCAAGGTGCTGCAGCAGGTTCAGGACACCGAGGCCACCGTCTTCCCCGGGGTCCCCACGATCTACGCCGGCCTCATCTCGACGCACCAGAAGACCCCGCTCTGCTTTCCCTCCGTCCTGCGCGTGACGAACACCGCCGCCGCGCTGCCGGCGGACTTCATCCCGAGGTTGCAGGAGATCTTCCCGAACGCCCTCATCTTCAAGATGTACGGGCTGACGGAGTGCAAGCGGGTCGCGTACCTGGAGCCGGAGGAGCTGGAAGATCACCTGACCTCGGTGGGCAAGGCGATCCCCGGTACGGAGGTCTACCTGCTCGACGAGAATGGTGGGCCCGTGCCGACGGGTGAGATCGGCATCCTGCACGTGCGCGGCGCGCACGTCATGCAGGGCTACTGGAACAAGCCGGAAGAGACGGCCAAGATGGTGATCGAGGGCAACTTCCCCTGCGAGCGCGCGCTCTGCGCTCAGGACCTCTTCCGCATGGACGAGGACGGTTACCTCTACTTCGTCGGGCGCAACGACGACATCATCAAGACCCGTGGGGAGAAGGTGAGCCCCGTCGAGGTGGAGAACGCTCTCCACGGCATCAACGGCATTCTCGACGCGGCGGTTCTCGGCGTCCACGACGACACCCTGGGGCAGGCGATTCGGGCGTTCGTATCCCTCGAGGAGGGAGCCGACCTCACCGAGAAACAGGTGATCAAGGAGTGCATGGCTCGCCTGGAGAACTTCATGGTGCCCCAGGAGGTCGTCTTCCTCGACGAGCTGCCCAAGACCTCGTCGGGCAAGATCCGCAAGAAGAGCCTGGTGGAGTCGGACTAGACTCGAGTGAAGCAGAACATCCGGTTCGTGTGCAGCCCGATCGCCTCCGGATAACCGAACTCGTCGATCCTACCCAGGTCTCGAATCTCCAGTCCGTGACGAGCGCCGGTCGCCTCGAGGAACTCGGGCGTGTGGAGGTGGAAGGAGAATCCATTCCAGTGGCTGTCGGCCCGCACGTTGTTGGTCGTGCCGATGATGTCCGCCAGAAATTGCCCTTCATCGGAGAGGCGCGCAGCCACTTGCTCGAGCAGCCGGTCGATCAGGCTCTCGTCCAGGTGGCAGAGGATCTGGGTCGCCCACACGTAGTCGTACTGGCGGTCTCCGAGCTCGTCCTTGCCGAAGCTGCTCGAGACGACGAGCTGGGGGTTCTTGGTCACGAGGCCAGCGCTCAGGACCCGAGAGTAGGCGGTCTCGATCGCCTTCTGGCGGAGATCGACGCCGCTGTAGTTGCCCGGGTGCAGGTACTCGATCATCGGCAGACCGCCCTGCAGGGGGCCGCAACCGATGTCCAGGAGCCGGTGATGGGGCTGCACTCCCATCCTCTTCAGGAAGTTGAACTGGTATTCGCTCAGCTGGTCCCAGAACCCGATCGGTCCGACCTGGCGCTCCAGCTCGTAGCGTGCCTTGACGGACGGAAGCAACCTGCGCGCAACTGCGAACCGCTTCCTCTTGATGAAGGCGGCGATTCGCTGCAGCAGGGTCTTCTGGTCGTCCATCACTTCAATCAAGGCTCGAGATGCATTCGCGGTCGGGAACGGCTGAGGGGCGTCCCCTCAGCGCTTCAGCACCTCTGAGGTTCCTCGTCAGTCGCTCTCGCCCCCCCCTGCTTCGAGCGGGACGTCATCCACCTGCAGCGCCGGCGCATGCAGGTACGACGTTCCCCGGCGCTTCGAGTCGATATCGACGTAGACGCGCCTCGTCTGCTCCTCGGTCAGGCCGATCACCTCGGCGACCTCTCCCGGGGGAATCTCGTGATTCACTCCGTACAGGCACAGGTCCATCTTGTCGTACGGCAGCGAGAAGAAGAACTCCTCCTGGGTCTGGGCCATCGAGTAGGTGTCCGTGGTCGGCGTCGCCGTCCGGATCACCTCGGGGATCCCCAGGTACTCGGCGAGCTGGTAGACCTGGGTCTTGTACAGGTGTGCGATCGGCTTGAAGTCGGCGGCACCGTCCCCGTTCTTCACGAAGAAGCCCTGATCGTACTCGAGCCGGTTCGGCGTCCCGGCGACCGCGTACTGCAGTCGATCCGCGTAGTGGTACTCCATCATCTTGCGGGCGCGCTGCTTGAAGTTCGTCGCAGCGACGACGGCGAGGAAGGCGTCCACGGGCAGATTGGCCTCGGACACGACCCCGTCCGGCGACTCCACGACGATCTTGAAGCGGCGGAAGCCGGTGTTCGCGAGGATGCTGGGCACGACCAGCTTGTTCTTGTACCCCTCGCCGTATTCGGGGATCACCTGTCGGATCGCCTCGTCCCGGCGCCGATAGCAACCGGCTCCCTCGAGGATCGGTCCGACATCCTCGATGATGGTCTCGATCCCCAGCACCTCGCCGACCTCGCGGCCCAGCGTGACGCTCTCGTGCGACGAGTCGGTCTCCGGCATCAAGAGGCCCAGGACCCGATCCTGGCCGAGCGCCCGGGCGGAGAGCGCGGCAACCACGCTGCTGTCGACGCCTCCGGAGAGCCCCACGACGGCCCCCCGTCGCCGGAGGACCTTGGAAATCGTGTTTCTGATCGACGCGCAGATGCGCTCGACCTCGAGTTCCGCGTCCAGCCTCAGCACTTCCCGAGAAAAGCGGTCCGTCCTCGTCATCATGTCCTCCGTTGTCGTGTCCGACGCCTCGTCGGAGCTCTCGACCGGCGGGCGGCCCTCGCCTAGCCCGCGGCCCTCTTGCTCTTCGAGAGGATGAAGCCGGCCACGTTGTTCACCGAATCCAGGTTCTCGGGTACGAGCTCCATGTCGTCGATCTCCAGGCGGAACTCATCCTCGAGGAACGTGATCAACTCCAGCACGCCGGTGGAATCGATGATCCCCTCCTCCAGGAACGATGCATCGTCAGCGAGCTGATCACCGCCCTCTCCGTAGAGGAAGTTGTCGGTGATGAACTGGCGGACACTCTCCTTGTACTCTTGCATCTTCATGGTCTGACCGAGCGTCGTGGGGGTTGGCTCCTGGCTCTGTGCATCGATGGGGACCGGTAGGCCCTTCCGGGACTCCGGTATCGACTGTGTCGGCCAACCTCGCCGTCGACTTCAGCCCTATCGTGAACCAGGGTCAGAGTCGGCTCGGGAGCGACAGGAGCTCCTTCAGTGATCTCCTCCGAGCGAGCGAAGCACGGCCACGCCAGGTGTCGTATCGCGAGACCCGGGCCGCGTCGGACTCTCGAGAGGGCACCCGGAAGATCTTTCCAGGTGGACGCGGTGAGTGAATGTCGGTCGCGCGAACGAATCGTCGAAGATTGGGCGTTCCTTGTTCTCGTGCAAAACTATCGGACGTCCCGTTTGCTTTTTCGCCGTGGTGGGATAGTCTCCCGGGTGTCGAAGCCAAGTGCTTGATCTGCTCCCACATCTGGCACGCTCGCGCATGACCCGGGCCTCGGCAACAGGGAAAACCGCAGGGAGAACCGGGCGAGAAGGTCCGAGCCCGGCGCGCCATCGCAACATACGCGTGCGTATACAGCAGAGAATGCGCCCGTATGCTCAAAAGAAACCTGGAGAGTGACGGTGTTCCTAATTGGAAAACTGAGGCCCACTGGACTGTTCACCTGGCTGAGGCGTTCGACGCGCGGGAGTCGATTCGCGGTCAGTCAACCCGAGTTCAAGGCAGCTTTTCAGCGAGAGAAGGCACTGGCCATCAGGAATCTGAGGTCCTTCTCCCTGGTGGTATTCCAGCCCTCTGACCCGAAGAGCTCGCGAGCGACCGATCTGCTGCCCATCCTCGAGGAGCGGGTACGCTGCTACGACACCGTCGGTTGCCTGGGCGCTGAGCGACTCGCGGCCCTCTTGCCCGAGACCGACGAGCAGGGGACCGAGGCCCTGGTCGACGCCATTCTCCGCCAGGCGGCGGAGATCGGCGTGGATTTCGGCTACCGGATCCACTCCTACCCGATCGTGGAAGAAGTTTCCGACTCCGGGCCCGACGACCCCGTGGATTCCGCCGCGGACGACGGAGACGAGCTCGACGACGACTTCACCCAGGGCGGCGAGGCCTCTCGGAGCGGTGGTCAGGCGGCGACTCGTACGGGAGGTGGGGTCGCCCTCCTGGAGCGGGAGTCCGCGGTCAGGACACAGCCGGACACCACGGCCGGTCCGCTGCCGACGGCGGAGGAGCTCGAGGCCCCGACGGAAGCAGAGGAAGAGGAGGCCCAGCGGGAACCGGACCTCCAGAAGGAACACGCCTGCAAGGAAAAGGCGTTCGCGCTCGATATCGGTCCGCTCGAAACCACCGAGGTTTCGCTGCTCCGGCGGCTTCTCGATATCGCCGTTTCGGGCACCGCGTTGATGCTCCTGGCCCCGCTGTTCCTGGTCGTGGGCATCCTCGTCAAGGTCACGTCCAAGGGGCCCATCATCTTCAAGCAGCAGCGCGCCGGTCAGGGGGGCAAGCCCTTCTGGTTCTTCAAGTTCCGCTCCATGCGCGTGGACGCCGAGAAGATCCGTGAGCAGCTCGCCGAGAGCAACGAGAAGGACGGCCCCATCTTCAAGATCAAGAACGACCCGCGGATGACGCCCATCGGCCGATTCCTGCGCAAGACCAGCATCGACGAGCTGCCTCAGCTCTGGAACGTGCTGCGCGGCGACATGACCCTCGTCGGACCCCGCCCCCCGATGCTGAACGAGGTGGCGGAGTACGAGCCCTGGCAGCGCGAGCGCCTCAACGTGAAGGGCGGCCTCACCTGTGTCTGGCAGGTCAGCGGACGCAGCGAGATCGGCTTCGAGGAGTGGGTGCGCATGGACCTGCGCTACGCGCAGCGTCGGTCGATGAGCCTGGACCTGATGCTGCTCCTGCGGACCGCCGAGGCGGTCGTGAGCGGAAAAGGAGCCTACTAGCCGCTCGGACGAGACCCGAGCGCGGCCCGGACGCCGCTCGGCCGGGGCAGCCCTCGAGCTGTCCGGACCGAGCGGCGTCCGTCGTCTCCCTTGACCCTCCGCCCCATTGATCGTTCACTCGGGCATGGTACTGCCCACATCGATCGAGGCGAATCCTCTCGGAACGCTGGACGGAGTCGGCCAGAACGCTCCACGGACCATCGGGCGCGGTCACCTCATGTTGTAGGCTGGGCGGGAGGACCCTCGTGATACAAGACGCTCTCGAAGACCCGGCGTTCGGCGAACTGGAGCACTTCAACCAGACCATGCTCCACCCCCTGGCCGGCGTGGTGCTGGCGGGCTTTGGTCTTCTCGCCCTCTTTCTGCCGAGAAAGTACTCGCTGCTGCCCATCCTGGCCCTGGTCTGCCTGATCCCCAGCGCGCAGCGCGTGACCCTCCTGGGCCTCGACTTCACGGTCCTGAAGATCATGGTCCTGATCGGGTGCCTCCGGCTGCTCTTGCGCGGGGAGTACCGGGGAATACGCTGGCAGGCTCCGGACACGGTCATGGTTCTGTGGGGCCTCGCCTATTCGGCCGCCTACATCCTCCTGTGGGAGAGTTCCGGCGCCGCGGTCTGGGTCGCCGGGAAGATGTTCGAGGGGCTCGGGCTCTACTTCATCATTCGATGTCTGGTGCGCACGTGGGATGACCTGCGCACCTTCAGCGTCGGGCTCGCCGTGCTCGCCGTGGTGGTGAGCATCGCCTTCGTCCGCGAATCGACGACCGGCCAGAACATCTTCTCCATCTTCGGAGGCGTCCCCGAGACCCCCGTGATCCGCGAGGGGCGCCTGCGCTGCCAGGGAGCCTTCCCTCACCCCATCCTCGCCGGCTGCTTCTGGGTCGCGCTGATGCCGTACATGGTCGCGCTCTGGTGGGGACGTTCCCGAGCCAACCGCCTCGCCGCTTTCATGGGCTCGGTCTGCGCGCTCATCATCATGATCACCTGCGCCTCGAGCACCCCGATCATCTCCTTGATGGTCGGACTGGGTGCTGGTGGGTGGTTCCTCTTCCGGCACCACACGAGGCTCCTCCGCTACTCCGTGGTCGTCGGTCTGGTCGCGCTGCATCTGGTCATGAGTCGCCCGGTGTGGTTCCTGCTCGCCAGAATCGACGTGTCCGGAGGCTCGACCGGCTATCACCGCGCCCTTCTCATCGATCGAGCGATCGCCAATTTCCCCGAGTGGGCCCTGATCGGGACGAAGAGCACCGAGAGCTGGGATGCCTACGGAGCCCTGAAGGACGTCACGAACGAGTTCGTGCTGACCGGTGTTCGCGGCGGGTTCCTCGGACTCGTGCTCTTCGTCCTGGTCATCTGGATGTGCTTTGGCCGGGTGGGATACCTGTGGCGCAGCGCGGGCGTGAATCGCGAGCGAGCGATCCTGTCGTGGGCTCTCGGGGTGAGCCTGCTCTGCCACGTCACCAACTTCATGGCGGTCTCCTACTTCGGGCAGGTCACCTTCGGCTGGTACTTCTCCCTCGCCGTGATCGTCAGCCTCTCCGAGTCGATGAGAGCGGGGGGCGCCGGTCAGCGGCGCCGGCTCAGGACTCGAGCAGGGCCGACACCGAAAGCACCGAGTCCGCCGACGGTAGACACCTCGGATACCGGGCCCGCGGAATCTCCACCATCTTCGTGACTCTCCCGTATGACCGTCCAGCGAAGATGGCGGAGATTGCGCGGGCTCCGTATCAGGGCAGCCAGGTCACCGTGTATCCATTCGACGTGTTGACGAAGTGGACCCAGTCTCCGCAGGGCGGATTCTCCGTGGCCCAGTACCAGCACTGGTAGTACTTGATATCTCCCGGCATGACATTGCCCGCCAGGGCAGCGAGCCCCGTGGTCGAGGTGGAGGTTCCCGACCCATCCGAGAAGCGGATCTGGAGTCGCTTCAAATCGCCGCCGACGCAGCGAATGCCGTCACCCCAGACGGTGCCGGGTGAGAGGTCATTGTTCCCCTGGACGTAGAGGCTCGCGTTGAACGGTTCGACATGGGTACAGATCAGCACCAGCGAGTCAGCGCTGATGCTGGCCAATCCGCTGCCCTTGAGTTGAGCCCCGGAGGCAAAGTAGCCGTTGTCGCACCCCGAGCCCGGAATACTCCCGTCGTTGTCGTTGTTGCACGGGCAGGGCGTACCGCTGCCGGGGTCGCCGAAGCAGAAGGAGTAGCCACTCTGTGGCGCTTCGAGATCGAAGGTGTAGGCCGCGCCCGATCCGGCGGCGCCATTGTCGAACTGATCGCCTCCTATTCCGATTGCACCGCTGTCCTCGCCTCGTGCACAGATCACCGCCAGGTCGCCGGAAACCGCCACGGAGATTCCGAAGTTGTCCCCGGTGTCGGTGTTCGAGGCCTTGAGATACGCCTTCTGGCTCCATTCCGAGTCTCGTCGAACGAATACGTAGGCCGCACCGGCACGTGAGGCGCTGTTGTCGTCCTGCATGCCGTTCACGCCGACCGCGATGCTGGATTCGCTGGGTGCCCCGATCACCACCGTATCGTCCGATACGGCGACGGACGTGCCGAACAGGTCCATCGTGTTGGTATTCGAGGCCTTGAGGTACGCCTGCTGGCTCCAGGTGGTCCCGCGCCGCACGAACACGTAGGCGGCGCCGGCGTTCTTGGCGCTGGTGTCATTCGGGTTGCCGTTCACGCCGGTCGAGCCGCCATCCTCCGATCGGGCGCCGATCACCACGGTCTCGCGCGAAACGGCAACGCTCCGGCCGAAGCCATTGTTGCTCCGGGAATGGGTGGCCTTGAGATAGGCTCGCTGACTCCAGCTCCCCGCCTGTCTGACGAACACGTAGGCCGCGCCGGCGCCATGGCTGGAGTTGTCGCTCTGATCGGCGTTCACTCCACCGGCGCCACTGTCCTCTCCGTGGGCGCCGACTACTGCCAGATCACCGCAGATCGACACGGAGAAACCGAACAGGTCCGACGGATCGGTGTTGGAGGCCTTGAGATAGGCGTGCTGGGCCCAGACCCCGGCCGTTCTCGAGAACACGTACGCGGCACCGGCAGCGGTTGCGCTGTTGTCGCTCTGGCTTCCGTTCACCCCGGTGGCGTTGCTCTTCTCCAGCTGGGCACCGACCACCACGGTATTGCCGGATACGGCCACGGAGTAACCGAAGAAGTCGCCATGTCCCGTATTGGAAGCCTTGAGGTATGCCTGTTGGCTCCAGGTCGTACCGTGCCTCACGAACGCGTAGGCAGCACCGGAGCGCGATTTTGATTCGTCCAGCTGGTTGCCGTTGACGCCCGTGGCGCCGCTGTCCTCGTGAGGAGCCCCGACGACGATGAGGTCGCCATCAACCGCCACGGAATGGCCAAAATGATCGTCGTAGCCAGTGTTGGAGGACTTGAGATACGCCTGCTGGCTCCAGGTCGCGCCGTTTCTCACGAACACGTAGGCCGCGCCGGCCGAGGTCCAGTGGTTGGAGCTCTGATCGCCATTCACACCGGTAGCGGTGCTCTGTTCGCCGGGCGCTCCGATCACGACCGTATCACCGGACACGGCCACGGAATGACCGAACTGATCCCCAGGGTCGGTATTGGAGGCCTTCAGGTAGGCCTGCTGTGCGACGGGATCGATCGTCAGGGGGTAGAGCGCCTCCTCCTCGTCGATCGAGAGAAGCAACCCGTTCGAGGCGTGCTGGAACCATGCCTCCAGCGATGGCCCTTCGGCATCGAACACGCAGAGCTTGGTATAGGTGAGTGCTGTCGCGCCCACGTCATCCAGAAAGGACACCCCCCGACCATCGGCATCCACCTTCGGGTACAGCTCACCACGCACTCCGAGCGTGAAGGTCAGCGGGCCTTTGCCCGCCTCGTACTCACCGCCGGGACGTCGTCGGAGGGTGTAGCCGTGCTCGAGACCGCGCGTGTCGTTGACGTACCACTCTTCGAGGGCCGTATCCCACTCGTAGGAGACGCGCCCGCCGTCCGCGGTCAAGCTCGAAGGGTTGGCGACCACGCGTTCGGCCCCCGGGAAGCCGTAGCTCTCCAGCTCGAGCCCCCACGTCCAGCTGCCGGCGTCGGGCTCGGTGAGGAAGCCGCGGCCATCGAACCGAGTCGTCCATTGCTGTCCGGGGTTTCGCGCTCGAAAGCCGCCCCCGTCGACGGCGAAGGCAGCGTGCCGGCCCGCCTCGTACGCGGTGTGGATGCTGGACCAGTCCGCCGCGGTGAGGCCCCCGGGCACCGTATCGTTTTCCGCGATCGTCGCGACAGCCGGTTCACTCGCGTGGTCGTATCCGACATCGAACGGAGTACCCATCAGGCCGTCCTCGTTCGAGTCGAGGCTCACGAGGCAGGCGCAGATCGGGAGCAGAACTGAAATCCGCAGAGCAGGGGAGAGCATGATCATCTCCTGGGAGGGACGGGAATCGTCAGGGCGGGATTGGGATTCGCACCACCGCTGGACCTCCAATCGACTGGAGGGGTGGGGAGCGTTCATCCGCTGGTCACATCATCCCTGATGACCGGGTGCCGGACTTTCGCACCGGATTCCGAGAATTATATCGGAGGCCGGCGACGAGGCGACCCAGCTCCTCTGCGGCTGCGGCCGCCACGCCGGCCTCGAGGTCGAGCGCCTCTGCCGCTATGTTCTCAGCGCGTGAGAATGAACCAGCCCGTATGGCTACGCGTCGCCGTAGAGCCGCGTGCTGAGGTACTTGATACCGGAGTCGCAGGCGATCGTGACGGTCACTGAATCCGGCCCGAGCTCCCGCGCGACCTCGATCGCGGCGAGCACGTTGGCGCCAGTCGAGGTTCCCGCGAAGATCGTCTCCTCGGCGGCGATCCGACGAGTCATCGCCATGGCCTCGTCGGTGCCGATCTTCCGGATCTCGTCGACGACGTCGGGGGTCCACAACGGCACGACGAATCCCGCGCCGACGCCCTCGATCTGATGCGCTCCGCTCGGCTCTCCCGAGAGCACGGCCGACTCGGCCGGCTCGACCGCCACGACGCGGATCGAGGCGTGGCGCCGCCGCAACGCGGCCCCCGCCCCCATCAGCGACCCGGCGGTCCCGACGCTCTGCACGAAGGCGTCGACCTTCCCCCCGGTCTGCGACCAGACTTCCTCGCCGAGCGTGCGATACCCCGCGACCTGATCGGCGTTGTTCAGTTGATCGGTCCAGAACCCACCGGTCTCCTCGGTGATTCGCCGCGCCGCCTCGATCATGTTGCGCGTCAGGGCCTCGTCCATGTGCCCGCTGTCGGATTCGACGAGCGTGAGCTCGGCGCCGAGCAGGCGCATGTGCTGGCGTTTCTCGGCGCTGAACGCGTCCGAGGTGACGATGTGCAGGGGGTATCCCTTCACCGAACAGACCTGCGCCAGCGAGACACCGGTCGACCCGCCGGTGTACTCGACGACGGCGCCGCCGGGCGCGAGTCGACCGTTGCGCTCGGCGGCCTCGATCATCGCCAGCGCCATCCGGTCCTTCATGCTGCCCGTGGGGTTCTGACACTCGAGCTTGACCAGGACGCGACCGCAATCGCCAGGAACGACGTGCCGGAGCTCGATCAGCGGCGTGTCGCCGGTGCAGTCGAGGATCGAGCGGCGGATCAGGGGGGTGGCCATGACGTCGCGGAGAGGATACCCACCCCCGGGCGAATCGACGAGAGCCTTGACAGATGTGGCCGTTCGGCTTCCCCTGGTCCGTGCACCTCCACCGCTCACGATAGGAGTAAAAACGATGATCGCTCGCAACGCCATCCGAGGGGGGCTTCTCACCACGGCCCTCATCCTCACCCTCGGAGATGTCGCTGTCGCCGACGGGGATCAACACGAGTACGCCAAGCTCAGCGGTTCTCACGGCGAGACCTGGTTCGGCTTCGACGTGTGCTTCGACGGCGACCAGCTCGCCGTCAGCGCCTCCCCGAACGCTGGTGTCTGCGCGGCCTACGTCTTCGAGCGGCAAGCAGGCGTCTGGACCGAGACCGGCCACGTCGTTGCCAGCGACGGGACGAACGGGGACAAGTTCGGCAGCGCGATCGCGCTTCAGGGCGACACCCTGATCGTCGGCGCGTCGGACCGGGATGAGCTCGCCTATCTGTCGGGCACCGCCTACGTCTTCGTCCGCCAGGGAACCACCTGGGTGGAGATCGGCAAGCTGGCACACGACTGCGGTCAGCTCGCAGGCTTCGGTTACGACCTGGCGCTGCAGGATGAAACGCTGGTCGTCGGCTGCGAGAGCGAGGATCGGGTGTTCGTCTACCGGGGCGCGGGGGCGACCTGGGTGCTGGACACCATCCTGGAGGAACCCACCCTTCCCTCCTTTTCGAGATACGGCAAGGACGTCGCGATCGACGGGGGCACCCTCGTCGTCGGCTCCTACAACTACATGGACGAAGCTGATTCGAGGGTATTCGTGTACGAGCGCACCGGCGGTGCTTGGGCTCTGGCCGACGAGCTGGGCCCCTGGTCGTACACCGGCTACGTCTCCGCGGTGGCGGTCAGCGGCGACCGACTGGTCGTGGGGCACGCGGGTTTCGGCTGGGAGTCGGCGAGCGTCTACCGCCGCGAGGCGTCGGGCTGGGTCTTCGACGTGCGGCTCGACTCGGACGAGTATCTGTCGAGGTTCGGCGAGTCCGTCGCGATCGACGGCGACGCCTTGGCGATCGGCGCCCCCAACGGCGACGTCACCTTCAACAGCGAGGGCTACGTTCTCTGGTACACCCGCGGCGCGAACGGCTGGACCCGGCGGGGCCGGCTGCTGGCGAGCGATCCGAAGAAGGACAGCATCCTCGGCTATCACGTCGACCTGCAGGAGCGGGAGGTGGTGGGGGGCGCATGGTTCGCCGATCCCCTCGGAGGCGCCTACCTCTTCGACCTCAGTTGCCACTTCACCGACAGCTACTGCACCAGCACGGTCAACTCCAGCGGCGAGGCCGCGACGATCGACTGGAGCGGCTCGACCAGCGTGCTCGCCAACGACTTCACCCTGGTCGCGCAGGACTGCCCGGCGACCACACCGGGGCTCTTCATCTACGGCGCGCACTTCGGCCAGCAGCCTTTCGGCGACGGCTACCTGTGTCTCGGCCCCGGCTCGCCCGGGATCCTCCGCCTGAATCCGGTGACCTCGACCGACTCCGGTGGCACCGCCCTGCGCCTGCTCGACTTCCCCAACCTGCCTCCGTCCGGCGCGATCGAGGCCGGCTCGACGTGGTACTTCCAGTACTGGTTCCGCGATCCGTGGGCGGGGAACGCCGGCTTCAACCTCACCGACGGGCTCGAGGTGAGCTTCTGTCCCTGAGCGACGCTCGATTCCCAGCTCTCGCTCACGACCGGGTTCGAGAAGGCACACCACGAGGTGGAGCTCCCGAGGTGCCGCGCCCTGTCCAGGGCCAGCCGGCTCCCCTCGCCGTCACCCTATTCAGGGCGTTCGGTGGAGCCCGCGCCGGGGCGATTCGGGACCTGTCGGTCGCCTGAAATCGGTCCGCCCAGGGGTCACATCCGGCACCCCGTTGCTCGAATCGGCCGAGATTACGGGCAATCCGTCGACCACCCGGTTGACGAATTCCAAGGTCCTCTTGAGAATCGTCGGACTCAATCCCGACAGAGTCGGGGGAGAGTTGATTCGTGGATCCCAAGGAACGGAGGGGTGAGGTGAGGGCTGTATCTATGCACCACCGGCCGAGAGCGGGCCAGCACGTGAGCGGAATCGGTCGAATCGCGGAGGGATCCAGAGGGCGCTCCACCGGCATGGTCGGGGGCGTCGACTGGGCACTGGGAGCGGTATGCGTCCTACTCGCGGGTTGCTCCGACGGGGAGACCGCGGCACGCGCGCCCCTCTCCCCCGGAGGCGACACCGCGTTCGGCCTCAATTCCAGTCGAGCCACCGCGGCCCAGCCGTCCAGCCCCTTGCTGGCCGGCTCGGGGACGATGCTCGCTGGATGGCCCGGACATGGTTCCGTGCCGCGGCGCGCGGTCTCCGGTGGCTCCGAGGCTCCAGCGCTCGGCCGAGAGAGCGGCGCCGACGACATCGATACCGAGCTCGCCGGAAGTGAGGCCGCCTCCTCGGCTCTGTTCCCCTACTTCGAGAAGGTCGACGGCAGCCTCGACTACATGGGGGTGAAGGTGGTCGCTACCACTCCCCCGCAGAGAGTCTGGGCGCCGGGGACTTCCACCCAGGAGTTTCCGGGAGGGTGGGTCACCCCCGGCGACTACGTCGTCCGCATCAACACACCCCGGGTCCACCACAAGGACGACGGGACGCTGACGGGCACCCTCAGGGACAGCTCCGCTGGCTTCTCCCCGGAACACCAGCTGATGACCGTCGTCGTGAACCAGGCGCTGAGGTGGGAGGGGTGGGAGAACCACGGCCTCTCCGATCCTCCGGAGTTCATTCCCGTCGAGTGGGGCTCCAGTCACACCGTCTCGCTGAGCGCGGGAGACGTGCTCCACGTCGCCTACGGCAATGAGATCGTTCCCTTCCAGAAGCGCGAGGGGTCGGACGGAATCGTGGTCTATTGCGTGGAGCACCGGCCCAAGTACCGGGGAGGACTCTGGGGCATCGGGCATATCCGCTGGTCCACGGAGAAGTGGAATACGCTGCGAAACCGGACCATCGAAGCAGCGGGGATCTTCAACCCCCTCACCGATTCGTTCCACTACGGCCCGGCCGACGGCACCCTGCCGGCGGTCCTTCCGTCGGACTACCAGATGTCCTCGGGGTCCAGCGACAACGAGCAGAGCAACGTGTTGTCCCTGTGGATCCTGCACCGGGCCATGGGCTACCTGCAGGACGGGGCCTCGTGGTCGGGGAGCCTGGCGGATCTGGATCGGCTCTTCCAGTTCTACTGCAACAACATCCAGACGGCCTTCTGCTTCTCGGACCGCGGCGCACAGCACAATCACTACGCCCACGGCCCCAATCGGTATCCCCCTTACCAGATCAGGGACTTCCAGAGAGTTCTCGTCGGAGCCGTGGCCCTCGGCTACGACCCCAACTACGAGCCTCTCTACCGCCTGCTCATGCACCTCGCCCAGCGGACGGACATGACCCTGACGGCCAGCGGTTCCTACACGTACGACAACAACTTCGTGGACGGGGGACTGTCGGCCCACCGGGACGACAACGAGTACACCCAGTGGCTGTGGTACCGGATGGGGGCGACCGACATGGGCGCCAAGGGTAGCCACAACATCAACGTCTGGGGACCCTGCTTCTGGGCGCGGGAGCTGTTCCTGCTGCCCCACTCCAGTGCGTCGGAATCGATGCTCTGGTCCACGGGACCTCGCTTCGGAGGCAGCAACTGCGGGCACGGGTGGACGGAAGACGGCATCGGACCTGGCTACAGCACCGGCTACGGCAGCTTCGAGGTCCAGGGAGCAATGTGGCTGTGGTTCACCGATACCTATCCCGACTCCCAGCTTTCTCGCTGGGCGAGGAGGGACTTCCTCTACACGACGAACGTGGGTGGATCCAGCACGCCCAAGACGCACTACGGGGCCTGGGTGCAGGCCACGTTCGTGGCCGAGCCGGTCGACCTGCAGGCGGTCGAGCAAGGTGGGGATGCCCTCCTGACCTGGAGCGCCGTCGCGCATCCGCATCTCTCCCACTACAACGTGTACTGCCGGGACGGCGAGCGTGATCCCCTGAAGTTCGTGGGGACCGCTCTCACGAACACCTTCCTGCACGAGGACCCGGCCGACAAGAACGCCTACTACCAGGTGTGCGCCGTGGACGCCGATGGCCACGAGGGCTCGTTGTCCGACCAGGTGATATTCAGGCCCTGAAACCACCACGCTCGGCTTCTCGGTCGCCGTGGACTCGGCGCCATCCGCCGCCCATTCACCGCGACTCGTCCGGTGTCTCGGGGCCTTCGCTCCCAAGGTGCGCGGGGCCCGATACCCCTTGACAGCCGTGTACGCCCGGCGCACCCTACGCCGGATGGTGGGTGATGCTTCCGGAACTACCATGGAGCTCTGGTGAACCGCGATTCTGGTACCGGCGCGTCCTGCGAAAAGAGCCGACTCGGTGAAGGGACGTAAGAGCTTCCTCAAGAAGGCGAGCGCGATCGCCTCCGGAAAAGGGATGGGGATGGTCTTCGCGACCATCCGCAACATGGCGGTCGCCACGCTGATCGGGCCCGATCACTACGGTGTCGCGTTCATCTTCGCGATCACGATCAGCCTGCTCGAGGTGATGGGGGTGTTGGCCTGGGACGTCCTGCTGGTCCAGGCGGAGGACGGCAACGACCCCAGGCTGCAGCAGACGGCGCACACCATGATGCTCCTGAGGGGGCTCCTCATCGCGGCCGTCATGCTGCTGCTGGCCGGCCCCATGGCCACGTATTTCAGTGTTCCGGAGTACCGCTGGGCCTTTCAATGCCTCGCTCTCGTGCCGCTGATCCGGGGCCTCGACCATCTCGACTACCGGCGCGTTCAGCGAGAGTACAAGTACACGCCGGACATCCTGACCACCCTGCTCTCGCAGGGCACCTCTCTCGTCGTCGCCTGCTCGCTGGCCTGGTGGCTCCGGGACGCCCGGGCGATGCTCTTCGGCGTGATCGCGCAATCCATCGCGTTCACCCTGGTCACCCACCTCGTCGCCGAGCGTCCCTACCGTCTGGCGAGGGACCGGGACAACATGCGGCGGTTCCTCGACTTCGGCTGGCCGCTCCTCATCAACGGCATCCTCATGTATCTCATCTTCCAGGGAGATGCGTGGATCATCGGTGGCGCCGATTGTTATTCGACCGCGGATCTCGGCATCTTCGGGATCGCGGTCCTGCTGACGAGGCAGCCCTGCAGCCTGGTGGTGGCCACGACCCACCCGATGATCCTGCCGGCCCTGGCGAGAGAGCAGGGGAATCCCGAGCGTTTCCAGGCCCGTTACGCCACCTGCGTTCAGCTGTTGTCGGCGGCCGCCGTCTTCATGACCCTGGTCATCATCACGTTCGCCCCGCCGGCGCTGGCCATCTACGACGTCAAGTACACCGACGCCGGCCTCTACATCGGTTGGCTCGCGATCGCCCAGGCGGCGAGGATCCTGCGCATGGCTCCCACCGCCGCCGCCCTGGCCCGGGCGGACACCAAGAACTCGATGTTCGCGAATCTCTATCGGCTGCTGGCCCTCGGGCTGACCGTCGTCTTCGCCTACTTCGAGCTCCCCCTGAGCTGGATCGCCGTCTCGGGCATCTTCGGCGAGATGATCGCGATCGTGTACACGGTCCGGCGCCTGAGGGGCAAGTGCGCCATTCCCATGGGCATGACCTTCGTGCCGGCCCTGGGTCTCCTCTCGCTCCTCGGGGCGAGCCAGGGGCTGATGTTCGCGCTGCCGGAGTCACTCTCCTTGTGGGCGCAGCTCGGCATCGGCGCGGGGATCACCGTCGTCTTCGGGCTCGGCTTCATCCTCTGCTTCCCCTCCCTTCGCCGGGAGATCGCCGACTACCTGGAGCAACGGAGAGGGGCCCGAGCGGAACCGTGATCCCTGTCTCGGATCAGGGTCGGGCCGCTTTTTCGGGGTAGCGCGGCGCGTCGGGGCCCGCCGAGCAGGCCTGGCCCCCGATAGGGACTCGGTGGGGAAGGGGGCTGTTTTCCCCGAATGCCGGGGGGCGGCTCGGTCCGATCCTACTCCGAGGTGTCCTGGACTCCGAAGCCGTCTCCTGGCCACCCCCGCCTCCCCCGCTCTCATCCGTTTCACGACGGCCGCCCGGATGCGGCCGGTACCGAATGCGCATCATCACCATCATCGCGCTGCTGGGGCTCTTCAGTTCCTGTGCATCGACGCCGGCCGGGCGTCCCATGGGAGAGATGGCCGCCGAGATCAACGCGACGTTGACCGAATCGGCCGTCGTCCTCGCCCCGGGTGACGTCCTGTCCGTTCGCTTCCTCCGTCTTCCGGAGTGGAACCAGGACGACGTGGTCGTGCAGCCAGACGGTCTGGCCTCGTTCCTCTCGCTGGACGAGATGCGGGTGTCCGGGATGACCCTGGCCATGCTGGACGAACAGCTGACCGAGGAATACGCGAAGATCCTGGCTCAGCCCGAGCTCACCGTCCGGACCGCCGAGATGGCGCCCCGCACCCTGACCGTGATCGGCGAGGTGACCGCTCCAGGCTCGTTTCCGATCCCGATGGGACGGATCTCCCTGCTCGAGGCTCTGGGGCTCGCCTCGGGTTTCGTCCGCGATACCGCACAGCTCGATCACACGCTGCTGGTGCGCTGGCTTCCAGATGAGGACCGGATGGTCACCTGGAAGATCGATGCGGGCCTCGAACACTGGGGAGCCGCTGAGTCGATCCTGCTCCAGCCCCACGATGTCGTCTTCGTTCCGGCCCTTCCCGTGGTGCACGTGAACGACTGGATCGACCGCTACATCAGAAGGAACATCAACATCTTCTTCGGCGCCGGGACGTTCTGGTTCGCCTACCTGGCCGCGACCTAGGGCCGAAAGAGATCGGATCTTCACACATGAGTCTCCAGAACGAAGACCTCCAGCAAGAAGCTCAGGCCCCGCCCACGGTGGAGTTGCGGAACCTCGGCGAAGTGCTGCTGCATGCCGTCGCGCGCTTCCCGATGACGATCGTCCTGTGCGTGGCCACCGGAGCGTTCTCAGCTCTCGCCTACGGACTGGTCCAACCGAACCAGTACATGTCGGTCGGGCTGCTGCTCCTGCGGTTGGGTGCCAGGGAACAGCAGACTCCGGAGAGCGTGGTCAACGAGGACGCCGTGGCGCGCGGCCCCAGCGTGGCCACCGGTGACGAGCTCCTGATCCTCCGAAACCCGGAGCTTCACGAGCGAGTGGTGGACGAGATCGGTCCCCAGCGCATCCTGGGACCCTACGATCCATCGGCCGCGGATGGCCCGAACACACCGTGGCGTACCCGCTGGATGCACGGCTTGCAGGGTTTCATGGCCGGGATGACTCAGCCCGAGATCATGCAAGAAGGGGCCCCGACCGAGCTGATGCGCAAGGCTGCGGTGGAGCGCCTGGCCGACGGCGTCTCGATCAACGCCCAGCGACATGCCTCCACGCTCGTCGTCTCCTACAAGGCCCACAGTGCCGAGCTCGCCCAGGAGATCGCGAGCGTCTACATGAGGGTCTGCCAGGAGCGGCACCGTGAGGTCTACGGGGCGTCGAACGAGCTCTCCTTCATCAACGAGCGGCTCAGTGAGGAAGAGGCGGTGAAAGCTGCCGCCGAGAGTGCGCTTCAAGAACAGCGTGACAAGGATGGTGTCTACGATCTGCGCGTCCTGCAGGAAGCCCTGGCGGAGGAGATCCAGACTCTCGACGCGGAGATCGAGCAGGACACCATCCTGATGCGGTCGCTGGGGGGACAGCTCGAGGTCATCGACCAGCAGCTGGCCAGAACCACCCCCGAGCCCGATGAGCAGACCGATGGAACCGTGCCGCTCGACTCCGGCTCACCGGCGATGCTGGGCAGTCGATACGAGTGGCTCCTCGCTCAGCACCGAGACGTGAACAGCGAGCTCGCGGAGGCGGAGAAGACCTTCCTCAAGGGTTCTCCGCTCTACGAGAGCGAGAACAAGAGGTTGCGGGGTCGTCTCGAGACGATCCAGGCGGAGATCGAGCAGATCGAGGAACGACTGGCCAGTCTGGACAGTCCCCTGACTCCACGGTCCGGTGGCGGACAACCGAACGCCGTCTACGATGGACTCATCCTGCAGCGCGTGGAGATCCGGAGACAGCAGGAAGGTCTGAAGGCCGGCACGGAAGCGCGCGCGAAGCTGCTCGAGAGCCGCAAGGAACGGCTCAGCGAGCTGGTCTCCAAGGAGTCGCTCTACGGGGAGCTCCAGGAGGCGATCGCCGCGGCGACCGAGAGCACCGCGCGATTGCGGAAGGCGCGCGCTCACCAGAGAACACTGGAGGCGATCGACTCGGACGAGAGCATGACCAACTTGATCGTCACCCAGGAGGCCACCCTGCCCACCGAGAAGGAAGGGCCCGATAGGGCGAAGTTCCTCGCTCTGGGGACCTTCGCCGGCATCTTCATGGGGCTCGCTCTGGCCATCGCCCGGCAGGTCATGGACTCCCGCCTGCGCTATCCGAAGTGCATCGAGGACGGTCTGGGTATTCGCGTCCTGGGTGTCGTTCCCGAGGAGAGCCGCTGGCGTCGCCACGGCAGTCGTTTGCGGAGGCCTGCTGCGTGATGAACCCGACCAAGATCCACCTGACCGAAAAAAGCTGGCTTCCCGTCGAGGAAGCCCTCGCCTCCGTCCGCCCGATCTTCCACGCCCTGCTGGCCCAGCTCACCCAGGCCGCGGAGGTGCAAGGACGGCACCGCGTGATGTTCGCGAGCCCGGAGCACGGCGACGGGACGACCACGCTGGCGACCTGCACGGCCCTCATGCTGGTGCGCCACTTCCGCCGCGATGTGGCTCTGGTGGAAGCGAACCTCTACCAGCCGGCGATGGCCAGCTACCTGGGAATGCCTCCAGGACCCGGCCTGCTCGACGTGGCCAACGGAGACGCGGATCCCGCGCAGGCCGTTCGCCGTTCGAGTCTGGAGGGTCTCCACGTACTCACCGCGGGAGGCAGCCGCCCGCCCGCCGAAGGTGAGCTCGCCGGTGAAGCCCTGCGGGCACTGATCACCCAGACCTCGCGCGAACACCCGTTCACCATCATCGACGCTCCCCCCCTGCTCGAGCACCCCGAGGCCTGCCTCTTGCTGGAGCACGTCGACGAGGTGCTCCTGGTCGTTCGGGCGGGCTCCACGCACACCAACCGAGCCAAGGCCGCGGTCCAGATCGTCGAGGACGCCGGCGTGAAGGTCGGTGGGGTCTTCCTGAACCGGTTCAAGCCCCACCTGCCGCTGGGGCTGGGGAAGCACCAGGCGGCTTGACGGCTCCGCCGGCATGGCAAGACGAGTCCCGATCAGTCGAACAGCATGAGACGTCCCGATCTTCCCCTGACTGGAAGCTCATCCCCGTTCGTGAAGGAGGTCCCGTGAGCACGCAGGACCAGGACCCCTCTTCCGGTCCGGACCTGATCTGCTTCTGCGGACAGGACTGGTGGTATCACAACCGAGGGCACTCGGATTTCCAGTTCATGCGGCGCGTCGCCCGGACCCGGAAGGTGCTCCTGGTCAACAGCCTCGGGATGCGCATGCCGACGCCGGGGAAATCAACGCGTCCCTTCCGTCGCATCTTCCGCAAGCTCGGCAGCATCCTGCGCTACCACCGGCGTCCGCTTCCGGACGTGCCGAACTTCTCCGTCTTCTCTCCCGTGTTCCTGCCCCTCTACGGCAACCCGACGCTGCGGGCCCTGAACGCGAGGTTCATCCGCTGGCAGGTCCAGCTCGTGGCGCGCTGGCTGGGGATCGTCGATCCCCACATCTTCCTGACGATGCCCACGGCGTGGGACGTTGCGGAACCGATGAAGAGGCGCTCGCTCACCTACAACCGATCCGACAAGCACTCCGCCTTCGACGAGGCGAACACCGGTGTCATCGAAGCGCTGGAGACCTCACTCCTCGAGCGCTCGGACCATGTGCTGTACTCGGCCCGTGCCTTCCTCGAGAGCGAGCGCCACATGGTTGGCGACCGCGGGTACTTTCTCGATCACGGCGTCGATCTGACTCACTTCCTCGACGCCGAGCGGGGTCGTACCGAGCTGTCGAACCTGCGCCGTCCGATCATCGGCTTCTTCGGAGGCTTCGACGACTACGTGATCGATATCGATCTGCTCGAGCGAGTCGCCAAGACCTTCGATCAGGCGAGCGTCGTCCTCATCGGAGACACGACGCTCCCCCTCGATCGGCTGACCCGATACGACAACGTCCACTACCTGGGCTACCGCGACTACCAGGAGATCCCGGCTCTCGGAGCCGAGTTCGATGTCGCCCTCATGCCCTGGCTGGACAACGACTGGATCCGGCACTGCAACCCGATCAAGCTCAAGGAGTACCTGGCGCTCGGTCTGGAGATCGTGACCACGTGGTTCCCGGAGATCGATCACTACGCGGACCAGGTGCACATCGCCCGGGACTCCGACGCGTTCATCGAGGCGATCCGTAACGTGATCGAAGGCCAGCGAGCGCCCGGCGACAGGAAGGCCCTGCTCGAGCACTCGACGTGGGATCAGCGGACGCAGGAGCTGCTGGACCTGCTTGACTCCGCCCAACAGGTGAAGAAGTGTGCGGCATAGCTGGAATACGCCGACTTGACAGGGCCCCGGTCTCCGCTTCGGAGCTGAAGGCGATGATCGCACCCCTGGAGCACCGGGGGCCGGATGACAACGGTCTGCTGATCAAGGGGACCGTCGGTTTCGGGCACACGCGCCTCTCGATCATCGATCTGGCCGCCTCCGTCCAGCCCATGAGCAGCGCGGACGGGACCTTCCACCTCACGTACAACGGGGAAGTGTTCAACTACCGCGAGCTTCGCGAGGAGTTGCTGCGGAGCGGAGTGGAGCTGAAGACCACCGGCGATACCGAGACGCTCCTGGAGCTGTGTCGCGCTCGGGGGGAGAAGGCGCTCGAGCAGCTCAATGGCCAGTTCGCCTTCGCCTGCTACGACCAGCGCAACGATGACCTGTGGTTGGTGCGGGACCGGCTGGGGATCCTGCCACTGTACTACTACCAGGACGAGAGCGTTTTCGCCTTCGCCTCCGAGATCAAGAGCCTGCTCCAGATTCTCGACCCGCACCCGGGGATCGACGACGAGGCGGTGGAGGAGTACCTGACCTACGGTTCGGTTCCGCCGCCGAGGACGTTGTTCAAGGGCATTCGCAAGCTGCCGCCGGGGCACGTGCTGCACGTCGATGCTCGGGGGAAGACCAGGATCTCCACCTACTGGGAAGTGCCCGGAGGGACGACGCCCGTCGACGGCTCCGACGAGGAGTGGATCGAACGGGTCGAGGAGAAGCTCTACGAGACCGTCCGGCTCCGGCTGGTGGCCGACGTTCCGGTCGGCGCCTACCTGAGCGGCGGACTCGACAGCAGCCTGGTGGTCGCCCTCATGAAGAGGGCGCGCGACGGCGGGAAGGTCTCCACCTTCTCGGCCGGGTTCCAGGACCCTCGCTTCGACGAGCTGCCTTATGCGCGGCAGGTCAGCGAGGCACTCGGGACGGAACACCACGAGATCCTCGTCACCGCCGACGACTTCCGCGAGCAGTGGGAGCGGCTGACCTGGCACCGCGACGGCCCGCTCTCCCAGCCGGCCGACGTGGCCGTCTCGCAGATCGCCGCCCGCGCCCGCGAGAGTGTCAAGGTGCTGCTCTCCGGTGAGGGAGCCGACGAGATCTTCGCCGGCTATCCGAAGCACCGCTTCGATCGGAAGCTGCGTCTGCCGTGGATGCTGCCCGGGTTCATCCGGAGACCCGTCTTCCGCGCCGCCGAGAGGCTGTTGCCGTACTCGATGAAGCGTCCGCGCATCGCTGCCCGCGCGCTCGCCTCGCGGTCGACCGCCGAGCGGATGCAGTCGTGGTTCGCGCCTTTCGCCTGGTACGAGCGCCGCGCGCTCAGGGCCGGGTACGGCGAGCTTGACACCCCCGAAGTCTGGCGTCGCTCCTCCGGGGATCACCTCGGTCGCATGCTGCACTTCGACTGCCACACCTGGCTCAGCGACAACCTGCTCGAGCGTGGGGATCGCATGTCGATGGCGCAGTCGATCGAAAACCGCCCGCCGTTCCTCGACCACGAGCTCGTCGAGCTGGCCTTCACGGTGCCCTCCCGGATGAAAGTCCGCGACGGCCAGGTGAAGTGGGTTCTCCGGCAGATCGCTCACCAGGTCCTGCCCGAGACGATCGCGAACCGCAAGAAGCTCGGCTTCACCGTCCCTCTCGATGAGTGGTTCAAGGGCGGCCTTCACGACTACGCTCACGATCTGCTGAAGGGCAGCAGCTCCTTCGTCGCGTCCTATCTGGACCGGGATGTCGTCGCCGGCATCCTCCGCGACCACGAAACGGGTCGCCGGAACGAGGAGATGCGTCTGTGGAACCTGCTGGGGCTGGAGGTCTGGTACCGGCGCTTCCAGAGCCAGATCGCCACGCCGTTCCGGACCGCCGCCTGAGGAAGGAGTGTGCCCGTGACCCTCGACCTGTCGATCGTGATCCTCAACTGGAACACCCGAGACATGCTGCTCGAGTGCATCAAGTCGATTCACGCCGAGACGAACTGTCGTTACGAGATCATCGTCGTCGACAACGCTTCGGAGGACGGCTCCCCCGAGGCCGTACGCGAGCATTGCCCCGAGGTCCGGCTGACCGTCAACGACCGCAACCTCGGCTTCGCGCGCGGGATCAACGTCGGCTTGCGGCAGTGCTCCGGACGCTACTCCTGCATCCTGAACTCCGACATCGAGCTCGAGGACGGCTGCCTCGATCGCCTCGTCGAGTACATGGACGCCAACCCCGATGTGGCGGCAGTCGGCCCCCGGACGACCAACGAGGACGGCAGTGTGCGTTACAACTGCCGCGAGGTGCCGACACTTCGCTCCACGTTGATGGAGGCGCTCTTCCTCGACCGCTTCTTCCCGCACAGCACTTTCTTCCGCGGGCAGCTCTACCCCGACTTCGACACGGAGCGCACGCAGCCGGTTCAGGTGCTCTCGGGCTGCTTGCAGGTCCTGCGGAAGGAGGCGCTCGACCAGGTAGGGTTCCTCGACGAGCGCTTCTTCATCTACTGCGAGGACACCGACTGGGGCAAACGCTTCAACGACAACGGCTGGAAGACGATGTACTGCGCGGAGGCGACGGCGATCCACCTGGGCGGGGTGAGCTCCGGCAAGGCGCCGATCCACTTCAAGCTGCAGCACTCGCACGCCGGCTACCAGTACTGGAAGAAGCACCTGTCTCCGCTCACCTATCCGGCCTACATCGCCCTGATGCTGCTGCGCTATGGTCTCCGGCTCAGCCTGTCCACGGGCAGGTACCTCCTCGGACTCGGTGACCGCGCGAGCAGTCGACACTTGATCCACTCGAGCTGGGCTCAGCTCTCCTGGTACCTCTTCAATCGCGGACGTAACCCCATTCTCGGAAAGGAGCTGGCCGAGTGAGCACGAAAACGACCGAGAGAGAACGCCTCCGCGAGGAGGTCGAGGTCTCAGCCTTCACCGCCGAAGACGCCGAGGGAATCGCTGCGCTGATCAGCGGCATGGACGACGGCGCCTCGGAGGCGGCCGGGATTCGTGACGGGAGTGCGGCGTACTACCGCTGGATGTACCTGGAGAACCCGGCCGGCCCGGCAGTCGTCCACGTCGCGCGCCATCGGGGCAAGATCATCGGGAACTTCGCGATCGCGCCCAAGCGCTTCCTCGTGTCGGGCACCGAGGTGCTCATCGGGAAGACGATGGACATGTTCACCGACCCCGACTACCAGGGGCTCGGCCTGATGGGACGCCTGGCCCGGGGGGTCTTCGAAGAGGCTCGCGAGGCGGGAATCGACACCTGGTACGTGACGCCGAGTCCCAACTCCTATCCGATCTTCGTGAAGAAATGGGGCTACAGTGAGACTCACGAGCTGCACTTCGCCTGTCGGGTGCTGAGGCCGTCGGGCCTCCTCGCGGCCGCGGGCAAGGCCCGCACCCTCACGCGCTTCCTCGGACCGCCGCTAGATGAGCTCTGGGCGATGGGCCGCGCGAGGATCGGTCGGGGACGGGAGGGTTACACCTTCACCGAGCTCGAGCGCTTCGGGCCGGAGTTCGACACCCTGTGGGAAGAGGCCGAGCGCGGCGACGTCTGCCTGATCCGGAACGCGGAGTACCTGAACTGGCGCTTCGTCGACGGACCGGACCGCTACGAGATCTTCCGCTGCGATCGGGGCTCGGAGCTGGTTGGCTTCATGGTCCTGAAGCGCACGATCCGCCGCGGCCAGCCCTGCGGCGACATTGTCGACCTCCTCTGCCGGAAGGGGGAACGCGACGCGACCCGCATCATGCTTCGCTGGGCGATCGAGCGCTTCGCGAACGAGGGCTGCATCATGGCCCAGGCGTGGGCACTGACCGATGCGCCGCTGACCGAGTCGCTGCGAGCCGCCGGGCTGCGCTGGAACCGCTCCCGAGTCCCGATCCTGTTCACCCCGGACTCCTCGCACCAGGCGATCTACGATCCGGCGCGGTGGACGTTCACCCTCGGGGACGCGAACGACGTCTGAGCGGGCGGTGGCGCGCGTGAGCTGACCGAGCAGCGGTGTTGCACCCTACACGTCCCGAGCTCGAACGACGGCGTGGACGTCTTCCGCAGTGAGTCGCCGTTCCACTGGGACCCGGAGAGGGATCACGTCGCCAGGTTCTCCAAGGAGGAGAAGGGCTCGCACGCCCCGGAGATCGTCCAGGACACGGACGGCCAGTGGTACCTCACCCGGGTAGGGCTCGACGCGAAGGGACTCTGGATCGCTCCGCTGCACTGGCACGACGGCTGCGACTGACGACGTCCGTCCCTTGCCCTCGCGGTGCTGGCCCTTCTCGACGGGGTGGCGACCGGTGAGGCGGATCGTGGTCGTGCGAAGAGAGCTCGCCGCCCGTACGATCTACCCATGCCGAAAGCCATGCCTCCGCTGATCCTCACCGCCGTCGCCCTGGCGAGCCTCGCCGGCCGTTCCCTCGCCGCGGAGCGCCCGAACATTCTCCTCGTCTTCGCCGACGACCACGCCACGCACGCCGTGAGCTCGTACGGCTCCAAGCTAAACCGGACGCCGAACATCGATCGGCTCGCGCGTGAGGGGATCCGGTTCGACTCGTGCTTCTGCACGAACGCCATCTGTGGACCGAGCCGGGCGGTCATCCTCACCGGGAAGCACTCCCATCGGAACGGCCTACCGACCAACCGCGAGCGATTCGACGGGGCGCAGCAGACCTTCCCAAAGCTGCTGCGCGAAGCCGGTTACCAGACCGCCATCATCGGCAAGTGGCACCTGAAGTCGGACCCTACCGGGTTCGACCACTGGGAGATCCTGCTCGGCCAGGGGGTCTACTACAACTCTCCGCTGAAGACTGCGGAGGGGACCGTCGCGCACGAGGGGTACGTCACCGACGTCTTGACCGATCGCGCGCTCGCCTGGTTGAAGGAAGGGCGCGATCCCGAGAAGCCGTTCATGCTGATGTACCAGCACAAGGCGCCGCACCGCAACTGGATGCCGGCACCGAGATACTTCCAGCTCTACGACGGAGAAGACCCCCCCGAGCCGGTGACGCTCTTCGACGACTGGGAGGGAAGGAACTCGGGCGCGCGGGCACAGAAGCTCAGCCTCGCGCGGCACATGACCGGGATGTACGACCTGAAGCTCGATCGGCCCTTCGAGCACTTCAACTTCCGCTGGGAGCCGGCCTACCTCGACGGGCTCACACCGGAGCAGCGGGAGGCCTGGGACGCCTTCTACGCTCCCCGCAACGCGATCTTCCGCGAGGCCTTCGACGCGGGCGAGATCGAAGGGGACGAGCTCGTGCGCTTCATCTACCAGCGCTACATCAAGGACTACCTGCGCTCGATCGCCTCGATCGACGACAACCTCGGCCGCGTCCTCGCCTACCTCGACGAGAGCGGACTGGCCGAGAACACGATCGTGCTCTACACCTCGGACCAGGGCTTCTTTCTCGGCGATCACGGCTGGTTCGACAAGCGCTGGATGTACGAGGAGTCGTTGCGCATGCCGCTCGTCGCGCGGTGGCCGGCGGGGGTCGAGCCGGGAACGGTGAGCAATGAGCTGGTACAGAACCTCGACTTCGCACCGACCTTCCTCGACCTGGCCGGCGTCTCGATCCCCGACGACGTGCAGGGACGCTCACTGGTGCCGCTCCTGAAGGGCGAGGAACCGACCGACTGGCGGGAGTCGATCTACTACCACTACTACGAGCAGCCCTCCGAGCACAACGTGCCGAGGCACTTCGGCGTGCGCACCGCGAGACACAAACTGATTCGTTACTACGAGATCGGCGAAGGGGAGCTGTTCGACCTCGAGGAGGACCCCCACGAGCTGCGCAGCGTGTACGACGACGAGGCGTACGCTGAGGTCCGGAAGCAGCTCGAGGCGGAGCTCTCGAGGCTCCAGGAGCACTACGGCGACACGAAACCGACCGAGCCGATCGGTGACTGGATGCAGGAGAGGCTCCGCGACCGGGCCTCGAAGGTCGAGCTGCGCGAGGTGCTGCGACTCCCAGCACCCGATGAGCGCACCCGCGCGGGCCTCGACCCGACGGCCATGGCGGTGCACGTCGGCGGATGGGTCACACCGAGCTCGGCGGACGGGGTGATCCTCGCGCAGGGTGGCGAGACCCGTGGATACAGCCTGTACCTGCGCGCCGGCAAGCCCTGCTTCGCGGTTCGCGAGGGGGGCGAGTCGATCGAGATGATGTCCCCGACCAGGCTCGAGCTCGGGAAACGGATTCACCTGATCGGATCGCTGGATCACCTGGGCTACGCACACGTCTACCTCGACGGTGTTCACCAGGGATCGGCGTCGGCGAAGATCCTCTCCTCGAAGCCGCTCGAGGGCTTGACGGTCGGCCGGGACGCGGGCTCCAACGTCGGGAGGTACGAGGGCGACGCACCCTTTGCTGGTGATCTGGAGGATCTTCGCGTGTACTTCGGCGTGATCACCGTCGAGGACATCGATCGGTGGATCGAAGGGCGTTGACGGAGCTCGATCACGATCCCGAACCGATACCGAACCATCTCCAGACGGGCCGACCTATCCAGGAATCCCGAGAATCCCTGGGTCGGTCGGCCCGTTTAGAGATGGTTCGGTATTTCCGAGAGGGAGCGGTGAGTCATAATGACCCCGCGTTCGTCTCCTCGACGATCGCCCCGATCTCTTGCTCCCCTTGCCCCGTCTGGCACGGCCCTTCACGGTCGTGGGTGGTCGATCGACATGAAGCAGCCAGGGTCTCGAACTCCATTCGCCGCGCTGGCGACCCTTGCCCTCGCCCCTCTCCTCTTCACGAGCTGCAGCGGCGGTGGTGAGCGCGACAGCATCCGGCTGGGTGCGCCGCTGTCGACCGCGTACCTCTACGGGTGGGACGCCGAACGCGGCATCCGTCTCGCCGTGGAGGAGATCAACGCCGCGGGCGGAGTGAACGTGGGTGAGGTCACGCTGCCGCTCGAGGTGGACGTGATCGACACCCGCGACCTGGAACCGGGCGTTCCGGTGGACGACGCGATCAAGGCCGTCGAGAAGCTGATCCTCCGCAAGAAGGTCGACTTCATCGTCGGGGGACCGGTGCGGTCGGAGAGCGCCCTGGCGGTGATGAACCTCCTGAGCAAGCACCGGACTGTGTCGATCATCACCACCGGCGTGCTGAGTCCCAAGTACCACCAGACAGTGGCCGGAGACTACGATCGCTACAAGTACTGCTTTCGTGACACGAGTGACGTCATCACGCTCGGCAAGGACCTGATGACCGTGATGGGCAAGATCCGCGCCGAGTTCGGGCTCGAGCGCGTGTTCATCATGGTGCAGGACGTGACCCACGCGCGGAAGGCGGGCGAGTTCGTGCAGGGGCTCTTGGAGCAGGAGAACTACATCGTGACCGGGCACGAGATCTACCCCACCGGAACGACGGACTACGCCGCCGGGCTCCTGAAATCGGCGAACGAGAACTCTCAGATGATCTTCATCTGGATGGACATGCCCGAGACCGCCATCCTGCTGAAGCAGTGGAAGAGCCTGCAGCTGAAGAGCCTTCCGATCGGGTTCATGTCCGCCGCCGAGCAGCCCGGGTTCTGGGAGGGGTCCGACGGCGCCGCCGAGTACACGGTCGTCGACCTGATCAACGGCGGCAACGCGCCCGGGAACATCACGCCCTGGACGTCGAAGTTCGTGACCGCCTACGAAGCGCGCTGGGGGATCGAGCCCGAGGGTTACGGCACCAGCTCCAGCTACATGGCCGTCTACGCGTTCAAGGACGCCATCGAGCGGGCCGGTACCCTGGACGCCGAGGCGGTGGTTGCAGCTCTCGAGACGATGGACCTGATGGGCGTGTACGGTCGCATGCGCTTCGATCCGAAGAGCCACCAGATCATCCCCTCGGACGACCCCGAAGAAGGTGCGGTCGGCAGCGTCTTCCAGTGGCAGGCCGGCCAGCGCGTGGTCGTCTGGCCCCCGTGTGCGGCCACGGGCGAGTTGCAGCTCCCCCCCTGGATGGAGTAGGGAGTGGAGATAGTCGTCTACGGCACCCTCCAGAGCGCCGCGCTCTTGTTGATGGCCTTCGGGTTCTCGCTCGTCTACGGAATCAGCCGGCTGCCCAACTTCGCCCACGGATCGCTGTACGTCTTCACGGGCTACGTGGCCTGGCTGCTGCTGCACGAGACCGGGCTGCCCTATCCCCTGGCGGCCGGGGGAGCGCTGCTGGCGTCGGGATTGCTCGGCGTCCTGATCTACCAGCTCGTGCTGAAGCGCATCCGCGGCATGGAGATGTCAGAGGTGATCGCCACCTATGCCATCGGTCTGATGATCCTCGAGGCGCTGCGTCACTGGGGGCTGCGCGGCACGACGCACACGCTGCCGGTCGTGAGCAAGGGGACCGTGGATCTGTTCGGAGTGCCCATCGACCACCAGCGTATCGCCGTGGTCGTCTGTGCTTTCGGGATCGTCGGGCTCCTTTGGCTCTTCACCAAGACGACCCGCCTCGGCCGCGCTTTCCGCGGCGTGGCTCAGGACGAGCAGGCCGCCATGATGCTGGGCATCGACACCGACCTCGTGGCCACGATCGCGGTGGGGCTGGGCGCGATGCTGGCCGGAGTCGGTGCGCTCGTCCTCCTGCCGCTCGGCAGTATCGTCGTCCAGAGCGGGTACCAGGTGCTGGTCTACGCGCTCGCCGTCTGCATCGTGGGTGGTCTCGGCAGCTGGGCGGGAACCGTGGCAGCTTGCTTCCTGCTGGGGTTTGCCCAGCACCTGACGGTCGCCTACGGCCGGCCGCACTATCAGATGGTCGTCATGTTGCTGGCCATAATCGTCACTCTCGTCCTGAAGCCGTCGGGGCTGTGGGGTCGCCAGAAAGAGCTGGAGGAGCGGGTCTAGGTGGACGCGATCAAGCGCAAGAAGCGGATCGACCGCGGCATCAAGGTGCGCAGCGAGTCGATCTACGTGCTGTCGTCGCTCAAGGAGATGGCCTACCTCGCGGCACCGCGTCTGCTCCTGGTGGGGGGGCTGCTCATCCTGCCGCTCGTGCTTCAGCTGGATCCGTACTGGGGTCGGGTCGCGCTGTCGGCGGTGATCATCGGTCTGCTCGCCATCTCGTTCGACTTCCTGGCCAACTACGTAGGGCTGCTCTGCCTCGGCGGCGCGTTCTTCTACGGAGTCGGGGGCTACGCCGCGGCGCTCCTGAACGAAGAGCTCGGACTGCCCTTCTGGCTGTCCCTGCCCGGCGCCACGGTGCTGGGCGCGGTCGTGTGCACGGTGCTGATCTGGCCCTGCCTGCCCTTGCGGGGAATCTACTTCGCGGTCGTGACGTTGATGTACCCGCTGCTCGCCACGCGGGTGATCGAGGCCTTCGACATCCTGGGAGGCACCGAGGGATACATGGGGATCACCGGCTTCCCGTCGGCGATGGTCGAAGCGTATCTCCTCATAGTCCTTCTGCTCGTCGGGCTGTTCGGGCTGCGGCGCTTCGCCGCCACCGACCAGGGGCTGGTCATCCGCGCGGTGAAGGACAATGACCAGGCCGTCAGGGCGGCGGGGATCGACGTCACGTGGTGCCGGACGAAGGCTCTCTTCATCGCGTCGCTGTTCGGTTGCTTCGCCGGCGCGTACTACGTGCACTCCTACGAAGCGGTGGGCGTGTCCGCCTTCGCGCTGGATCTGTCGCTGCTGCCCATCGCGGCTACTGTGATCGGCGGCGGGGGAACCCTGATCGGCCCCTTCCTCGGCAGCCTCGTCCTCGTTCCGCTGGGCGAGGCCCTGCGGGACTTCGGCAGCCTGCGCATCGCGGTCTACGCGTTGATCCTGACCCTCGTGATCGTCTTCCGCAGCGAGGGGTTGATCCCGTTCCTCTGGCGCAAGTACTCGCAGCGCGAATCGTGGGTGAAGCTGTGACCGACGTGCACCCGATCCTCGAAACACAGGGGCTCTCGAAGAGCTTCGGTGGTGTCACGGCCCTGGCCGACGTCGACCTGCAGGTCGCGGAAGGTGAGGCGGTCGCGGTCATCGGGCCGAATGGGTCGGGCAAGACGACGCTGATCAACTGCATCTCGGGCTTCGTGCGGCCGACCGCCGGGCGCGTACGCTTCCGGGGCGAGGACATCACCAACCTCGCTCCGCACCGCGTGGCCGACCTGGGTATCGCGCGCACGTTCCAGATCATGCGTCCGTTCCACAGCATGTCGACGGCCGAGAACCTGGTGATTCCCTTGACCTCGTCGCGGGCCCGGCGCGAGGGCGGGTGGCGGGGCGGCGGGCGGCTGGGCGACCGGGACGCCGTCGCGCTCGACATCCTGGAGGAGCTGGGATTCGAGCGCGACTCCCGCCTGCCTGCCCAGAACGCCGGAACCCTGCCGACCGGCTACCTGAAACGACTGGAGCTGGGGCGCTGCATCGCGCTGCGACCGCACCTGATCCTCTGCGACGAGCTGTTCTCGGGTCTGGCCGTCAGCGAGTCGGCGAGCCTGGTCCCCTTCATCGAGAAGCTGCGGAGACAAGGCATCGGCTTTCTGATGGTCGGACATCGGCTGCGCGAGCTGTTTCGCCTGGTGACACGCGTCGTCGTGCTGGCTCAGGGGCGCATCATCGCCACGGGCGCCCCGGCCGAAGTGATGGACGACCCGGCCGTACGCGAGGCCTATCTCGGCTCGCAGGAGTGGACGTCATGATCTCGGCGGAGAACCTGATGGTCTACTACGAGAACATGCTCGCCCTGAACAACGTGGGATTGAGCGGCGAGGAAGGGCAGATCATCGGTGTGTTCGGTGCCAATGGAGCGGGCAAGTCCACGCTGCTGCACACGCTTTCCGGCATCCTGCGCGACATCGCACGCAAGGAGGAGATGCGCGGCGGCGAGCGCATCTTCAGCTCGGGCACCATCCGGTTCCGCGGCCAGGAGATCCACGACCTGGCCCCGCACCGTCGCGCGCGCCTGGGCATGGTGCTGTGCCCGGAGCGGCGCCGGCTCTTCGTGGAGAGCAGCGTGCGGGAGAATCTCCAGATCGGAGCCTGCATGACCGATCGGGCTCGGGCGCGCGCGACCTTCGAGCTGGTGCTCGAGCTCTTTCCTCCACTGACGGAGCTGCTCTCACGACCGGCGGGAATGTTGAGTGGCGGCGAGCAGCAGATGACGGCGATCGGTCGCGCGCTGATGGCCCAGCCCTCGCTGCTCCTGCTCGACGAGCCGCTGCTGGGCCTCGCGCCCGCGATGCAGAAGACGATCGTGGACGTCGTCCGCTCCATCCGCGTCGAGAGGGGGATCTCGGTCATCGTGGCCGAGCAATACGCGCGCCCCGTGCTGCCCTGCGTCGACTACGCCTACATCCTGGAGAACGGCTCGCTGGTGCTGGAGGGCACCGGCGAGCAGCTGATGGACAACCCCGACGTGAAGTCGGCCTACTTCGGCACGTGATGGAGGCGCCCGACGAGTACACCTTCTCACGCTTCTTCGCCATGGCGGAGCGGTACCCGAAACGGCCGGCGCTTCTGTACCTGGGCACGCGGTTCTCCTTCGCGCAGCTGCACGAAGCCGTGGAGCGTTTCGCGACGGCGTTGTCTCGCCTGGGTGTCGCACAGGGCGATCGGGTCCTCTTGTACCTGCCCAACACGCCGCAGTGGATCATCGCCAACTTCGCGATCCAGCGCCTCGGGGCGGCAGTGGTGCCCGTGTCGCCGATCTACACCGCGCACGAGCTCGAGTACATGATCACCGATGCCGAGGTCGAGACGATCATCTGTCTAGACACCAACTTCGGGTACGTACACGAGGTCTTCGAGCGCACGGGGCTGAAACGGATCGTGGTCACCTCCCTGGTCGAGCTGCTGCCGTGGTGGAAGCGCACCGTCGGTCGACTGATGGACCGTGTCCCCACCGGACAGACGGTACGCGGGCCGAACGTGCACTCCTTCGCGGCGCTATTGCGCGCCAACGAGCCGGATGTACCCGAGGTGGACATCGACCCGCGCCGAGATCTCGCCAGCATCATGTACACCGGCGGCACGACGGCCTTTCCCAAGGGTGTGCCGGGATCCCACATGGCCGAAGTGGCCTACGTTCGCGATGTGATGCGCGACGTCATCGCGGGTCATATCGGCGAGGGTGACGACCGCACCCTGATGATGGCGCCCCTCTTCCACATCATGCCCAAGGGCTTCTTCATCGCCACGGGGCTGAACAACGGCAACGTCACCGTGTTGATGCCGATCCCGCACATCGACGCCATGCTGGGCGCGATCGAGCGGCACCGGATCCGGTGGATCCTGGGCGTACCGGCGATGTACCGAATGGCGCTCGAGTGCGACCGTATCGGGCACTACCAACTCGAGTCCTTGCGGTACTGCTTCTGCGGCGGCGACGTCCTGCCCACCGAGGTCTTCCACCGCTGGCGCGACGTCACCGGAGCGCCCATCTACCAGGTCTACGGCTCGACCGAGGTCGGCCACGTGACCTACGGGCCCCTCGACGCCCCGCCGACCCTCGGCAGCATCGGGCGGCCCCTGGGCTCCTTCCGCTGCCGCGTCGTGGACCCGCTGTCCCTACGCGACGTGCCGGAGGGTGAGGTGGGCGAGCTCGTCGTGGCCTCCGACCACATCGGGGGGCGCTACCTGAACAAGCCCGAGGAGACGGCGCGTTCCTACGTGGAGATCGGCGAGGAGACGTACTACCGAATGGGGGACCTGGTGCGCCGCGACGAGAACGGCGAGATCCACTTCGTGGAGCGCACCGCCGACATCATCAAGCACAAGGGCTACCGCGTCTCCGCCAGCGAGATCGAGGCTGCACTGCAGGACCACCCGATGGTGATCGGCGCCTGCGTCGTCGGCGTCGAGGACGACGCGGTAGGCCAGCGCATCAAGGCCATCGCGGTCCTGAACGACGAGGCCAAGGGAGTCACGGGCACCGAGCTGCGCGTGTGGTGCCGCGAACGCCTCGCACCGTACAAGGTGCCCAGCTACATCGAGTTTCGTGACATGCTGCCCAAGTCCAAGGTGGGCAAGCTTCTGCGCCGCGAAATCCGCGGCGAGGAGCAGCGCCGGCAGTGACGTGACTGACGCGGCCTCGCCATTCCTTGCGCTGACGCGTCGATGGCCCGGCGGCTATCCGCCCGAACGTCGCAGCGCGTTGCGCAGCCGGCGGATGATCACGATCCAGGAGTAGGCGCCGTCCGCGGTCAGCGCGAACTCCAGGGGCCAGACGTCGGGCGACATCAGGTACCGGCCGCGAACGAAGTCGCCCCGGTCGCCCGGATCGAGGGAGAAGACGCACGCGTAGCCCGCCTCCTTCGCGGACTCGATCTCTCGAGGGCCCGCCGCGCCGTGAGGAAAGGCGAGGTAGCGGACCTCCCGGTCGAGCTGGCCCTCCAGCGTGGTCTTCGAGCGCCCCACCTCGTGCTGCAGCTCCTGATCGGGCAGGTCGGTGAGCCGCGCATGGGTCGCCGTGTGTGAGCCGATCTCGACCAGATCGTCGGCCACCTCGCGGAGCTCCTCGGCGGTCATCGTCGGCTCCCTGGCCTCGGGGTGCTCCGGCGCGATCTCCCAGGCGGGCGGCACACCCGCGTTCTCGGACACGGCGAAGATCAGCGCGGGAACCCGGTGCTCCCGCAGCGACGGTATCGCGTTGCGCCGCAGGTTGCGGAAAGCGTCGTCGAAGGTCACGCACACGCGAGGCCTCTCGAAAGCCCGCCCGGTGGGGACCCTCTCGGGGGTCGCCGTCGCCCGACCTCGGATCCGACGCATCTGCCGCGCGAATGACTCGGCGTCCCCGTCACCGACCCCGTGGTAGCACAGGGTGACGACGGGGGCCGATCCCAGGCGACCACCCAGCGTGATGAGCCACCAGATCGACGAGATGGCGAGCTGCGCGCTTCGCCAGGCCGTTCCTCTTCGCGCGTAGACACTCATCCGCCCGTCTCCGCCAGTCTTGTCCGTGCGGTGAACAAGGCGTCAGCGAACCTCTTCCGCTTCGATCGGCCTCTGAAAGTCCTCGAGGGAGTCGTCGCGGATCTCCTCGATCGATCGCTTCCACCACTCCTCCTCGAGGAGCTCGGCGATCTTCTCCTTCGAGAAACGGAAACGCACCACTCGACTCGGGTGCCCCACCATGACTGCATAGGGGGGGACGTCCTTGTTGACCACCGAACCTGCGCCGACCACGGCCCCGTCACCGATCTTCTGTACCGAGGGGAGGATGATCGCGTTGTCACCGATCCAGACGTCGTTGCCAATCTCCAGGGGCTGGGAGGTGATGAGGCGCTCCTTCGCGATTCCGAGAAGTGGATTGAAGAAGAAGGCGTGGCTCGACCTCAGGTTCATGGGATGGTTGGCCCCATGTGCCTTGACGCCAACGGCCAACGAGCAGTAGCGACCGATCTTGGTGCCCGGTGAGAACGCACCGGGGGTGAAGCATGCCCCGTGTGAATACATGCCCACCTCTATCCCGTGGTGGAGCGCGAAGGCCTTGCGCAGGGCCCTCGAGTAGAACTGGTAATGGGGGCCTTCGACGCGAACGAGGATCTTGATCAGCATCCCGCGCAGGAACCTGGAGCGAAGCCCGTAGAGCTTCACGAACAGCCTTCCCCAGACGGATAGTCGTTCGTCGCCTGCCCTGTGATCTGTCTGCGCTGTCAAGTAGACCCCTTCGCCGAGCTCTGCGCTCGGCAGTCGCGACCGCCAGCAACCTACCCTGTTCGAGCCCGAGGATAGACGTTCCGAGGAGCCTCAGCAACCGTGAGCGAGGCTCGCTTCAGCGGGCTTTCCTCTTCTGGAGATGACCCGATGCGCTCAGCTGCTCGCCAGAAAACCGCGGATCGCTTCCAGGAGTTCCTCGGACGCCCATTCTCGGATCGTACCCGGATTCGAGTAGTCATCCCCGCTGTCCAGCATGCGCAGCAAGTCGTCCTCGTCCATCGCCACCTCGACCCGCCCTTGCTCGGCGAGCCACCTTGCCGTGGCCAGCTGATGGTCGTTGCGGTGCTCGCCCAGCGCGCTCCTTCGCGGCAGGACGATGATGGGTTTGCTGAACTCGAGTGCCGTCAGGACAGAACCCATGCCGGCGTGCGCGATGATGAGGGACGCCTCCTGTACGCGTTGCCGGAACCCGACCGGATCGAGCCAGGGCACCCAGTCGATGTGGCTGGGGGTGAGGGTCTCCGAGCCGGTCTGGGCGAAGACGTCCTTTCGTTCCGCCTTGCCCGCCCAACCGTCCACGGCCTTGATCAGGCGGTCGAAGGGCAGCTGCGTGCCCACGGTGACGAAGATCACAGTACCGACCCCCGGTAGGAGGGACCGTCCTCCCGCGCGAGATGGGCCCACTGGGTGAGCCACAGATCCGCGTGTCGGCCGATGCGCTCTCCGGACATCGAGAGCTTCTCCACGTTGGCCATGCTGTCGATCCAGATCGTGCGAGCGCCGAACAGCCGGCCCAGCCGGAGGGCGAAGAACCCGGGGGCCGCCCCGGTGGAGATCACGACGTCGGGGCGGGTCTTCAGGAGGATGAGCAGGATCCGCAGGGCGAGCAGCACGAGGCCGAACTTGTTCCAGCGGTTGGCGTCATTGACCACGAGCAGGGGCTCGCCATCGAGATACTCCCTGTAGCCGGGATCGGTGGTGACGAACGTGACGTCGTTCCCCGCCAGCGCCGGCCGGAGTCGGAGGAGCTGGATCCAGTGACCACCTCCGGAAGCCACCGCGAGAACCTTCATGTCTGAACCACGTCTCAGGGGCGAGGCACCCGCCCCCGGACTTGCCCCGGGCGGCGTGAGTGCTGGCGGATCTTACCCCGGAGCTTCGCGGTTTCCCCGTCGCGATCGGCCCTGCGCCCCGGGAAAGAGGGGTGGGCGGGACCTTCAGCAGACCTCCGCATCGGTTCATCGACAGATACGCACTTTGGCTAGGTGACGAAACGGTAAAACGGTTCCATAGTTGAAAACATGTCGAACTATGAAACTGACGGATCGGGCGAGGGGGCGAGCTCGCCGGCCGACCCGATCGGAGCCGACCACCGCGCCATCCTCGAGATGCAGGCGGCCTTCTGCCGGACGATGGGGCACCCCATTCGCCTGTTCATCCTCCACCACATCAACGACGCCGCCGGCGAGGTCGGGAGCTCCCAGCTCGCCGCGGCGGCCGGGATCACCCGGGCGACCCTCTCGCAGCACCTCTCGAAGATGGCCTCGGCCGGGCTGGTGAAGACGAGGCGAGAAGGGAAGTTCGTCTACGTCCGCCTGGCAAGGGAGGAGATCGGACAGGCGTGCGAGCTGGTCCACCACGCGCTGCAGAGCGAGCTGAGGCAGCGGGCGAACCTGGTGCAGGGACAGGATTCCCCGGAGGAATCGAAGTGAAGAGACCCGAGCTGAGTCGCAGGAAGTTCCTCCGCATCGCCGGGGTCACGGGCCTCGGCGCCACCGCTCTCGGGACCGTTCCGGGTGCGATGCGCACCCATTTCGGTGAGCAGGGGTACGAGCCCGCGCCCGACGACGAGACCGTCGCGAGCACTTGCGAGATGTGCTTCTGGAAGTGCGGCATCCACGCCCACGTCCGCGACGGACAGGTGCGGCGGATCACCGGCAACCCCGATCACCCGCTCAGCCGCGGACGCCTCTGCCCGCGCGGGGCGGGAGCGCTCGGCACCCTCTACGACCCCGACCGCCTCTCCGTGCCGCTGGTGAGGGAAGGGGAGCGCGGCGAGGATCGCTTCCGCGAAGCGACCTGGGAGGAGGCGCTCGACCGCGTGGCCGCCGGGCTGAAGAAGGTCGCCGAGGAGCACGGCCCCGAGGCGATCGCGATGTTCTACCACGGCGCCGGCGGGAGCTTCTTCAAGACGCTCATGGGCGGGCTCGGGTCGGCGAATATCGCCGCGCCGTCGTACGCGCAGTGCCGCGGCCCGCGCGAGGTCGGCTTCGAGCTGACCTTCGGCGAAGGGCTCGGCAGCCCCGAGCCGCTCGACCTTCCGAACACGCGCTGCCTGGTGCTGATCGGCTCGCACCTCGGCGAGAACATGCACAACACCCAGGTGCAGGACTTCGCCCAGGGGCTCGCCGGCGGGATGCGGCTCGTCGTGGTCGATCCCCGCTACTCGACCGCCGCGGGCAAGGCCTCGCACTGGCTGCCGATCCGACCGGGAACCGACCTCGCGCTGCTGCTCAGCTGGATCAACATCATCATCCAGGAGGAGTGGTACAACCGCGCCTACGTCGAGAAGCACGCGATCGGCTTCGAGCAGCTGGCCGCCGAGGTGCGCCGCTACACCCCCGAAGCGGTCTACGTCGAGACGGGGATCTCCCCGGAGCTCCAGCGCGAGACCGCCCTCGAGATCGCCCAGGCCGCGCCGCGCGCGCTGATCCACCCCGGCCGCCACGTGACCTGGTACGGCGACGACGCCCAGCGCAGCCGGGCGATCGCCATCCTCAACGCGCTGCTCGGCAGCTGGGGACGCCCCGGCGGCATCCACTTCACCTCGAAGTCGCCGTTGAAGGGGCACCCCGAGATGCCCGCCTTCCCCGAGGCTCCCGAGCCCGCGGACCGGAAGGAAGGGGATTTCGTCTTCGCCAGCGAGACCCTCGCCAGCGGCCTGCGCGACGCGACGCTGACCGGCGAGCCGACCCCGATGAAGGCGTGGCTCGTCTACGGCTCGAACCTGCCGTACGTCCTGCCCGACCCGCAGAAGACCTACGACGCGATCCAGGAGCTGGACTTCATGGTCGCGATCGACATCCTGCCCGCCGAGATCTGCGGATGGGCGGACGTCGTGCTGCCCGAGTGCACCTACCTCGAGCGCCACGACGACCTGATCGCGCCGTGGCACCGCGAGCCGTACATCGGGCTGCGCCAGCCGGTGATCGAGCCGCTGGGCGACTCGAAGCCCGGCTGGTGGATGGCCAAGGAGATCGCCCGTCGTCTCGACCTGGAGGCGTACTTCCCCTGGAAGGACCCCGAGGGCCTGATCAGAGCACGGATGCGGAGCAGCGGCTACAGCGAAGCGCAAACGACATCCTTGTTCGAGAGGGGCGTGCTCGTCACCGAGGCCGACCCGCTGTACCTCTTCCACAACGAGGAGTACGAGTTCGACACGCCGTCGGGCAAGATCGAGCTCTTCTCGCAGCAGCTCGCCGACATGGGTTTCGATCCCATCCCCGTCTACCGCCGGCCGGAGCAGCCGGGTCCGGGGCAGTTCCGGCTGCTCTTCGGGCGCGCGCCGGTGCACACCTTCGGGCGTACCACCAACAACGAGACGCTGCTGCAGCAGTATCCCGAGAACGAGATCTGGCTGAACCGCGCGGTGGCGGCGGATCTCGGGCTCGCCGGCGGTGAGTACGTGCTGGTCAAGAACCAGGACGGCGCCGTCACCGGCCCGATCCGGGTCAAGGCCACCGAGCGGATCCGATCGGACTGCGTCTACATGGTGCACGGCTTCGGCCACGAGTCGAAGCGACTTCGCCGCGCGTACGGGCGTGGCGGGAACGACGCGTTGCTCGTCACTCGCTACGAGACCGACCCGCTGATGGGTGGCACCGGCATGAACGTCAACTTCGTCACGCTGGAAAAGGTGGAGGCCTGAGATGACCGGTCGAACGGAACGCAGATTCGGAATGGTCGTCGACGCCGTCGCCTGCGTCGGTTGCAGCGCCTGCGTCATCGCCTGCCGCGACGAGAACGACGTCCCGCAGGGGTGCTCGCGCCGCTGGATCTTCGAGGAAGTCAAGGGACGCTTCCCCAACCTGACCGCCGAGGTCTGGTCGGAGTCGTGCCAGCACTGCGACTATCCGCCGTGCGTCGACTGCTGTCCCACCGGGGCGAGTCACATCGACCGCCCGACGGGGACCACGCAGGTGGATCGGGACAAGTGCACCGGCTGCAAGGCGTGCGTCGCGGCCTGTCCCTACGACTCGCGCTACGTGCACCCCGACGGCTACGTCGACAAGAGCACGCTGTGCATCCACCGCTTGCGCAAGGGTGAGCCGACCGCCTGCGAGGCGATCTGTCCCACCGATGCGATCACCGTCGGGGACCTCGACGATCCCCACGCGAAGATCAGCCGGCTGGTCCGCTCGCGGCACTCCCGACAGTTCAAGACCGACGCGGGCACGCGGCCGCGCTTCTTCCTTCTGGAGAGGATCTGAGCGATGCAGGTGAACGACTTCGTCGAGGCCACGAGCACCCGGCTGAACCCTCACATCGACCCGGGGATCCACATCTGGGGCTGGGAGGTGCCGATCTACCTCTTCCTCGGAGGGCTGGTCGCCGGTCTCCTGGTCCTCAACGCCTACGCGGTCCTGGCGCGACGCGAAGAGGAAATGCCGGCCTCGAGCCGCATCTTGCCGCTGCTCGGCGTGCCACTTCTCGCTCTGGGGCTGGGGGCGCTGTTCCTCGACCTCGAGTACAAGCTGCACGTCTTCCGCTTCTACACCACCTTCCAGGCGAGCTCGCCGATGTCGTGGGGCTCCTGGATCCTGCTCGTCGTCTTCGCGACCAGCGGGCTGGTCGGCCTCTCCGCGTTGCTCAAGTCGAAGTGGGTGGGCGTGGAGGGCTTGCGCAAGCTGCCCCTGGTGAACGCGCTCGAGCGCTTCGCGGACCGTCACGCGATCCTGCTGGCCAAGGCCAACGGCGTGCTGGGCGTGGCGCTCGGCATCTACACCGGAATCCTCCTCTCCGCCTTCGCCGCCCGGCCGCTGTGGAACTCGGCGATCCTCGGGCTGATCTTCCTGATCAGCGGCCTCTCCACGGGAGCCGCACTCGGTGCACTGCTGTCCCGGGACCACCGTGAGCGCGAGCGGCTCGTGCGCTTCGACGTGATCTTGATCGGAGTCGAGATCGTGCTCCTGGCGCTCTGGATCGTCGGCCTCTCCACCAGCGGCGAAGGCGCGCGCAATGCGGCGGAGATGATCCTCAGCGGCCCGTACGCCGCCGCCTTCTGGACGCTGGTGGTCGTGGTCGGCCTCGCGGCGCCACTCCTGATCGAAACGATGGCTCTCAAGGGCCGCTGGCGCGAGACGATCGTCGCGCCGGCGTTGGTCCTGATCGGGGGCCTCTCCCTGCGGTTCATCCTGGTCTACGCCGGCCAGGACATCGGCTTCTGAGCTCGACATGGAAGACAATCCCAAACCCCTCTGGTCACCGTACGTCGCCGGCTTCGGGCTGGGGCTGGTGCTCCTCGCCTCGTTCCTCGTGACCGGGAACGGTCTCGGCGCCTCGGGTGGCTTCGGCCGCTTCGGCGCGCTGATCGTGAACACCATCTTTCCCGGGCACGTGGAGAAGCTCGAGCATGCCGGGGACCTGGTGAGCTCGGGTGTCCCGCTGCTCAAGGACGGTCTGGTCTTCGGCCTGATCGGGGTCGCCGTCGGCGGCTTCATCAGCGCGCTGAGCGGCCGGCGCATCCAGCCCCTGGGCACCGTCGAGCGCGGTTCCACGGCGACCAAATGGCGACGGCTGGCGATGGCGCTGCTCGGCGGCATCGCGATGGGCTTCGCCGCGCGGCTGGCGCGCGGTTGCACCAGCGGTCAGGCCCTCTCCGGAGGCGCGATGCTCGCGCTCGGCAGCTGGGCCTTCATGATGTGCGTCTTCGCCGGCGGCTTCGGCTTCGCCTGGTTCGTCAGGAGGCAGTGGCAATGAACTTCCCCCTCAACGCCTTCCACGAGCTCTCGCTCGACACGAGCCTGATCGTCTCGCTCCTGATCGGCATCGGCTTCGGCTTCATGCTCGAGAAGGGTGGCTTCGGCAGCAGCAAGATCCTCGCCGGCATCTTCTACGGCCGCGACTGGCGCGTCCTGAAGGTGATGTTCTCGGCAATCGTCACCGCGATGGTGGGCCTGTACGCGCTCGACGGACTGGGGATGGTGGCGATGGATCGCATCGCCTTCCTGTCGACCTATCTGTGGAGCCAGATCTTCGGCGGCCTTCTCCTGGGGATCGGCTTCGTCACCTCCGGATACTGTCCCGGGACCTCGGTCGTCGGGATCGTCAGCGGTCGGCTCGACGCGCTCGTCGCCATGGGCGGCATCTTGCTCGGTATCGGGATCTTCGAAGAGGGATACCCGCTGTGGAGCGGGCTCTACAGCGCCGGCTACTTCGGTGAGCTCACCCTCCCGCAGTGGTCGGGGATTCCCACCGGCCTGATCGTCTTCGGGGTCGTCATGGTCGCGTTCGGCGCCTTCTCCGCCATCGGGTACTTCGAACGCAAGGCGCGAGGCGAAGTCCTGCCGCGGAAGGCGTGGCGCGGCGTGACCGCGATCGTCACCGGCGGAGTCGTCGCCGCCGTGGTGCAGTTCGCCGGACCCGGCGAAGCGCGACCGATGCCCTCGCGAGGCGACTACGGCAACGTCCCCGGAGTCGGGGCGCTGGAAGTCGCTGGCTGGACGGTCGAGGGGCGTTCCAACTTCATGCTGATCGACCTGCGGCCCGAGGGTGCCGAGCCCGTCCTGCCCGGTGCCTTCCCGATCGAGCAGGACGTCCTGATCGACCTCCGCCGGCGCCCCGATCTGCCCAAGGACCGGGTGATCGTCATCGCCGACGAGGACGACACCGGATCGGCGCGCGAGGTCGCGGCCTCGCTGCGCATGAGCGGCCACGAGGCCGTCTACCTCGACGGCGGAACACACGGCTTCCAGCAACGCGTCCTCGACGAGTCCGCGCCCTCGTCGAACGCCGCGGCCTTCCGGCTGCTGATGAGCGGAGAGAGCGCATTCGACGGTGCGGCACCGCCTCCCCCCACCCAGAAGAAAGCGCCCCCGAAGCGCACCAAGAAGAAGAGCAAGGGGTGCTCGTGACTCCGCCTCGATCGGCGTCGCCGAGACACCTCCTGCTCCCCATCGAACGACATGACGGTGACACGTGATCCCCACGCTGCGGTGACCCGGGTTCATGGCCCGGTCCCGCGCCCCGTCGTGCCCTGAAACCACATTCCCCCAACAGCCCAGCACTACCGAGACACCGGGATTCTCCCACAGGTCGAGCCGAACCGCCGGCCTGCTCGGTGTCGAGACGAGGAACGATTCATGCAAGCTACTCAGTTCTCAGTTCGAAGGCTCCTCAGCACCCTCGCTGCCCTGATCGCGGTGGGTGCTGTCTCACACGCCCAGATGGGTCACGTTCTGAACGGCGTCGGCCCGGTCAACCAGTCGATGGGCGGCGCTGCGACGGGGGTGGCAGTGGACGCCTCCGGTGCGCTGCACTGGAACTCCGCCTCGATCGCCGGACTCGGTCACAACGAGTTCACCTTCGGGTTCGAGCTCCTGATACCCGACGCCACCGTGCAATCGTCGATCACCTCCCCGGGCCCGATGTCGGGCTCCTCCTCCAGCGATGCTGGTGACTCGCCGATTCCGAGCTTCGGTTTCGTCTTCAACTTCCCCAACTCCAGGTGGGTCTTCGGCCTCGGAGCCTACGGACTCAGTGGATTCGGTGTGGACTACGCCGCCTCGAGCTCCAACCCCATCCTGATGCCGCCGCCGAACGGCTTCGGCTCGATCTACTCCCAGTTCCAGATGCTGCAGATCGCGCCGACGTTCGCCTACAAGCTCGACGACCACTGGTCGGTCGGCGTCGCTCCCACGGTCAACCAGGCGCAGCTGGCGATCAACCCCGCCAGCTTCTCATCGCCCAATGGCGACGGCACCTACCCCGATGGACGTTCCGCCGCCAAGACCTGGGGGTTCGGCGCCCAGGTCGGTTTGTACTACCAGAACGAGAACGGCTTCAGCGCGGGCCTCTCGCACAAGACCACCCAGGACTTCGACAAGTTCAAGTTCAACTCGACCGACGCGAGCGGTGGCTACCGCCCGCTCTCCTTCGACATGGACTTCCCCGCCATCACCTCTTTGGGAGTCGGGTACTCCGGGGAAGATGATCTCAAGCTGGCCGCGGACGTGCGCTACATCGACTACGCAAACACGAACGGCTTCGACACGGCGAAGTTCAACCCGGACTTCTCCGTCAACGGCTTCGGCTGGGACAGCATCCTCGTCCTGGCGGTCGGCGCCCAGTACCGTTTCTCGGAGCACTGGCAGGGACGGATCGGCTATTCCTTCAACGAGAACCCGATTCCCGACGCCACCTCCACCTACAACATCCCCGCGCCGGCGGTGATCCAGCACCACCTGAGCCTCGGTATCGGCCACTGCTTCACCGAGAACACCTGCCTCGACTTCGGCTACCGGCACGGCTTCGAGAACTCGATCGAAGGCCCGATGGTGGACCCGGCGACGGGGAATTCGGTTCCCGGGACCTCGGTGAAGAACTCGCTCTCCAGCGACTCCTTCCTCGTCGGCTTCCGGCTCTCCTTCTGAACCTCGCCGCGGGCGTCAGAAGCCCGAGGTGAACGCCACGTAGAGCTGGGTACCCTGCATGTCCAGGTTGCCCAGCCCGCTTCCCAGGGAGGTGCGCGAGTCCACCCATCGCGCACCGATCCCGACCATCATCGATCTCGTCGCCATCAGGTCGATCCCGGTGCGGACGTACCAGCCGGTGCCGAACCCCGTGCTGCTCGCCGAGATGTCGTTGTCGCCCTCCGTGCCGTCCTGGCTGTAGTTGACGAACTGCATCAGGGGACCCGCGCCGCCCCAGATCCGGACCTTGTCGCCGAGCGAGGTGCTGACGAAGGGACCGCCGAAGAGATCGAAGATGTACATGTCGATCTCCAGGGCGACCTGAAGCCCGCTCCCTCCGGCCCGGAAATACCCAGCGCCGGTCCTGAACCCGAGTGAGCCGCCGGCCTCCAGCCCGGCGTCGATTCGCTCCCCCCACATCGGCCACTGGAAGGAGCCGGCGATCATCGGGAGCCGCTCGAGGTCGCCGGATTCAGTCACGGGGGGGTACTTGCCGCCGGTTCGCGAGACGTCCTCGAGCAGACTCGCCCCGAGCATCCCTTGTGCGATGACCTGTCCGGGAGCCAGGTCGGTGCCGGAGTAGGGGGTCTGGTACGGCTCGTACGGGTCGTAGCGGTCCTGCCGCGTGTGCCGGCACGAGGCGAGACCGGCGAGGAGCAGCAAGCTGAGGAGAAGGCGCATCGCGGTGGGGGTGGGGGCGAAGGGGGCGCCAGTCTACTGCCCGGTCCTCGCCGTGGTCACCTCCGCGCTCCGATCTCGGCCGGCTCGGGCCGTGTTCTCCGGGGGAACCGCTCTATTGGCGCAGCCCCGAACCGTCGCGTACATTCTCGGCTCATGCTCGGACCCCCGATCCCCCTCACCGCCCTGGTCTTCCTCCTGGTCGCCTCGTGCGCGGGGATCTCGCCCGAGGTCGCCGAGCCTGACGTACAGGAGCCCACCGCCACCTCGCCGCCATTCGAGCCCCCGGAGCCGCAGCCGGACGACTTCGACTGGATCAAGCTCGACTCGGGCGAGTGGCTGAAGGGAGAGTTCCTCCGCGTGCGTGACGGCAAGCTCGAATTCGACAGTGACGAGCTCGACGAGCTGAGCTTCGATCTCGACGACGTCGTGGAGGTGCGCGCTCCGAGGATGTGCACGGTCCTCATCGAAGGACGGAAGTCCCGAGAGGGGACGCTGCACATCAAGGAGGGGGAGGTGGTCCTCGGCGGCGCGGAGACCGTGGTGCTGAGACGGTCACAGGTGGTCGCGATCATCCCGGGGCAGCCCTCGGAGGCGAACTACTGGTCCGGCAAGCTGAGCCTGGGACTGACCGGGAGGCGGGGTAACACGTCTCAGACCGACTTCTCGGCGTACGGCTTTACCAGGCGCGAGACCGCGGTGTCGCGCTGGGACTCGACCTACAGCGGCGCGTTCGGCCGGACGAAGGGGATCGAGACGACGAACAACCACCGCCTCAGCTCCCGCCTCGACTTCTTCCTCTCCCGCCGCCTCTTCGTCACGCCGGTCAGCGTCACGGCCTCGCGAGATCCCTTCTCGAACATCGATCTTCGACTCACTCCCTCCGCGGGTTTCGGCTACGACCTCCTGGACCAGAACACCGTCTCGTGGGAGATCGGCGGAGGCCCCGCGTATCAGTACACGATTCACTCCTCGGTGGGCGGTGGAGAGAAGTCCACCGAAGATTCCCTCGCGGGTCTCTTTTCCACCACCGTGGACTGGGACATCACGCCGGATATCGAGACGAAGCTCGACTACAACATCACCGTGCCGATGCCCGGTACCGACGAGTACAACCACCACCTGGCCCTGATCCTTTCCCTCGACCTGATCGGATCGTTCGACCTCGACGTCACGTTCGCCTGGGATCGGGTCAACAAGCCCAAGGCCGACGAGCATGGCGTGGTGCCGAGCCCCGACGACCTGCGGCTCTCCGTCGGGTTGGGGTGGGATTTCTAGCGTTCCCGAGCGCTACTTCTTCGCCTAATCCGCTCCGAAGACGAACGCACCGTAGCGGTAGACTGCCGTCTCCGGCGACCGCCAGGCGTCCGGGGGCGAATTCTGCTTGAGGCAGAGGCGGGTGAGGAACTCCTCGGGATCGGAGAGGTCTTCCCAGACCTGCGGCAGGAAGGTCGAGCGGCGACCCTCATGGACCAGGATCACGCCGTCGATTTTCGGGCGCAGCACCTCGAGGTACTGTTCCGGGGACTCGACCTCGACCCGGCTGGGCGGTCCGAGGATCGAGATCGAGTACGAGAGCTCGGCGAGCTCCGCTTCTCGCACGGGAGGGAAGCGGCTGTCGCGCACCGCCGCGCCGATCGCCGCGTCGCGCACGGCGGCGTGCAGCGGGCCGGTGGGGGTCAGCTGGCCGATGCAGCCGCGCAGGCGACCGTCCTTCTTCAGCGTGACGAAGACGCCGCGCGGCGTGCGGAAGATCGGGTGCGTCTCGATCCAGGTCTCGTCGGCCTCCGGCGCGTGGTCCTTGCGTACCTGGAGCTCGACGGTCCTGCGGGCGAAGGTGAGGAGCGCACGCTGCTCCTCCTCGGTGAGCGCGAAGGGTTCGTGGAACACGATCGAAGCGTAACCGACGACGCGCGACCGATCGCCGCTGACGTCGCCGGAGTTTCGCGCCATCAGGAAGGTCGGCTCCCAACCGCGGCGGCGCGCGAGGGAGACCATCGCCTGCAGTACATGATTGCCATCGGTGATGACCCGCCCGAGCGCTTCGAGGTCGCCGGCGAGCACCGCTTGGATCGAGTCGTTGTCGAGGCGGCGGGCGGTCGCGTCGTCGTAGAAGTGCGAGAGGTCGACGCTGAAGACGAAGAGCGTGCCCTGCTCGACGTATCGATCGAGCTCCTCGGCCAACGCCTCGGCGCGGTCGAGCCCCATGCGGCCGACGATCATCGGCACGATGGTGTAGTCGGGAGGATCGGGGCGCCCGCGCAGGTAGTGGAGGAAGGGGAGCTCGAGCTCGATCATGTGCTGGCCGTGCGCCTCGGGCACCTCCTCGAAGAGCTCGTGCTCCATCAGCTCGTCGGCCACCGCGTCCAGCGGCACCTCGGCGCCGGGCACGGCGTAGTGGGTCACGCCGAGGATCGACGGTCCGTCGATCCGCGCCCGACCGTTGTGGTTGGCGGCGAGGATGAAGACGCGCTGGAAGTCGGGGGAGATTTCGCGGAAGCTCGCCGCGGCGACCTCGGCGCTGTAGCGGTAGCCCGCATGCGGCACGAGGATGGCGCGGACGCCACGCAGACCGAGGTTCGGGGCCGTGGCGAGGTAGCGCTCGACCTCGGCGTAGAGGCTAGCCTCGTCGCCGGGGTAGAAGCTCCCCGCGACGGAGGTGGGGCGCACCTCTCGTGGGCCGGCGCGGAGCGCGATTGCAGGCCGCTCGGGCGTCGCCGGAGCCGGCTCGATCTCCTCCTCCACTTCGGCGATCGGTTCCTCGGCGGGCGCCTCGTCCTTCCGCCAGTCCTTGCCCCACCACACCAGCATGGCGAGCAGGCCGGCGAAGAGAAGCAGCGCGATGCCGATCAGCGCGACACGGATCAGGTTCGCAACCCGGCTGTTCTCGTTCGGAGCTCCATCCCCAATCATGACCAGACTCCCGCAATCGTCTCGCCGCATTCGCAGCGGCCGTCCTCGATCCCGAGCCAGGGCTTCGCGTAACCGCGCCGCCTGACGACTTCCCGTTCGCAGCTCGGGCAGAAGGTGACCTGTCCCGAGTGCCGCGGCACGTTGCCGACGTAGACGTGGTGCAGCCCCGCGTCGCGGGCGATCTCGTAGGCCCGCTCCAGCGTCTCGACCGGCGTCGGCGGCAGGCCGCCGAGCTTGTACGAGGGGTGGAAGCGCGAGAGGTGCAGCGGCACGTCCGGTCCCAGCGTTCTTACCAGCCAGCGGCTCATCTCGAGGATGTCGCGCGGATCGTCCGAGTGCGTCGGCACCACCAGCCGCGTCACCTCGATCCACACGCCCTCCACGCGCATCACCACGAGCGCGCGCAGCACCCGCTTCAGCATGCCGCCCACGATCTTCTTGT